>JAGASD010000062.1 GCA_017621885.1 Clostridia bacterium | reverse complement strand
GTCAAGTGAGCTAAATCAAGTCAGTCGCTCTGAATTTACCTTTTATCGAAAATTCAAAGATTGAGATGAATGACGAAGATTTAGGGAACGCAGGCGTACAAAGGTACGTCAAGTGAGCTAAATCAAGTCAGTCGCTCAATATTTGAATTTTAAAAAGAGAAATCGTCAAGCTTTACCCAAGCTATTTCCTTCTTTTCGGCTGTCATTGTGTTTTCCTCATCAAAAGCAATTGTAACGTCACCTTTTTCAGAATAATCCACAAGAACACCCTTGAATTCACGCTGACCGTTAAAGGGTCTTATGAGCTTTAAAATAACCTTTTCCTCCATAGCGTAGTCAAAATGGAAGGGTCGTGTAAGCTTACGCTCAATTCCGGGGGATGAAACCTGAAGGTTATACTGACGGTCAATTGGGTCTGCCGCATCAAGGGGGCCGTCAAGAGCGTGACTCATATTAACGCAATCGTCAATACCTACACCCTCTTCTTTGTCAATAAAAATCCTGAGATAATAGTTTGCGCCTTCTTTTTCGAAAACAACATCCCACAAAACAAGACCTAACTCTTCTGCAATAGGCTCTGCAATATCCCACACAAGGGAAACCGTATTCTTTGCCAAATCAGCACCTCTTTTTTTAATTTTTTGAACAATAAATATGAGAGCAGGTTGCCCTGCTCTCACTCGTGTTCATATTCGTACGATGTGAATATAACACATTACATTATATTTTTCAAGAGTTTTTATAAATTTATACGAATTATTGTAAAAATTTTTTCAATATGATATATTTTAACCAAAGAAACCTATAATAGTTATACAAATGTTTTTTAAAAGCGATTTATTCCGCTGTTTTTCGGAGGTGGATTTTATGTCAAAAATTATTGTAGCAGGTGCCGGTCACGGCGGTGTTGTTGCAGCAATCAAATTAGCTGAAAACGGTCACGACGTAACAATTTTTGAAAAAAGCAAAGAAGGGGCAATAGGTCTGCCCCAGAGCGACGTTGCGGAAAAATCCGCTTTTGACTACGCGGAAATATCCTTACCTGAAGAATATGAAACCGTAAGAAACGTTATAACCTTTGTGCCTCAGGACAAAGCTCTTGAGCCGCTTACCATACCCGCAATGGAGGCAGAATCGATTTTAGTTGACAGAAAGGTGCTTATCAACCATTTGCTGAAGCTTGCAACAGATAAGGGTGCAAAGGTAGTTTATGAAGCTGAAATTATTTCTCCGATAATTTTAGGAAACCGCGTTTGCGGAATCAGGACTGCCGATGCAGATTATTACTGCGATTTAGTTATTGATGCCTGCGGTGCTTTTTCACCCGTAAGGAGCAATCTGCCCGAATATATGTGCGTAAACAGAGAAATACAGAAATATGATATTATCAACACATACAGAGGATATTTCAACAAAATCCCGGGTGTTCCCGACCCCGAGACCACCTACAATATTTATCTGAGAGATAACGGCTCCGTCGGTTTTTCGTGGCTTGTTACGGAAAAAAAGCAGGTTGACGTGCTTATATGCAGATTCCGAGAAATTGAAGAAACAGAAATTCTTTCAATCCTTCAGACAATGCACGAAGAAAACCCGCATATGGGCAGGGACCTTATAAAATGCGGAAAATACGCAAAAATCCCCGTTTGCCAGCCCTTGAGTATTCTTGTTGCAGAAGGCTATGCGGCAATCGGTGACTGTGCTTTTATGACAGTACCGTTAAAAGGCTCGGGCATTGCATACAGCATTAAAGCCGGCAGAATACTTGCAGACTGTATTGAAGCAGACTCAAACGGATATTATAATGCTAAAAATCTGTGGGAATACGAAAAAAGATTTTTCAAGGAAATCGGCTTTCCCGCCTGCAGAATGGCTATTCTGAAAAACCTTCTGCATTATATGACTGTAGAGCAGGTAAACGATTTATTCGGTCAGAATATTGTTACCTCAGAGGAAATTGCAAAGGTTATGAACGATAAGCTTGACGCACTTCTTAACACAAAGGGCTTCGCAACAGTTAAAGATAAGGTCCGTCTTGTCCGCGACAACCCGTTGCTTAAAGAAATTCTGACAAACGTCGCAATGTGGATGGGGCGCTTTGCAGTTATTGAAGCCGGCTTCCCGAGCAAATACGATGAAGATGATATTAAAAAATGGAGCAGTAAATATAACGAGTTTTTTGATTCTATAAGAGCGGAGTAAAAACCTCCCTTCGGGGAGGTTTTTAAATGAGGAATGAGGAGTGAGGAATGAGGAATTTCGGGACCTGCGGTCGGCATTATAAAGTTGCAAGTGGCAAGTTTCGGAACTGCGTTGCGATTATAAATTGCGTTGCTGAGAACAATAGCACCGTAGGGTACGCATCTATGCGTACCGCACAATTAAGTTGAAGTGGTACGAAGTTTTACCTCTCTGCGCAGGGAGAGAGGGGGACCGCCTTTTGTCAAGTTGCTTTCAAAACAAATTTTTAAGCGCGTCATAGCCTGTATTTAAAAACAAAGCTCAGCGGAGTGGTGGAGAGTCCTTACAAAGCTGTTTCTTACAATAAGTTGAAGGGACCCTCCACCGTCCGTCAAGCTTTACTTATAACAATAAATTTCTATCACGCTTGTAGCATTCTGTCTATATAAAGTTAAGGGATGACGGTCCCCCTCCCTCCTTACGCAGGGAGGTATCTTTCGTAGCAACAGCTAGGTACTCTCGTTGAGCTTTGCGAACATATCGAGTGCAATGCACATATCGAACGCTTTAGCATATATCGACAATCGATCGGAACGCTGACGCGTTAATAATAATGCAGAGTGAAGTCTTTATCTCTTGATAAAAACTTAACCCATAATACAAAAAAGGTCTCATCAGCAAAAACCGATGAGACCATTATTTCTATTCAAAAAATACCCTTATTGTATTTAAACTGTCCGTAAAAAATAAACGCCACGCCAACACCTGCACAGATTATTGTTATAACGGGTGGAAGGTTCTGTGTAAAAATATTTATTATTCCGTCAATTGTAATACCTGCACCAACAATTATGCAACCCGTACCAACGGCTCTTCCGTAAGGCTTTCTGGTTTCTTCCGTAATACGTTTGCGGTTATATGAATGAACAATTTCAATATGACCCAAAAACGCGACTATGCCACAAATCAACACAATTATTCCGACAAAAATCAAAACGAAGCCTTCCATAAAATCACTCCTTTTATCATATAAATTGTACCACGGTTTTAAAATTTTGGCAACAAATAAATGCTAAGCGTTGATTATAATGGGAAGTGAAGCTGCCAGGGAGCAGGTGCCGGATGTAGTAATGCGAAGCCTATCCGCCTTACGAACTTCAACTCGGAGGGCAGGCAGTACCACCCACCGCTGCGCGGTCCCCCCTCCTACAAATCAAAGATTTGCAAGAGGGATAGGCTTCGCAACACTTCAATTTTATCGGGCGGTACGCATAGATGCGTACCCTACTGTGTTATCGTTTTCAGTTTTACGTTTTCAACTTTCAACTTAATCTACAATCAACGCGTCAGCGTTCCTTAATTTTGCATTTTGAATTTTTAATTTTGAATTTAAAAAAGCCGCTCCCTTTGAGAGCGACTTTTTTGTTAAAATGCAATTTTTTCTTCGATATACTTTTCAAGCTCTGCAATGGGAAGACGAACCTGCTCCATTGTGTCTCTGTCACGAACAGTTACGCAACCGTCTTCAATACTGTCAAAGTCATAAGTAATGCAGAAGGGTGTGCCGATTTCATCCTGACGGCGGTATCTTTTACCGATTGAACCTGCATCATCATATTCAACGTTAAATTTCTTTGAAAGTGCTGTGAACACCTCTGTTGCCTGCTCGTTAAGCTTCTTTGAAAGAGGAAGAACTGCACATTTGAAGGGTGCAAGTGTGGGATGAAGACGAAGAACAACACGTGTATCGTTCTTTTCTGCATCAACAACCTCTTCGTCATAAGCCTCTGTAAGAATTGTGAGGAAAAGACGCTCAACACCAAGAGAGGGTTCAATAACGTAGGGAATATATCTCTCGTTTGTTTCGGGGTCAAAGTAATCAAGGCTCTTACCCGATGTGTTGATGTGCTGTGTAAGGTCGTAGTCAGTTCTGTCTGCAACGCCCCAGAGCTCACCCCAACCGAAGGGGAAAAGATATTCAAAGTCAGTTGTTGCTTTTGAATAGAAGCAAAGCTCTTCAGGATCGTGGTCACGGAGTCTGAGATTTTCTTCCTTAATGCCGAGAGAGTAGAGCCAATCACGGCAGAATCCGCGCCAATACTCAAACCATTCAAGGTCTGTACCGGGCTTACAGAAGAATTCAAGCTCCATCTGTTCAAATTCTCTTACGCGGAAAATGAAGTTACCGGGGGTGATTTCATTACGGAAGGATTTACCGATCTGTGCAACACCGAAGGGAACCTTCTTTCTTGTTGTACGCTGAATGTTTGCAAAGTTAACAAAGATACCCTGTGCAGTTTCGGGACGGAGGTAAAGCTCATTTTTGCTATCCTCTGTAACACCCTGGAAGGTTTTGAACATAAGGTTAAACTGACGGATGTCTGTGAAATTATGCTTACCGCACTGGGGGCAAGCGATTGCTTTTTCTTTGATGTAATCCATCATCTGTTCATTTGACCAGCCTGCAACGTTTGTGCCGTCAAAATCTTCAATGAGATTATCTGCTCTGTGGCGTGTTTTACACTCACGGCAGTCCATAAGGGGGTCAGAGAAACCGCCAAGGTGACCTGATGCAACCCAGGTCTGGGGATTCATAAGAATTGCGCTGTCAAGACCTACGTTGTAGGGATTTTCCTGAATAAATTTTTTGCGCCAAGCGTTTTTTATGTTTGTTTTAAGCTCAACACCAAGGGGTCCGTAATCCCATGTGTTTGCAAGACCGCCGTAAATTTCGCTGCCTGCGTAAACAAAACCTCTGCCCTTGCAAAGAGCAACAAGCTTTTCCATTGATTTTTCGGTATTTTTCATCCATACCATCCCTTCAAATGCTTATTATCATATCAGTTGTTGATTATATCACAAAAAACTTCAATAATCAACAGATTATATTCAAACTCATTTTAGAAAATCGCTTGCAAAAACAGTGCATATTTGTTCCTTTTTCATATACAGACAAAGCTTTACCCAAAGGCGTACCAAAAAACGGTCACCCTTGGGGAGCGTAAATTAGGGATTTAATAGCCTTAAATCATTAACTTTGGCACATAGCTACGTTAAAATGCTTAAAACCCGTCAGGGTTCTGCGCATTTGTGCCTTGCTCTGCACTCAAATTTAACGATTTAAGGTGCAAGGCAGTTTTAATTTGAATAGTTTTCGTTCAGACGAAATGATAAATGCACCGCAAGGCTGACGCCTTACGGTGCATTTTCATAAAGTAT
>JAGASD010000061.1 GCA_017621885.1 Clostridia bacterium | reverse complement strand
ATAGTACCTTCCACCATTCCGCCCGAACTTTACAACTATATAAAAATTATCATCCGTGATAAGCATACGGAGAACGACAGTTTTACGGGAGAATGGTCCCCCTCCCTCCGAGCTACGCTCGCAAGGAGGATAGGCTTCGCATCACAAATACTTTATTTATTAATCGCAACGCAGTTCTGACGTTTTCATTTTTGCATTTTTGTGCGGTACGCATAGATGCGTACCCTACGGTGCTATTGTTCTCAGCAACGCAATTTATAATAGCAACGCAGTTCCGAAACTTGCCACTTGCCGCTTGCCACTTGCAACTTTATCTTATAATCAACGCGTAGCGTTCCGAAATTCCTAATTCCTAATTCCGCATTCCTAATTAAAAAGAGGTAACACGGATTTTTCCGTATTACCTCTTTTACATTATAATGTTTTAACGCTTATTCGTCGTCGCAGCAACCGCAATCGCAGTCACAGTCACAATCGTCAAAATCGATGTCAAGCTCAAGCTTTTCGCCGCAGCCGGGGCATTCGATTACTTCTTCATCAAGCATTTCTTCATCAAGAAGAATTTCTTCGCCGCAAAGGGGGCATTCAACCTCATAAAGCTCGTCATCATCGCAGCAGCAATCGTCATCAAAGCAATCACAATCGTCGTCTTCGCAGAAGATGTATTCTTCAAGCTCGTCAAGGTCCTCGTCAATAGCATCAACAAGATCCTCGCAAGCGCTGAGGTCTTCATCAATATCAGAAACTGTAAGAGCCATATCTTCAAGAATATCAAAAATAGCATCAAAAAGCTTTGCCTCTTTAGTGTCTTTATCAAGCTCAAGACCTTCTGCAAGACCTTTAAGGTAAGCAACTTTTTCTGTAAGTGTCATAATAAACTCCTCCTATATAGGAATATTCAAAAAACAGGATTATGCTCTTGAGAGATATTCACCTGTTCTTGTGTCAATGTTAATCATTTCGCCTTCGTCAATGAAAAGGGGAACCTTGATTTCTGCACCTGTTTCAACAGTTGCGGGCTTTGTAGCGTTTGTAGCGGTGTTACCTGCAAAGCCGGGGTCAGTTTTTGTTACCTGAAGAGTAACGAATGTGGGGGGTTCAACACCGAAAACGTTGCCCTTGTAGGAAAGAATTTTACATACCATATTTTCCTTAACGAATTTGAAGTTATCGCTGAGGTTTGCTGCATCAACGGGAACCATATCGTATGTTTCCTGATCCATGAAATAGTAAAGACCGCCGTCTGAGTAAGAATATTCCATATCTTTTCTTTCAATGTAAGCTGTGGGATATTTGTCAGTAGGGCTGAAAGTTTTTTCAGTAACGCTTCCGTTGATTACGTCTCTGATTTTTGTACGTACGAAAGCTGCACCTTTACCGGGTTTAACGTGCTGGAATTCGATAATGGAGTAAACCTTACCGTCCATTTCAAATGTAACACCGTTTTTGAAATCGCCTGCTGTTACCATAAATTAAATCCTCCAGAAATTAATTTCATTTTTATACATAATAATTTTATACTAAATTCCGCTTATTTTCAAGTGTTTTTTTATATTTTAACACTTATTTGGAATATATTCAAAGCAAAAAATTATTCTTCGTTGCTTTTAAGACCGATTCCAAGCTCATCAAGCTGAATATCATCGACCCTTGAGGGACATTCTGTCATAGGCTCGCTTGCATTCTGCACCTTGGGGAAAGCAATAACGTCACGGAGTGAATCTGCTTTAACAAGCTGCATAATGAGTCTGTCAAGACCGATACCCATACCGCCGTGGGGAGGAGGACCGAATTTGAACGCATCGAGAAGATAGCCGAATTTCTGCTGTGCCTCATCGTCAGAAAGACCGAGGAGCTTGAACATTCTGTCCTGAAGCTCGGGATTTGTAATTCTTATTGAGCCTGAAGAGAGCTCGATACCGTTAAGCACAAGGTCATAAGCCTCTGCACGTACTGCCGCCTTGTCTGTTTCAAGGTAGGGAAGGCATTCGGGAAGAGGTGATGTGAAGGGATGATGCATTGCAACGAACTGCTGTGAATCCTCGTCCCAATCGAAGAAGGGGAATTCAACAATCCACAAAAGATTAAAGCCGTCACCGATAATGTCAAGCTTCTTAGCTGCTTCGTTACGTAAAGCACCTAAAACAGAAAGCACGGAATTATTCTTTGTGTCAGCAATAATGAAAACAACGTCGCCCTTTTCTGCACCTGCACGGTCAAGAATTGCTTTCATTTCTTCCTCTGTCATAAACTTTGCAAAGCTTGAAGCAATGCCGTCATCGGTAAGACGAATCCAGGCAAGACCCTTTGCGCCGATACCTCTTGCAAATTCTGTGAGCTTGTCAACCTCTTTGCGTGTGTATGTTGTAACTGCGCCCTTTGCAGTGATGCCGCGTACTGAGCCGCCGTCTGCAACAGCGCTTGAAAATACTGAGAAGCCGCAGTCCTTGACAATGTCCGTAAGGTCAAAAATTTCCATACCGAAGCGGGTGTCGGGCTTGTCTGAGCCGTAACGCTCCATAGCCTCTTTATAAGTAAGACGGGGAAGGGGAAGAGGAATTTCCACACCGAGAGCCTCTTTGAAAACTCTTGCAATGTAGCCTTCACCGATAGAAAGCACGTCCTCCATTGTAACAAAAGACATTTCAAGGTCAATCTGTGTAAATTCAGGCTGACGGTCTGCTCTCAGGTCCTCATCGCGGAAGCAACGGGCAATCTGCATATAGCGGTCAAAGCCTGCAACCATTGAAAGCTGCTTGTAAAGCTGTGGTGATTGGGGAAGAGCATAGAACGTGCCCTGATGAATACGGCTGGGAACAAGAAAATCTCTTGCGCCCTCGGGAGTTGATTTAATGAGCATAGGTGTTTCTATTTCAACAAATCCGTTTTCATCAAAATAGTCACGTGTGATTTTTGTTACCTTGTGACGGAAAAGAATATTTTTTTGTAAATCGGGTCTTCTCAGGTCAAGATAACGGTATTTAAGCCTTGTAAGCTCAGATGTCTGACAATTTTCAACAATATCAAAGGGGGGAGTTTCGCTCTTTGCAAGAACTCTTAAATCCTTAACGTCAATTTCAATGTCACCGGTGGGAATTTCACTGTTTTTAGACGAACGCTCACGGACAATACCCTTTGCCATAAGCACGTATTCACTTCTTACAGAGAATGCTTTTTCAAAAATTTCTTTGTCTGTGTTTTCGTCAAAAGCAAGCTGTACAATACCTGTTTTATCGCGCAGGTCAACGAAAATAAGCGCGCCGAGGTCACGCTGTTTTGCAACCCAACCGCAAACGGTAACTTCATTTCCGATATTTTCGGCACGTAAATCACCGCAGAAAACAGACCTTTTAAGTCCGTTCATATTATCCATATTTAACAACCTTTCTTTAAGGGGTTTTACAATTATTTGATGTTTACTTTGTTCTTGATGAGGTAGGTTATGGGATAATTAAGGGCAACAGAAATTGCAAGGGTAAGAAGAGGACCTGCAAAGTTGAAGCCGTAAGCGTAATCACCCAGCTCGTGAATTTTTTCATTCACGTTGCTTGTAATGGTTACAACCTCTTCACAAATAACCATACCGAAGGGTAAAAGTCTTGTGAACGCACCTGTTATGCTCATAACAACCGCGAAGGAAACAAAGAAAACTGCCACTGCACCAACAACGCCGAATTTTGAAACGGGTGAAACGTTGGAGCAGGTAATACCGAGATACATACACTGAACAATTATAAACATAATTATTCCGAACCACACAAGGTAGTAAATGAGCATTGAAATCATTGTTGCAATGCTTTTACCCCATAAAAGTGTGAAAAGCTGGTCAGCCATATCCTTGAAATCCGTTCCCATTTTTTCACCGACCTGATAAATCCAGAGGAAGAGACTAGCGAAAAAGAGAATATAAATTGAATATGTCCAGATAAGTGCCGAAAGTGTTTTTGACCACACAAGTGAGCTTGTTTTAACGGGTAAAGTAAGTGTTAAATAGCCCGCTCTGCCGAAAACAGTTTTTGAAAACATAAGCGCTACGGCTATGATTATTACAAGGCAGGCAAAAAGCATTGCAAGGGCAACAACAAAACCGCCCAATGCCGTACCGATTGAGCTTTTACCGAAAAGAACAAACAATTCACCCACAAGAGCTATAACAAAAACGCTGATAAAAATAGGTGCAACCGAAAAAAACTGCGCCTTCAGGTCGCTTTTAAGAAGTTTACCAAACATTGCTGAAAACCTCCTTGAAAACATCTTCAATACTCTTACCGCCTGCAGTGATATTTTCAACGCTGTCGTTAATAAGCACGCTGCCTTTGCCGATGAAAAGTGCATGGTTGAAAACAGACTCAAGGTCATTGATAAGGTGTGTTGAAATAAGAAGTGTTGATTTCTGGGAGTAATTCTGCATTATGAAATCAAGAATTGCTCCGCGTGTTGCAGGGTCAACACCGCCCATAGGCTCGTCAAGAATATAAAGTGAGGCTTCTCTTGACATTACAAGGGAAAGAAGAAGCTTCTCCTGCATACCCTTTGACATGGTTTTCGATTTCTGTTTTTCGGAAAGACCAAAGCGCTTGAGCATTTCAAGAGCTTTGTTTTTATCAAAATCAGAGTAAAAATCATTAAAGTAATCAACCGCATCAATGTTTCTCATCCAATCGTGAACAAAGGTTTGTTCGGGAAGATATGCGGTAATTGCCTTTGTCTTTTCACCGGGCTTGTTGCCGTTTACAAGCACCTCACCGCTGTAATCGTGAATAAGACCGGAAAGAATTTTCATAAGGGTTGTTTTTCCGCATCCGTTAGGGCCGAAAAGACCGATAATCTTGCCCTCGGGAAGTGAAAAAGAAATATCGTTTAAAACAACGTTGTTGCCGTAGGCTTTAGTAAGCCCCGAAGCAGTTATAACAGACAATTTAAAGCCTCCCTTTATATTTAGAAATAAACGAAAATTTACTAATTTAATATTTTACACGCATAGAATTAATTAGTCAAGTTATTATATATTAAAAATATATTAATAATTCAAAATTAAGAATTAGGAATTAGGAATGAGGAATTTCGGGACCTGCGGTCGGCATTTTGAATTAAAAAAACGACTCTTTTCCACAAAGAAAAGAGTCGTTTTTCAACATTTAATTAAGCAAAAAGACCGCCAAAGAAGCTTGAAACAGTGTCAAGTACGGCACTTACGTCGTATTCAACAAGTGAGCCTTCAATGGACTGAAGAATTGCAGAAAGGTCTGCACCTTCAAAAAGGTTAAAAATAATATCTAAGATAGCTTCCATTTATATCGCCTCCTATATCAATGCAAATATATCATTTTTTTATTAAAAAGTCAAGTGTTTCCGTGTAAGAAAGCTTTGCAGTGAAATATGGTGATGTATTTTTAGAAAATCACCCGAAAAATATTAAAAAATCTGTACTGTATGGATGTATGTTTTATTGACTTTAAAAATAATATATGATATGATTTTGTTATATATGATTTAATACCTAAGGTATGTCATTTTTTAAATATACCGTGCGGTATAGGTGTTTTTAAACAAGGCTGAAGGTATTTAGTAAGTCAGATACGGAGTACGTAAAATGTATAAAAAATTTATTAAACGTGGATTGGATATTTTGCTTGCAACAGTGGGGATTATTGTTCTTGCTGTACCTATGGGTTTAATTGCACTTGCTATAAAAATAGACAGCAAGGGTCACGTGTTTTTCAAACAAAAACGGGTAGGCCTCGGCAAAGAGCATTTTGAAATTCTCAAATTCAGAACAATGCGTGTTGATACCCCAAAGGACGTTCCCACACACCAGCTTTCTGATCCTACAAAATGGATTACAAGAGTGGGTAAAATTTTAAGAAAAACAAGTCTTGACGAGTTACCTCAGCTTTTTAATATTTTCAAGGGTGAAATGAGTATCATAGGACCGCGTCCCGCTTTGTGGAATCAGTTTGATCTTATTGAAGAGCGTGATAAATACGGTGCAAACGGTGTGCGCCCCGGTCTTACGGGTCTTGCGCAGATAAGCGGCAGAGATGAGCTTGAAATTCCAGTTAAAGCAAAGCTTGACGGTGAATACGTTGAAAAAATGAGTTTTTCGTATGACGTTAAATGCTTTATAAAAACAATCGGAAGCGTTGTTAAAAGCGAAGGCTTTGTGGAAGGCAAAGCCGCAGGCGAAGAAAGAAACAATATTGACGAGTAAAGGATAAAATTTATGTCTCTGAAATTAATGTACATTACAAACAGACCGGACGTTGCAATAGTGGCGCAAAGCTGCGGCGTTGACAGAATTTTTGTTGATATGGAATACATCGGCAAGGAGGAGCGTCAGGGCGGTCTTGACACGGTTAAAAGCCATCACACCGTTGAGGATGTAAAAAATCTTCGCAAGGTGCTCAATAAGACAGAGCTTCTTGTAAGGGTTAATCCGATTCACGAAGAGGGTGAAAGCTGGTGCAGCTCAAAAGAAGAGATTGACGCTGTTGTTGAAGCGGGTGCAGATATTATTATGCTCCCTATGGCAAAAACCGTTGACGAAATCAGAAAATTCGTTGAATACGTGGGCGGCAGAGTTAAAACAATGCTCTTGCTTGAAACTGCCGAGGCACGCGAAAATATAAAAGAAATGCTCGATGTGGGCGGAATTGATATGGTACATATCGGTCTTAACGATTTGCATCTGTCTTACGGGATGAAATTTATGTTCCAGCTTCTTGCGGACGGCACCGTTGAGGACATTATAAAAACAGTTTCTGCTTACGGTATACCGTACGGCTTCGGTGGTATTGCAAGGCTCGGTTTCGGAATGTTACCTGCAGAGCACGTTATTGCAGAGCATTACAGATTGGGTTCAACAATGGCAATTCTTTCAAGGAGCTTTTGCGACGTATATAAAACCAAGGACGTTTCAGAGGTTAAGAGCCTTTTTGAACAGGAGCTCATAAAAATAAGAGAATACGAAACAGAGCTTACAAAAAAAGATAACGGTTTCTTTATTGAAAACCAAAAAGAGACCGCACGTCTTGTAAATATAATTGCAGAAAAAATTCAGAAATAAAAATTATTACAAAGTTTTCAGAAGGGAAGAAGCTTTTAAAATGGCAGACATGAGAAAAAGTATACCTCTTGCAACACCTACAATGCATGGGGAAGAGTTAAAATTTGTTCAGGAGGCATTTGACAAAAACTGGATTGCTCCCCTGGGCTTTAACTGTGACGGTCTGGAAAAAGAAATGAATGAATATCTTTGCCGCAACGGAGGCAAAAATCAGGAGGCACTTTCGCTTGTTTCCTGTACCTCTGCTTTGCACCTTGCAGTAAAGCTTGCAGGGGTAAAAAGAGGTGACAGGGTATTCTGCTCGGATATGACCTTTGCGGCAACGGTTAACCCCGTAAGCTATGAGGGCGGTGAGCAGGTTTACATAGATTCCGAAAATGAAACATGGAATATGGACCCTGAAGCACTCCGCAAGGCTTTTGAGAAATATCCCGATACAAAGGTTGTTGTGCTTGCACACCTTTACGGCACACCTGCAAAAATGGATGAAATTCTTGCAGTATGTGAAGAGTACGGCGCAATTCTTATTGAGGACGCTGCTGAAGCTCTCGGTGCAACGTATAAAGACGTTGCCTGCGGCACATTTGGTAAATATAATGCAATAAGCTTTAACGGTAATAAAATTATCACCACATCAGGCGGCGGAATGCTTTTCACAGATAATAAAGCAGAGAGAGATAAAGCGTTTTTCTGGGCAACACAGTCAAGAGAGCCTGAGCTTTGGTATCAGCATGAGGAAATCGGCTATAATTACCGTATGTCAAACGTTGTGGCAGGTATCGGCAGAGGTCAGCTTCTTCACCTTGACGAGCACCGCGATATAAAAGAAAAAATTTACAGACGCTATAAAGAGGGCTTAAAGGGTCTTCCCGTTAAAATGAACCCTTATTTTTCAGATTCAAAGCCCAATTTCTGGCTTTCGTGTATGACAATTGATGAGGGCTGTGACAAAGACCCCATTGTTCTTATTAAAAAGCTTGCAGAAGAAAAAATAGACTCCCGCCCCATCTGGAAGCCTATGCACATGCAGCCCGTTTTCGCAGACAACGACTTTATCAGCGCAAACGAAAAAAGCGTCGGTGAGGACATTTTCGCACGCGGTCTTTGCCTTCCTTCTGATATTAAAATGACTGAAGAAGAGCAGGATTTTGTTATTTCAGTAATCAGAGCTTATTTTGAGGATTAATTATGTACGCAAAATTTTTAAAAAGAGTTTTTGATTTTATACTTTCTCTGTTTGCACTTATTGTGCTTTCACCCGTTTTACTTGTGCTTATAATTTTAGGTGCAGTTTTTATGAAGGGCAATCCTTTCTTCTGTCAGGCAAGACCGGGTAAAATCAACCCAAAAACAGGTGAAGAGAAAATTTTCAAGCTCATTAAGTTCAGAACAATGGATAACCGTAAGGATGCAGAGGGTAATTTGCTCCCCGACGAGGTAAGGCTTAATGCTTACGGCAAATTTTTAAGGTCAACCTCCCTTGACGAGCTTCCCGAAATTATAAATATCCTTGTGGGTCATATGTCCATTGTAGGTCCCCGTCCCTTGTTGGTGAAATATATTCCCTTATATTCACCCGAGCAAAGGCGCCGTCATACTGTCAGACCCGGTCTTACGGGTTATGCTCAGGTGAACGGCAGAAACAGTATTTCCTGGGAAGAAAAATTCAAGCTTGACGTTGAGTATGTTGATAACATTACTTTAGTCGGTGACATAAAAATACTTTTCGGCACGGTTCTTTCCGTTCTTAAAAGAGAGGGTATTTCTCAGGAAAACAATGCTACTATGGAAGAGTTTAAGGGCTCTGTGGCTGCAGAGGAGAATTAAAATGCAAAAATTAGTTATTTTCGGTGCAGGCGGTCACGCAAAGGTAGTTGCCGATATAGCTTTAAAAAACGGATTTGAAATTGAGGGCTTTCTTGATGATAACGACTCTGTTTCAAGTGTAATGGGTTACCCGGTGCTCGGTAAGATTGATGATTGCGTAAGGTTTAAGGATACCTGCGCTTTCGCAATAGGCATCGGCAATAACGCGGTAAGAAAAAGATTTTTTGAAAAATATGCAGATTTCCGGTACCCTGTGCTTGTTCACCCTACCGCAAGCGTTGGGGTTGACGTAAAAATCGGTAAAGGCACCGTTGTAATGCCCTTTGCGGTTGTCAATGCCTGTGCCGAGGTTGGGGAGTTTTGCGTAATTAACAGCTGTGCCGTTGTTGAGCATGATTGCAAAATAGGAGATTATACCCTTATTGCACCGAATGCCACAATTTGCGGAACGGTTACGGTCGGCAGTATGGCTTGGCTTGGCGCAGGCTGTATTATTAACCAGACAATAAAAATCTGCGACGGTGTAACAGTCGGCTCAGGCGCGGTGGTAACGAAGGATATTACGGTTCAGGGCACCTATGTAGGTGTACCGATTACAAAAATAAAGTAAGAAGGAAACAGGAATGAAAAAGATTTGTTTTGTAACAACGGTTTCACTGACAATGAAAGCATTTGTTCTTGAAACTGCAAAATATCTTCATAATGAGGGCGGATATGACGTTACCCTTATTTGCAATAATGATGAAGAATTTGCAAAATCCTTGCCCGAATATATAAAATTTATTCCCGTTTCAATGGCAAGGGGCGTTGACCTTTCCGTATTTTCTTCAATTCTTGCTTTTATAAAGATTTTTAAAAAGCAGAAATTTGATATGGTGCAGTTTTCCACGCCCAATGCCTCCTTGGCGGCAAGCATAGCGGCAAAAATCTGCAAGGTTCCCGTAAGGCTTTATTGCCAGTGGGGTATAAGATATGTGGGCTTTGGCGGTGTTGCCCGTAAGATGTTTAAATTTTTAGAAAAAATAGTTTGCAAAAACGCAACGGACGTTAACGCCGTAAGCCCGATGAATATGGAATTTGCCGTGAATGAAGGGCTTTATAAGGCAGGGAAAGCTGCTGTTGTGGGCAGGGGCGGAACAATCGGTGTTGATTTGACAAACTACGATTTCAGCAAAAAATCAGAATGGCGCAAGGAAATACGCGCTAAAAACGGACTTTCGGAAAATGATTTTGTGTTCGGTTTTTCAGGACGTGTTTCTGCGGACAAGGGCTGTAAGGAGCTTTTCACCGCTTTCAAAAAGCTGAGTGAATCAAAAGAAAACGCAAAGCTCTTTATTGCAGGGCCCATTGACGATAAAAGCGGTGAAAGTGACGAAATTTTCACTTGGGCAAAAAATTCTGATAAGGTAGTGTTTACGGGTCAGATTGAAAACAAAGAAATGTGCCGTCAGTATGCGGCAATGGACGTGCTTGTGCACCCGACATACCGCGAGGGCTTCGGAATGGTAATACAAGAGGCAGCAGCTTTAGGCTGCCCCGTAATTACAACGGATATCCCCGGTGCATCCGAGGTTCTGGAAAACGGAGTGTCCTGCTTACTTGTTGAGCCACGTGATTGGGAATCACTTTACGAAAAAATGAGTGAAATCTGCGAAAACACCGAAAAAGCAAACAAAATGGGCGAAAACGCAAGATTATTTACAGAAAAGCATTACGAAAGAAGCATAATGCTCAAAAATCAGTTTGAAAGATATAAAGAACTTTTAAAATAAAGGGTGGATATAAATGGATAAAGAATTGCCGAAAGTATTAGCAATTTCTTTAAGTACATGGCGTAAAGACAGCGGAATACATACTCAGACAGATTTGTTTAAATTTTATGATGTAGACAAGGTTGCGCAGATTTACACAAAGTCTGATTTGCCCGATACTCCCGTTTGCAATAAATTTTTCAGAATAAGTGAAAACGAGATTATAAAAAGCGTTATTAAAAGAAATCCCGTAGGTAAAAGGGTTGAAAACGGACAAGCGGCTGATGAAGCAACTTTGAAAGCAATGGAGGCAGAAACAGCTCTTTACACACAGGCACACAAGAAAAAATCCTGGTTTATGACAATAATGCGTGAAATTGTATGGTTTTTCGGCAAATGGAAAACAAAAGCACTTGATAATTTTATTTCCGAAGAAAATCCTGATGTGTATTTTGTTCCCATTTATCCCGTTGTTTATATGGGTAAACTTCAGTTGCATATTCTCAAAAAGTTCCCCAAGCCCTATGTTTGTTACCTTTGGGATGATAACTACTCATATAAACCTTGTAAGGGAAAACCGTTGGCTTATGTTCATAGATTTCTTTTGCGCAGGGTTGTAAAAAAGCTTGCAGTTAATTGTACTGAAATGTTTACAATTACCGAAACACAGAAAAAAGAAACCGATGCTGAATTTGGCACAAACAGTATAGTTCTTACAAAGGGTATCGACTATGAAAACAGAGAATATGATGAAAGACCAACATCAACACCTGTAAAAATGGTATATACAGGTAAGCTTTTCCTTGGCCGTGCCGAATCATTGGTTGAAATTTCAAAGGCAATGGCAGATATAAATAAAAATGGAGAAAAAATAACTCTTGATGTTTATTCTCCCACTGTTATTGAGGGAGAAACATTAAAAATGCTCAATTCAAACGGCTGTCATTTTAAAGGCTGTGTGCCCAGAAGTGAGGTTGACGCAATTCAGCAGGCTGCAGATATAGTAATTTTTGCAGAATCTCTTGAGAAAAACCACAGATTTGATGCCCGTCTTTCTTTCTCTACAAAAATTACGGACTACTTTAAAAGCGGTAAATGTATTTTTGCAATCGGCGACAAAGATATTGCGCCCATTATTTACCTTAGAGATAATGATTGTGCGGTTATTGCAAATGAGTATGAAGAAATTGCGCCACAGCTCAAGAAATTATTAGAAAATCCTGAAAAAATTAAAGAATACGGAAAAAAAGCTTTTGATTGCGGTAAGAAAAATCATAATGAAAAAGATATAAAAAGAATTTTTATTGATACTTTTATAAAAGCAACAGAAAATTAATGAAAAGAGTGTGAGAATATGAAGGTAATGCAGATAAATGCCGTTTACGGCGTAGGCAGTACGGGTGTTATTGTTGAAGACATACATAATTTATCATTGAAAAACGGTATTGAAGCTTTCGTTTCATATTCCACAACCAACAAAAATCCCGCAGATATTAAGAATGGTTACGTAATTGGTGATACGTTAGGGAAAAAAATACACGCTCTTCTATCCCGTATAGGCGGAAAACAAGCGTATTTTTCATCATTTGCTACAAAAAAGCTCATTAAACACATTGAAAGCATAAAGCCCGATATTGTTCATTTACATAATCTTCACAGCAACTATATTAACCTTAATCTGCTTTTAGGTTTTTTGGCTGAAAAAGATATTAAAACCGTTATTACACTTCACGATTGCTGGTTTTATACGGGCGGTTGCTTCCATTACACCGCTGCCGGGTGCGATAAGTGGAAAGAGTCCTGCGGTAACTGTCCTAAAAAAATGCAGGATACACCCGCACTTTTGAAGGATAATTCGGCAAAAATTCTTAAAGACAGAAAAAAATATTTAGGCAGCATAAAAAATCTGTCAGTTGTAGGTGCTTCCCGATGGATTTCAGAAGAAGCTTCAAAGACATTTGTTAAAGAGAAAAAAATCTATACTATTAATAATGGTATAGATACAGAGTTTTTTGTATCCACACCCTCAGATTTCAGAAAAAAGCATAATTTAGAAGATAAATTTTTAATTATTGCCCCTGCAAATAAATGGTTTTTACCCATAAATAAAAAGACCTTCGATTTTGTTTCACAAAATCTGCCTGAGGATTCGGTTATTGTAATGCTCGGGTGCACCGAGGGTCAGAAGCAGGGCTTACCCAAAAACGTTGTTGCTCTTGATTACATCAGGGACAGGGACGAGCTTAGGAAGGTTTATTCCGCTTGTGACGTTTTTGCAAACTGTACAAGGGAAGATACATTCCCTTCGATAAATCTTGAAATACAGGGCTGCGGCACACCCGTTGTTACCTATCGCAACACAGGCGCACAGGAAACGGTAGATAATAAATGCAGCTTTTCTGTGGAAAGCGGAAATGAAAAAGACTTTTTAGAAGCAATCCTGAAGGTTAAAGCACAAGGGAAAGAGAGTTTTTCAAAGGATTGCGCAAACCGGGTCAAAGAAAATTTTGACCGTGATGAAAATTATATGAAATATATTGAGTTATATAAAAGCTTATAATTTCAATTAATATATAAAAATCAAGGGGAAAAAAATGAGAAAAAGACAAAGTATCAACTTGTTGAAATTAGGGCAAACAATGTGCCTTATGTTTACAGCCTTAACTTTATTGTGGGCTTTGTGGACTGAACTTCCATACACATCTACGTTGTTTTCATTAGCGTGTATAGGAGGTTTTGCGTTGGTGCTTCTTTATGCTGCACCTAATATAGAAGAGCTTAAATGGAAATACATTATACCGGAATATATGTATTTCTTTTTCTGGATAGCCATAATGGTTATTGCAAATGAATTTTTCTACGCAAACCATAATAAGATCACATTCCTCTTCTTGACAATGGATTCTCATGCAATATTCTTTGTAAGGCTGTTGGTTGCGGTAATTCCTTTTATGTTTTTTGTTGACCAGAATAAATTTAAAGACACAAAATTGTTTAAATTTATTCTCGGTGCCGTTATAGGAACCAATGCATTCTACACTTTCCGAGCAGTTCAGTTCTATCCCGATGCTATCCGTGCAAGAGCTACTATGGAAATGATGGATGCTGAGGCGTTGTTATATGCAACACCTGACTATTCGATGGTTTACGGTATGGCGCTGATTTTCCCCGTATTTTTGCAGAAAATAAAAAATGCACAAACTAAATCGGACAGAATTATTTATTTAATTTTTGCGGCATTGATTTTTTATGTAATTATGGTTTCTCAGTTTGCAACTGCCCTGCTTATAGCCATAATTGGTTCGTTGATTTTCTTCTTATTCAGTATGGGTGGTAACAAAAAAGTTATTGTTATTATAATTATTGCGTGCTTGTTTTTTTATGTTCACGTTACAAAAATGGATATAGCACTTATAGATACGCTCGCTAATTCGGTACAAGGTATCTGGTCAGAAAAACTTCATGATATTTCAGAATCATTATCAGGCAGTACCTTATCAGGTTCTTTGTCTGCTCGAAATGATTTGTATCAGACATCCCTGAAAACGTTTTTTGAAAGCCCGTTTTTCGGATTGATGGCAAATCCCTTCAGTTCACTTGGAGGTCACGCAACAGCGATTGATATTCTGGGCTTAACAGGTATTTTTGGATTTATCCCCTTTGTTCTTACAATTATTTATAACTTCAAGCGTGTTTGCAGAACCTGCAATTTCCCCAAAAACAAAGCTTCAATTATTGCTTGTAATATAGAATTTATCATTCTTATTTTCACAAAAAACATTATTACGGCTCTTGCAGTATTTTTTGCATATTTCGTATTGTTCCCATTGATATTAAAAGTTGAAAATGAAAGTATAGAAGAAAGGAAATAACAAATGAATAAAATTAAAAAATTTGTTTATGACAATGTTGTTCCCGTTGCAGGCACTCTTCTTAAAAGCAAAAATAAATTCATAAACGTTATTTATTATCACGATATTGTTGAGGGTGAGGGCAACGGCGCCCAGCAAACTAATATTGAAGCATTTAAAAAGCAGATGGAATATATTGCATCAAACGGATATAAGACACTTACGTTTGATGATATTGAAAACGGTGCTGATATTTCCTTCAAGGATAAATATGTTCTTATAACCTTTGATGACGGCTGGCTTTCAAATTATTCAATTTTTGAATTTATGAAAGAGAAAAATATTAAATACAATATTTACCTTGCCGTAAGTGAAATATCAAATAA
The DNA here is from genome assembly GCA_017621885.1 of Clostridia bacterium. Taxonomy (GTDB): domain Bacteria; phylum Bacillota; class Clostridia; order Oscillospirales; family Acutalibacteraceae; genus DTU089. Next base: position 10,530 of record JAGASD010000061.1, on the reverse strand, counting down.
TCCGGAATATCTTACATGGGATCAGGTACGCGAAATGCACAACAGCGGTCTTGTGGGCTTCGGTGCTCATACATATTCGCATATATCAATGAAAGATATTGATGAAATTGACACTCAAAAAGAGGTTGAAGAGGCTAACAACATAATTTTCAAAGAAATCGGCTTTTATCCCGTTGATTTCTGCTATCCTTACGGATATTTTTCAGAAAAAAGCAATAAATTCCTTTTGGAAAATACAAGGTATAAAAGAATTTACACCTCCGAGCACGATTTTTCTTACGGCGTTGGTGATAAAATCATTTTCGGAAGAAGCTCAATAAACGGTGCAGAGGATTTCAAAACCTTCGTTAATAAGCTTAACGGAAAATACAATGCTTTTAATACTGTAAGGGGTAAATGAAATGAATAACGAAATTATTTATGATTGCCGTTGGTCAAGTCAGGCAGACGACAAATTTATTGAAGATTTTATAAAGGTTGAAGACATTGTTTTTAAAAACAATTATTCAAAAGAGCTTTTCACACAAAAGTACATAGATAATATTTACGGTGAGTCGGTTGTTGAGGTCGTTTACATTGACGGTGTTCCTTCTGCAGCCCGCGGACTCTGGAGAAATGATATTGACGGAAAAGAGGCTTATCAGCCCGGTGATACCTGCGTAACGGAGGCTTGCCGCGGCAAAGGCGTTTTTACCGAAATGACAAAGCGTTCAATTGCCCTTTTACCCGAGGATGCACTTATTTACAATTTCCCCAACCAGAATTCATTCCCCGGTTATATGAAAATGGGTTGGCATCTTGTAAATGAATACGGCTTTGCTCTTTTTAACAAAAGCAAATTCTTTAAAGAGCATCCCGTTAAAATGGATGAAGAATATGCAAAATGGTGGCTCCCCACAGCAGAAGGACTTTTGTATTTTAAAAGCGGAAAGGATTATTTCCTTGCACGCAAAATGAACAAGCCATTCTGTTACCGTGTAGTTGCCTGTGTTGATGAAAAGGTGGCAAAGCAATTCCCCAAAAAGTCTATGGGTGTTGTTTTCTACAGAAGCACAGAAAAAAATTTCTACAACGCAAAATTGGGTTTACCCATTCACGTTGTAAGCAAAAGTGAAAATATAAAATATATTCCCGTGTGGAAAATTGATGCAATATAAGGAAGGTTTTTTATGGATAAGTCTTTTGATACTGCGGTTGTTATGTTGTTTTTCATCCGCGATGATACGTTTGCTCAGGTTTTTGAAGCTGTAAGACAAGCCAAACCAAAAAAATTATATCTTTTTCAGGATGGAGCAAGACCCGACCGTCCCGATGATATGGAAAAAATGCTCCGTTGCAGAAAAATATGTGAAAATATAGATTGGGAATGTGAGGTTCACCGCAATTATCAGGAAAAGAATCTTGGTTGCGACCCGTCGGAATTTGCAGCTATATCATGGGCATTTGAGCATGAGGAGCAGATTATTTATCTTGAGGATGACGATGTTCCCTCACAGAGCTTTTTCTATTTCTGCGATGAGCTCCTTAATAAATACCGCGATGATAAAGATGTTTTTATGATTTGCGGCAGAAATCAGCTTGGTGAAACTAACTATGACGATAACAGTTATTTCTTTGCTCAGGCAGACAGCATCTGGGGTTGGGCTTCATGGCGCGACAGATGGGCGTTGTGCGATTATAAGCACGAATTCCTTAATGACCCTGAAAAGGTGAAAAAGGTGAAAAATCAGGCTCCTACCCGTTATGACGGAAAGAAATTTATCGAAAGATGCAGATTGCACAGATCAAAGGCAACCGATACCTATGTGCCTTCTTACGAGTCTCCCATAAGAGCAGCAATTTATCTTCACGATAAGGTTTCAATTATCCCCAGAATCAATCTTGTTAAAAACGTTGGTATAACGGGTGACTCTGTTCATACATCAGCAGGGCTTAATAATATCCCTAAAAATCAGAGAAATCTTTACACAATCGGTGCCAACGAAATTGAATTCCCCTTAAAGCACCCTGATTCAAAAACACCTAATAAGAAATTCCTTGTGGAAAGATTAAAGCTCATGGGAAGCAGCTCTGCAATAAGACATTTCTTCCACAGAGTTGAAGGATATTTATTAAGAAAGTTTTAAAAAAGGAAGTGCAGTTGTTGAGGAATCAACGAAAGGCAGGCTTTGTGCTGTCTTATTTAAATATATTTATATCATCAATGGTGGGTATCCTTTTTACCCCCTATATGGTTTCTACCCTCGGACCGACAGAATACGGACTCTATCAGCTTTTGTATGCTACTATCGGTTACATTGCTCTGCTTGACTTTGGTCTTGGCAGTACCTTAACAAGGTTCATTTTAAAGTATCAGTCTGAAAACGATAAGGAAAAAGAACGCACAGTTATTTCAATGTGTGTAAAAATATACTGCTTTTTCGGTATAATTGCCATGCTGGCAGTAGCATTAGTTTCATTTAATCTGGATGTTTTCTTTTCGGGTTCTATTACTGCTGAAAATGCAGATTATGCGCAAAAGCTTTTCCTTATAATGGGTGCCACAACCAGCATAAGCCTTATAAGCCACGCTTTATCCGGTATTCAGACCGCCCATGAAAAATACATAATAACAAAGGGAGTTTATACAGTTCGTCAGCTTCTCAGAGTAGTTGTTATGTTGGTATTGTTACAACTTGATATAGGTGCAATGGCTGTTGTTACGGCAGATTTATTTGTAACAATTTTCTTGTTATTATTTGATATTTTCTATTGTAAAGTATTCCTAAAGGCAAGACTTATACTTGGAAAGTGGGATAAATCCCTCCTTAAGGCGTTATTCGGTTTTTCGTTCTATGTATTTTTGCAAATTATAATAGCACAAACCAATACAGGTATCGACCGAATGTTATTGGGTATCTTTGCTACCCTTGAGGTTGTTGCTTTGTATGGTGTTATAATGCAACTGAATTCCATGTTCAGTTCTATAAGTAACGTGGTTTGTAGTGTTACTTTCCCGCAGATTTCTCGTGTTGTTTTTGCTGATGCGGATAAAAAAACACTTACAGAGTGCTGCGCAAGATACAGCAGATACCAAATGTTTATTTCTGCACCGTTAATGGGCGGATTTATACTTTTAGGTAAATTTTTCGCTTCTCTTTGGGTTCCTGAATACAATAGTACCCATGTGTGGCTTTGTACTTTAATTATAGTTATTCCTGAGACATTGGCAGTGGTAGAGGGTACAATTTTCCATGTTATGAAAGCAAAAAATATGCAAAAAACCAGATCACTTATTTTATTGGGTGTAACGGTTGCCAATGTTTTGCTTACTATACCGTTGATTAAATGGAATGCTGTTTTCGGTCCTGCAATAGGTACTTCCGTAAGCTACATTGTGGGTAACCTTATTCTTTCCAATATCTATTATCACAAAAAAGTCGGCGTAGACGTTATTTTGTATTCAAAGCTTCTTTTTAAGGGGCTTTTACCTGCGTTTATTCTCTCTTTGGTAGTGGGTGTATTTATAACAATGATTCCCGTTGGCGGTTGGCTCGGATTTATTATTAAGGGTGTTCTTTACGTTGGTGAATACGGCATTATCACACTTTTAATAGGTATTAATAAAGACGAAAAAGCCTTGATTAAGGGTTTAATGAATAAATTTTTAAAGAAAAAGGTCGGTTAAAAACAAAATGAAAAAAGTCATTGTTTCTACATATTGCGATTGGGACAACTACGGTTCAATAATGCAGTCTTTAGGATTAAAGCGAGCACTGCAGTCCATTGGCTTTGAAAGTAAGATTGTAATTGACCATCCGGCACCTCCTGCGCAGTACATTCCGTCACTGAAAATAAGCACAAATATGGTTTTAAATATGCGTAAACTTTATGCATATTTAAAAAAGGATTTAATTGCACAGAAATATAAAGACTCAAATAAATTTATTAATGACAATGTTGATATATTGTATTACAACAATTATGAAACATTGAAAAACACCCCTCCTGAAGCGGATTATTATATTGCAGGCAGTGACCAGATTTGGAGACCGTCCTCATGCCATCCGGCATTTTTCCTTGATTTTGTGGAAGATAAAAGCAAAAGAATATCTTACGCTGCAAGTATGGGTAACACAAAAATCCCGGATGAAAAAAGACAGATATTTACGGATTTTGTAAACTCCTTTGAGCACATTTCCGTGAGAGAGCAGGATAATGCTGAGGCTATTGCTACTGTATCAGATAAGGATGTAAGTGTTAATATTGACCCTGCTTACCTTGTATCTAAAGAAGAATGGCAAAAGTACGCAAAACCTTATCCTATAAAAAAACCGTATATTTTGTTATATGCTCTTTATTGGGATAAAAGCTATAATAAGCAATTAAAAGAGCTCCACAAAAAAACCGGCTACGATATTGTAGCAATATGCGGCGGTCTTTCAAAAATCTGGGCAAATAAAAAGCTTTTTGATGTTGACCCGGGTCAGTTTATTTGGCTTATTGATAATGCAGAGGCTGTAATTTCTTCTTCTTTTCACGGAGTTTCTTTCTCTTTGATATTCAATAAAAAGCTTGCGGCTGTTATAAATCCGGCTCTTCCGTCAAGAATTACAAATTTGTTTGCATCTCTTGGTGTGAAAAATTCAGCTATCACAGATGTTTGCTCGGCGGATACAAGCTTTTACACTAAAACAAATGAAATTATAAAAACAAAAAAAGAGGAAGCTCTTAAATATTTATCAAAGGTATGTAGTGATGATGAATAATGTTTTAGATTTTACGAAATGTTCAAATTGCGGTGCTTGTTATAATATTTGCCCCACTTCAGCTATATCCGTAAATTCAGAAGAAATGTTTTACTCCCTTTCGGTGGATTCTGAAAAATGTGTAAACTGCGGTGTTTGTAAAGAGGTTTGCCCCGTTAATAACCCCCAACAGAAGCAAAATCTTGTTAATGCATATATGGGTTATAACAGGGATGAAAATGCCGTAAAAAACAGTTCCTCCGGTGGTGCTTTTGCGGCAATTGCAGAATATGTTCTTGAAAAGGGCGGTAAGGTTTTTGCTGCCGCTTTTTCAGATGATTTCAGAATAGTAGAATTTAAAAGCACTGAAGAAATAAGCCTTGAAAAGCTTATGCGAAGCAAATATGTTGAAAGCTGTGTGGGCAATTCTTTTCAAAAAATTAAGAAAGAGCTTGCTGACGGGCAGTTTGTTCTTTTCTGTGGTGCACCGTGTCAGGTTGCGGGTCTTAAAAGATTTTTGAAAAAGGATTACGAAAATCTCATAACCTGCGATTTCAGCTGTGAGGGTATGGCATCACACAAAACATATAATGAGTATCTTGAAAGTATTGAAAGAAAATTAAAAGCTCCCGTTTCGGATGTGAATTTCCGTGCAAAGCTTTACGGTTGGTCAAGACATTCAATTAAAATAAGTGCTGAAAACGGAAAAGAATACAAGAATTTTGCTATGGCAGACCCGTATTTTTATTCATTTATCGGTGCAGCCATAAATTTAAGAGATTATTGTCTTGAATGTAATTTCCCCGAAAATCATTATGCAGACATTATCCTTGCAGATTTTTGGGCTTATAAAAGATTGTCAAAGGTACAGAACGACGATACCGGTTTATCACTTGTAATATCCAACTCCCAAAAGGGTGAAGAGATTTTACAGGAAATTTCTGATAAGGTTACGTTTACAAAATTGGATCTTGAAAAAGCCTCATATAATATGAAAAATAAGTCCAATAGTGATGATTTTATTAAAAAGCACGATGAATTTATAAATAATTGTGAAGCAAACGGCTTTTTGAATACAATGAAACAATTTAAATTGCAATCAAAAACTAAATTGATGTTCAGATATTATTTAGGCAACATCAAAAGCAAAGTAAGGTGATTTTATGTGGAACAATGAAGTGTTTGAAAAATTAAACAAAAAGGTTTCTGCATCTGTAATGGGTGGCGGAGAAAAGCGTATTGAAAAGCAGCACGCTGCCGGCAAGCTTACCGCACGCGAAAGACTTGAAATCCTTTTTGATAAGGGTACTTTTGTTGAGGTCGGCGGTCTTATTGAGTCAAGAATTACTGATTTCGGCATTGGGGATAAAAAAGTCCCCGGTGACGGTGTTGTTGTGGGCTACGGTAAGGTAAACGGCAGAACAGTTTTTGCATCAAGCGAGGATTTTACCGTTATCGGCGGTACTCTCGGTGAGTATCACTCCTTGAAAATCTGCAGAATAATGGATATGGCTCTTGAAACGGGCGCTCCCTTTGTAAGCATCAACGACAGCGGCGGAGCCCGTATTGAAGAGGGTATTTGTTCTCTCAGCGGTTATAGCGGTATTTTTTACAGAAACACAAAATTATCAGGTGTGGTTCCGCAGATTTCAGTTATTCTCGGACCTTGTGCAGGCGGTGCTTGTTATTCGCCTGCTATCAGCGACTTTATATTTATGAGCAAAAGCACAAGCCTTATGTTCATCACAGGTCCTCAGGTTGTAAAGGCTGTTACCGGTGAGCAGGTTTCATCTGCTGATTTAGGCTCTGCTGACGTACATATGACAAAAAGCGGTGTAACCCATTTTGTTTATGATAATGACGAGCAATGCCTTAACGGTGTTAAAGAGCTGCTTTCATATTTACCTCAGAACTCAAGAGAAAAAGCAGAAAGCAAGAAGATAACCTATACAAACACCTGCGGAGATTTACAGTCAATTGTTTCGGATAACCAGCGAAAAACATATAACGTTAAGCTTGTTATTGAAAAAATTGTGGATGACGATTCTTTCTTCGAGGTGCAGCCCGAATTTGCTAAAAATATGGTGGTTGGATTCTCGAGAATAAACGGTGAAAGCGTCGGTATTGTTGCAAACCAGCCCAATTTCCTCGGCGGTTCTATTGATTGCGACTCTGCCGACAAGGCAGCAAGATTCATAAGATTCTGCGATTGCTTTAATATTCCCGTTGTTTCATTGGTTGACGTTACGGGCTTCTTGCCCGGTCAGAAGCAGGAGCACAGCGGTATTATAAGACACGGTGCAAAAATGCTCTTTGCTTATTCCGAAGCAACTGTTCCGAAAATCAGCCTTATTTTAAGAAAAGCCTATGGCGGCGCATATATTGCCATGAACAGCAAAAATATGGGCGCAGACGTTGTTTACGCTTGGCCCATTGCGCAAATGGCTGTTATGGGTGCCGAGGGCGCTGTTGACATTATTTTTAAACGCAAAATTGCAGAATCAGAAAATCCTGTTCAGTTAAGACAGGAGCTTATTGCGGAATATGAGGATAAATTTGCAAATCCCTATATTGCCGCTGCAAGGGGATACGTTGATGAGATTATTGAGCCTCAGTATTCCCGTGAAAGAATAATTGCGGCATTGGATATGCTGAAAACCAAAAAGCAGGAAAATCCCTATAAAAAACACGGCAATATTCCCCTTTAAGCTATTAGCTTTAAAGCATAAAACAGAGAAAATGAGTGTGATGTTATGTCAACTAAAGTTCAGGCTCCAAGTGAGCAGAACCACGTAAAAACAAAGGAATTCGGTTTTTACCTTGTGGCAATTTTCTTTTACACAATGATGACGGGTATTGTGGGCAGCTACCGTCAGGCTTATCTTGTTAACGTTTTAGCGCTCACAGATGACCAGGTTTCATTTTATAACGGCTTTTTGAGCATTGCAGGCTTCATAATGAGCTTTGTTTACGCAATTATTATTGATAACCGCAAAATCACAAAAAGAGGTAAATTCATTCCCCTTATAAATGCCATTGCAATCCCTATGGGTATTGTTACAATGCTTTTGTTCTACACTCCCGACGGTCTTGCAGGCACTCTTCTTATGATTTACCTTATTACAATCGGTATGCTTCACGGCTGCTGTACAAGTCTCGGTAACTCAATCAACCTTGTTTCCTACGTTGTTACTCCCAATATGAAGGAGAGAGATAAGGTTATATCCTTCAGAAGCATTTCAAGTGCAGTGGGTAACTCTGCTCCCCTTGTGGTTGTGCTTGTTATCGGTCTTATTATTGATGCGGTGTCACCCAACAATCCCAACAAAGAATATATTGAATATATCTGCAGTGCATCACTTATCAGCGTTGTTGGTACAATTATCACCCTTATGGGTATGCGCTTCTTAAAAGAAAGAATTACCTACAGCGAGGAAAAGAAAAATCCCTTCAAGGGCTTTGTTGATATTGTAAAAAACAAGTATGCATGGACTATTATCATCAGCGAAACTCTTAAAAATCTTCGCGGTATTGCAAACTATATGGGCCCCTTCCTTGCGGCCGCCCTTCTTGGCGGTACGGATAAATTCCTTCTTTTCGGTCTTCCCACGGGTAACGGTTTTCCACGGAATTATGATGCTTCTTGCAGGTGTTCCGTTCATATTCTATAAGCTTACGGGTAAAACTAAAGAAGAAATGCATGAAAACGTTCTTCGTCAGCGTGAAGAGTTGGAAAGTGAGAAAAATGCCTGAAATTTATAAATCAGCCGACCGGTTAATCGGCAAAACTCCGCTTCTGGAGTTATGTAACATTGAAAAAGAGTTTAAGCTTAATGCAAAAATAATTGCAAAGCTCGAATACCTTAACCCTGCAGGCTCTGCAAAGGACAGAGTAGGCCTTGCAATGATAAACGATGCGGAGGAAAAGGGCATTTTAAAGCCCGGCTCGGTTATCATTGAGCCTACCTCGGGTAATACGGGAATCGGTCTTGCATCCGTTGCCGCCGCAAGGGGCTACAGAGTGATTATCATAATGCCCGATACAATGTCCGTTGAACGCCGACAGATAATCAGTGCCTACGGTGCAGAAATTGTTTTAACTGACGGCTCAAAGGGTATGACGGGTGCTATTCAGAAAGCGGAGGAGCTTGCAAAAGAAATTCCCCACAGCTTTGTTGCAGGTCAGTTTGACAACCCTGCAAACGTAAAAGCCCATTTCACTTCAACGGGTCCCGAAATTTATGAGGATACCGACGGAAGCGTGGATATTTTTGTTGCAGGCATCGGCACGGGCGGTACAATTACGGGTGTCGGTGAATACCTTAAATCTAAAAACAAGAATATTAAAATAATCGGTGTTGAGCCCGAAGGCTCACCCTTCCTTACAAAGGGTGTGAGCGGTGCTCATAAGCTTCAGGGTATAGGTGCAGGCTTTAAGCCGAGTATTCTGAATATTGAAATCTGTGATGAAATTCTGACTGTTTCCGATGAAGATGCTTTTAAAATGGGCAGACTCATAGGCAAAAAAGAGGGTGTCCTTGTGGGTATTTCATCAGGTGCGGCACTTTCAGGAGCTGTTGAAATTGCAAAGCGCCCCGAAAACGAGGGTAAAAATATTGTTGTGCTCTTGCCCGACACGGGTGACAGATACCTTTCGACTGAGTTATTTAAATAAATTTTAAAAAGATTGGGACTTATTCTGAAATTATAAATTCCGGAATAAGTCCTGTTGATTTCAATAAAATTGCGGTTTGTTCTACCTCTCTGGTTTAAGAGAGGGGGACCGCCGTATAATAATTCCCCTCTTGCAATATGTTGCAAGCGTGCCTTGAATTATATTTAAAAATATAGTCTGACGGAGCGGTGGAGAGTTCCCGATGCGTCAGCATCGTGGAAACGAAGTTTCCATTGACACAGACTTTCTGTTATCTGTTAACGATATTCAGGAGCAATAGGCAAACCTTTTTCACGTGCTTCGCAAACATTGTTTATGATATATCTGACGTACTCAATATCCTTGTTAACCTCGGTATTTTCAAATCTTAATATATAGATATCTTGACTTTCTATATATTCTGTTCGTTTACTGTCGTACTCAATATTTTCCTCATAAAAATGTTGGTATCCGTTAATTTCAATTGCGAGTCTTAATTGCGGACAATAAAAATCAACTATATAATTACCAATAATTCTTTGCCTGTGAAATTTAGGTATTCGACCTTTAAGTATCTGATACCACACCTTTTTCTCTTCGTCGGTTTGATTTTTCCGCATTTCAATGGCATATTTTTTTAGATTTTCATTTGTTGGTAAAGGCTTTCTTCTGTTCATTATTCTTCCTTTGTTGTTTCGTGAGGGTGTTTTGTTACAATTGAAGCTTACGCTTCAACAATGCTTACGCATTGGGAACTCTCCACCGCTCCGCTGAGCTTTATCGTACAATATAATTTTAGGCTCGCTTGATACAAATTGCAAAAGGGAAATAGCTATAAGGCGGTCCCCCTCTCTTACACCGGAGAGGTAGACCTTCAATAAATATTTTTTTCGCTTGAAAGTTTACTGTTTACGAAAATTGTGTTAAGTCCTCTTGCGGTGCCCAAAATTGTCTGCTCGCTGTTCACTTCGCACAATTTTGACCGCTGCGCCAACTCACACTCCCTGTATCGCCCACAGGGCGCGGTCGTGCTCCTTGCCCCCTCTCTTAAACCAGAGAGGTAGAAAAAACCGCAACTTTATTACAATCAACGCGTAGCGTTCCGAAATTATTCTTTATTTTTTTTCTTTATTCTTTTTCTTTAGCTTT
>JAGASD010000060.1 GCA_017621885.1 Clostridia bacterium | reverse complement strand
GCAAAACCTCAAATTCCCTTTGCAAAAGTATGTCACCGCTGTCAAAGCTTTCCGCAATTTTGTGGACAGTAACGCCGCTTTTTTTCATTCCTTTGAGAATAACCTGTGGCATTGGCCACGGGCCTCTCCCAACAGGCAAAAGTGTTGGGTGGATATTCACAATGGTAAAGTCCGTATCCCAAGGTATTTTGAAATAATACCCACCGCAAACAGCCATCTTGCAGCCCTTTTCTTTCAGTCTTTCTATATCAGCCTTTGTTATGCGAGTCATTTGGCAGGGAATGTTTCTTTTTTCTGCAAACTCCCTGATTTTAACATTAAATTCAGTCTTGTTGTCGGTGACGCACGAAAAAACCTCAACGATTTCACAACCACATCTCTCAAGGGAACAAAGTGCCTCAAAAAACAAATCAATGCCGATATATGCAATCTTCAATTTTCTCGCCCCTTATCCAAAGTATTGAAAAAGCAGAAACGCCGTCAAAGCGTTAAACACAACAATCACAGGAACTCCAAACCGAAACTTTGTTTTTCGTGTTTTGTGATTAAATAAAACCATACCAAACAAAGCCCCGATTCCACCAAACAGAAATGCCAGAAGCAACAAAACCTGTTCACTTATCCGCCACTTTTTCATTCTTGCCAAAAGCTTGTCCATTCCAAACACAAGCATAACAAAAATGTTCCAGAAAAGAAAAATTATCTCCAGTTTCATATTAACGCCTTAGATATTTTCATTTGGCATAACAAGTGCCGCTATTATGTACGCAATAATCCCCGAGCCTCCAAGAAGCGTGAATACCACCCACGCCAGACGAATTATGGTAGGGTCAAGGTCAAAATATTCGGCAATGCCACCGCATACGCCGCAAAGCTTTTTATTAACCGCTGATTTGTATAATCTTTTTTTCATAAAGAATTCTCCTTTGTATGTTTAATTACTCTTTACATAGAGTCATTTTATCACACTTTTTGGCGAATAACAATACTTTTCATTCAAAATAATAACAAACAAAAGAGGGCAGTCATACCAAACGATATGACTGCCTTAATTCCCTATTACTCTACCTCAAAATCAAAAGCGTCAACAGTTTCAAGCCGCGAGACAGAAACCTCGTATGCAACCTTGCTTTCAACCTCTGTTTCGCTGAGACGTTTTTGATATTCCCGGCTTTGAATCCGCCCTTTTATTGAAACCTTTTCGCCCACATTCAGGCACTCCGCAAATTTTGCATTTCTGCCCCAGGCGATGCAGGGGATATAGTCCGACTTGTTGTAAGACCTGTTCACCGCAAGCAGAATATCCGCAATTTCACGGCCGAAAGGTGTTGTTCTGTAAACCGGCTTTTTGCATATGTAGCCGGTAAGCGATATTGAATTCAGGCTTTCTTCTTCCTCGTCCTCAGACATCCGTTTTATATCCTTTACAAACACAGTCAGTATCAGTTTGTTCCCTACATTCGTAAAGTTGTTATATGATCTGAACTGTCCGTTGATTATGACTCTGTCTCCAACATCAATGCTTCCTCCCGCCAGAAATTTTTCGGATATGGTTACCTTCACAGTATCCTGGGTTTCGCTGAGTCTTGGGGTGTCAAGCATAAAGGTATAAAACGTTTCTTCATAAACCTCGTGTGAAAACGAAAGCTCCCCAGCAACAGTTCCGGCAATAACCACCTTGTTGTTTTCTGCATAGTTCTCGGTATTCAAAATAATTCACTCCCTAAATTCTGCGCTGTTTTATGTATAACCCAAAAGAGAAGAATTTTTCGTCTCCTTTTTATTCATTGGTTACATTAAAGTATATTCACCTGTCTGATTTTTAGAACAGTCAAATATCTCCTTAAAATATCCTTTCCAAAGGAATGGTTTCGTATTCTATTTTTTTATAAATATGAATATATTTAACCATCAAAACAGAAAGGATTTTGGAAATGAAGATTTTTGTTATCACCAAAAGGACCGGCGTTCTGCTCATGCTTTGTGCCATACTTATGGCATCACTTTTTTACATAGGAAGAAACGAAACTATTACTGTATCAAGCGCAAAGCGTGACCTCCCCATCTACTGTGTACAAAAGCCCGAAAACGAAAAAGTAGTTGCCCTCAGCTTTGACGCCGCCTGGGGGAACGAAGATACCGGGCAGCTTATTGAAATAATGGATAAATATAATGTCAAAACCACATTCTTTGTGGTAGGCAGTTGGGTAGACAAATACCCAGAGTCTGTAAAACAGCTTCACGACGCAGGGCACGAAATAATGAACCACTCAAACAGTCATCCTCATATGACCCAGATTTCGGTTGAAAAAATGAAAGAAGAGGTCACAAAATGCGACGAAAAGATAAAAGCCATAACCGGAGTACAGCCCATCCTCTTCCGTGCCCCCTACGGCGACTATAACAACGACGTTGTTGGCGCTATGCGTGAAACAGGACATTTCACCATTCAGTGGGATGTTGAAACACTGGCAACAGTTGGAAACCCTTGGCACACAAGGGGTTGAGAGATATGAAAAGCGACTGATTTTTTAAAAATCAGTCGCTTTAAATCTTTGTAATCCTATAAAACTTTGTACTTAACCCTTGCACCATATTTTGTTGACACAAGTAACCCAATTTCTTCAAATTTCAAAACAAAACTGCGAATAGTGGCATAAGCTGCATCACCAAAATCCTTTTCAAGCTGTTTTGTAGAAAATTTATCGGTACCGTAATACGACAGAACAAATTTCCAAAGACTTGCTTCCTTTTCGGTTATTTTACCATTTTTAAATGCGTCTTCGTATATCTCAAAGGTTTCGGTCGCAACATTTCCCTCACTCATTTTATCATAAACATTTTCTATAAAATACAAAACAAATGGTGTGACATCGATTTTACCGCTATACTTTTTGTTATCTTCAATAAGGGTATAAGCATCATAATACGTATTTCGGCTTTTTTCTATTCTACTTGAAAACGGAATAAACAATGCAGACCGATACCCCTTTTGAATCAAAAACCATAAATGTAAAAGCCGTGCCATTCTTCCATTTCCATCAAAATATGGATGTACAAACGCCAAATAAAAATGAATAATTGCCGCCTTTATGAGCTCGTTTATGTCATCCTCGGCATTTGCAAAATCTATAAGGGCTTTCATAAATTCCGGCACTTTCTTCGCACTAAGTCCCGTATGTTCAACAGCGTCACCAACGACATAAACTGCATCATTACGATAAAAACTTCCCTGCGGTAGGCTGTCCTCGTTTTCGAGGAAATCACCCACTGTCATCATATAAAGCTTATAAAGATTTTCTTCACTAATTTTATGGTCCTTGTCTGCAATAAACTCAAGGCCTTTTTTAAGTCCCATTATGCGAGTTTCGTTCTCATCCTTTGGCGCCATTCCTTTGAGGATATTCCGCACACTGTCGCGACTGAAGTCAATGCTTTCAATCGCCGATGTTGCAATAATTTCTTCCTCAGCAGCCTTTATTCCATAATTTTGTTTTTGCTCCTTTAAAAGAAGCTTTACAGTATTTTGGCTTACCCTTGCATGATTTTCTATAAGAACTACATTTCCACCGTCAAAATCCAAAATAGGCAATTCCTTGTAATACAATTCCTCAAGGTTTTTGAGGAATGCATCAAAATCCACACCATATTTATATTTCATTTTTTTGTAATCAACAAAGGACTTATCTTTCAGTATCTTTGTAAATATTTTGATTTCCATTTAAATCACCTGATATATTTTAGTATCAATTGGGATATAGTTGTATCCAAATTGTTTTTTATAAATAATCCTAATTATATTTTTCTTCACATATTGTGAATTCAAATTTTTCTCCGGCTTCAGCAAACCATGCTTTTACCTCATCAAATATTTTTATAATGCTTTCGGTAAAAAAGTCATTCATTTCCTTTCCAAGCATTCTTGTTCCATATATATGTATTTCAACAGGAGAGTCCATATCAGTAAGACAATCCCATAATGCATCAAGATTCTTTCCATAATAACCTGGGAATTTTAATCCTTCCTGTATTTTCTCATGTATATCATATACGGACCTTGCCCCCGACATGTTTATTTTGTATTTTGCCATTTTTTCACCTCTTCTAAACAATCTCGTAAAATGTAAGATAATGGTCATATGTAATAAATATCAAGCCATCATTTGAATATATCAGACGATGTGAATTTCTGCGACCTCCCAAATAGTTAACATCCGCTTCATACCACACTCTGCCTACTTTTTGAGGTAATTTATTCTCTTTATTCTGATGTACGTCACCACCAATTGTAGCCTTCGGTGCAACTATATGCAGATTACCAAACGATGACCTCCAGCCTTTCGATTTGGCCTCTTGTTTTGATATATAATTTTGTGGTAATTTATTTCTATTTTTTACTGTGTAATCAGCACCAAATACACCCTCAACAGTTGCCGTTCCTGCCCAAATAGAACCAGCTTTCACTATAGAACATCTACATTTTTCATGTAGTGGCGGAAATGCATCAATCATATATTCCTCATTGAAAATAGTTCCGCTTTTCTTATAACAAACCACACAAGTTGAGTTAGTTATTATTGTCTTCCACATATGCCACTTACTACTTTCTTGGACTATAGGTGAAAATTCTTTTCCGTATAACATTTGCATTTCTGTTTTTATTGTTTCCAGATTTAAATCAAGTTCCATTTAATCACTCCGTTTCTCGTTTACTTTAATTATACATGGACAAAATGGACTAAACGAACAACCCAAAAACATTTTGAACTAAAACACAAACACATAAATCTATTTAAATCACCTGATATATTTTAGTATCAATTTATATCAGTATATCCAAAAAACTATTTTTTGTCAATAGTTTTATATCTTTTTGTTCGAAAAATACCACTTGAAGCTGTTGCCATCGGGGAACTACTGGCAACAGTTGGAAACCCTTGGCACACAAGGGGTTTAGAGATGCGAAAAAGCGACTGATTTTCGAAAAATCAGTCGCTTTTCATATTTCTATCTCTTTCTATAAAACGTACTATTATTAGGGTCTAACTGATTCCCTGAACGAGCAGGTATCAACTCAACCTTTCTTTCTTCTTTCAACTCTTCAAGGATTTTGATAGCAGTCATTTCTTTTATCCCATATTGCATTACAATATCATGGTGTGACACCAGAACTCCCTTTTTAAGTTCTTCATATATTTTTTCTTTAAGCCCTTTTTTATTCATAATTTTCTCCTCCACTCATAAGTTCATTATACCACAAAATATCTTTTTTGTAAATATTATACGATAAATCAACCCTTTATTCATCACACCGTCTTGACTATATTCTTTTATTATTGTACAATACAAACAGAGGTGATTAAAATGGATTTATACAAAGAACTTATAAGAAAAAGAATTAAAGAAAAATTCAAAACTATCGAGAACTTTGCACAATATATCGGCATCCCCCGAACAACCGTAAACTTTATTCTCAAAAACGGCGTGGGTGCATCAAATTATAATATGGTAATGAAAATTTTCGACACCCTTGACATATCACATGCAAACAATATACCGGTTGTTAACGACAAACAACTAACCAACCTTATCGAAAAATATACTGTATTGGATGATTTGGGCAAACATACCGTTTGTTCCGTTGCCGAGACTGAGTATCGCAGAATCACATCGGCAAAATCTGCTCCCACTATCGCAGCATACGGCAGCCTTACTTCCGATACTCCCCTCACCGATGAGGAAAAACTTATTCTTACACTTGCACAAAAGATAAAGGACAAAACAAACAATGACTGATTCTCCCAAAAAACTTTCTCAAAAACTGATGCGTAAAAACCGATTAAGTTCAACCCCGAGCCTTAAAACTTTAGAAGAACTTATCCAAGGCAACGGTTTTACAATAATTGAATACAACAAATATAACAACACCCCCGAGGTTAATGAATTAATACAAACCCTCAGAATTGAAGACAGAATTTCCACAGAAAACAGCTTTGTCTATGTGGATGGAAATATAGAATTTGTCTTTATTAACTCTGATTTAAAGCTATCCGAAAAAACAACTCTTCTTTGCCACGAGCTTGGGCATATCTGTGACACGCGCCTTGATGCACCAAATCACATATATTCTAGAATCGAAAGAGAATCCTTTGCAAACGAGTTCGCTCATTACCTTGAACATCCAACAGTGCTGACAAGAATAATCTCAACATTCTTAAAGCGAAAACTTGTATTTATATTGATATTTGCATTAAGCCTCCTGACAGCTACTGGAATCTATATAGTAAGCAACTCTCAGGCAACAAGTGTATTTTCAGCACACGAACCCACATCTCTAACCCAATCCTATTATGTCACAACCACCGGCATACGCTACCACAAAGACTTTTGCAAACACGTAAAATATAAAACAAATACAACCCAAATGACAATAGACGATGCTATATCACAAGGCTACACTCCCTGCCTTGATTGTATCGGGGAATAAAAAAATGACAGTTCAGTTTGAACTGTCATTTTTTCTGTTTTATTGTGCAAAAACAGGCACGTCCCCAAATGGTCCAAATGGCTACGTCCCCAAATGGCTATCGTTTAACTTTTTGCATAAAATGTGCAAAAACAGGCACGTCCCCAAAAGTTCATTCTTGCACGGAGGTAGATAAGTCCGCTCTCGGCGTCGGAATACTCCCCTCGTCAAGACAACAGTAAGGGGAAGAGGGGCAAAACTGCCCCTCAAATGTGCCAAAAAATGTACGTCCCCAAATGGCTGCAAATGGCTCAAATGGCGTCTGTGTTGAGATTAGCGTTATCTTTTTTTTCGTTCAATCTTTTCTTTTACATGTAACTTTCCTACGAAGATAACTTCAAATAAAAACAATATAACCATCCATAAAATATACCATCTATATATCATTTGCCTATTATTCCCGTTAATTACATATAACGATAATGAAATAATACAGTTTAGTAAAATACCGCTTTGGTATACTATTGTATTTAATGTGTTCTTATATTTTAGCCCAACAAATAATATTGCTTTTAATATTTTAGGCAGACTATGTTTTCCCACTTTTTTTTCCATAATCATTGCCGTTATACCTATATAGTAAAATATTAAAAAGATAAAAAATACCATTCCGATTAGGTTTTGTGGCATAAAACTTCACCTCCACTACTCAAACACAGTTGATAAGGCTTTTCTAGTTTGAGCTCCATATACTCCATCCGCTTCAAAACACAAGGGGAAAAACACAAGGGGACGGTTCTGTTGTGTTATCAAAACACAAGGGGACGGTTCAAACACAAGGGGACGGTTCTGTTGTGTTATCTATATTTTTCTAACTATCGCAAAACTGACCCCTGTTAATCTGCTAATTTGTCTGATAGAGAGTCCTCTTTCCTTTAACTTTCTTATATACTTGTCCCGTTTTTCTTGTGGCAATTCCTGAAATTCTGTCGCATTATCACACTTTGAAACTTTTTTAATTGTCTTTCTTGCATCACTATCATTTATCCTAAATTCCTTAGGGTCTATATCCAAACAAATATCGTCATTATTTTCATTATTGAAATCTATAAACTCATCTTTTTTTAACAAGGAAAATGCAAAGTCCGAATCCACAATATCACTATTTTCTTCTATATAATCATTATAGCTACTAAATAGGTAATCGTCAATACTTTTAACAATACCTGCCTTAACTGGATTTTGATGTATGTATCTAAGCACCGTTAAAAAGTACGAATCATCTTCAATAGGCTCACTTTTAAACCTATCTTGAAACAAATGACCCTTGCGGTAATACTTCCAATTATACCAATACGCATAACTTCCTGCTATTCTTTTCATTATCAAGTCTAAGTCTTCTTTTTCTACTT
>JAGASD010000059.1 GCA_017621885.1 Clostridia bacterium | reverse complement strand
TCTTGCGGTGCCCAAAATTGTTTGCTCGTTGTTCACTTCGCACAATTTTGACCGCTGCGCCAACTCACACTCCCTGTATCGCCCACAGGGCGCGGTCGTGCTCCTTGCCCCCTCTCTTAAACCAGAGAGGTAGACCTTCAATAAATATTTTTTTCGCTTGAAAGCTTACTGTTCGGGGAAATTATATCAAGTCCTCTTGCGGTGCCCAAAATTGTTTGCTCGTTGTTCACTTCGCACAATTTTGACCGCTGCGCCAACTCACACTCCCTGTATCGCCCACAGGGCGCGGTCGTGCTCCTTGCCCCCTCTCTTAAACCAGAGAGGTAGAAATAACAACAGTTTTTCGTTATAATCAACAAAACTCACACAAAAAAGACGGCTACGAATCCGCAACCGTCGATGAGCTTATTTATTGGGATGTTTATGAGATTGACCGTACGGGCAGGCAGAATTTCATTCATAATACGTAATGTAAATCCACTCTGCATCCCTCAAAGCGTTTTTCAGTATTCGCACACACTTTTGGTCTTCGCAAATTTCAATTACATCCGAAATTGTATTAAACAACTTATGATACATCTGACGGTACATATCCATATCATTCTTTTCAGATTTATCTGTATCGTTTTTCATTAACATCTCTCCAAAATAAAAAAGTGTGCTCCAATAAAGGAACACACCGAAAAAGTGCTCCCTCATTGTTGTCACACAATTACATAATCGTTCCTAAGAGAAACAGATTTGAGAGAAACACTTTTTACCAAAGTAGTGTTTCTCTTAGAACGACATATATGTAATTGATGTGACAGGAATAATATACCTTAATTCTATTATTTTGTCAATGGAAATGATTTTATATAAAAAAGACGGCTACAAATTTGTAACCGTCGGTGTTTATCAAGGATAGGCTTCGCATCACTGTAACTTTTTTCATAACCGCCAACGCAGTTCCGAAATTTTGAATTTTGCATTCCTTAAAACTCCATATTCCGAATAAACAAATCATTAAATTCAGGGTTTAGGGACAAGTCAACATGCTCTGCCTTGTCAATGTAGTTACCAAGCCCCTCCCCTTCAACAGCAAATTTAACCGTTCCCAGAAGACTGCTGTTGTTTATGGGGATTGCTTTATTTTTAAGCTCATTTGGGAAAAGTCCCGTATACACTGCATTATCCACATTGATTTTTGCAGAAAACCCACCTGAAATATACAGCTTATCTATTCCGTCATAATCAATTTTGCAATATTTCACAAGTGTTTCTATTGCCGAGCGCACTGCAGATTTTGCAAGCTGATATTGGCGGATATCCTTTTGATTTATAAAAACACTATCTGCTATTGTGTAGTCTTCACACTCCATATAGCCTGTTTCATCAATAATTCCGTTTTTCAAAAGTGCAGAAATTATATCTACAAGCCCCGTTCCGCAAATTCCGCAGGGCTCTTCATCTCCGATTGTTTTAAAACAGTTTTTTCCGTTTCTGTCAATACTGAATTCTGATATAGCACCCGCTGTTGCACTCACACCGCAAGTGATATTTGCACCCTCAAAGCAAGGGCCTGCCGCCGCAGAGGTGCAAACAAGCTTTTTATCAGAAAAGAGCAGAATTTCTGCATTTGTACCTAAATCTACAAGTAAATTATACTTTTCGTTTTCGGGAACACCCGCAAAATTAAGACCTGCAACCAAATCAGCACCGACAAAAGCAGAAATGCAGTCTAAGGAAACGACTTTTTCTGCATTTTTAATGCCTATTTTTGCGCCATCAATTGTTTTGCTTTTGGTAAAAGTAGTTTTATATGGTGCCACACCAATTGACGAGGGATTTTCGCCAAAAAGAATGTGGAGCATTGTGGTATTCCCCGAAACGCACATAAAAGGCAGTTTTTTATCACAAAGCTCATTTGTCATTGAGTTTATTTCATCAATTAACGGCTTTTTTAATGCTTCAACGGAATTTTTATTGCAATAATCAATTCGTGAAATAACGTCCGCTCCGAAAACACTTTGCGGATTTGCGCGCGTAAGAGTTTTCACAATATTTTTGTTATCAAGTGAAACCAGCGAAAGTGCCAGGGTTGTTGTGCCGATATCAAGGGCAAAGCACATATTTTCGCTGAAAGAGTTATTATAATCTGCCCCTGTTTCAGATAAAATCGGTTTATTATCAGTCAAGACAACCTCAATATCACTTTTAATTATGTACCTGCACGACAGCACATCTTCGCCATTGACATTAACCTTACATTTACCGCAGATACCTCTGCCGCCGCAAATATGCGGCATTTTAAACCCGTTTTTTATAAGAAGCTCTGAAAGGATTTCATTGTCATCTGCAAGATATATTCTGTTTCCGATATTAACCTTAAACATCTGAACACCCCTTTCATAAATTCAATTCATTATATCACAAGCCGACAACAAAATAAACAGTTTTTTAACATGCGTGCTTTCATTGACAATAAATAACAGTTTTGCTATAATTTTTTTGGAGTTGATGTTATGAAAAAGAAAATTATGTACCTTGATGTTGCTCGTATTCTTGCAACGTTTGCAGTTATTGTCATACATGTAGCATCATCAAAGCCTAACTGGGGAGCTTTCGGTTTTGATTCTTACGAATGGAACATTTTCAATCTCTTTGCAGGTTGCTCAAGATGGGCTGTTCCTGTTTTTTGCATGATAAGCGGTTCTTTATTCCTTGACCCTGACAGAAGGGTTGACACCAAAAAGCTTTATACAAAAAATGTTTTCAGAATGATTACCTCATTCGTTTTCTGGTCGGCATTTTATATTGTTGAACGATATGAAACAAATCAAAGCCTTACAACCGCAAAGCTTATTCAAAAATTCGCTTTAGGTCACTATCATATGTGGTTCCTTTTTCTTATTGTTGGTTTTTATATTGTTGTGCCCATACTCAGAAAAATCACTGCAGACAAAGAAGCAACAAAATACTTCACGGCAATTTCCTTAATTTTCACCATTGTGGTACCCACCCTCCTTCTTCATCCAAAGCTTGATTGGGCATCAAAAGGACTGGACAAAACATTCATGTTTCTTCCGTTGGGTTACACCTGCTATTTCCTTTTAGGTTACCTTATCAATAAGTTTGAAATGAAAAAATGGCTTAAAGCCGTCATTTTCATTACGGGACCCGTTTCTTTTGTTTTTGCCACAATTGTCACATCCGCAAAATCTCAGGAACTGGGCTCATATTATGGAGTTTTGAACGAATATGATTCAGTAACAGTTTTGTTGCAGAGTCTTTTTGTTTTTGTTGCGACAAAAAGTATTATTGAAAAAATCAAATTCAAGCCTAAATCAGAAAAGCTTATTTCTTCGCTTTCAAAAGATACCTTTGGTGTTTATTTCTTACACCCGGTTGCTATTACAACAATCGGAACCCTCTTCAACCTACACTCAGCGACCTTTAACCCCCTTCTGTGCATCCCCTTGATTGTTATTTCAGCATACATTGTCAGTGAAATCATTTCACACATACTCAACAAAATCCCCGTTGTCAAAAATTATCTTGTATAAAAATGAAATCACTCGGTAAACTGACGTTTGCCGAGTGATTTTTATTAATCAAGGAAATCTCTGAGCTTCTTTGAGCGTGAGGGGTGGCGGAGCTTTCTTAAAGCCTTTGCCTCAATCTGACGGATACGCTCTCTTGTAACGTTGAATTCCTTACCAACCTCTTCAAGAGTTTTGGGGTTACCGTCCTCAAGACCGTAACGAAGGCTCAATACCCTTGCTTCTCTGGGAGTAAGAGTTTTAAGAACCTCTGCAAGCTGTTCTCTCATAAGAGCCATTGAAGCCGCATCAACGGGTGCCTGAGCATCATCATCGGGGATAAAGTCACCAAGATGGCTGTCCTCCTCTTCACCGATGGGTGTTTCAAGAGAAACGGGCTCCTGCGCAACACGAAGAATTTCGCGAACCTTTTCAACGGGCATATCAAGCTTTTCTGCGATTTCTTCAGCCGTGGGATCTCTGCCGTTTTCGTGAAGAAGCTGACTGTTTGTCTTTTTAACCTTATTAATCGTTTCAACCATATGAACGGGAATACGGATTGTTCTTGCCTGATCAGCAATTGCACGGGTGATTGCCTGACGAATCCACCAGGTAGCATAGGTTGAAAATTTGAAGCCCTTTGTATGGTCGAACTTGTCTACAGCCTTTATAAGGCCGAGGTTACCCTCCTGAATAAGGTCAAGGAACTGCATACCTCTGCCTACGTAACGCTTTGCAATACTTACAACAAGACGAAGGTTTGCCTCAGAAAGACGTTTTTTTGCATCCTCGTCATTTTCGGCAATTCTCATAGCAAGCTCAATTTCTTCTTCAGACGTAAGAAGCGGCACTCTGCCGATTTCTTTAAGATAAACCTTAACCGGGTCATCAATTGCGATATTTTTCGCATCCGCCGGTACATCCTCTTCGTTTGTTTTTGTAGATTCAATATCAAATGAAAGCGCATCAAGCATTTCATCGCTGATATCGTCAATAATCTCTATGTTGCTGCTTTCAATAAGCTCATAGAGTTTCTCAATATCATCAACGTCAAAGCCTTCAATTTCAAGAATTGCGTTGTCGATATCGTGAGTAGCGAGTTTACCGCTTACCTTACCCTTATCAAGAAGAGCCTTAATTTGCGGTTTTTTCTCCCAACCTTCCATTAAAATCGCACCTTTCTTTTTCACATCCGAATTACTTCGGTTATTTATTCTTCATCTTTTTTATTAAAAGAATTAAAAAACGCCAAAAAGCTTTCATCACTCATATCCGAGGGCGAAGGTGTTTCTCTTTTTGCCTTTTCGTCTTCAAGCACCGAAACACAATCCTCACACTCTTTCAACGTGTTTGAAACCATAGACTGTTTCGACAAAAGCCTTGCCACAGCACCTGTTTCTTCAGAGGTAAGAAACCGTGAAAGCTGTGAAATATCCGTGCTTTCACCTGCATCAAGACGCTCAGATAATACACTGAGAATTTTTTTGTTAACGGGCGTAACAAAAATATCTTTATCAATGCGGTCTTTAAGCTTTTTGTAAAACGCACCGTTATTTATAAGGGATATGAGCAAAATATCCTCGGCTTTAGAAGCACGCACATTTTTGATTCTTTGCGGATCAACCTTTTTTTCAATATCCTGTGCCTTTTTCTGCGCATTTGCAAGCTCGTTTTTGGTACGCTTATAATTATTTTTCCGCACCGCCGACTTTATTTGCTCAAGCATTGCATCCTTTGAAACATTAAGCTCGTCCGCAAGCTTCATTGCATAAACGTCACGTTCAAGGGGGTCTGCCCCTGCTAAATACTGCGCCGCTTCACGCAAGAAATTCAATCTTCCGTCGTTAGTTTCAATATCATATTTTGACCTTATAACAGAAAGCTTGTACTCAGTATCGTTATCAGCAGTATTAAGGAGCTTTGCAAATTGCTCCCTTCCGTGTACACGTATAATTTCATCGGGGTCTTTACCGCCCTGAAGACGTATAACCTTTACCTTAACGCCCGTTTTTGAAAACAGGTTCAACGCGGCTTTAACCGCCTTTTGCCCTGCTTCATCCGAGTCATAGCAAAGGGCAACCTCATCAGCATAGCGTGAAATAAGGCTTACCTGCTCGGGTGTAAGAGCTGTGCCGAGACCTGCAACCGCATTTTCGAACCCCGCAGCGTGCAAGGCAATAACGTCCATATAGCCCTCGCAAAGAATAAGCTTTCTGTCGTTTCCGTTTTTGGCAAAATTAAGAGCAAAAAGCTCATTGCTTTTCTTATAAACTGCGGTATCTGAAGTATTTATATATTTGGGTTTGCTGTTGTCAAGCACTCGTCCGCCGAAAGCCACAACATTACCGCGCAAATCAATTACCGGGTACATCACCTTTGCCCTGAAAGCGTCATAATAATAGCGTTTCCCGTTTTTTTCGCTGTATCGCAAAAGATTTGCCGCAACAAGCTCATTCCTGTTGAAGCCCTTCGTTTTAAGGTGGTTTTCAAGAGCGTGCCAATCATCGGGCGCGGCACCGAGTCCGAAATGCTTAATCATTTTCATCGGCACGTTTCTGCGAAGAAGATAATCAAGCTGTGCCTTACCATTTTCCGAAAACAAGGTTTCGTGGAAAAAGCGTGCCGCTTCGCGGTTTGCTTCATAAATTCTTCTGCGAAGATTCGATGCCGTATCATCATACTTTTCATCGGGCATTTTTATTCCGGCTCTGTCAGCAAGAAACTTAACCGCTTCAATATAATCAAGATTTTCGATGCTTCGTATAAAAGTAACAACGTCGCCGCCTGCACCGCAACCGAAGCAATAATAGGAGGACGTTTCGGGATAAACCGTAAAGGACGGTGTCTTTTCATTATGGAAGGGACAAAGCCCCGTGAGAGTCCTTCCCCTTCTTCGAAGGTCAACATACCCGGCTATTACGGACTCAATGTCGTTGCTGTCTCTCAATCGGTCTATAAAATCATCTGTAAAACGTAAAGCCAAGTAAATCACCTCCGAAAAATTTATTGTTTATAAAAAAACGAATATATCTGTAAAACTACTTTTTATGATTTGGTTAGGGATTTTTGATGAAATTGAGTGAATTGTGAACCGAAGCTGTATGAAAATACTGCGAGGTGAACAAGCGCTCAATTTCGCAAAATTACCAACCAAATCAGTCGTTCCAGGTTTTAGGAACAAAAAGATTATTGAACGTTTTAAGAGAATAACTGTCTGACATACCTGAAATATAGTCACAAGCAGCGCGCTCTGCGCCCTCTTTTTTTGAGATTTCAAAATAAAACTCGGGCATCTTATGGGGATTGTGCGAGAAATATCTGAAAAGCTCTTTTATCATATTTTCCGCTTTACCCTCTTCGCTTTTGCAAACAGGGTTAGTGTATACATATTTAAACATAAATGAATGCAATCTGTCGAAAGCATCCTTAACGTCGTCAGCCATTTTTATTTGGTCCTTTGTATTTTCAATGGTTGACATTACAAGAGTGTTTATCCTCTGGGCTTTTGAAAAGCCTAACACAAGGCGGATATCAAGAGGAATGTCATCCTCACTCAAAACACCGCCGCGGCAAGCATCGTCAATATCGTGGTTTATATAAGCAATTTTGTCGCTCAGCTTGACGATTCTGCCCTCTAACGTGTCAGCCTCCTTACCGCGTGTGTGACAAAGAATACCGTCGCGCACCTCATAAGTAAGGTTGAGACCGTTTCCGCTTCGCTCAAGATGGTCAACAACCCTCAGACTTTGCTGAAAATGAGTAAATCCGCCATCGATAACAACGGATAAAGCTCTTTCACCTGCGTGGCCGAAGGGTGTGTGGCCCAAATCGTGCCCTAAAGCAATTGCCTCGGTTAAATCTTCGTTAAGAGAAAGCGAACGGGCAATTGTTCTTGCAATCTGCGAAACCTCAAGGGTATGTGTAAGACGGGTTCTGTAATGAACATTGTCGGGTGCAAGGAAAACCTGAGTTTTATCCTTCAGCCTCCTGAATGCGGAACAGTGAAGAATTCTGTCACGGTCCCTCTGAAAAGCAGTACGGACAGGACATTCCTCTTCAAGCCTTTGTCTGCCCTTTGAATTCTCGCAAAGCATAGCATACTGAGAAAGGGTTTCCTTTTCACGTTTAAGAGTTCTGAGCCTTATATCATTATTCATTGAATCACCCGCTATTCCCTTGTTCTAAATACTAATACGACAAAAAATGAAAAAACCCTCTTTTTTTACAAACATTTTTTTATTTTGCCGCAAGAAGCTCTTCAATTATATCAAATTTTACTTTACCGTTGGTCAAATCCAGCAATTTTTTATCAAATGCATTTTCCTGCCCCTGTTCAATTCTGAATTTAACAACAACGTTTTCAGCAAACTGTGTGTCGTCAACAACACCGCCCATATCTCTTATGAGCGTTTCGATTTTGCCGTAAAACGTGTAATCACAGCAAACAGAGCAAAGAAACCACGGA
Source organism: Clostridia bacterium (assembly GCA_017621885.1). Taxonomy (GTDB): domain Bacteria; phylum Bacillota; class Clostridia; order Oscillospirales; family Acutalibacteraceae; genus DTU089. The sequence goes on along the minus strand of JAGASD010000059.1, from coordinate 20,160 downwards.
ACAATCGTAATTATTTCTGCAGCATCAACACCGATTTTTGCCGAATGAGAATAGGCTCTAACAAGACCGCCGCCGCCAAGAAGAATACCGCCGAAATATCTTGTTACCACAACAACGCAATCGGTAACCTCCTCTTGAATAAGAATATTGAGCACCGGCATACCTGCAGTGCCCTGAGGCTCACCGTCATCCGAAAAGCGTTTTATTCCCCCTTCACGCAGGGAATACGCGTATACATTATGGGTTGCATCCCAATGCTTTTTAGATATTTCATTGATAAAATCGAGGGCCTCCTGCTCCGTTTTAACGGGCTTTGCATATCCTATAAATCTGGATTTTTTAACAACATACTCTTCGGCAGCGTAATGCCCGAGAGTTTTATAAGATTTTAACATAAATGCACCTCCGTCAGAGGGATTTTTATAACGCAAAAAGCCGGTGATAACTCACCGGCTTACTAAGCATATAAACTATTACTTAGAAAGGTTATATTTCTTATTGAATCTGTCAACACGTCCGCCAGTATCAACGAGCTTCTGCTTGCCTGTAAAGAACGGATGGCATTTTGAACAGATATCTACACGCATACCTTCCTTTGTGGAAGCTGTATCAAGCACAGCACCGCATGCACACTTAACCTGAGTTGCGCCGTATTTGGGATGAAGTCCTTCTTTCATTCTGTAGTCACCTCTTTATTATTGATAACACATTAGCAGATGAATATTATCACAATACAACGAAAAAAGCAAGTGTTTTTTTAAAAAAAGTAAAATTATTTTATTTTCTGCTTTTTACACAAGTTCTGCTATATCAAGTATGAGTCTTTCTGTTTTTTCCCAACCGAGGCAAGGGTCGGTAATTGACTTACCGAATATGCCGTCACCGATTTTCTGTGCACCGTCTTCAAGATAGCTTTCAATCATAATGCCCTTAACAAGTTTCTTGATTTCGTCGTTGTGGGCACGGCTGTGAAGAATATCCTTTGTAATACGAACTTGTTCAAGGTACTTTTTACCTGAGTTTGCGTGATTGGCATCAACAACACAAGCAGGATTTTTAAGTCCTGATTTGGCATAAGTATCGCTAAGGCTGAGCAAATCCTCATAGTGATAGTTTGAAATATTATGACCGTCGCGGTCAACAAAGCCTCGCATAATCGCGTGAGCGTAAGGATTACCCTCGCTTTCAACCTCCCAGCCGCGATAGATGAAGGTGTGGCTGCTCTGTGCCGCCGTAATCGCATTCATCATAACAGAAATATCGCCGCCCGTGGGGTTTTTCATACCTACGGGAATATCAAATCCGCTTGAGGTAAGTCTGTGCTCCTGGTTTTCAACCGAACGCGCACCGATTGCCACGTAAGAGAGCAAATCGGAAAGGTAGCGGTAGTTTGCAGGATAAAGCATTTCATCTGCACAAGAGAAGCCGTATTCCTTGAGAGCGCACATATGAAGGTCGCGCAGTGCAATTATACCGTGAAGCATATCGGGTTTTTCGTTAGGATCGGGCTGATGAAGCATACCCTTGTAGCCTGAGCCCGTTGTTCTGGGCTTGTTAGTATATATTCTCGGGATTATAACAACCCTGTCCTTAACCTTTTCACGCATTTCGGCAAGACGTGAAATATACTCAAGAACAGGCTCTTTGGAATCTGCTGAGCAAGGTCCGATTATAAGTAATAATTTATCGGATTTGCCTTCAAAAACTGCCTTGATTTCTGCATCGTTTTTTGCTTTTTGCTCTGCCATCTGAAGGGTAAGAGGATATTGCTCCTTGATATCCATCGGAATGGGGAGTTTTCTTTTAAAATTCATTGCCATATTAAATCTCTCCAATCAAATGATTTTATATTGTATTCCTAGGTTTTTAACATCCTTAAAAAAGTCGGGATAGCTCTTATTAACACATTGAGCGCCGTCAAGAACACCGCCCGTTACACTGCACAAAACAGCAAACGCCATTGCAATTCTGTGGTCATTGCAGCAATCGACGTCGCAAATCGGTTTATGGGGTGTCACCTTGGGTATAACTATGTAATCATCCCCGACCTCAACATTGACTCCGAATTTTTTTAATTCACGAGCCATAACCGCGGCTCTGTCGCTTTCTTTAATTCTCAGTCGTTTAGTCCCTTTCACGGTCGCCCCGTTTTTGAGAACCGCGCAAACCATAAGCACGGGACCTAAATCCGGATACTGCGAAATATCTATTTCGGGAGTACCGTCCGAAAGCGCTTTATAAAAGTCTTTGTAGATTTTATCACCCTGAAAGCTGTCAGAATCAAGTCCTGTTAACTGCACGTTGCCGTCTGCCAGATTAAATGCATCAAGGAAAGCGGCGTTGGACCAGTCCCCTTCATTGATAATGTTACAGCTTTTGTATTTCTGCGAGCCTTTTATAAAGTAGCCTTCCGTTATTTTTTTTATTTCAATGCCAAACTGTTTTAAGGCATTAACGGTTATATCAACGTAGGGCGCACTTTGCAGTTTTTTAGTTAAAATTATTTTGCTGTCGCCCTCAAGAAGCGGTAAAGCGAGCATCAGACCCGTCAAGAACTGACTGCTTACATCTCCTGCCACCTCAAACACACCGCTTTTAAGCTCACCGCCTGTATAAAGCATTTTATTTTTAAATTCAAGGTAACAACCCTTTTGTTCAAAAAGATCTTTATACACACTCTGCGGACGCTCCATTAATCTTCCTTTTCCCGAAAAAACACACTCATTTGCAAAGAGCAGTGATACGGGAATCAAAAAACGCAGTGTACTTCCGCTTTCGTTGCAATCAAAGGATAATTTTTCTTTTTTCGCACCAAATGAAGCACCCTTGACCGTTGCTGTGCCGTCAGATATATTTATTTCTGCACCAAGCCCTTCAAGGCAGGAAGCAGTAGCCAGAATATCATCATTTGCACCCGTATTTTCAATGATGCTCGTCCCTTCTGCAAGGGCTGCACAAATAAGCAATCTGTGTGCAACGCTTTTTGACGGCGGTGCGTCTATTGTGCCGTTCGCTGAAGATGGCATTATTTCAACCTTCATTTTCCCACCTTCTCAATAATTGCATCAATAGCCTCAAGGTAACCGTCCGTTCCTTTTCCGCAAATTGTTTTAAAGCAAGCCTGGCGAATATAACTGATTTGCCTGAAATCCTCACGGGAAGAAACATCCGAAATATGCACCTCAACCGTAGGAATATCAACTGCTTTTACCGCGTCAAGAATGGCAATTGAAGTGTGGGTATATGCACCGGGGTTAATAACAATTCCGTCAAAAACGCCGTAAGCGAACTGAATAAAATCAACAAGATCACCCTCGTGATTTGATTGACAGCACTTTACTGCTATCCCCTTTTCCTTCGCATAATTTTCTATTTTTTCCACAAGTGAGTTATACGTTTCTTTGCCGTAAATATCGGGCTCTCTTATGCCCAGCATATTAAGATTCGGTCCGTTAATCACAAGAATATTCATTGAAATCCGCCTCGATTCTTTCAGCAACCTCTTCTGCCGTTGCGCTTCCGTCAACAACCACATCAGCACATCCGAGATACAAGTCATAGCGCTCGTTATAGCGCTTCTCCAAATCCGCCTTATTGCTTGACAAAGGTCTGTCGTCGGTAGTCACGAGCATATTGAGAGGTCTGTTTATAAAATAAATTCTGCCGTTTTCTTTTAAAACATCTGTGTTGTCCTTATTCAGTATCGCTCCGCCACCCGTTGCAATAACGCAATTGTTACGGGTCGAAGCTGAAAAAATCTGATTTTTTTCAATTTCTCTGAAGCCGCTTTCACCCATTTCGGAAAAAATCTCTGTAATAGGTTTGTTTTGCGACTCAACAATCAAACTGTCTGTATCAACAAATGTCTTTGAAAGCCTTTGAGCAAGGAGTTTTCCTACAGTTGTTTTACCGCTTGCAGGCATACCCACAAGTACAATGTTCATCTTGTTTTTATAAAGATTTCTGTAGATTTCTTCTACTTCATCCTCATTCACGGGCGCATCTATGAATTTTTCAACTGCGTAAGCCGCCTGTGAAACAAGCATATACAGTCCGCCCGAAGCTGTTATCCCTCTGTTTCGGGCATCACAAATAAGCTTTGATTTAAGCGGATTGTAAACCGCGTCAAAAACCGCTTCAAGGGATGTGAATTTATCCAAATCAACGGCTGATTTGCCGATATCGGGAAACATTCCGCAAGGGGTTGTGTTTATAATCACCTGAAAAGCCTTGCATTTGCAATAAGCCTCTTCATAGGTAATATAGCCGTCTTTAGCATTGCGGGAAACCTTTACGATTTCAGAAGCACCCATAAATTCCGCAACTGCAGCCGCAGTGTTAGATGTGCCTCCGCTGCCGAGAATCAGAACCTTTTTGCCCCTGAGCGAAACGCCTTTACGCTCAATAAGCGCCTTTAATCCGTAAAAATCTGTATTATACCCGTAAAGCTTTCCGTTACGGTTAACTACCGTATTAACTGCATTTATCTTTTTTGCTTCAACAGAGATTTCATCAAGAAAAGGAATTATTACTTGCTTGTAAGGAATAGTTACGTTTATAGCCTTAAACTCTTTTTTCACAAAAAAATCTTCAAGCTTATCACGTTCTATTTCTTGAATTTTATAATCATACCCGGCAAGTGCATTGTGAATTTCTTTTGAAAAGCTGTGGGATAAATGCTCACCTATGCATCCGTAATCCATTACTCACACCAACCAATCAGTACCGAATTTCTGTGAAAGCAAATCACAAAGGGTTATTGCAGCAATACTGTCAACAACCACTCTTGCGCGGTGCACAATGCAGGGGTCATGTCTGCCCGAAACAGAAAGGCTGACCTCTTCACCGCTGATAAAATCAACAGTATTCTGCGTTTTTGATATTGAAGGAGTCGGTTTGACAGCGCAACTGAAAATAATGGGCATTCCGTTCGCAATACCGCCGTTTATACCACCGTTATTGTTGGTTTTGGTTGTGATTGCACCGTTTTCAAGCTTAAACTCATCATTCATCTGACTGCCGCGCATATCAGCACAGCCGAAGCCTGCGCCGAACTCAACACCTTTAATTGCAGGAATTGAGAAAAGCGCGTGAGCAATTACGCTTTCAACCGAGTCAAACCAGGGCTCACCAACACCGACGGGAACGCCTGTAACCGCAGTTTCAAGGACACCGCCGACGCTGTCGCCCTCCTCTGCCGCTTTTTCAATTGCAGAAATCATTTCATTTTTTGCGGCCTCGCCCAAAACGGGAAACTGCGCAACTGAAAGAAGCTCTGTATCTTTTTTATAATCGGTAAACGGCTCGTCGTTTACACCTGCGCATTTTTTTATATGAGTGCCGATATAAATACCCTTATTTTTTAGTAAATCAACAGCTATGGCACCTGCGGCAACAAGACCTGCCGTAATCCTTCCGCTGAAATGACCGCCTCCGCGATAATCCTCACAGCCGTTGTATTTAACGTAAGCCGTGTAGTCTGCATGACCCGGACGGGCTTTGCCGTATTTTTTCGAATAATCACCCGATTTTGTGTTTTCGTTGGGAATTAAAACACAAATGGGTGTACCCGTCGTTTTTCCGTTAAAGACTCCGCTTACAATACTGAATTTATCAGCCTCGTGACGCGGGGTTGATATTTTGCCGATCGGGCGTCTTAAATCGAGCTGATGGGAAATAAAACTCTCGTCAACATTCACTCCGGCAGGAAGCCCGTCAATTACCGCGCCCACTGCCGCACCGTGACTTTCACCGAAAAGAGTCACACTGACATTATTTCCGAAAGTGTTTTTCACCTTAAAACGCCTCCTTAACTATTTTTTCCAATTCCGTATAACTTAAATATTTGAACTCAAAGCTGCCTGTCTGATTAACGAAAACCGTGTTCACACCGTTGCTGTCCGCCTTTTTATCGTGACGAAGCGATTTTAATAGCTCTTCGGCAGCTACATCGGCAGTAATGGGTAAAGAATATTTTTTCAAAACCTTTATGAGTCTTTCTTTCACACTTTCTGACGAAAACGGGAGCATACCGATTGCGACACATTCACCGTGAAGATATTCACCGAGTCCCGTTGCGGTTTCAACCGCATGGGCAATTGTGTGACCGAAATTAAGCACCCGTCTCAAGCCCGTTTCTTTTTCGTCCGCTTCAACAACTGCACGTTTTATTTTTAATGAACGTTCTATTACGGTTTCTATCTTTTCGTAAGCATTTTCGTTTTCAAAAAGCTCAAAAAGGATTTCATCAGACGTTGCCGCCATTTTTATACTTTCCGACAATCCGTTATTCAACTGACGGAAATCTAACGTTTTTAATACGTCGGGGTCAATAATCACCGCTGACGGCTGATAAAAAGCGCCTACCGTATTCTTATATCCGCCAAAATCAATCGCTGTTTTTCCGCCGATTGACGAATCCACCTGAGAAAGAAGCGTAGTCGGAATGTTATAGAAGGTAATACCGCGCATATACGTTGCGGCGGTAAAGCCTGAAAGGTCGCCAACGACACCGCCGCCGACTGCCACAACACAATCCTTGCGCGAAAACTCATTTTCATTTAAAATTTCAAGCAATTCTTTGTATGTATCAAAATTCTTGCTTTTTTCACCTTGGGGAATTGTTTTTATCACACTTTTATTAAACTGAGAGGCAACTGTTTTGCTGTACACCTCAGGCACACCGTCATCGGTAATGATGAGTGCTTTTTTTGTTATATCGCAAAAATCCGCAATATTATTAATAACACCTCTTTGCAAAACAATATCGTAATTGTTCACTGATGTTTTAACTGTTAATATCATAAGCCTGACGGAAATCCGTCCGCCTCCCTTTTAAATAATTTGCTCTTTAGGATAACGGCCTACAAGGCGCACGTTGGTACAAACCTCTGAAAGCTTTGAAAGCATTTCCGCCTCTGATTCGGCACTCAGATGTCCCTCACCCTCGAGGAAGAAATAATAATTCCAGATAACGTCCTTTGAAGGTCGGCTTTTAAGAGCTTTCAGGTTATAACCGCATTCTCCGAAAACAGAAATTGCTTTACTCAGGCTTCCTGCCTCATCGCGGACAGTAAAAAGTACGATAAAATTGTTACTGTCGTGTGTGTTATCACGCGGCACTCTTGAAAAAACCGCAAAACGCGTTGTATTGGTGCTGTCTTTATTTATTTTTCGGTCAATAAGCTTGAGTCCGTATTCGTTTCCGGCTTCAAGACTGCAGATAACACCAACGGTATTATCATCTGCCTCAGAAACTTTTTTTGCAGCCGCCGCAGTATTCACGGATTCCTCTGTTTCATAGCCGTTTTCCTCAATATAATCGGCACATTGACCGAGCGCCTGAGGATGGCTTATTACTTTTTTTATGGTGCGTCTGTCTGCATTTTTTGTTGAAAACAAATGCTGTTCAACAGCCATATCATAAACACCGTTTATGAAAAGCGAGCCGAAATACGTTAAATCCATAACCCTTGCAACGTCGCCCTCAAAGCTGTTTTCAATAGGCAGAATCGCAACCTCACATTCACCGTTTTCAACAGCCTTATATGCAGATTTGAAATCGCCGTAGGGCACACAAACCGCATCGGGGAAAATACGTTTTACGGCAATCTCTGCAAATGCACCCTTCACACCCGAAAAAGCAACTCTTGTACCGTCAATAATACTGTGCTGATAATCCTTTGAGAGCTTCATTGTGTTTTTCAGAAAGCTTACGTAATATGAACGAATTTCATCATTATTCACAAGCTGACTGTTAGTTTCGATAAGGTGATTCTCGCGCACGGAGTCTTCAACGGGAATCCCGTTAACCTTTTTATAAAGTGCAACCTTTTCTGCGGCTTCCATTCTTTTTTCAAAAAGCTTTGCAATTTCTTTATCAATTTCACTTATTGCGCCGCGCGCTTCCTGAAATTCTTTTTTATAATCATTCATTTTTGTAATCCTCATAAAGTGCTTTAAACGCTGCAAGTGAGCGTTCAATCAACGCTGTATCTACGCAATATGCAATTCTTACAAAGCCGGGACATCCGAAATCGTCACTCGGAACAAGAAGAAGCTCAAATTTCTTTGCCCGTTCATAAAAATCAATTGCATTTTTATCGGGCGATTTTACAAACATATAAAATGCACCGTCGGGTTTAATAACCGTGTAGCCTATATCTGTGAGCCCGTCATAGAGAATTTTTCTGTTTTTCTCATAAACGCTTACGTCTGCGGTATCCTCAAGGCATTCGGCAATTGTATACTGCATAAGGCTGGGTGCGCAAACATAACCCAAAGCACGTCCTGCACCGCAAACTGCGGCAAACACATCTGCGCTATCCTTCATTGCGGCTGAAACGAAAATGTAACCGATTCTTTCACCCGGCAAGGAAAGTGCCTTTGAATATGAATAGCAAACAAACGAATTATCGTAATATGCAGGAATATAAGCAACCTTTTCATCAGTGAAAACAAGCTCTCTGTAGGGCTCATCTGAAATAAGGAAAATCTCTTTATTATATTCTTTTTGCTTGTTTTCAAGAATTTCTGCTAATTTCTTAACATCCCTTTCGGGAACAATAACGCCCGAAGGATTGTTCGGAGAGTTAATTATAACCGCCTTGGTATTTTTGTTGATTGCTTTTTCAAATGCATCAAAATCAATCTGCAAATCCTCGGTCTTACAGCTTACGGGAACAAACTCTGCACCCGACTGCTCAACGAACACGCGGTATTCGGGGAAAAACGGAGCAAAAGCAATTACATTGTCCCCTTTTTCAACAATTGCGTTAAGTGTTATTGTAAGTGAAGCCGCCGCACCGCAGGTCATATAAATATTGCCTGAATCTGCCTTAACACCGAATTTTTCCGAAATATGCTTTGCAATGGCTGTTCTTACGTTTATGTCACCCGGTGCTGAAGTATAACCGTGAAGAACATCTGCAGGTGTTTCGGCAACAAGTCTGTTCATTACGTCCGTAACCTTCTGCGGTGCAGGCACGCTGGGGTTACCTAAACTGAAATCAAATACGTTTTCGGCACCTATTTCTGCCTTCCTTTTTCTGCCGTATTCAAAAATCTCACGAATAATTGAACTTTTTTTGCCTAAATTAAGCATTTTTTCTGAAACCATAATCAATTCTCCTGTCAGCAAAAATTCAAATAAAAAATCCGCACACCGTATACTTTAAAGAAAAAGCATAGCAGAATGCGGACTGGCTATATACCATTGATTGCAATCACTTGCAAGCACGAGCGGCACACAGACAATCCTTCTTAATAAAGTAATAAAATCGTTTATTAAAGTTATATAACATCTGTGTCACCTCTCTCGGAATATGATATTTGGTATTTTACTCTTCTGAAATTTATTTGTCAAGAATATTTTTAATCTTTTTCATTTTTTTCAACGATCTCTGCAAAACCGTAGATAAGTCCCGAAATCAACCTTGCTATAACAACAGAAATCGCAAATGCAGTTACAAGGGGAAGTGCAAGTAAGGTCAGCATATCGCCGCCGATATAAACACCCAAAAGCACCGCACCCATACCTACAACAGAGATAGATACAAAAACGCTTATAATAAATGTAATGATTGCAAGACGTTTAAGTGAAGCAGAGCAACATTTAAAGAATCGGAACTCCTGCTCTTTTGTTTCTTTTTTCTTTTCGGGAGCGTTGTTTTGCGCAACGCTCTCAACCGCAACGTTTTCTTCTGTGTTATTTACAATTGCATTATTTTCCATAATTCAAACAATTCTCCTTAATATATCTTATCAGAACCAACCATCGTCAATGTCACCCGTGGCAACCTCAACACCTCCGCTGCGCGGTGCAGTTGTGGTTGTGTTGAGAGGCGGCTGATTCTGCGAGCCTGTTGTTTCGTCTGAGCTGTTGTTTCCGCCCTCACTGTTCGTTGTGCCCGAAGACTGGGTAGTACCGGGAGCAGCGTTGTTTCGGGTTGTGCTGCCTGACTGAGGCTTAGCGGAATTATTGCCTCCCTGCTGAGGCTTTGTGGTCTGCTGAGGTCTGGGAACGTTACCGATAATATTATTACTTACAGCCTCGGTAACCTCGGGCGGAATTGTATCTGAGGTATTATCATACTGGTCAGCACACACAAGCGCACCGTTAACCCACTTGTAGCTTACAACCTTTGTTGTATCGCGGTAATTAAACGTAGAATAGATTGTATGAGTATTTGCATCAACGGAAATATTTGTTAAGCCCGAAAGAGAAACGGAATACTCAAATTTCTTTGTTGTTGCATTGAAAAGCCAGCAATAATAATAAATTGTTTCTGCCTCTGCGCTTACGGCAATATAAAAGTCAGGCTGACCGTCAAAGTTCATATCAATAAACTGCGAACGCTCTTTAGCAAAATTGTAATCAAAAGGATAACCTGCGTTTACAGGGTATTTCAAGGTCTGATAAACCTCACCCTTGTTTTTGATTACGGTCTCTTTCGCACCTACCTCCGCAGTAAACGAAAAGCCGTCGTTTTCAATTGCGGCAACGTAAGTTTCGGGCGCGGTTGTTGAATCTTCGGTTTTATCACCGCAAGAGGTAAACACCGTAACCAGAACGGCAAGACAAACCAACAATGAACATAATGTGATAATCTTTTTCATAAATTATCCTCCTTGATTATATGCTTACTCCCGCTTCCTTCAAAGCGGTTTCAAGGGCATTAATATCTTTTTTAAAAACGAAGCCTGACATTCCGTAGCTTTCGGCACCTTCAATATTGGCGGGCATATCATCAATAAAGAAGCACTCATTTGCCTTCACCTTGAACTTATTGCAAAAAGCCTCGTAAATTTCAGGCTGAGGTTTAAGCAATTTGTAGAGGGCGGATATAAAGTAGCCGTCCATAAGAGTAAGTGCAGGATAGTCAAGATACCTGTCAAAAAAGCGCGGTGTTGCATTCGACAAAAGATAAACGCTGTAGCCTGCGTTCTTGATACGTCTTATTAAATCCTCCATACCCGCAACGGGCGGCATATAGGGATAAAAGTCAGAAATCATTTCTGTCATAAGCTCTCTTGTTTCTTCTGGCAACTGAGGAACAACGCGTTTAATAACGTCTTCGGAACGGTCAAAGCCACCGTCCATTCCGCGCCAGACGTTATTTTCAAAAACGAGCTTGTTTAATATCTTATGGTATTCGCAGGGATAACACTCATTAAGAGTCCTCTGAAAGCTGAAATCAATAAGAACTCCGCCCATATCAAAGACAATGTTTTTAATCAAAATGCACTCACCCACTATCTATAACAATACCATTATAGCATTATACAAATTTTTTTCAATATTTTTAAAAAAATTTTGATTTTTCTCTTTAAATTTAATTCAGATATGTTATACTGTTTCTAATTAAGAATTTAGGGTGATACATTTATGAAAATCAATATTTTTAAAACTGCGGAAGAAATCGGTGCTGCTGTTGCTGAAATTTTCACAGACACCGTTAAAGCAAACCCCTCCTGCGTTCTCGGTCTTGCAACGGGCGCAACCCCCGTGCCTACATACAAAAACATTATCAAAACCTTCAACGAGGGCGGAATTTCCTTCAAGGATGTAAAAACATACAACCTTGATGAATACTGCAACCTTCCCAAGAATGACAAAAACAGCTATTATACATTCATGCACGAGCAATTATTCAACGGACTTGATATTCTTGAAGAAAACGTCCATTTTCTTGACGGTAACGCAGCAGACCCCGAAGCAGAATGCAAGGCTTACGACGCTGAAATCAACGCTGCCGGCGGCATTGACGTCCAGCTTCTCGGAATCGGTAACAATGCACACATCGGCTTTAACGAGCCTGCAGACACCTTCACAGAGGGTTCATTCAAGGTAAAGCTTACTGAAAGCACAATCAATGCAAACAAGATTTACTTTGACGAAAACCCCATGCCCGAATATGCTCTTACAATGGGCATCAAACAAATCGTTTCTGCAAAAAAGGTTATACTTATTGCAACGGGCGAAAAGAAGGCTGAGGCTGTGCGCAATATGATTGAGGGTCCCGTTACCGCACAGGTTCCCGCCTCAGTTTTGCAGGAACACGACGACGCTCTTATCTTCCTTGATGAAGCTGCCGCATCCCTTCTTACAAAGTAAGTAATAAAAGCAAATGCTCTACTCGGACAAAATGAGTAGAGCATTATTTTTATGTTATTTTTAACGAATATGCCGTATTCCCTTCATTTTCAAACACCTCAAAGGTGAAGGTGTGTGTACCCTGAGCTCTTGAAACATACGCGCAACCCGTGCTCTCGTTAAAATTATCGGTCGTTAAAAGCCCTTGAGAGGAGGACACGAAATCATACAGCTCGTTAACAAAAAATATTTCGGTTAATTTCCCGGCGGGAAACTCATATTCAATATCCTTAAACGTGGTGCGGCAGAAATCTTTACCTACGGTAAACACAAGACCGTCATAGGAATCCCCGTTATCTGAAAACTCAAGAATCAGACACCCGTTTTTATAATTAACGAAAGTGTTATAAACGTTTTGATTGCAGGTAAGCTGAACTTCTGTTTTTTGATTTAAATCAACTTCATAAATCGGTTGCCTGATTTCAAGCGTGTTGCAGGAAGAAAAAAGACAACACACACACGTAATCAAGCAAGCCAAAAAAAGCCGGATTTTAATCAGCACCACCCTTTTCAATTTTTGAATAAACCAACGGCAGAGCATCTGCACAATCCGAAGGAAGAATTGAATACTCGGAATATTTTTCTTTTAAAACATCCGCAGACATACCGTGAACAAAGGCTCCGAGTATTGCCGCTTTAAATAAATCGCCATTAAAAGCAGGGGTAAGCCCTGCAATTATACCCGAAAGCAAGTCACCCGAGCCACCCTTGGCAAGGCCCGAATTGCCGGTTTTATTCACGAAAAGCTCTGTTGCATCGCCGTTGCAGATAAGTGTTCTGCAGCCCTTCAGAAGGAGGTTAACGCGGTACTCCCTGCAAAAACCAACGATACATTCTTCTCTTGAATTCTCTATTTCAGAAACAGATTTATCCGTAAGCCTTGACATTTCACCCGGATGAGGGGTCAAAAGCGCGTTACACCTTGCATTTTTCAACTCATTTTTGTGCTTACAAAGGCAATTGATAGCATCTGCATCAAAAATTACAGGCTTGCTATCAAGGGCAAGAAGCTTTTTCACAAGCAAAGAGGCACCCTCGCCCGTACCGATACCGCAACCCACCATAACAACGTCTGATTTTTCTGCCGCATTGATAACAGTATCAACAGAGTCAACGCTCAGGAAGCCTTCAGCATCAGACGGCAGGGGCAAAAACAAATTCTCGGTAAGGCGCGACGTCAGCGAAGTGTACAAGGCATCGGGGAAAGCGAGTGTTACAAGGCCTGCACCGCTTCTTAAAGCCCCGTATGCTGCAAGAACACAGCAACCGACCATATTTTTACTGCCGCACACAAGAAGGACGTTTCCGAAGCTGCCCTTATGCCCTTTCGGATCACGGGGCGGAAGAAGTACAGAGGCAGATTTCATATTCAAGGAATTTTTAATCATAATAATCACTCCCGTGAAAGCGTTAATATGATTATATCTTTGCCGTTATTTTATGTCAAGCCACCATAACGTCATCAAGACGTGACGCCTTGTTAAGGCTTGCGAGCATTTTTTCATACTCCTCTTTATACTCTGCCTCACGGATATTATTCACCGCGGGAGTCTCTTTCCCTGCATTTTTCTTTTCGAGAATTGTGTAATAAACCGCTTTGAAAAATGCCTTTACGTACTTTTTTACCTTGCGTTCAAATCTGATTAATTCTTTTTCTTTATAAATTGCAAAAACGCCGAGAAGAACAAGGCCGAGATTAAATGCAAATTTCACTAATGTTAAAGTTGTCATAATAATACCTCCGAACAAATAACGAACATTTGTTTTATGTTTACATTATACCAAGTTTTTCGACTTTGTCAACACAAATGTTCTTTGTTTTTTCTTTTATTAGTCCTTTTTTAGGTACTTTTGGGTGTTTTTTTGCGTGAAAATCGGTAATTTATTACTTTTTTATTACAAAACTGTGATATAAAACGCAGAAAAAAATAACAGCAAACCGAACATATCTTCACACAAAACCGAACAAAAAGTTTCTGAAAAAATTTCACAGAAAGTATTTATCTTTTCACACAAATAATGTATAATGGTAAAAATAATACTATATAGTTATAAATTGAGGTAAGCCTATGTTTGTTGATAAAGCAAAAATACGAATTATCGCAGGTAACGGCGGTAACGGTGCCGTTGCGTTCCACCGCGAAAAATATATAAATGCAGGCGGTCCCGACGGCGGTGACGGCGGCAGAGGCGGAAACATTGTTTTTCAGGTTGACGACAATCTCTCTACCCTTTCGGATTTCCGTTACAAAAGAAAATACAAAGCACCCTCAGGTGAAAACGGACGCGGCTCGCACTGTAACGGTAAGCGCGGTGAAGACCTTATCATCAAGGTGCCTCGCGGTACTGTTATAAGAGAGGTTGAAACAGGCTTTGTTATGGCGGATATGAGTGTTGAGGAAACATTCATTGCGGCAAAAGGCGGCAAAGGCGGCTGGGGTAACTCCCACTTCAAAACCTCCACTAGGCAGACTCCCCGTTTTGCAAAGGACGGCGCACCCGGTGAGGATTGGGAGGTTATTCTTGAGCTTAAAATGCTTGCGGACGTTGGTCTTATCGGCTTTCCGAACGTAGGTAAATCCACGCTCATTTCAATCGTAAGCGAAGCAAAGCCAATTATTGCAGACTATCACTTCACAACGCTCATCCCCGTTCCGGGTGTTGTAAGAATGGGTCCCGAAAGCAGCTTTGTTATGGCTGACATTCCCGGTATCATTGAAGGCGCAAGTGAGGGTGTCGGTCTCGGTCACGAATTTTTAAAGCACATTGAGCGTTGCAGACTTCTTGTGCACGTTGTTGACGTTGCAGGCAGTGAGGGCAGAGACCCCATTGAGGATTTTGAAGCTATTAATTACGAGCTTGGCAAATACAATGAGGAATTGCTTTCGTACCCTCAGATTGTTGCAGGCAACAAGATCGACCTTGCAACAGACGAGCAGAGAGAAGCCTTTGAGAAATATATACGCGGCAAGGGTTACGATTATTACGAAATTATTGCCCCTATTGCCGAAGGTACTCAGGAGCTTATAAACGAGGTTGCGGCACAGCTTCAGAAGCTTCCGCCCGTTAAGATTTATGAAAAGCAGGAAATCACACCCAAAGAAATATTCAAAACCGCCAAGCAGGATTACAAAATCCGCGTTGAAGGCGACGTATATATTGTTGAGGCTGAATGGCTGGGTAAAATACTGATGAAAACCGATTTGAACGACTATGAATCGCTTCAGTATTTCCAGAACGTTTTACAGTCAAGCGGTATTATAAAATCCCTTATTGAAAAAGGCATTACAGAGGGCGATACCGTAAGTATTTATGATTTGGAGTTTGACTATGTGCCCTGATGAAACAAACCTTTTAACTGACATCTGCACACCGTTAAGCGAGCAACAAGCGCGTATGTACAGCCCCCTTACCCTTGCTTTTTTAGGTGATGCGGTTTACAGCCTTCTTGTAAGAAATATGCTTTCCTTTGCGGCAAACAAGCCAACGGGAAAGCTGCATAAGGAGTCTATAGCGTACGTAAACGCTGGCTTTCAGGCAAATATGATACGGGAGCTTTTACCACAGCTTACAGAAAGTGAAGCAACCGTTTTCAAACGCGGTCGAAACGCTCACAGCGCCCATTCCCCCAAAAACCAAAGTGATGCAGATTACCGCTACGCAACAGGTCTTGAAGCGCTTTACGGCTACTTATACCTTTGCGGAAATACCGACAGAATAAAAGAAATTTTCAATATAAGCACATACAAGGCTTATGTTGAAAACCGTAATGATTAATTATACTATTACCGAAAGGACTTTTTGAAAATGGCCCTTGAAAAGAAAAACCATATAAGAAACTTTTCTATTATTGCCCATATTGACCACGGCAAAAGCACACTTGCTGACAGATTACTTGAAATAACGAATTCTGTTGCACAGCGTGAAATGGAAGCGCAGATTCTTGATGATATGGACCTTGAAAAAGAGCGCGGTATCACAATCAAGGCTCACGCGGTAAAATTAGATTATACAGCAAACGACGGTGAAACGTACCGTCTTAATCTTATTGATACCCCCGGTCACGTTGACTTTAACTATGAGGTTTCGCGCTCTCTTGCGGCTTGTGAGGGTGCAATACTCATTATTGACGCTTCGCAGGGTATCGAGGCACAGACCCTCGGCAACACATACCTTGCACTTGACCACAATTTAGAGCTTGTGCCCGTTATAAATAAAATTGACCTTCCCTCTGCAGACCCCGACAGAGTTGCAAACGAGGTTGAAGAAATCATAGGTCTTCCTTGCGACGAGGCACCCAGAGTTTCCGCAAAAACAGGTCAGAACGTTGAGCAGGTGCTTCAGCAGATTGTTGAGCTTGTGCCCCCTCCCGAGGGTGATGACGATGCACCTCTTAAAGCATTGATTTTTGACTCGGTTTATGATAACTATAAGGGCGTTATTGTTTACGTGCGTATTGTTGACGGCACAATAAAGCCCGGTGACACAATGAAGATGATGGCAACGGGTGCTGAATTTACCGTTGTTGAAACGGGTACGATGAAAGCAACGGGACTCCAGCCTGCAGATAAGCTTTGCGCAGGTGAGGTTGGTTACATCACCGCTTCAATCAAAACAGTGCGTGATGCGGTTGTAGGTGACACGGTTACGCTCGCTTCAAGACCTGCTGACGAGCCCTTGCCCGGCTACAGAAAGGCTACGCCCATGGTATATTGCGGTATTTACCCTGCAGACGGTGCAGACTACGAAAATCTTCACGAGGCTCTTGAAAAGCTTCAGCTTAACGATGCCTCGCTCTCTTATGAGCCTGAAACCTCAGGTGCTCTCGGTTTCGGCTTCCGTTGCGGCTTTTTGGGTCTTTTGCATCTTGAAATCATTCAGGAAAGACTGGAAAGAGAATACGATCTTGACCTTGTTACCACGGTACCCAGCGTTGTTTATAAAATCCATCTGACCAACGGTGAGATTCTTGAAATTGACAACCCCACACACTACCCCGACCCTGCTCTGATTGATTTCAGCGAGGAGCCTATGGCTGATGCTCATATTTATGCACCGCAGGAATATGTTGGTGCCGTTATGGAGCTTTGCCAGGAGCGTCGCGGTGTATTTAAAAATATGGATTACATTGCAGGCGACCGTGTTGAAATAAAATACGACTTACCTCTTAACGAAATTATTTACGATTTCTTTGATGCTCTTAAATCAAGAACACGCGGTTACGCTTCACTTGACTACGAAATAAGTGAATACAAGCGCTCTAACCTTGTTAAGCTTGACGTCCTTTTAAACGGTGACGTTGTTGACGCACTTTCATTTATTGTTCACTCCGACAAGGCATACGGCAGAGCAAGAAAGATTGCAGAAAAGCTTAAAGACAACATCCCCAGACAGATGTTTGAAATCCCCATTCAGATTGCCATCGGCGGTAAGGTTATTGCACGAGAAACCGTTAAGGCTATGCGCAAGGACGTTCTTGCAAAATGCTACGGCGGTGACATCACCCGTAAGAAAAAGCTTCTTGAAAAGCAGAAGGAAGGTAAAAAGCGTATGCGCTCCTTCGGTACTGTTGAGGTTCCTCAAGAAGCATTTATGGCTATACTTAAACTTGACGAAGATTAATAACACTTCTAAAAGGGTTGAAATATATGAGCATCAGCTATTCTGATATTTATTACCATAACAATAAAAACGAACACCGTTTCTGTTTCAGAAGCGGTGAAATGGTCTATGAAGAGGTTTTTGCAGACGGAGCACTTATTTCCTGCGGTTACAATGCTTCGGGATATCCTCTCAACGTGTTAAAAAACTGCCCTGCGTATATTAACAGAAAAAGATATGCAGAGCCCTTCCCCTTTAAGCTTGAGCTTGACGGTCAAAGCGTTAATTTCGGACTTGAATTTGTCGATTTTAAAACAGACAAAGCCGATGAAAGCGTAACGTCTGTTTTAACCCTTAAAAGCACAATAAAGCCCGTTATAATCAGGCTTTTTACGCTTCTTGACGGCACACAGATGTTTTCACGTTGGATTGAAATCGAAAATCTTACGAAAGAACCTTTAAAAATCAACAAGCTGTCTGTAATCAGCGGTGCTCTTGAAAGTATGGATTATTCCGACTGCAACACAAATAAAGGAATTGACGAATTTTATTCAACGGGGTATTTCTGCGACGACCGTTGGGGAAACGAGGGGCTTTTCAAATGGAACACCCTTTACCCCGGTACTGCTTCAATTGACGGCCGTTTTACGAGGAACCGTTTCCGCCATCCCCTTTTATTTATAAGAAACAACCTTTTGGGTAAAATGTGGTTTGCACAGCTCGGCTGGAGCGGCGGCTACAGCTTCAAGGTTGATTATAATGCAAAAAAACACGAATCCGACACTCATTTGTCCTTTGAAGCTGAAATTACGGGGCATAATCCCATATACATAATCGGAGCAAAGGAAAGCTTTGTTTCGCCTGCGGTTTATATGGGGCTTGTTCACGGAAATCTTGACGATGCGGTTAACGAAATGCACGCACACATAAGAAAATCCGTTTTAAATCTCCCCGAAGCAGACGGCTCGCAGGCGCTTATCAACTGCGGTATGGGTGCAGAGCACGATATGAGTGTTGAAGAAAGCAAGGCATTCATTGACCAATTCGCACGTATGGGCGGTGAAATTTTCACAATAGATGCCGGTTGGGAATGTCCTCCCGACGAGCAGATGGAATGGCCCCGTTATAACGGCAGAAACATCCCCGACCCTGAGCGTTATCCGAACGGTATTAAAGAGCTTTGCGATTACGCCCACTCAAAGGGGCTTAAATTCGGCTTATGGGTTGATATTGAAAGCGTAGGCGAAAAGTGTAAAATACACGATGAACACCCCGAATGGCGACCCTTGAATATTTTTGGCGAAAGAAACCAAAAATTCCTTGATATGTCAAACCCCGAAGTCAGCAAATGGGCTGAAAATGAGCTTGCAAGAATCATTGAAGAATACGAGCTTGACCTTTTACGGGTTGACCATAACGTTGATTTCACTGAATATTTCTGTATGCGTGACACAGGCTACGGAATGCCCGAATGTGTTTGCGTAAAGCATAATCAGGCTGTTTACGGAATGTACGAGAATTTAAAAAAGCGTTTTCCCGATGTTATTTTTGAAAACTGTGCAGGCGGCGGCGGAAGAACGGACCTTGGAATGATGAAAAGCTTTAATCACACCTGGGTTTCTGATTGGCAGAAAATGCCACGCAGCGCAATGATTACAAACGGTATGACGATAGCTCTCCCCCCTGAAAGAGTTGACAGACTTTTTGCAGGTATGGGTTGCCACACTCTCGGCTCCTTTGACGCTCATTTGAGAAATACGATGCTCGGTCATATTTCTCTTAACGTCATTTCCCCTGCTGATGCTCATATAAACAAAAAGCAAATGGCATTTGTGCGCCATTGTACGGATATTTACAAAAGCTTCATCCGCCCGTTCCTTGCAAAGTCAAAAGTGTTCCATCATACACCCGACCTTACGGATACTGATTATTCAGTTCTTGAAACAGCGTCACCCGATAAAGCTAAGGGTGCAATCACGGTTATTACACTTTCTTCTTCAAATGAAAAGACAGTAACGGTTAAGCCTAAGGGTGTAGACGTTTCAAAAAATTATAAGGTCACCCTTGACAACGACGGTGAAAGCTTTATCGCTTCTGGCAAGGAGCTTAAACACAACGGAATTGTTGTTGAGATTGAAGCTTCACTTTCATCCGAGCTTGTGTTGTATGAGGAAGTATAAACAAGTTGCAAGTTGCAAAGGGCAAGTGGCAAGTTTCGGAACTGCGTTGCAATTATAAATAGCGTTGCTGAAAACGATTGCACAGTAGGGTACGCATCTATGCGTACCGCCCGAAAACGATAACACAGTAGTACCGCCCGATAAAATTTAAGCGGCGCGAAGCTTATCCTCCTTGCGAGCTTTAGCTCGGAGGGAGGGGGACCATTCTATGATAAATATGTTGAT
>JAGASD010000058.1 GCA_017621885.1 Clostridia bacterium | reverse complement strand
ATATCGAGTGCGACGCACATATCGAATGCGTTAGCATATATCGACTGTCGATATGTTTATCTTACGATAAACTCGATATATTACTTCGTAATTCGATATATAAATCTAATGATTTATTCGATATATTTTGCTGAAGCAAAACGTGAAATATTTCTATGCTCCATGATTTGCTTTGCTTCGCAAATCATTATTTACGGCATATACGGATTATCGTCATACTCGTAATTTTCGGGCATAATCATTGGTCTGAAGTAGTTTATTGTGTAATCCACTCCCCATTGACCTTTTTTGCCTGTCCAATATTGGGAGTGGGGCTCTATGGAGAGCATACCGTTATAATCTTTTGTATAAAGCAAATCCATAACGGCTTTCCAGTCTATCATATCAAGTCCTGCGGGAGCGTCGTCATAGTGCTCACCATCAATATAAACAGCACCTTTAAGGTGGAAATGGTAAAATCTTTCGCCCCAATCCCTGATTTCCGCAAGATAATTACCGTTTCTGCTAAGGCAATGGGATGCATCATATTTAATACCAAGCTCAGGAAGTGCGGAAAGAATTGTATGCCAGGCTTTCGGCTCAACAACGAAATTTTCCCAAGAACAGTTATACACCGCAATTTTAACATTCTTACTTTTAGCATAAGAAATAAGCTGTTTAAGGTAGTTTATTGCAATTTCACAGTTTTCATAAAAGCTTTTGCTTTCGGTGTAATTTACACCGCAGTTAAATACGGGGCAGCCGATAATTGATGCGGCATCTATGATATTTTTATCGTCCTGCAAGGGTTCCGGGATAATTCCGCCTTCATCATCAATGCGCTTTGCGCCCCATCTGCCCGTTGAGCCTACCGTAACACCGTATTTTTCGCAATAGCCTTTAATATCTTTGGCTTTCTCCAAAAACTCCGCAGAATTATAGTTATGATTAACGCAGAATTCAACGGCTTCAAGACCTTTTTCGCTTACATATCTGATATTGCCTTCTTCCCAGCCGTTTATGATACCTAATTTCATATAATCCACCTCTGTTAAATTTATACTGTAAATTTGTCCTCTTCCTTTAAATCAAGAAGAGTAATTATTCTTTCAAAATTCTCTTTTGCATCTTTGAGGGCTTCTGCCTTGTGGGAGTCACTACCCAGATAAAATTTGCAGCCGCAGTCTTTAGCTATGTAATATGGACGGAGCATTATATTCTTTTCTTCTTCCGATGAAAAAAGCGTCTTAATATTAAGTTCTATTCCCAATCCCTTTTTTGAACAATCGGAGAAAATATTGTAGAGAACTTCATCTCCAATAAGGGGGATAACCTCATTTGTTCTGCCTTTAAATATGTGGCCGCACGTAAGGTGTGCTATACCCACCTTGTGCCAAGGCAGGTCTTTTTTGAGTAATTCTTTCAGTCTTTCAATCCAATGCTCTGCCGCTTCTTCGGGTGATGTTATTTTTTCTTTAACTGTGTTCCCTGCAAGGTGCAGATGAGTTGTTGATATTACCATAAAATCAAATATATCATATCTTTCGGGACTTACACCCAAGATGTAATTATAGTCCATATCAACCTCGGCACCGAATAAAAAGCGGACATTTTCATCCTGCGGCAGGGGCAACACCGAAGAAAGGCAACAAAACCGCTGTCCGTCGTGCCAATCCGCCTCGCTTTTCACATTTTCATCCCACAAATGATTTGTAAGGCATACGCTTTTAAAACCGTTCTCCTTTGCATATTCGAGAATTGCCTCGGGAGTCTGGCTTTCATCGTGACAGCAGGGTGAAATTGTTGAATGAATATGAAAATCGTGGTCTGCAACGTAACGCATATTATCATCTCCGAAAAAATAATAACATAAAATTTATGTTGCGACAATACATTAAGTAATCAATTTCCGTCACTTTGCCTTTATCCCTCTTGAACTTCTTTTTATTTTTATATATACTTTATTTACAGATCTATTCGGGGTGTGAATATGAAAAATATACGAAAAAAGATTTATGAAATAATTGAGCCTTGCGACGGCAACGGCAGAATAAGTTTAATTTATGATTTTCTTATTATGATAACAGTTGTAATAAGCCTGGTACCGCTGGCTTTTAAGGAAACCACCACTACCTTTTATTTAATAGACCGGGTTACTGTTGCAATCTTTATTATTGATTACTTGTTACGCTTTATAACCGCAGACCTTAAGCTGAAGAAATCTGCAATATCATTTTTATTGTATCCTTTTACTCCAATGGCAATAATTGATATATTGGCAATTCTGCCATCCCTTACAATCCTTAACAAAGGCTTCAGATTATTAAGATTGTTCAGATTATTGCGAACATTAAAGGTCTTTCGTCTGTTCAAATTTTTCCGATATTCAAAAAGCTTTGAAGCCCTGGTTAACGTATTCCGAAAGCAAAAAGATATGCTTTCTGCAGTTGGTACGTTATCTGTCGCTTACGTGCTTGTTTCTGCCCTGATTGTTTATAACATTGAGCCGGAAACCTTTAATACTTTTTTTGATGCAATATATTGGGCGGTTGTTTCGCTCACCACAGTAGGATACGGTGATATTTACCCTGTTACGACCCTTGGGAGACTTGTCACAATGGTTTCGTCAATTTTTGGCATTGCAATTATTGCTCTGCCCTCAGGTGTTATTACTGCCGGCTATCTTGCTGAATTAAATAATAAAACAGAAAACGATTCCCCAAATAAAGATGATTGATGCTTACCACTCCCAATAATTACCGGATTAACATTTGTATATAAACACAAAAACTCCGCAACCCTTTTAAAAAGGTGTTGCGGAGATCTTTTATTTTAAGCCCTTTGCTATAGCAATAAGATGTTCCATTTGTACAGAAGTGTCGGCGGTGCATATAAATTTAAAACTTTAGCGGAAAAGAAAGGAAAAGCAGTTATAAATATCACAATATAACAAATATAAATTTCAGCCTTATTTTTCCACAAATTACCCGCGAAAATTTCATGCACTTTTCGTAATTGAATAATCGTTATATATCATTGTATAATCAGTATATCTTATACCCCGGAGATGATATTATGAGCGATAAAAAACTTTATATTTTAACCTATGAACACGGTGGCTACGTTTTGTGGAAGGACGTGGTTAAGCCCCGTCTTTTAAAGCTTTTTGAATGGCTTGAAAAATATCCGAAACTCAGAATCGGTCTTGATTACGAGTCCTTTACCTTTGACGAATTTTCAAGGTGCGATTATGAGGTTGTTGCCTTAATCGGCAAGCTCCTCCAAAAATACCCCGACAGAGTGGGTCTCGGTGCTACCACCTACGGTCAGCCTCTTGCTTTAACCATAAACGACGAGTCAAACGCCCGTCAGCTTCTTTATGCGGTAAGAACTAACCTCGATTATTTTAACATCACACCCGATGTTTACGCTATTTCCGAGTTTGCTTTGCATAACCAGACCCCGCAGCTTATTACCCTTTGCGGATATAAAGCGGCTATGCTGCGCTCACACGTTATGGGCTACGGCTACCCCAAAACCTATGACAGTGCCTGGGGAGAATGGATTGGCAGAGACGGTACTTCTATCCCTGCTGTACCCACCTATGACACACAGGGCAGAGGCTTTAACTGTACAACCGTTGACAACTGGATTCTTTCCCGTTGGCCCGTAGACTCTGACCTTTACTCCCTTGAAGACTTTGAAAAAATGTATGAAAAATACACTCCCTTATTGGCTTCAAGATATGATGACCTTACCCAGCCTATTGAAGAGGTAACGGCTCATATAGAGAAAAAAGATAACTATGAATACGTGCTTCTTGAGGATATACCCGACCTTTTCGGTGAGCCCGTTGATGAATACGATACAACCGATAACGATTTCCACGTACAGATGCCCTGGGGTTATTGCGGTAATGAGATTTTCAACGGTTGCCGTGAGGGTGAGGTTAACGCGGTAATTTCCGAAAAAATCAATGCATTCTCCCGTATGCTTGGCGGCGAGTCTTATGAAGAAAAGAACATTGAAGCATGGAAATATATTCTTGCGGCAGAGCATCACGACGTTACCATCTGCGGTCTTCTTGACCTTTCACGCAGATTTATTCCCGAATCTTTAAAATATTCCGCAGAGGTTAAAAGCGGTGCTTTGAGCTTCCTTTCAAAAAGCTTTGCAACAGAAGAAGCACCCTCTGCCCTCTTTATAAACCACCATTCCTTCGCCATTGACGAATGGGCAGAAATCCCTGTTGAAGATGATTTTGTTGCCTTTGACGGTGACGCTCCCCTTGAATGTGAAATTATTGAAAGAAACGGCAAAAAAGTGCTTTGTGTTCATATTACACTTGCGCCCTTCGGCTTTAAGAGATTCACTCTTAAAAAGGCTGAAAACAAGCCCTCTGCACTTTATAATTTTGACGAAAAAACAAATATACTTACTACTCCCTGCTATGAAATCAGGTTTACCGAAAACGGAATTGACTACATAAAAGATACTGCAACAAACAAGCTCGTTGTAAATAACGAAAATAGCGGTATTTTCACAGGTAACATCAACGGTGCAGACTGTGAGTCAACGGGCAAATGGGAAATTACCGTGACAAATCTCGGCGCAACGGCTGCTTACAGCGGTAAAATCGGTATTGTCCCCTTTGAGCTTACAATGAGCTTTTCAGGTAAGTCAAAAAGAATTGACTGTAAATCAAGGTGCACGGTTAAAAATGACCTTATCGGCAGAACGGACATCACTCAGGGAAGACCCGTTCCCCTTACCCTTAACGGACACCACCACGAGGATAAGCTTTGCCTGAACTTAAATGTAAATCTCAAAAACGACCGTAAAATGTTCAGGGATTTGCCTTACTCAATCTCCGAATGGAACGGTGCATTGAGGAAAACCGAAAAATACTGGTATCCCAACGATGATATCCTTATTGATACCGAGGTTTCACCCGAGGAGTCCTTTAACTCCACCACATATTATCACGGCATTTACTGGCTCTCTGTACGCGATGATGAGCAGGGTCTTGCCGTATTTAACAAGGGCTGTATGGGTTGCGCCCTCACAGGTAACAATCTGCGCATTCCGCTTATTTATTCCAACGAATATATGTGCGGAACACGCATTTTAGACGGCACCTTTGAAAACGAATTTGCAATCTTCCCCTTTGAAGAAAGCCTTACTAATGTGGCTCTTCACAAAAAGGCTCTCGCATACGCTCTTCCCCCTGTTGCTGAATTTATCCCACAGGGTAAAGGTAATATCAATGATTTTGAACCTTTCTCAATTAAAACAGATAATGAAGAAATAATACTCACTACACTTTATCCCGAAAAGGATTATATTTTAGCCCGTTTCTGTAATTATTCGGATAATTCAGCCTGCGCAGAGCTCAGCACATCTTACGGTAAAATAGTTGCCGAAACAGATTTGCTTGCTAACCACATTAAAGATATTGATGATAACGCACTTGATTTCCACCCGTGGGAAATTAAAACTGTAAAAATTGAACTTAACTAACATACGGAGGCTGGATTTATGTTCAGAAAAAGACAAGTACACCTTGACTTTCACACAAGCGAGCTTGTGCCCGTTGGTGAAAATTTTTCAAAAGAGCAATTTCAGAACGCTCTGAAGGCAGGTCACGTTAATTCCATAACCGTCTTTTCAAAATGCCACCACGGGTGGTCATACCATCCCACAGAGGTTAACGAAATGCACCCTCAATTGGATTTTGACCTGTTGGGTGCACAGCTTGAAGCCTGCAAGGAAATTGACGTTAATGCTCCCGTTTACATTTCTGCAGGCTTTGACGAAAAGGAATACCTTAAACGCCCCGAATGGCGTTGGTGCCCTTTCCCTGAAAAGGAAAAGAACGAAGAATACAGCAAGGAAGTGCATTTTCACGTTCTTTGCTTTAACACAGAGTACCTTGATTTTCTTTGCAGGCAGATTGAAGAGGTTATGGTAAAATACAACCCCTGCGGAATTTTTCTCGATATTATTGCTTCAAGGGTCTGCTATTGCGACAAATGCCTGAGCGATATGAAGAAATTGGGTCTTGATACTGAAAATGCAGAGGACAGAGAGGCTTTCTCACAAATTGTATTGAATAAATATTTTGAAAAAACCAATGAGGCTGTTAGAAAACACAGCAAAACCGCCACCATTTTCCACAACAGCGGTCACATTCCCAAGGGCGATTACCGCTACATAGATGCAAACACGCACCTTGAGCTTGAAAGTCTGCCCACGGGCGGTTGGGGCTACGACCATTTCCCTCTTTCTGCTGCCTACGTGCGCACACTTAAAGATATCGATTATTTAGGTATGACCGGAAAATTCCACCATAGCTGGGGTGAATTCGGCGGTTACAAGCACCCCAACGCACTTATTTACGAAACCGCATTAAGCGTTGCAAACGGTGCAGGCTGCTCCATTGGTGACCAGATGCACCCCCTTTCGGAAATGAATATGGCAACATATAACCTTATAGGCAAGGCTTATGCTCACGTTGAAGAAAGAGAGCCCTGGTTAAACGGTGCAGTTAACGTTGCGGACCTCGCGGTTCTAAGCGCAGAAGCAACAACCAAAAGCCGTGACACAAAAGCGGATATAGGCGCCAACAGAATGCTTTTAGAAAACCATTTTCTTTATAATTTCATTGACGAGAATGCAGATTTATCCCCCTATAAGCTCCTTATTCTTCCCGACGTTTCGGGTTGTTCACCCGAAATGACAGAAAAAATCAAAAGGTATGCTGAAAACGGCGGTAAGATTATTGCCACGGGTGAATCAATAATAAAAAACGGTAAGTTCATTCTTGATTTCGGTGCAGTGTACAAGGGTAAAAATGAATTTAGTCCCACATATTTTATTCCCGAATTTGAAACCGTAAACGGCAAAACGGAATACGTTATGCGGTGCGATTTCAATAAATTTGAAGCTAATGAAGGTGAAATAGTTGCATTTATGCAAAACCCTTATTTCAACCGTACCTTGGAGCATTTCTGCTCCCACGCTCATGCACCCAACAACCCCGACGAAAGCTTCCGGGGAGCTGTAATCAACAAAAATGTCGCCTACATCGGTTGGGATATTTTCACCGCTTACGCAAACCACGGACACCTTTGCTTCAAAGAGCTTTTCACTTATATTATCAAGAAAATGATGGGTGACGAAATGACTGCTTTTGCACAGCTTCCCGACAGAGCCGTTTTAACCTACGCAAGGCAGGAAGAAGAAAACAGAAGCATTCTTCATCTTCTCTTTGCTCACACAACTGTCAGAGGAACAAATACAGAGGTAATTGAAG
This sequence comes from Clostridia bacterium, assembly GCA_017621885.1. Classification (GTDB taxonomy): domain Bacteria; phylum Bacillota; class Clostridia; order Oscillospirales; family Acutalibacteraceae; genus DTU089. The sequence continues at coordinate 29,376 of JAGASD010000058.1, read as the reverse complement.
ATACCGTGCCCCTTTATAATGTTAAATGCAGTGTAAAATGTGATAAAAAACCGCAGAGCATCAGGCTTGTACCTTCGGGTGAAAGCCTTGATTACACTTTCGCAGACGGCAGAGCAGAATTCACCGTGCCTGAAGTGAATATTCATCAGATGGTTGAAATACTCGGTTAAAATATTTTCTCATATAAAAAGAGTTCAGGATTTTTGTTCCTGAACTCTTTTTCTTTTAAAAAACAAACATAAATCTTCCACCGGGGGCAACGTCGCCATTCTGATAAAAATCAAGAACATCCCCATCGGTCTGCATATTGTCAGAATAGGGAGTATAATTTTTGCATTTTTTCATAAAGTATCTCTTTATTTTGCATACAGACTGCCGATTATTTTATTTCTCCACCCACACGGCACAACTTTACATAAAAGGCACACGGCTTTATAGCTGAAGCCGATGGCGTAAATGGGCTTCGGCCTCTTTTTAAGTGCAACTTTTGCTATATATTTCCCCGCAAATTCGGGACTCATACCCTTTTGCTCGTCCTTTTCCATACCCTCTACGCTACGGGAAATTCTGCCCTCGTAAACGTCATCACCAAGAAATGATTTATTTCTCGCACTTGTAAACTCGGTACAAATATCTCCCGGCTGAATTGCGCTGACGAAAATCCCGAAAGGCTTTAACTCGTTAGCGAGTGCGCAGGTGTAGGACTCAACAGCCGCCTTTGATGCGGAATAATAAGTCTGGAATGGAATATGCGTCACAGCCGCAACGGAGCTGATGTTTATAATGAGACCTTTTCCCTCTTTTCGCATATAGGGAATTACCGCTTTATTCACGTTGACCATACCGAAAAAGTTTACGTCAAACTGCCTTTTGGCATCGCAGAGCCTTGTAAATTCCACCGCACCCGAAATGCCGTAGCCTGCACAGTTTATTACAACATCAATGCGTTTTTCGTTCTTTATTATTTCATCAATTGATGCCCTTACATTCTCTTCATCCGTAACGTCAGTCTTTATATATTTAACGTTGCCGTTAGGGATATTCCTTCTGCTTAAATCATACACAATATGCCCCATATTCATAAGGGCAATTGCGGTATATCTGCCAATTCCCGAGCTTGCACCCGTTATTGCAATAACCTTTTTATCCATATTTTCACCACCGGAGTGATTATTTTAAAACAGCGTTGGAAAGTCCAAACTTCCCAACGCTGTTTTGTCGTTTAAGCACTTACGCTACCATTACCTCGCAAGGGAATTCATCCTCTGTAAAGCCGAGAGTGTATGCAATTCTCATGGGGATTTCGTAGTTATTAAGAATCTCGCCCTTGTAAATAAGCTTATCTGAACCGTAAACGCGAACGGGAACGTTTGCATCAGAGTGTGAACCGCTTGTGAAAACATATTCACCGTCTTCAAGCATAATTGCGCCTGTTTCGTGGTCAGCAGTTACAACAACGAGAGTTTCGCCGTCTGCCTTTGCATAATCAAGAGCAAGCTTAATTGTCTTGTCAAACTCTGCCATAGCTTCCGTCATATTTTCATCATCGTTACTGTGTGAATGCTTATCAATATGAGCACCCTCAACCATAAGGAAGAAGCCTTCGTCAGTATCATCAAGAAGGTCAATTGCTTTTTCGGTCATCTGTGAAAGAGTGGGGGTGTTTTCATCGGACTGCTCAAGAGTCCAGAGCGCATTTGTAAACTGCGCAAAGCTTCTGCTACCCTCAGGGAGTGCCATCATTTCATCATAGGTTGTAACGTAAGTAAAGCCGTTTGCCTCAGCCTCGCCTTTACTTGCAATGCCGTTAGCCGCGCCCCAGATAAGGTCAAAGCCCGAAACCATCTGGTCTGCAGTAATATCCTCAGCGTCGCCTCTGTCATGCGCGTGAGCAGAGAATGCGGAAGGAGTTGCACCCGAGGTCTCGTCGGTTGTAACGACGCCTGCCATCATACCGCTTTCTTTGCAGAGCTCTGTAATGCTCTTGGGATAAGAATATGTTGAGAAAAGATCGAACATATAAACACCGATTGCACCGTTGCTTGTTCTTTCGCCTGTTGCAAGGGCTGTGCCTGCCGCCGCACTGTCAGTAACAGCGTTTGAAAGTGAGCGTGTCATTGCCTCGCCGCCGATTCCGAACTCATTGATTGTGAGAGAGAGCTCTCTTTCTTTTTCTGCTTTGTTAAGGTGGTTAAAGCCCATACCGTCACCGATAAGGAAAATAACGTTTTTTATTTCATCGTCATTATAGCCGCCCGAAGGTGCGGTTGAGGGAGATGAAAAGATGCCGAACATTGTACCGAAAGAAAGAATTAAACTCATAAGAACAGAGGTTAATTCAACCCATATACTGCTTAAAGATGCTAACATATTATCCGCTCCTTATTTGCATTTTTTACCATTATATCACCCTATAAAAATCATTGCAACCACCTATCGACAAAATTATAATTGTATGTTAGAATATTACGGTATAAAATTATTTTAGGAGTATTCTTTATGAAAAAATCTGCATTATTTTTAGGCGAATTCAGGCAGTATGACAAAGAGTTTATTACTTCGGGCAACGGCATTGACGTTGAAAAGGTAACGTCTGTTGCTTTTGAAGGTGAAACTCTTTACGCTGTATGTAACGGCAACGTTTTTGAATATTACGACAAAAAGGTAAAAAAGCTTTCCTTTAAGGCTTCTGCACTTTTTTCGAGAAACGGCAAGCTTTACGCTGCAGTCGGTAACTCTCTTTGCGAAGTTAAAAACGGCAAAGCAAAAAAGATTGCAGAATTTGACTGTCCCGTTGTTGATATTTCAGTAGCGCTTGACGGCTCCTTCTGGATTATAACAGAAAATGATCTGTATCTTAATGATAACAAAGAATTTGTTCAGGTTGTTGACCTCCCCGAGGAAACAGCTTGTCTTGCTGCCCTTGATAACGGAGCAAAATATGCAGAAACCGTTTATGTGGGCTCAAAGGTTGAAGGTCTTATGTCAATGAAGGGCAAACGCCGCCATTGGGCAGAGCTCCTCCCCAACGTTACAGGTGTTTCCAGCCAGAAAATCAACTGCATTCAGATTGATGCACTCGGTCATTTGTGGGTAGGCTCTGACGAAGGTCTTAATATTTACGACGGTAAAAACTACTGGTTCAACGGCAGCGATTTCTATTCCGTTCCGGACGGTGCTTTTAACGATATGTTCTTTGCCCCCGACGGAAAGAAATATTTTGCAACAAACACAGGTGTTATTACCCTCATTGAAGGTAAAATTTCATATTTTTCATACGGTGCTTGGCTTATGCACCCCACGGTAACAAAAATTGCCGTATCCGAAAAAGGCACGATTGCCGCTGTTACGCCCCGTGGTATCAGCCTTATTACACATAAATATATGACTCTTGAAGAGAAAGCAAATCATTTTGATGAGTTTGCGGTAAAATACACCACAAGAAACGAAGGCTACCAGGTTGACAGAATTCTTACCAAATACGGCGATCTTGAATCAGGATGGCTCCCCAATTCCGATAACGACGGTCTTTTTACGGGCCTTTACTGCGCAAGTCAGTGCTTCCGTTACAAAGTAACCGGTGATGAAAAAGCAAAGGCTAACGCTAAAAGAGCGGTTGAAGCGATGATTAAGCTTACCGAGGTTACAGGAAAGCCCGGATTCACCGCAAGAGCTACACGTTACTCCGACGATCCCTATTTCGGTCAGGGCAACCGTGAAGAGTGGCACGTTTGCGAGGACAATCCCGACTGCGAATGGCTCGGCGAAACATCAAGCGACGAAATGACGGGTCACTATTTTGCATACGGCATTTATTACGACCTTGTTGCAGATAAAAAAGAAAAGAAGAAAATTGCAGAGGTTGTCAAAAAAATTACCGACCACATTATCGAAAACAATTTTCATCTTTGCGACGTGGACGGTGTACCTACAACCTGGGCAAACTGGGAGCCCGAGCTTCTTAACAATGATGACAGATGGTACTATGAGAGAGGCACAAACTCACTTGAGATACTTTCATTCCTCATAACCACATACCACGTTACGGGTGATAAAAAGTACAATGAAGTTTTTGATATGCTCATAAAGAAGTATCATTATGCTATGAACTGCATTCAGTATAAATGCGAGGACGGTCACGTTGCTCATATTGATGACCAGCTTGACTTTACAAACATTTATCCTCTTATTATGTACACAGACAACGAAGCACACAAGGAAATCTTCAAAATGGGTCTTACACATCATTGGGAATATGAGAGAGTTGAGCGCTCTCCTATGTGGAATATTGTTTACGGTGCGCTTACTAACAACAATTGCGACATTGAAAATGCTGCAATATCTCTTTCGGAAATGAACCTTGACCTTGTTTGCTGGCCTATGTACAACAGCTACAGAAAGGACCTTATTTGGGATACGGAACAAGAAGAAATGGGCATCCCCCCTCAGCTTAAATATCCCCTTGAATATTCCTCAAGAGCTATCTGTAACTATGACGGCAACCAGTTCGTATGCGACTCAGGCGCAGAAGAGTTTGTATACATAAACAGCAAGATTGTTAACCGCACAGCCACACTCCCCGGTTCTTCAGGTGCAAACGGTATGAGAACGGTAATGCCTTACAACTATCTTCTTCCCTATTGGATGGGCAGATACCACGAGCTTTTAGGTGACTGATTTAAAATAACACAAAACCGCAAATCCTTTTATCCTTTTATCGGGTTTGCGGTTTTTTCAATGAATACCATTATTTTTATTGTTTGATTTTTTTAAATACTGTATTGACTTTATTTTTTATAATACTATAATAGTTGTAGTTTTAATTTAGAATTAAAGGAACGGGTAGTATGATAACTCAGGAAAAGATTGACAGAATTAATTTTCTTGCAAGAAAATCAAAAGCAGAAGGTCTTACCGAGGAAGAATTGCTTGAACAAAAAGCTCTCAGAGCAGAATACGTTGCGGCATTCAGAAAATCTTTGGAAACTCAGTTAGACAGTACGGTTATTGTGCGTCCCGACGGCTCACGCGAAAAAATTACACGCAAACGCCCCAACAAATCTGACGGAGGTAAAAACTGATGGCAACAATCAGACCTATGCGACAGAGCGACCTTAAAGACGTTGAATACGTTTGCCGTATGACAGCAGGTCCCGGTTGTCAGAAGGACCCTGTTTTAGGTTACCGCATTGCAAGAATGTTTTCCACGTATTACGTGCGCGAATGCCGGGATACCTGCTTTGTTGTGGCAGACGAAAGCGATAAAGCAGTAGGCTATATTCTTTGCGAGCCCGACTACAAACGATATAAAAAGATTTTCAGAAAAACGGATGTTCCGGAAATCAGAAAGCTCCATAAAAAAAGCGGAAATCAGGCCTGGTTATTCCCTATTCCGTATTGCTTCTTCGGGCACAAATACCCCGCCCACCTTCACATTGATATTCTTGACGAATACCAGAATCAAGGCTGGGGCTCAAAGCTTATGGAGGCTCTTTTTCAAGAACTGAAAAAGCGCAACGTTAAAGGCATTATGCTTCAGGCTAATTTAAGCAATGAGGGCGCAGTGAGATTTTATAAGCGTCTTGGCTTTAAAATGCTTTCAACCTTATTACACACAGCAACAATGGGAAAAAGTTTAGAGTGATAGATATGACAAAGAAACCGGTTACAGCAATTATTCTCGGCGCAGGACATCGCGCTATGGCTTATGCAGAATATTCCAAGGCACACCCCGACGAGCTTCAGATTGTGGGTGTGGCAGAGCCTGACGATTACCGCAGAAACCACGTGCGCGAGCTTTTCAACATCCCCGAAAGCATGTGCTTTATTGATTCGGTTACGCTTGCACAGGCACCAAAATTTGCAGACGTAGTGATTAACGGAACAATGGATGAAATCCACGTTGAAACGTCAATCCCCCTGCTTGAAAATGGCTATGATATGCTTCTTGAAAAGCCCTTTGCGGTGAACGAGGAGGAAATGAACAGACTTATTGAGGTTGTTAATCGCAACAAAAATAAGGTTATGATTTGCCACGTGCTCCGTTATAACCCCATATATTCCACCATCAAAAACAGCATTATCAGCGGTGAAATCGGCAAAATTATTAATATTCAGATGGTTGAAGACGTAAGCTATCACCACCTTTCAACGTCTTACGTCCGCGGCAAATGGGCAAACAGCCAAAAATGTCACACGTCTATGCTTCTTGCGAAATGCTGTCACGACCTTGACCTTATGATGTGGCTTATGGGTGATGACGAGCCCGTCAGCGTTTCTTCCGTTGGCTCTAAATTCCAATTCAAGCCCGAAAACGCTCCCGAAAATTCAGGCACACGTTGTCTTGTTGACTGCCCCAGAGTTGATTATTGTGAATTTGGTGCAAAGCGTATGTACCTTGACCACCCGGACAGCTGGGAGGTTTACGTCTGGAAGGATTTAGAGGGCATAGAAAATCCCACAGAAGAGCAGCGACGCGCTATTCTTGAAAAAAGTGAATTCGGCAGATGTATGTTCAAATGTGATAACGATGTGGTTGACCATCAGAGCGTTCTTGTTAACTTTAAAAGCGGTGCAACAGGCACGCACAACCTTGCCGGCGGTGCCGCACAATCTTTAAGAACTATCCGCATTATCGGTACAAAGGGTGAAATTTACGGCGAGCTTGAAAGCAAGTTTGTGAAAATCAAAACAATCAATCCCGACCCCGGTAAATATTTTGACGAGCGTGTTGTTGATTTAACAAACACTCCCGACGACGGTCACGGCGGTGCCGACACGGCACTTACAGAAGACTTTATTAAGTTCATCCGCGGCGAAAATCCTTCTGTTTCCTGCACATCAATTGAAAATTCCATTGCAGGTCACAGAGTCGTTTTCCTTGCAGACAAATCAAGAGAAAATAACGGACAGACTATGTACATATAACAAAAAGCTCTCATTTGCTTTGCAAGTGGGAGCTTTTTTGAATTAGGAATTAGGAGTGAGGAATTAGGAATTAATGGGCGCAAAGCGCCGATTATATATAAGTTGCAAGTTGCAAATGGCAAGTTTCGGAACTGCGTTGCATTTATAAATTAATTTTCGGTGGTGCGAAGCCTATCCTCCTTGCCGCTTGCGGGAGGGAGGGGGACCATTCTTGTATAGAATTGTTACTTTTAATATATTTACCACGAGTGATAAACTGATTTATAAAATTAAGTTCGAGCGGAATGGTGGAAGGTACAATTCTCATTCCGCAAAGCGGAATATATCGAATTTTTGTGCAACAAAAATATATCGAGTGCAACGCACATATCGAATGCGTTAGCATATATCGACTGTCGATATGTTCATCTCACGATAAACTCGATATATTGCTACGTAATTCGATAAATAAATCTAAAGATTTATTCGATATATTTTGCTGAAGAAAAATGTGATTGTACCTTCCACCACTCCGATATAATTTTATTGTAAAGGTGATTTGTGTCACGCATTACAGTGAATTTAACGAGAAATTTGTTTTAAGAGCGGTCCCCCTCCCTCCGAGCTGAAGCTCGCAAGGAGGATAGGCTTCGCTTCACTGCAACTTAATCTATAATCAACGCGAAGCGTTCCGAAATTCCTCATTCCTAATTCCTAATTTCTCATTTAAAAAATCCCCTCATCCGAGGGGATTTTTCTTACATCTCAACCGCTGCTCTTTCAACCGCGAGACCTTTTTTATAGTTTTCCATAAACTGATTAAAGCTTTCTACAATTTCTTTTTCGGGGTCGAGAGTTGTCATTTTCTGTGTTGCAAAAATCTTGTTATCAAGGTAATCGGGAAGAATTTCTCCCTCTTCTTTATTTGCCGCAAAGGCTGCAAGAACCGCAACGCCCCATGCACCGCCCTCACCTGCTGTTTCCATAACGGAAACGGGGGCATTCATTGCCGCTGCAAGCACGCTCTGTCCGATAACGGGAGTTTTGAAGAAACCGCCGTGACCGAGAATTTTATCAATGGCAACATTTTCCTTATCAAGAATATCCATACCGATTTTTATACCGCCAAAGGCTGTGAAAAGCTGAACTCTCATAAAGTTTGCAAGTGAGAATTTGCTGTCGGGCTCTCTTATAAAGAGGGGTTTACCTGTTTCAAAGCCTGTAAGGAATTCGCCTGAGAAATAGTTGTATGAAATAAGATTACCGCAATCTTTGTCTGCTTCGGCAGATTTTTTGAAGAGTGCTGTGAAAAGGTCGCCCAAAGAAACCTCTGCACCCATAAGGTCAAGGACCTCTTTGAAAAGATATGTCCAAGCATTGATATCGGACGTACAGTTGTTGCAATGCACCATTGCAACGGGTGCACCGTCGGGAGTTGTTACCATATCAATTTCACGGTAAAGCTTTGAAAGGAGCTTTTCAAGAACAATCATTGCGAAAACAGACGTACCTGCAGAAACATTACCCGTTCTTACTCTTACGCTGTTTGTTGCAACCATACCAGTGCCTGCGTCACCCTCGGGAGGACACATGGGAATACCTGCTTCAAGGTCGCCGTCAGAGTCAAGAAGCTTTGCGCCTTCTTCAGTAAGTTTACCTGCATTTTCACCTGCAACAAGAACTGTGGGGAGAATTTCGCGGATTTTCCAGGGATATCCCTTACCCTCTACAAGGTTATCAAATTTATCAAGCATAGCTTCGCTGTAGTTGTTGCCCTCCATAGGGAACATACCTGATGCTTCACCGATACCCAGAACCTTTTCACCTGTAAGAAGAGTGTGAATATATCCTGCAAGAGTTGTGAAATAAGCAACATCCTTTATATGCTCTGCATCCTCAAGAATCAACTGATAAAGGTGCGCTATGCTCCAACGGTCGGGAATATTGAACTGAAATTCCTCTGTCAGCTTGTTTGCGGCTTCACCTGCGCAGGTATTACGCCAGGTGCGGAAGGGTGCAAGGAGCTTTCCGTCTTTATTGAAAGCAAGGTAGCCGTGCATCATACCGCTGATACCGATATATTTAAGGTTTGTAAGAGTTATGCCGTAGCGATCCTTAACATCCTTTTTAAGTGATGCATAGCAGCCTTTAAGTCCTGCAAAAAATTCATCCTCGCCATAGGTCCAGATGCCGTTTACGAGGCTGTTTTCCCAGTCGTAGCCGCCGACTGCAAGAACACCGCCCTCATCATCAATAAGAACGCCCTTGATTCTTGTTGAGCCGAACTCAATACCGAGAACGGCTTTACCTTCAGCAATGTAATTTTTAATATCCATATTTTTAATCTCCTTTATAGAGTTTTAAATTTCAATATTCATTTCTTTTATTTTATCCCTGAGATTCTGAAAATCCGAAAGTGCATCGGGCTTGTTATCGGGATTCCTCAGAAGTGCCGCAGGGTGATAAGTGCCCATAAAAAGGATGTTACCTTTTTTTATAAATTCCCCGTGCTGACGGGTTACCCTGAAATCGGGTGAAATAAGCCTTTGCGCCGCAATGCGGCCGAGACAGACAATTATTTTCGGCTTTATAAGGCGCGTTTGTGCTCTGAGCCAATCAATGCAGGCATCCTGCTCTTCTTCCTGCGGGTCGCGGTTTCCGGGCGGTCTGCATTTTACAATGTTCGCAATATAAATATTTTCTTTTCTTGAAAGACCGATTACCTGCAAATATTTATCAAGGAGCTGACCCGCTTTACCCACAAAGGGTTCACCCTGCAAATCCTCGTTTTCACCGGGACCCTCACCGACAAACATAATATCTGCATTTTCATTACCCACACCGAAAACAATATTTGTACGGGTGGCACACAAATTGCATTTGTTACAAGCAAGGCAATCCTTTTTCAGTTCGTCAAAATTACTGTATTTCAAAGAATTATCAACTCCTTGGGAGCAGATGTGAGATTCTCATAGCCCTTTTCTGTTATAAGAGCCATATCCTCAATTCTTACACCGAATTTACCGGGAATGTATATACCCGGCTCGACGGTTACAACGTTACCCTCTTTTAAGGTCTGTTTGCTGCGGGGTGAAAGGCCGGGCTCTTCGTGAATTTCAACACCTACGCCGTGACCTGTGCCGTGACCGAAATATTCACCGTAGCCTGCATCTTCAATAATTCCTCTTGCGGCTTTGTCGGCATCTGCGCAAGAAACTCCGCTTTTAAGAACAGAAAGTGCGTTTTTCTGTGCCTTCAAAACTATATTATAGATTTCCTTTTGCTCGTCTGTTACATTCCCTACAGCAACTGTTCGTGTCATATCGCTGTGATAACCCTTGTAAACAGCACCGAAATCCATTGTTATGAAATCACCGTCTTTAACAACAGCTTCATCGGGAACTCCGTGAGGCATTGAGGACTTACTGCCTGTTACTGCAATTGTTTCAAAGGAAACAGCCTCTGCTCCGTGAGAGAGCATATAAAAATCAAGCTCAAGGGCAATTTGCTTCTCGGTCACACCGGGTTTTATAAATGTAAGAATGTGATTAAATGCTCCCTCGGCAATGGCTTGGGCTTTTTTAATACATTCTGTTTCTTCATTTTCTTTTATCTCGCGAGCATTGGTAATTATTTCTTCAAGCTTTTTTGAAAATGTCACTCTGCAAGGTAAAAATGCCGTTTTCAAAAAATCTGCAGTTGAAACTGAAATTCTGTTTCTCTCAGTATATATTTTTAAAATGCCGTTTTTCTTGACATATTCTTTTATTTCTGTAGAAACTCGGGTAAGAAGAACTGCTCTGCAATTTTTCACAGAGCTTTGTGCCGCTTCAATATAACGGCTGTCTGCAAAAAGCACTGCATCATTTTTTGTAACGAGCAAATATCCGTCACTTGAGGGAAAGCCCGTAAAATAACGGCGGTTCACCTCGGAGCAAATAAGAATTGCTTCACTGTCATTTTTCAGAAAATTTTTAAGCTTATTTATCGCCATAATATCCGTGCTCCTTTAAAAAGGCTTCGCGCAGGGGAGTTTCTTTGATTCTGTTTTTCTTATAGTGGTTTTTCCAGAACCATTTGTTTTCAACAGGGTCAACAAGAAGAGGTACTGCTCCGCAACGGTTAGCAGCCGCAACGTCGGTAAAAACCTGATCCCCCACCATACCGATTTTTTCAATAGGCACCTGAAGCTTTCGTGACATACGAAGAAGACCCAAGGGCAAAGGCTTTTTGGCAAAACCGTAGAATTTAACACCAAAGGTTTTTGAAAACCAAAAGGCTCTTATGCGTGGAGTGTTGGTTACAATTGCAACCTTTATTCCTGCTTCCTTCAAGGATTTTATCCAGGAGATAGCGCCCGGAATGGTGGAAAGGGTTGCATCCTTAACCGTTGTGTTATCAAGGTCAAAAAGAATTGCATCAAGACCCAGCTCCCTTACAACCTCGGGTGTGATATCGTGAATTTCACGGAACATATATTTTATTGTGGTATCTTTTTCAAAACGCATACGATCACCTGTGTCAGATAAGCATTGCAGTAAATGCTCAAATAAATATTACATCAGTATAATAATATCACATAAAAACAAAAAAAGAAAGAGATGAAACCTCTTTTTGAGGACTCATCTCTCTTTTTTTAATAGAACTTACGCTTACGTGCAGCTTCGGATTTCTTTTTTCTCTTTACAGAGGGTTTCTCGTAGTGCTCTCTCTTACGTACTTCCTGAATAACACCATCTCTTGATGTCTGTCTTTTAAATCTGCGAAGTGCGCTATCCAAAGACTCGTTCTCTTTAACTTTTACCTGACTCATTTATAGTTCCCTCCCTCCGCTGTTACCAACAAAGGCATAATTATCATAATACTCTTGATATTATACAAGGTCAATCGCAATGTGTCAAGAGGAATTTTGATAAATATTTGTGAACAAATAATATCAATCTTTATTTTCAACATACTTTTCAGCCTGCAGGCGGAACATATAGGCATATTTGCCATCAAGTGCCATAAGCTCCTCGTGGGAACCTCTCTCAATTATCTCCCCATTTTCAAGCATATATATTTCGTCTGCCATAACCGTTGTTGAAAGTCGGTGGGAAATAAACATAACAGTTTTACTGTTTGCGGCCTTTGCCATAGACTGATTAAGTGAATATTCAGCAACCGGATCAAGGTTTGCGCTGGGCTCATCAAGAATGGCAAAGGGGCACTCCTTGTAAAATGCTCTGGAAATTGCAATTTTTTGTGCTTCGCCACCCGAAAGCGAAACTCCGTTATCATCAAACTCGCGCAAAATAATACTATCGGTGCCATCGGGCAGCTCACGATTAAAGCTTGCCGCATTCAATGCATCCTTGGCTTTTGTTGCATCAGGAGAATCATCCATTGATACGTTTTCACCCAAGGTTGCACCAAAAAGAGAAAAGTCCTGAAAAACTGCTGCAAAATTACGATGATATGCACTTATATCCCACTCTTTAATATTAACCCCATTAAGAGTTATTGCGCCATCTGTTACATCATAAAGACGCAAAAGCAAATTTGTCAGGGTTGTTTTACCTGCCCCGTTATAGCCTACAAGGGCAATCTTTTTATAAGGTGCTATTTCAAGATTTATGTTTTTTAAAACATATTTATCTGTACCGGGATATTTAAATGAAACATTTTCAAATTTTATTACCGGAGGTTCTTCAAAAACGGTGGTATTTGTGCCCGAAATCATTTTTTCTTTTGCATTCATAAACCTACGGAATTTTTCAACATACAGTCCGTTTTCTCTTATATTTATAGCAAACTGACTTGTTATTGCAAAAACACTGGTGCTTATGGAGGCTGCACCGTTGAAGGTAGCGGCAAAATCGCCCATGCTTACATCCTTTGTAACAATGGCTTTGTAGCCCATAAGCAAGGTAATTCCTAAATATATAAGAATTGTCATAGGCAATGATTCCTGACAGAAATACAGCTTCCATTGCTTTGTAAGGTAAGGTGAAATAATTTTCAAACGGTCAAAAATATTCTTGTTATATCTTGCCTCTATCATTTCACCTGCGCCGGAAAGACGCAACTCCTTAGCGTAATCCTGCAAATAAAACACCCTGCTGAAATAAAGATTTTTTCTGTCATAGGGTGTCATCGCCTCTGTTCTTTCAACATTCACCTTGGCTATAAGCCTTCCTATAGGTGTCATTATAGCGACACATACGGCAACAAAAACAAGACAAATGGGGTCAATTGTCACAATAACTGCACCGATTGTAAGAACGCCGATGATATTGGTAAGTATATCCTGAGTGTTTGACAAAACGGCATACGCACGCTCGTTCATTGCATTCATTGCAAGCACAAGGTCATTGTAATATTCGGGGTTATCGTATGCCTCGTAATCCATTTTTGCAGCCTTTTCGTAAATTGTTTTATAAATAGCAAAATACAGCTTTTCCTTCTGCTTTGGCATAGATACTTCATAGAACAGCGTTGTGCAAAGGTTAGTTATAACAACAAAAGCGACAAAAAGTGCAAGGGCAACCGCAACTCTGTAAAAATCCTTTCCTTCAACAGCTACATCAATTATATACTTCAAAAGAACAACGTTTGAAAGAGTCCACGGAAGATTTGCAAGCACATCAAAAAACAAATAGCCGAAAACCATAAACGGTGTATGCTTAAAGATGAATCTCAACATATAAATGTAGTTTTTGAATGAATTGGTTTTCTTGTCATTCATCCTCAAACACCCCCTTATAGCCCGATGCCTGTAATTCGAACATCTCGCTGTAGGTTCCGCCCTTTTCCATAAGAGTGCTGTGTGTTCCTTGTTCTGAAAGCACGCCATTATTGAAAACAAGTATGTTATCTGAACGTGTTGCACTTGAAAGACGATGTGAAATGTAAAGAACCGTTTTCCCTTTTGTTCCTTCCATAAGAGCATCGTACATTTTGCTTTCTGCTACGGGATCAAGTGCCGACGAAGGCTCGTCAAGTATAGCAACATCAAAATCCCTTGCAAAAAGTCGGGCGATTGTAACCTTTTGGGTTTCACCGCCGGAAAGAAGAATACCGTCGGGGTCAAATTCTTTAGTCAGAAGCGAATCCTCCTTGCTTGGTAATCCGCCTATTTTTTCATAAGCACCTGCAGTTTTAAGTGCATTTACAGCTGTTTCTTTGTTTTGGTCCGTTACCTCTCGGGTCAAAACATTTTCACAAACAGTCATTGCAAAAACACGGTAATCCTGGAAAACAGATGCAAATCTCTCGCGATATTTCAGTAAATCATATTCCTTGATATTTATTCCGTTGTAAAGAATTTCGCCCTCTGTTACATCATAAAAACGCATAATGAGCTTTGAAAGCGTGGTTTTGCCTGCTCCGTTATGCCCTACAACAGCAATCGTTTGTCCTTTTTCTATTTTAAAGGAAACGTTCTTGAGAATGTACGGTGCAGCTTCACTGTATTTGAAATACACGTTTCTGAATTCAAGACTTGAAAATTCCTCCGGAATAAGGCTTCCTCCCTGAATCTTTGGCTCGTATTCAAGAAATTCTCTTAAATTCTGAACCCACAAGCAATGCTTTTGCTGCATTGCGAAATAGTGGGCAAGCTGATTGAGCTTGTTACGACAGGTAGTTATTGCTGAAACAAGTACGGAAAAATCAGAAATCGCAATGTCACCCGCTACCATAAGCCTGTAACAACCGTATATAAAGCCACCGGTAACCGGGATTATTTCTGCGAAATAATCGGAGATGCATTCGAGCAACGCTATTTTCCAACCATATTTTTTTATTACCTGTATATTCTTTTCTATTGCACCGCGAAAACGTTTTTCCAGAACAACAAAAATATTTGTAGTTTTAATTTCCTTTGCAAAGTCTTTTAAAAGAATGGTTCTTCTGACATAATCCTTTTCTCTTTCGTAGGGTGTCATATCCTTTTCTTTTTCAAGCTCTAAATTGTTTTTAAAAACACGGAAAGCAACAACAATGACAGGACAAACAAGGAAAATAAGTAAGAACGGATCTATGGAATAAAGATATCCTATAAGAAGAATCAAGCTGACTACTGAGCCCAAGGTCCACGCAGAGCCTTCAATAATTCTTTTAAAGCCGCTTTTTTCTATTACCCACGTTGCCCGATTATACTTGTCAAAGAAATCGGGGTTCTCATAGCAACCGAGCTCCACCTCTTGCGCTTTTTTGAAAATAAGCGAATTAATGTAGCTTTCGCATTTTATTTCAAATTTTATCCTTACTGTGTAAACATTTATGTAGCCAATCAGGTCAACAAGAAGCTTACCTATAATTATAATGCACATTCTGATTGCAAATTCATTGAACGTACCGTTACCCTCAATAATTGAAAGCGCCGTTTCAAGAAACATTACGTTTACTACTACGGCATAATAAACATTTTCTGCTATATAAGAAAAATATATAATGAAAAGGGATACGGGTGCACTTTTCAATGCACAAGCAAGCATAAAGGCTGTGTTTTTCAACACGTGTGCTTTTGGCTTGGGTTGTTTTTTTGAATTGATTTTCATTATGACACTCCGAAAATAATATAAATCAGTGAAAATTGTATATAAAAAAAGAAATAAAGTCAATATATACAAAAATAAAAAGGGAAGCCAAATGGAGACACTTCGTAAAGAAGTAGCCTCCGTTTTTCTATATAAAGATAAAATGACACTTTCAAGTTCTGAAAGTGTCATAGTGGGTTACATACTTCGAGAAAGGTAAATACTTGCCGAAAATAAATGATTGTTTTTTCGGCAAGTAAAGCGATATTGCAAACTGTCGTTTGCGGCGATATTTTTGCCAAAAGGCAAAAGCGATATAAAAGCCTTTGTCTTTTGCGATATTATATTCGTGCTTTTTCACACGGCGAAAGTCGTATATCACGCGTTCTACGCATATCGCATCGTAGATATATCGCTCGTGCGGAGCACGAATATAGCTTGAGGCACACTTCCTTACGGAGTGTGCCTCAAAAGCTTCCCTTTTGAGTATTATATTTTATTTGGCTAAGGAGCCAATGTACATCATATATCCGCCGATTTGTGCACCGAATTCGGGTGCGCCATCCATAATGAGCTTACCTTTCTGAACGGACTCAATCATATCGTCGATTGACATAAGAATACCGAGTGCGCTGTCAAGGTTATTAAAGCGCATTGTAAAGAATGGAAGAGCGCGTTTATATTCGCCTCTGCCGGCTTTACTTTTACCTGCTTTAATTCTGATGTATGCTGAAACGGAGTCTTCACCGTCAACCTTCCACGCATAAACACGGTCGGGGCTCTTAGAAGTCCAATCGTGAATTTCGGGGTGACCCATTTTGTTAAGTGTGCTGATACCTGCAGAAAGAAGGTAGAAATAGCATTTAACAAGAAGGCGTTTGTCCTCTTCCTTTTCGGGCGGAGCTTCAAGACCCAAAAGGTCTGCCATTTTAAGAAGCGCCATCATAAATACGCCGAATTCATAGATGTTGTTTACACCACGCATTTTAGGAAGTGTTGCGGGGCCGATTTTTCCCTTGAAGAATGCATTCATTGTTTCAACACTCTTGAATTCAAGCTCAACAAATTTCTGCTTTTTAACTCTGTAAGCAACCTTGTTAGCATGAACGAGCCATTCGTCACCGTTTACCATAAAGTGTGTTGCCCATTTGCCCTCGGGAGCATCGGGGTCAAGACAGCTTACCTGATAAATGCAATGAACTTTCTCAAACTTCTTTTTAAGAGAAGGCACATCATTAACGATGGTTTTCAAAAGTGGCAATGCACCGCAAAGGAATATTTTATTAGTATAAAGTTCTTCCATATTAGGCAAGAATATCATTCCTTTCTGTTAATTAGGAGTTAGGAATTAGGAATTAGGAATTTCGGGGCTAACGCCGATTATAATGCGTAATTCGTAATTATCGGGGAAACTTCGTTTCCGGTTTTATATATAATGTTTTTGAAACTAATACAATTATCTTAGGGGTCAGGCTTGCCTGACCCGTTTTGATTGTTCGTATTTTACGGGCCGGGCAAGCCACAGCCCCTACGGAACATTAAATATAATCAACGCGCAAGCGTTCCGAAATTTTTCATTTTTAATTTTGAATTTTTAATTAAAACTCGTCGTCCCAGTCATTATCCTCTTCAAAGTCAGCCTTCATAACCTCACGAACAGCTTCGATAATACCGTTGGAGTCAATACCGAGAGTGCTCATGATATCTTCGTGAAGACCGATGGGAGCAAATGCATCCTGAATACCAAGCTTCTTGAATGCGCAACCCTTACCGGATTCAACAACAACCTCTGCAACTGCAGAACCGAGACCGCCGATAACAGTGTGGTCTTCAACTGTGATGATACGGCGAGTATCCATAACAGCTTTAAGAACAGCTTCTTTGTCAAGGGGTTTGATTGTGTGCATATCAAGAACACGAACTTTAAGACCGTCAGCCTTCTCAAGGAATTCTGCTGCCTGGAAAGCCTGGAATACGCAAGAACCGCAAGCGATAATTGTGATGTCTGAGCCTTCGTGAACCTCTACTGCTTTACCGAGCTCAAAGCCGTAATCAGCATCCTTGTAAAGAACGCGGTCGAAACCACGGTTGATTCTGATATAGAAGGGACCGGGTGTATTGTAAGCTGCCATAACTGCGTTGTAGGTTTCATAACCGTCAGCGGGGCAGATAACCGTAAGATTGGGAATTGAACGTGTAACGGCAAGGTCACAGATAGCGTGGTGAGTTGAACCTGCCTGACCGAAGGATGTACCTGAATGAGTAGCAATAACTTTTGCGTTAACATTCTGGTAGCAAAGGTCTGTGTGAAGCTGGTCAGCAGAACGCAATGATGCGAACTGTGAGAAGGTTGAAAGGAAGGGAACAAGACCTGCCTTTGCCATACCTGCAGCCACACCGAACATATTCTGTTCAGCAATACCTACGTTAAAGAAACGCTCGGGGAATTTTTTCTGGAAATCACCGATTTTTGTTGATTTTGCAAGGTCAGCAGTAAGAGCTACTACCTCGGGATGTGCTTCAGCCAACTCAACGAGAGCCTGACCGTAAATTTCAGCTGTTGAGAGAGAGGTTGACTGTTCAGCTGTATAACTTAATCCGCCTGCCATAATTATTCTGCCTCCTTTTCAACGCGTGCAACTCTTGCGGCATAAGATTTCTCAAGTGCCTTTTTGCCGTTTTCATATTTTTCATCGTCAAATGCACCGTAGTGCCATCTGAAGTCGCCTTCAATGAAGTCGATACCGCAGCCCTTAACCGTATCGCAAAGGATAAGAACGGGTTTATCGGTTTCGTTTTCGTAAGCAAAGTCAATTGCTTCGCAAAGCTCTTTAATGTTGTTACCGTCAATTTTCTTAACGATAAAGCCGAATGCTTCCCACTTGTCTGCAAGGGGTTCAAGAGCCATAACCTCTTCTGTAGGACCGTCAATCATATTGTGGTTACGGTCAACAAATGTAATAAGGTTTGTAAGCTTATAGTGAGCGGCACTCATTGCTGCTTCCCAGTTTGAGCCTTCGTCAAGCTCACCGTCACCGAGAACAACGAATGTTTTATAATCTTTTTTAAGAAGACGTGCTGCAAGAGCTGTACCTACACCGATTGAAAGGCCGTGACCGAGAGAGCCTGTTGAAGCGTCAACACCAACAACCTTGTTAGCGTCAAGGTGCATACCCATTTTTGAACCGGAAAGGTTAAATGTCTTGAGCATTTCTTTATCGTTAAAGCCGAGGTCGCAAAGCACGGGTGCATAAGCAATACCTGCGTGACCTTTACTGAGAATGAATCTGTCGCGGTCTTCCCAGTTGGGGTCCTCAACTTTAATATGCATATACTTATGATAGCATACTGTCATAATATCCATAACGCTCATACCGCCGCCGATGTGGCCGCTGCCTGCCCAATATGTTGTGTCAAGGCAGAGGTTACGGAGTTCATTTGCTTTCTTTTCAAGAGCAAGCCACTCCTGTTTTGAAAGTGCCATTGTAATATTCCTCCTATTTATAAATTACCGATTAAACAATCAGTTTAATTCCTGTAGAGTGAGTTTATTTACTCTAATCAGCCTAATTCAGGATGAAGCTTCTTAACTGCTTTGAATGCATCCTCAGCAATTTCAATTGTTCTGTTGATGTCCTCATGAGTAAGAGCTGCATTCATAAAGTGGTTGTGGTGTGATGCGAAGAATACGCCTCTGTTAACACACTCAGCAATCCAATCCTGATGAAGAAGAAGTGAATCGTCATTAGCAATTCTTAAATAGAAAAGTGCGGGAGCGCCTGAAACAACCAAATCGAAGCCGTGCTCTGCACCTGCTTTTTTAAGTCCTTCGGTAAGCTCTGTACCCATCTGACGGAAAAGCTTGGGAGCGTCGATAGCTTTAAGCTTATTGATACAAGCAATACAAGCAGCAAAGGGAACCGCGCTCATCCAGTAAGAGCCTGTATATGAAAGACTTGATGCGGCATTTTTAAGGAATTCTTTACCGCAGAAGGCAGACATATTCCATCCGTTTGCAAGGGCTTTACAGAAGCAGATAATATCAGCCTCAAAGCCGAAGAAATGGTCACTGCCCGCAAGGTCAAGACGGAAGCCGCAACGAACGTCATCCACGATAAGAACGATACCGTGCTTTGTGCAAAGCTCACGAACCTCTTTCCAGAAGCCTTCGTCCGGGAAATAGTTGTCAAGGAAGTTACCGTGATTATAAGGCTGTGCAATAATTGCGGCGATTTCATTTTCGTTTTCAGCAATAATCTGTTTAAGACCTTCAATATCGTTCCAGCGTGCGTAAAGGTTGTTTGCAACGTCCTCGGGTGTAACGCCGGGATAGTCAATCTTCTGAACCATGGGAGAAACGCCGTGATAGAAGTTATTGAAGAAAATAAGCTTCTTTCTGTGAGTGTGGGCACGGGCAGTAAGGATAGCACCCTGTGTTGCGTCGTTACCGTTCTTTGCAAAGAAAGCCCAATCAGCAGATGCAACCGTATCCACAAGAAGCTCTGCACATTCAACCATTATTTTTGAAGGGGAGGTTGTGCAGTTGCCTTTTTTAATCTGCTCAATAGCAGCAGCGTCAACGTCCTCATCACCGTAACCGAGGATGTTGGGACCGTAAGCACACATATAGTCAATGTACTGATTGCCGTCTACGTCCCAGAAATATGTGCCCTTTGCTTTTTCTGAGAAACGGGGCCATCTGTTAACGGGGATAAACTGACCTTCTGCAGGGCCGAGGTGACCGTAAACACCTGCAGGAATTACTTTAGTGGCTCTGTCGTACCACGCATCTGAGTTAGTATTGTTGTATAAAGGGAATTTTTTACTCATTGTTGTACCTCCTTCGCCCTGTTATGCAAGATATAATGCAACTCTGTCAAGTATGCGGTTAACGTTATCAAGCATACTTACAAGACCGTGCATTTCAATTTTACCCGTACCGATGCAAGCAAGAGCATTTACGTCACCGTCAAAGAGCGCGCGGGCTGTTTCGATTGATTCAAATACCATTGCGGCGCGGTATTTTTCGGGTGTCTTTTTAAGAGTAACAAGGCGGTGGTCCTTACAAATAAGCTCAAGGCCGGGGCCGTTTTTGATACCGATATAAACGCTGCCGTCTTCAATTGCCTTTGTGCTGAACTTACCAACCTCATCGTTGTTACCGATCTGAGCGATTGCAACACCGATTGTGTAAAGCATAAGCTTTGTGCTTCTTTCAAAGAAAACGGAGTCCTGAAGATCCTCCTCGGTTGCTCTCATATATTTTGAAAGCAAATCTGTAAGAGGTGTGAAGGTTTTAAGAAGAAAACCGATGTGTGTAAAGCCCTTTGAGGGAATGGGTGTTACCGTACCGTCAATAAGGCCGTTGAACTTTTCACAGCTTGAGAAGGGAAGCTTCACGTCACAGTTTGTGCAGCCCTGTTCCATACGGCATTTGCCGTTTTTGAAATAGAGAGTTGCAGAGGGACCGTCCTTAACCTCAAAACCGATTGAAATCGGTTTTTTGCCCTGAAGAAGCTCGGATGCTTCGGGAACAAGCTCACAAAGATTTTCGAGTGTTCCGAGGACTGCATACATATTTATGTAAGCGAGGGTTTTAGTATCCATTAAATTTTGCAAATCAAACATCCTCCTTTGTTTGTACATTGATAGTCTATTTTATTTTAGCAGAACGATGGTGCAATGTCAACAAATCTGTTCAAACATTTTACAACTATTTTGTTGTTTTCGTCTTAATGCACAATATTTTTGAGCGGTTAGGCATTTTTGCAAAAAAGCGTTTGTAATCTGCATAAAACACATGCGTGTTTTTTGTTGAAAGTATACACTCTTTAGTTCAATCGTTTGATTTCCCTTGACTTTTTATTATTGTATAGTATAATAAGAGTGAACGCAAATTCACTCTCAAGGAGTATTACGAGACAAAAAAATTACAAAGGTGCGTGAATTCGGCCATTTAAGGCATATCCGGTTCGAATCCATTCACTCTAAGGAGGTCAATCTTATGGATACAAGATTCGCAATTAGTGAGTATCACGACGCTGCCGCCGTTACAAGACAGCTTGATGAGCTCATTAAAAAACCTATTTACACAATTAAGCCCGATGTGCTTAAACAGTACGAAGAAGAGTACTACGACAAAAAATGTGCAAAAAGTAAAGAAATGATTGAAGAAGCAAAGCAGGTTATCCCCGGCGGTGTTCAGCACAACCTTGCTTTCAACTATCCCTTCCCCCTTGTTTTCACAAAGGCTGACGGAATGATGCTTTACGATATTGACGGAAACGAATATTTCGACTTCCTTCAGGCAGGCGGTCCCACAGTTCTCGGCTCCAACCCCAAGGTTGTCAGAGATCAGGTTATTGACCTTCTCAACACCTGCGGTCCTTCAACAGGTCTTTTCCACGAATTTGAATACAAGCTCGCTAAAAAGATTTGCGACAGCATGGAATCTGTTGAGATGTTCCGTATGCTCGGTTCAGGTACAGAGGCTTGTATGGCTGCTATCCGTGTTGCAAGACTTGCAACAAAGAAAAAGAACATTGTTAAAATGGGCGGTGCTTATCACGGTTGGAGTGATCAGCTCGGTTACAGTATCCGTGTTCCCGGCTCAAAATTCACTCAGGCACACGGTGTACCTCTTTATCTTTTCAAACATACTCAGGAATTCTTCCCCAATGACCTTGATTCTCTTGAAAGAGTTCTTAAAAGAAATATTCTCACAGGCGGTACTGCTGCTGTTTTCATTGAGCCCATCGGCCCCGAAAGCGGCACAAGACCCCTCGACAAAGACTTCAACAAGGGCGTTGAAAGACTTTGCCGTAAATACGGCGCTCTCCTTATCTTTGATGAGGTTGTTACGGGCTTCCGTATAGGTATGGCGGGTGCTCAGGGCTACTACGGTGTTTCTCCTGACCTTACAATCTTCGGTAAGGTTATTGCCGGCGGTTATCCCGGTGCAGGCGGTATCGGCGGTAAGAGAGAATATATGAAATACCTCGGTGCAGGTCTTGATGCAAGCGGTGAAAAGGTTAAAAAAGCTTTCATGGGCGGCACAATGGCTGCTACTCCCATCTCTTGCGTTGCGGGTTACTACACCCTTGAAGAAATCGATAAGCAGAACGCTTGCCAGAAGGCAGGTTTGATGGGTGACAGACTCACAAAGGGTCTTCAGGAGCTCATTGCTAAATACAACCTTCCCTTCGTTGCATTCAACCAGGGTTCTGTTTGTCATATTGACACTGTCGGCACAATGCACTATGCTATTGACTGGCTAAAGCCCTGGAAAATCCCCGGCGTTCTTTCTGCTACAAGCGAAAGAAAGAAAGAAATGCAGCACATGGGCGCAGCTTATATGGCTGAAGGTCTTGTTACTCTTGCAGGCAGCCGTCTTTACACTAATGCTTGCTACACACCTGAGCTTATTGACGAAGCCCTCAGAAGATTCGACAGAGTTTTTGCAAATGTTGCAATAAAAGCTGAATAAAACTTAAAATGCCACGGGAAACCGTGGCATTTTTGGAATGAGGATTTCCAATGCGTAATGCGTAATTATCGGAACGCTTACGCGTTGATTATATAAGTGGCAAGTTGCAAGTTGCAAGTGGCAAGTTTCGGAACTGCGTTGCGATTATAAGTTGCGTTGCTGAGAACAATAGCACCGTAGGGTACGCATCCATGCGTACCGCTACCCATCACCATTCCGCCCGAACTGTATTTTTAAAAAAATGTTTATCACCCGTGGTAAACATAGAAAAACAACAGTTGTATCTGAGAATGGTCCCCCTCCCTACGAGTAGGGAGGATAGGCTTCGCAACACCGCAACTTTATTATGTTGCCGACCGCAGGTCCCGAAATTCCTAATTCCTCATTCCTCATTCCTAATTAAAGAAAGGAGTTCTTCAAATGGATATTTTAGAAGCTAAAAATATAGTTATCAAAGCCGGTCACGAGCTTTTAAAGGCAGGTCTTATTGTAAGAACCTGGGGTAACATCAGCTGCCGCATCAGTGATACACAGTTTGTTATCACTCCCAGCGGTAAGGCTTATGATACGCTTACCCCCGATGATATTGTTCTTGTTAACATTGCTGACCTCTCTTATGAGGGTGACGTTAAGCCCTCATCAGAAAAAGGTATTCACGCGTCCTGCTATGAGCTTCGTCCCGATGTGAATTTTGTTATTCACACACACCAGAAAAATGCGTCTGTTGTGAGCACACTCGGTCTTGACATCAACAGCATTGATGCTCAGGATGCAGAAATCCTCGGTACAGACGTACCCTGCGCTACCTACGGTCTTCCCGGTCAGCCCAAGCTCCGCGAGGGTGTTATTAATGCACTTAAACGCTCAACCTCAAACACCGTTATTATGAAGCACCACGGTGCTGTTTGCCTCGGCACGGACTATGAAAACGCTTTCTGCGTTGCAAACACTCTTGAAAACGTTTGCGAAAAATTCATTATTTCCCGTTGCTGTGAAATTTCGGGCAAAGCCGTTGAAAGCTTTTCAGACGTTGTTGATTATATTACAGACGTGTTCAAATCTGACAGCAAATATAAGGCTGCGAAGGAATTTGCTCCCTGTGACAGCACAAGAAAGGGTAATTGCATTTTTGTCGGTGAAAAGGACAAAAACTGTGCTATTATCGACACAAAAAGCGGTGCGTGGATAGGCGGCGGAGAAATTCCCGACAGCGCAGATATGCACTGGGCTATTTATAAAAAGAGAAAGGATGTAAACTACATCCGTCACACAAAGGATGAAAACGTTGTTGCAATGTCAAGAAAAGGCAAAACAATGAAGCCCTTCCTTGATGACCTTGCTCAGCTTTGCGGTCCCGTTGTTAAATGCGCAGTTTTCAATCCCTCTGACACACTTAAAACAAGCAAAAAGGTTGTTAAAGCCCTCGGCAAACGTAACGCCGTGCTTATTAAAGACAACGGTGCTGTTTGCGTTGCAGGCAGTCAGTATGACGCTGAAGCGGTTGAAATCGTTATGGAAAAGGGCTGCAAAACTGCCGTTGGTGCAGAGCTTTATGCAGAAACAAAGCCCATCGGCGCATTTGATGCACATCTTATGAATTTCATTTATAAGGTGAAATACTCAAAAAAAGCAGGTAAATAATACTTTACAAATTTATTTTCTTGTGATATAATGTTCAAGCCTTATGACTCGGAGTATGGAGTAAGCGTTCTTCAACGCATTCACCTGCCCTGCTTCTGGGTTATTTGGGAAATATTTAATGAGGTGAAAAAAATGACACAGGCAGAAAAACAGGCAATTATCAAAGAATTTGCTACACACGAGGGCGACACAGGTTCTCCCGAAGTGCAGATCGCTGTTCTCACAAAGAGAATCAACGACCTTAACGCACATCTTAAAGAGAATATGAAGGACCATCACTCACGTCGCGGTCTTCTTAAAATGGTTGGTCACAGAAGAAACCTTCTTGCATACCTTCAGAAGACAGACATTGAACGCTACCGTGCAATTGTTAAGCGTCTCGGTCTTCGTAAATAATTGCTCTTTTCGGGACAAACGGGTTTCCGTTTGTCCCGTTAGCCGTTTTTTAAAACGGTTTTTTATTGAATATTTTTGTTAATCAATCCGTTGATTAGGGTTTTAGCGATAAAGAAAAGGGCAAAATATTTTTGTGTTTTTCTTTGTTGCTAAACCATTTGAAACGGAAATAAAATAAATGAGGTAAAAGATATGTTTTTTAAGGATTTTAAAACTTTTGAAACTGAAGTTGCCGGCAGAAAATTAGTTATTGAAACCGGTAAAATGGCTCAGCTTGCAAACGGCTCATGTATCGTTCGTTACGGTGATACAGAGGTTCTTTGTACGGCTACAATGGCTCCCAAGCCCCGTGAAGGTGTTGACTTCTTCCCCCTTTCCGTAGACTTTGAAGAAAAGCTCTATGCAGTAGGCAGAATCCCCGGCTCCTTCCAGAGACGTGAAGGCAAAGCTTCTGAGAAGGCTGTTCTTACATCACGTGTTATTGACAGACCCATCCGTCCCCTCTTCCCCAAGGATATGAGAAACGATGTTTCCGTTGTTGCAACGGTTATGTCTGTTGATCCCGACTGCTCACCCGAAATTGCAGCACTCTGGGGTGTTTCCACAGCTATTGCTATTTCCGATATCCCCTGGGACGGTCCTGTTTCCAGCGTTTCTCTCGGTCTTGTTGACGGCAAATATGTTATCAACCCCACTCTTGAAGAAAGAGCAAAAACAGAAATGACAGTTACAGTTGCTTCAACTGACAGCCTTGTTGCTATGATTGAAGCAGGTGCTAACGAAATTTCAAACGAGGTTATGTTTGACGGTATTATGTTCGCTCACGAAGAGAACAAAAAAATCGTTGAATTTATCAAATCAATCGTTGCTGAAATCGGCAAAGAGAAAATTGCTTTCGAATCAAACGATCCCTCTGAAGAGCTTTATGAAGCTATCAAGGCTTTCGCTATTGAAGATGTTAAGGTTGCTCTTGACACAGACGACAAGAGAATCCGCGATGAAAGACTTGCTCCCATCTATGATGCAGTTCACGCTGAATTTGATGAAAAATTCCCCGAAGAAGCTGCTAAAATTGACGACTGCCTTTACAAGCTCCAGAAATTCATCGTTCGTCGTTGGCTCCTTGACGAAGGCAAGCGTGTAGACGGCCGCGGTATTGACGAAATCCGTCCTCTTAACGCAGAAATCGACCTTCTTTCAAGAGTTCACGGCTCAGGTATGTTCACCAGAGGTCAGACTCAGGTTCTTTCAATCACAACTCTCGGTACTGCACGCGATGCACAGATGCTCGACGGCATTGATGAAGACGTTGAGAAGAGATACATCCACCACTACAATTTCCCCTCATACTCAGTTGGTGAAACAAAGCCCTCAAGAGGCCCCGGCAGACGTGAAATCGGTCACGGCGCACTTGCTGAAAGAGCTCTTCTTCCCGTTATTCCCTCAATGGAGGAATTCCCCTACACAATCCGTGTTGTTTCTGAGGTTCTTTCTTCTAACGGTTCAACATCACAGGGCTCTGTTTGCGGTTCAACTCTTGCCCTTATGGCAGCCGGTGTTCCCATTAAAGCTCCCGTTGCAGGTATCTCCTGCGGTCTTATCTCTGAAGGCGACCGCTTTATGACAATGGTTGATATTCAGGGTCTTGAAGACTTCTTCGGCGATATGGACTTCAAAGTTGCGGGTACAAAGAAAGGTATCACTGCTATTCAGATGGACCTTAAAGTACACGGTCTTACTCCCGAAATCATCAAAGAAGCATTTGAGAAAACATACAAAGCAAGAATGTACATCCTTGATGAAATTATGCTTCCCGTTATTTCTGAGCCCAGAACAGAGCTTTCTGCTTACGCTCCCAAGCTTCTTACAACTAAGATTGACGTGGAAAAAATCGGTGACGTTATCGGTAAACAGGGTAAGGTTATTCAGAAAATCTGTGCTGAATGCAACTGTAAGGTTGATGTTGAAGAGGACGGTACAATCTTTGTTACTGCTGTTGACATCAACGATGCTAACCGCGCACTTGAAATTATCAACACAATTGCAAATGACCCCGAAATCGGTGCTATTTACAACGGTGTTGTTACAAGACTTATGTCATTCGGTGCATTCGTTGAAATTGCTCCCGGTAAAGAAGGTCTTGTTCACATTTCAAAGCTTGACGTTAAGAGAACCGAAAAGGTTGAAGACTGCGTAAGCGTTGGTGACCAGATTATGGTTAAGGTTACTGAAATCGACGACCAGGGCAGAATCAATCTTTCAAGACGCGATGCTCTTATTGAGGTTGAAGGTCTTGTTCCCGAAAATGACGACGAGCCCGAAAGAGAAAGACGTCCCCGCCGTAGCTTCAACAGAAACAAAAAAGGCTAAGATATGACAAAAACCGCTCTTGCGAAAGCAAGGGCGGTTTTTTAAATGAGAAATGCGAAGTGCGGTGATGCGAAGCTATACCTCTCTGCCGCTTGCGGGAGAGAGGGGGACCACCTTTTGTCAAGTTGCTTTCAAAACAAATTTTCAAGCGAGTCATAGACTATATTTAAAAACAAAGTTCACCGGAGTGGTGGAGAGTCCTTACCAAGCTGTTTTTTACAATAAGTTGAAGGGACCCTCCACCGTCCGACAAGCTTTATTTATAACAACAATTTTTGGTCACGCTTATGGATTTTTCGTTGTGAAAAAATTGAGGTATGACGGTCCCCCTCCCTCCTTACGCAGGGAGGTATCGTTTGTATCAACAACTTTATTAGAGAACGGTCAACCTCTTGTGGTACCCAAAATTGTTTGCTCGTTATTCACTTCGCACAATTTTGACCACTGCGCCAACTCACACTCCCTGCATCGCCCACAGGGCGCGGTCGTGTTCCTTGCCCTCCCTATTTCATCCAAGATGAAACAGGGATGTAAAGCTTCGCAACACTTCAATTTTATCGGGCGGTACGCATAGATGCGTACCCTACTGTGTTATCGTTTTCAATTTTGCGTTTTTAACTTTCAACTTAATCTACAATCACGCGTCAGCGTTCCTCAACTGACACCTGACCCCTGACAACTTGCAACTTATATATCGGCGCTTTGCGCCCCGAAATTTTGCATTTTAAATTTTGAATTTTGAAATTTTAAATATCTATTGACGAACAAATATAGTAATAGTATAATAAAATCACAAAAACCAAGGAGGCTTTTTTATGGAATATGTTATTATTGCAATTTTTGTTGTGCTCGTTGCATTAATTGTTGCAAACGTTCGCATCGTACCCCAAACACATCAGTACGTTATTGAATTTTTAGGTAAATATAAAGCTGTGTGGGATGCAGGTCTTCACTTCAAAATCCCATTCGTTGAGAGAATTGCCAGAAGAATCACTCTCAAGGAGCAGGTTATTGACTCTCCTCCCCAGCCTGTTATTACTAAAGATAACGTTAAAATGCAGATAGACACCGTTGTTTTCTTCAAGATTTTTGATGCAAAGCTTTTCACATACGGTGTTGTTAACCCCATCAACGCTCTTGAAAACCTTACCGCTACAACCCTTCGTAACATTGTTGGTGAGCTTGAGCTTGATAACACCCTCACTTCACGTGACACCATCAACACAAAAATGACCGAAATCCTCGACGAGGCAACTGACCAGTGGGGTATGAAGGTTACACGTGTTGAGCTTAAAAATATTATTCCTCCCCAGGAAATTCAGCAGGCTATGGAAAAGCAGATGAAGGCTGAACGTGACCGCCGTGAAACTCTTCTTCAGGCTGAAGGTCATAAGGAAGCAGCTATCACCCGTGCAGAAGGTGACAAGCAGGCTATGGTTCTTGCCGCTGAAGGTGAAAGAGATGCAAGAATTGCCCGCGCAGAAGGTGAAGCAAAAGCGCTTCTTCTTGCAAAGCAGGCTGAAGCTGACGGTATCCGCGCAATTGTTGAGGCGAATCCCACACTTGCTGTTCTTGAACTCAAAAAATACGAAGCACTCGTTAATATGTCAAACGGCCAGGCATCAAAGATTATTATTCCCACCGATACTGTTGAGGCTGTAAAGAAGGACGTGCTTTTCACTGAAACCACCGGTCTAGGTGATGCAACAAAGCAGGGCAAACCCGCACCTGTAAAAAAGAAAGAAGACCCTTGCTGTGATTAATAAAAAAATGCTCTTGCGAAAGCAAGGGCATTTTTTAATGCGTAATTCATAATTGGTATTGCGTAATTTTCGAAACGCTACGCGTTGATTGTAGATTAAGTTGAAAGCCTGAAAACGATAACACAGTAGGGTACGCATCTATGCGTACCGCCTTATCCTCCTTGCGAGCTTTAGCTCGGAGGGAGGGGGACCATTCTATGATAAATATGTTGATTTTTGCACATTTACCACGGGTGATAAATTGACTTTTAAAACAAAGCTCGGGCGGAATGGTGGAAGGTGCAAAAAATCT
>JAGASD010000057.1 GCA_017621885.1 Clostridia bacterium | reverse complement strand
TTGAGATTTATTACAGCTTTGTCGGCAAGATTGACTTGCCCGAATAACCGCCCGACCTATCCGACACAATGGCCAAGTGTCGGATAGGAACGGCAAAATTTTTTGCACTTCTATTGCTTCTTTATCACACATAAGCAAATAATCAGGAATTATATTGACCTCTATTTTGCGTGAGGATATAGCCTGTTCCTGTTCTTCGGTAGGTAAGAGGTCATGTCCCATATAGAGCTTTTTGCACTTTGAGAAATCATCAATGTTTGCGATGAAATCTTCAAGTTCTTCTTCGGTAAGAACAATGGCTATTTCCGCATTGTTAGTGAAATTAACACCATTTTCGAGTTCTACAAGTTCTCTGATGTGTCGAAGAAGCTCGTCGGCATATTCATAATACATACGCTCACAAATGGGGATATAATCCACTTTGTAGTATTTTAGACTTGCTTCATATCCTTCTTTGTCAATAACACGCTTTATGCGTTCATAAGTAACATCACGACAGATATTATTTTCGTTGTTGGTGCAAAGGATAAAGCGGCGGTTACTACCTTCGTTGTTATAATTGTATTTTAGAATGGCATGTCCAGTCGTGCCACTTCCTGCAAAGAAATCAAGAATTATGCTATCGCTTTTTGAACCCATTTTAATAATACGTTCAATCAAACGTGTTGGTTTTGGGTTAGTAAAGACAATTCTACCGTCAAAGACTGATTTTAATTCACGAGCACCCTCTTGGTTATGCCCAACTTCAGCACTTGTCCACCAAGAATCTGGTGTGCGACCTTGCTGAACCTCTGTTAAGTAACGTTTCTTTCTCGGAAATGATGTTCCGTCCTTACCAAACCAAATTCTGTTCTCTGCAATCAAAGTACGCATATTTTCCTCTGAATACACCCAGTGTTTACCCTCAGGAACATTAAAAACTTTTCCAGTTGGACCAATTACATCATAATTTCCATTAACTCGAATTTCATTTGCAACCAAGTCACCTGATTGCCAAGGACCTCTTGGATCGTTGTCGGGATTTTTATATCGGCTATTCATTTCATCTGTGCGATCAAGAAGATTGAATTTAAGCAAATCAATGTTTTTTGCATAGACGAAAATATAATCGTGATTTACAGAAATGTACTTAGCATCATTTTTGATGCTGTGTATTTTTTGCCACATACAAGACGTAACAAAATTCTGCCAACCAAAAACCTCATCACACACTAATTTTAAAGCTGCAAATTCATTATCATCAATAGAGATAAAAATACATCCTGTTGGTGAAAGAAGTGAACGAGCAATTTCCAAACGGTTTTTCATAAAAGAAGACCATTTTGAATGTCTGTAATTATCTCCGTTATCCACCAATGTATCAGAATAAGTAAACCCAGTACTCATTGTATTGTAAGGCGGATCGATATAAATAAGGTCAATCTTTCCTTTATGTGTCTTTTCAAGAAGCTTTAACGAAGCGAGATTATCGCCCTCGATAAGAAAATTCATTTGACCGTCGTTATTGATAAAAAGGTCTTCATCTTCCGTGAGAACAGGAGTATGGGTATCAAGAACCTCATCAATTTCCTCACGGTGCTCTTCAAAAACAAGACCGTATTTCTTCCCGTTAACGTCTTTTTCTAGCTCAGAAAGGTACGACAAAAGATTACCTGTATTTTTATCCTGCGGTGCAGCAGAAATAAAGGTGCGTATTTCTTTAATTTTGGCGAGTAAATCCTCACGCTTTTGTTTTGAGATGTTTGTACTCATATTGCTTTCTCCTTAAAATTAGACGCCCAAAAGTTTATATAATTCATCTAATGCGTGCTTTTTATTATCGTGTTCATCTTTCCACTTTTTCAATATTTCGTCTGAGAGCATAATCATGCTTTTTATTTGCTCACTAACATCATATCCAATTTTTAAATCTGAATGTGAAAATGAATACCCTTGATCATATCGTTCCTGCAAGAAACTTCGTCTTTTAGGAAGTGAAATTTGAAGCATTGTAGATATCGATAGTTCATGATAAATCCATGGTGATATCGTTTTCTCTTTTTTGTTAATTTTCTTTAACTCATCAGACATAATTATTGAATTGGGTGTATTAAAAAAAATAATACACTCTGTATTATTAATCATTTCAGTTAAAGCCGTCGATAACATCATATGAACATGGCTAGTTGTATAGTTTCTCAATTTATAATCGTATGTTCTTGTTTTGGGTTTGTAACAGTATTTTTTGTCAATCTTGTTAAGCAAATCGTCACAATATCCCCATGAGCACGAGTCAATAAACGATTCTAACCCAAAATTCTCTTTAAGCCAACCAGAAAAAGCTATAACTTTGTTTATGTCCTTATGGGAATGAGATATAAATATATCTTTCTTGGAAACAGAAAACCAATGTTCTTTCAAGGCTGTTCCATTTATTATTCCATCTTCAGTAATATATTCTGACAAACAATCTTGAACTTCTTTTTTATGTTCGGAATATATCTTGTTTCCAAGTGTGAAATGTTGATTTAATTCGGAACAATAAAATGCGTTTGATGGATT
Source organism: Clostridia bacterium (assembly GCA_017621885.1). Classification (GTDB taxonomy): domain Bacteria; phylum Bacillota; class Clostridia; order Oscillospirales; family Acutalibacteraceae; genus DTU089. Next base: position 29,735 of record JAGASD010000057.1, on the reverse strand, counting down.
ATAGTTGAATTTTGCAAACATGCTTTAGCTCCTTATCTTTTTATACAGCTTGACTTAACACTATTAAACCAATAATTATTACACCATATAATATGATTTCCGATGGCAAGAGCATTGCACGAATAAAGGAGTATTTCCACTCCTTGTATTTTTTAATTGGAATTTCATAAACCTTGATTTTAACTGGTTTATGATTTTTGCCATTTGTAACACCGATCAAATCATTATAAACACCAATGAATTTTCTTTCTTTGGACAAATACAGTGAATCTAAGCACCAGAATAAAATGGTTGAAGCAATCGCAGCACAAATATAAATTTTGTTCCCAGGATTTTCTTTTGAGATAGTTGAAACAAAAACTGCAATTAATGCAGAAGCTAATGTGATGGCCCATCCTTTCATTTGAAATGAACACTGATTCATTCTTGCAATATTATTTTGTAAAAATTCAAGATGCTTTTCATTTGGTTTCATAGCTGTTCTCCTGTCTTTTTTATAATAAGTCTTATGGGCGATTATTATATGCTCATCATAAGTAACTACGGTAAATAGCTTTTGTATAAACCTTGTGGTCGTTGATTCTGTCTGTTGATGTATTTTTATAATGTATTTGTTGATACATTTGCTCTATCCAGCATCGCCATGTATTCATCCTTAATCGACTCAGGACCAAGTATTCTAACCTTACCGCCAAAGCCGAATATCCAACTATAAAATATATGGCTGGTGGCGACATTTACCGTTATTCTGAAATTTTCGGTAGCGGCTTCCGTTATTTCGATATTCTCACCAAAGCGGTCAATTATCGAATCAATAACGTCATTATCGCAAAGAAGCTCAACATCTGTATGTTCTGCATTGAACATACGGAAGGTTGTGTTTATGTAATCATCAATATTGAAATCTTCGGGAGCTTGTATTGAATTTTCTTCAAGAATTGTCGGACATTTTGCAATGCGGTCAACACGGAAATTTCTGATATTGCCGTCATCTGCAACACCGACTAAATAATAGAAATCACCGTTCCATACAAGGTGCAGGGGTGAAAGAACATAAGGATTACCGTTGTGTTTTAGCTGATGCTCCTTTTTTATATTGTACTGAAAGTACGGGAATGAAATCTTTTTACCCTCATTGATAGCCTCGTTTATGGTATCGACAATAATATAAATTCTTTCATTATCTGACTTGATTCGTTCTTCACAGCAGACATTACGCTTCAGTTTTTCAGCCCCGTAATTTCCTGCAAGAGAGCTGAGCTTTGCAACAAGCTCTTTACTCTTACCGGCGGTAATGAATTTTGCCGATTCAACAGCGTCTATAAGAAGCTTCAGCTCGGAGTTTTCAAAATCACGGGAGCAGATGTTGTATCTGTTCTGAACGGATTTTACTTCCTCTATTTCTATACCGAACTTGCGAAGAAGCTCAATTTCAGATTTTATCGTCTGACGGTGAGCACTGATACCGTATTTTTCTTCAAGAATATTAATAAGCTGAACGGTTGTGAGATAATGCTCCTCGTCGGTCTGCTCATATAAAATTTTAGCAAGATATAAAGGTCTTAACTTTGAATCGTTATCCATTGTGTACTCCTTTTTGCTAAATCAAATTAAGATATACTTATACAAAATAAAGTATATCACTTTATGCCCGTTAATTCAACAGATTCAACCAAATTTATACAAAAAGGTGTTGAGTAGAATCAACACCTTAAAACGACTTTCCAAAACCCTATTGACTGTTGGAAGCGTTTGTTCTATACTGATAACCACAATTTAATAAATTTGCGACTTTAAGCGTGATGCAAGGTCATCAGAGGACTATTTGGCACCGTATGAAGTCGAATGTACATATCTTTCAAAAGAGCAACACAGCAAGAACCTACATATTCGTGTTGCAGAGAAGAAAGAACCCACTTTCTAAATCGCGTATGCGGAGATAATCGTAAGATTATGCTACCCAAGCACCGTAACGAAAGTCGATTGGATGTGGGATAACTATGTCCATTCGAGTTCGTGCGGTGCTTTTTCTTTTTGCTAAAAACCTTTATTTATATGTACCTTGAAAATTGAATGACCGTCCGAAAGTGATACTACGCCAAGACCTCGTAAGAGCGATCGTAAAGACGCTGCGGTGAAATTCCGGGGCAGGAACTATTTCGGGCAAAACGGCAAAAGAGACTTTTACGACACTCTTAATGAAATTACCCCACTAAAAAAATCAAACTCGTTATAGAGGAAAAAATCAATAAAAATTAACCCGAAAAGCTACATTAAAGGAGGAATACAAATGGAAGAAAAGAAACGAGGTCGTGGCAGACCGAGGCTTGATGTACCAAATGGCAGATGTAGCCGCAGACAAGCCGTTAACTCAATGTATGTGAACAAAGCTGCTCAGTTGATTTCGGAAGCGGCTGCCGAAATTCCCGACAAGTCATTACTTTGGTGTTCTGACGAAACCACATGGACAATAAAATCAAAAGACGGAATTCTTGAACAAATCGGACGTATGTTAGTTCAAGACCATCACGAGCCGAGCCACTGTGTATATATTGCCAATCTTTCTATTGCCGCCCTGAAAAATGGTTGTACTTGCCGAGAGATAGAGAAATCCATACGTAAAATACGAATTACGTTGAAAGAATCAAACCAAATACCCAATAATACAGAACTAATCAATATCGCAGGACAAGCCGTAACCGACTTACGTCGGATGGGCGAAAGATAATCAAACAATTTTTGGTAGCCGCTACCGAAAATAAAAAGGAGTGTGATGAAATCTGAACATAGATATCGTTTACGAAGAACCTCAAAGCAAAATCTTTTTCAAAATGCCGAAGATGTTATTTACGGAGGAGTACAAGGATTTATCAGCAGAAGCAAAACTGCTTTATGGCTTAATGCTCGACAGAATGCAGTTATCTGCAATAAACGGATGGTGTGATAAAAACGGAGAAGTGTTTATCTTCTATACCATTGCTGAAACAAGCGAAGTGCTTGGTTGTGGACATGACAAAGCAACAAGGCTACAGCGTGAGCTTGAAAAACACAATCTGCTCCGTCGTAAATATCAGGGTAAAGGCAAACCTGCAAAGCTGTATGTTTTAGATATACCGAAAACACGCATCAGGTCTACGTAAAAGTCGCAAGTAATAAGACTGAGTAGAGTAAGACTGAGATATATACCGACCGAGAAGAGAGAAAATATTCTTTAATTAAGTTAGCAGTAACTTTAAGTATATAAGGCGTATTGGCTGAATTCGAAAGGCTGATGAAACAACGCATTTCTTCTTCGGTTAGTAAAGTGTTTGCAATAGCTATTTAGAATGTGCAAAGCTAAAGAGCTGAAGTGAATTCTTTCTTCGGCTCGTAAAAATCCAAATTTTGCAAATCAGCCGATAGAAATTTGTAAAACGAACAGCACCCTGTCAGCAAAATTTCCATTAAAAATCGGTGCATTCTGTCCGTAGTACTAAGGGCAAAATGTACTCAAAAATGCCTCTGTTGAAAAAATAATTTTTTTCAAAGGAATGAATTTTCACTAATATTTCACTGTTTTCATTATACAGCGGTTTGGATAAAAAGAAACTGCTCCCACAGATGTGAGAGCAAATAGAACTATTTTATAAGAATTTTCTCATAATAGCTTGTCCGTTTTCTCTTGCAATTTCAACAAAACCGGCTTTTTTGTAAAGTTGGACGGGACCTTGGAAATCAAAATCATCTCTTTGTTCGGAAAGTTTGGCATAACCTTCAACTGCAACGTATCCCTTTTCCTTTGCATCGCTACATACTCTTTCGATAAAAGCTGATGCAATTCCTTTACCTCTGTATTCAGGGGCAATTTCAAAACACACGATAGAAACAGTCTTTCCACAAGTATTTTCTTTTGCAAATTGAGGAATAAAGCCTGAATAACTTTCAATATCTGCAGCATTACACCATCCGATAGATACATCTCCGTCAAAAGCTAAATAACCTTGAATTTTATTTTCATTAAGCATTTTTACTGCATACTTACGGAGCGTTTTCTTAACACCAAAAATTTTGAATTTTTTAACCATCTTTTTAATGGTTTCTTCATCCTGATTCGGGGATGTACAATAACAAGGACCGTTGGGATTGCCGTCAGTAAATGCACGAGTATCGAAAAAATCAAGATAGTCTTTGTTTATTTCGGATGATAAAGGTTTTATTGTGATTGTGTTCATTGAGAAATCCTCACTCTTTTGATAACAAATTTTTTAAAGGCTTAAAATCAACAGATGTATCAATATATTCTTTGATATATTCTCCGTCTTTCCAATATGATTTCAAACCAAACGCTTCAATATTGTGGTAAGAAGCATCACTTGTAATAAGTCTGTATTCATCATCAACAATCTCAAGTGCTGTGCAGTTGGACATTGATAATCCAACGTGTTCACTTGTTTTCAATAACTCTTTTACATTATCAAGACGATCTTTTTCATCACAATGAGGCACAAACAATCCGTCAACAAATCCCAAGCACTCAACACCAATTAGCGGTTGGTCATTACCATACTTAATTTTAAGTGAGTCGGAAGAGCATTCACTAAACCAACAGTTAGCACCTGCTGAAACACCGCACATAACTTTACCGTCAAGCCAAGCCTGTTTTAAGGTTTTGTCAAAACCTGTTTCTTTCCAAAGTTTAATCATATCAAGTGTGTTTCCACCACCTTCAAATATGATGTCCGCCCAGTCAATAAGACTTTGTACAAGTTCGGTATTAGTTAATTCATTGCTTTTTAAATCTTTACAGGAACAGCCATACATTTTTTCGTAAATGTCAACCATTACCTGAAAGTAGCTTTCTTGTCTTTCCAATGGTTGTGCGTGAGCGATTAAAAGAAAGTTTGGATGTTCTTTACCTGTAAGTCTGATTATTTCTTTATCTTGATTAGAAAGTTCATATGGGTAGCGTGTACCGTCAGAACGCTTTCTTCCGTTTTCACCGCCACCAATAGCAACTATTTTTCTGCTCATTTTAATTTCACGCTTTCATATTGATGAAAAGATTATACCACATACCCACCAAACAAATCAACCTGAATACATATCCTCGTTTAAACACAAGGATTTTTTATCACAAAAATTTTAAAACGAAGGAAGGTGAAACAATGCTTTAGCAAAAAACAAAACATCATTTTATGTTGCAAAAACTCAAACAAAAATTTTCAAAGAAAGGAAAAAGAATTTAATGGTAAACGAAAAAATTGAATATCTAAATCTCGATTTACTTCATCCGTTTGAAAACAATCCGTTTCAGAGTGTTAATAAAAGTGAATACGATGAGCTTCGTGACAGCGTTAAAGAGTTCGGAATAATCACACCACTCATCGTTAATAAGTCAGATAACGGTTACGAAATCATCTCAGGTCACAGACGATGGCAGATTGCAAAAGAGTTGAATCTTGATGTCGTTCCCGTTTATGTAAGAGAGCTTTCAAAAGAAGAAGCGGTAATAAATTTTGTTGACTGTAATCTCAGCCGAGAAAAGATATTGCCGAGTGAAAAAGCCCGCGCGTATAAAATGAAACACGATGCAATTAAAAAGCAAGGTGCAAGAACTGATTTAACTTCGTCACAAGTTGGGACGAAGTTCCGCAGTGATGAAAAACTTGCAGAAACAATGCCTGATTCCCGAATGCAGATTCAAAGATATATCCGATTGAACAATTTGCAACCTGCACTTCTTGATATGGTGGATGAAAAAAGAATTTCTTTTATACCTGCAGTTGAACTTTCATATTTAACTGAAGAGGAACAGTGCAACTTAATTGAAACTATTGAAAGTGAAGATTGCACTCCGTCACTCTCTCAGGCTCAGCGTATGCACAAGTTAAGTGATGAGAAAAAACTCACTATGGATACCATCTTTGAAATTATGCAGGAGCAAAAAGCTAATCAGAAAGAGTATGTAAAAATTCCTGTTGAAACTTTTAAGAAGTATTTTAAGAAAGATATGCCGCCGAAAAAGATGGAAGAGATAACGGAAAAAGCTCTTGCACGGTATGCAATGGTGCTTCAGAAGCAACGACAGTGGGAGCGATAAAAAGTGTGGTATCGTCTTTGCGAGCATTGGATTTGTTGCAACAAATCCGCTCGAAAGCAGAAGAAAGGAGTGAAAAACTTGCCGAGAAAAAGACAACACCGATACGCTTTTTATCTCGATGATGAAGAAAATGAAATGCTTTTAAGTCAAACAAAAGAATATAACGTCAGCGTTTCAAAGCTAATAAGATTGTTGATTTTGTACCAATGCATAAAATTTCCGCCCAAAGAAATCCGTTCTGTTGTTCCGGAACTTCGCCGTATAGGTAACAATCTTAACCAAATTGCAAGAGCATTAAACTCAAAATCTTTTGTAACCGATAAAGAAATCAGAAATGCAATTACAGAACTGCGTGATTGTGAAAAGCAATTACTCGAAAATTTTGATATGGGGAGGTGATAAAAAATAGCGATAACAAAAATTAAAAAGTTAAAAACGGGACTTTCAAAGCTGATTGATTATGCAATGAATCCTTCAAAAACTACTGCCGATAAAATTTTTAATGACGGTATGAAGAACGAAGAAGTAGTTTTTGTACGAGGTATAAACTGCATTCCCGAATTTGCAAAAGCACAGATGCAGGAAACAAAAGATTTGTTTAATAAAAATTCAGGCAATGTCGGTTATCACATTATTCAATCTTTTGATGATAACGAGGGTACGAATGAACAGGTTTTTGAAATCGGTTGCAAACTTGCAGAAGAATTATTCGGTGACAGATTTGAAACAATAGTTGCACTTCATAAGAATACAGATAATCTTCATTGCCATATTGTTGTGAACAGTGTTTCATTTGTTGACGGTAAAAAGTTTAATGATAACAAATCTTTTCTGAATAAAATGCGAAATGTTTCAGACAGGCTTTGCAGAGAACAAGGTTTATCGGTTATTGAAAATCCGAAACCGTCAAAGCATCAATGCTATCCTCAGTATGTCGCAGAGCGTGACGGTGAGTATAACAAATTCACAACACTCAAAAAAGATATTGATGAGTGCATTCTTCGTGCTGGTAGTGAGAGAGGTTTTCTTTATGAAATGCAAAAGCTCGGTTACAGATTTGATTTCACCAAACCTCATACAACGGTTAATCATCCGTCATTCAAAAGACCGATTTGGTTATGTGACCTCGGTGATGAATATTCTTTTGAAAGAATATCTGACAAACTTTATGCTGATTGGAGACATTACAGGATTGATTTACCCCATCAGGACGAGTGGAAAGATTATCTCACCGACTTTGAAAGAAACTACAAAGAGGTTTATGTTCATTTTGTTACAGTGGTTCAGACGGTGAAAAGCCGTCCTAAAGAAAACTACTATATCGAAAAATATCTGCAAAGAGAAATTATAAAGCTTGACCGATTGATTGAGCAACAGAATCTTTTGTGTCATAACGATATTGAAACTGATGAGCAGTTGCAGTCTTTCAAACAGGAATGTATAAACGAAATGGCAGAGGTAACAGAAGCCCGAAGAATCTGCCGCAACAAATTAAAATCTGCTGTTCGCAAGGGTGATGAAAAGGAAATCGCAGAAATCAAAGATACCATTAGTCTATTTTCCGAAAGGTTGAAAGTTCTTCGTAAGGATATTAACACCTGCGAAAGAATTGAAAAATCAGAGTCTGAGATAGAAAACAAGATAGACCAAATTCTTGAAATCGAACAACAGCAGAAAAATAAAACACAAAACAGAAACCGTGTCTATTCACGGGATGTGAGATAAGGAGGAATAAATTATTAAAATTATAGAGTTAGCGAAGAAAATAAAAGAGTATTATGAAATCATAAAAGCAGATGTTATAAAAAAATTAAGCGGCACAAAAGCAGAATGTACACTGCCTATAGATACCTATGCCCTTGAAAATTTCGTGCGTTGTGTTTGGTATGATATTACAGAGTTTTTCTCTAAAGAGGAAAATGTAATTAACTGCAGACAGCAAAAGCCTGAAAATGCAGATACTGCACCTTTGACAGGAGAAGATGTTTAATCAGATAATAGGGGTGTAAAAAAATTGCACCCCTAAAAATGAAGGAGGAATAAAAATTATGACAGCAGTAATTTATGCACGATATTCAAGTGATAATCAAAAAGAAGAATCTATTGATGGTCAGCTCAGAGAGTGTAAATCTTATGCCGAAAGAAACGGTATTAAGATTATAAATTCGTATATTGACAGAGCACTATCCGCAAAAACAGATAACAGACCTCAATTTCAAAAAATGATTCATGACAGCTCACGCAAATTGTTTGATATAATCCTGGTGTGGAAGCTTGACCGTTTTGCTCGTAACCGTTATGACTCTGCTCATTACAAAAATGTGCTTAACAAAAATTCAGTCAAGGTCGTTTCTGTAACTGAAACAATATCCCGCGGAGCAGAAGGAATACTTCTTGAATCCATGCTTGAGGGTATGGCTGAATATTATTCAGCGGAGTTAAGTGAAAAGATAACAAGAGGCCTTACAGAAAATGCTCTTAAATGCAAATTCAATGGTGGTACAAGAACCATAGGTTATCTTATAAATTCTGAGCAAATGTATGAAATAGATCCGCAGGCTGCACCTATTGTTTTAGAAGCATTCAAACTTTATGTTTCCGGAAAGACAATGAAAGAGGTTACGGAAATTGTTAATGAAATGGGACTGCGTACTGCCCGAGGACATAAATTGAATCTAAGTGCAACACAGAGAATGCTTCAGAATCGTAAATATTTAGGTGAATACAGATACAGTAATCATGTTACCGAATGCGGTATTCCTCAGATAATTCCCACTGATTTATTTGAAAGAGTACAGAAAACCTTGGAGAAAAACAAAAAGGCTCCTGCAAGTCATAAGGCAACGGACGATTATCTGCTCACAACAAAACTGTTCTGCGGTGACTGCGGCTCAATTATGGTCGGTGAAATCGGCAGAGGAAGAAATAATCAACAGTATCGTTATTATAAGTGTATAAGTGCAAAACGCAAAAAGGGATGCAAAAGTCGAAAAGGCATCAAGAAAGATGTTCTTGAAAATCTTGTTCTTACGCACATTATAAAAACCATTATGGATGATGATACTGTAGAAGCAATTATTGATATTGCTATGAAAGAACAGGCGAGAGAAAATGTGGCTCTTCCTGCTTTGAAGAAACAATTGAGTGATATTAAACGTGGCATTGAAAATCTGCTTAACGCCATTCAGGACGGCATTTACAATTCGTCCACAAAAGAGCGTTTGGATAAATTGGAAAAGAGTAAAGAAGAACTGGAAATTCTTATCGCAAAAGAAAAACTCAGCAAACCTCTTCTGCCAAGAGAATGTATAAGATATTGGCTCTACGAACTTCGAAAACTCAATATAGATAGCCTTGAAGCACGCAAATGCTTGGTAAATACCTTTCTCAATTCAGTCGTAGTTTATAAAGATAAAATAGAATTAGTTTTCAACTATCGTGAGGGGACAGAAACTGTCCCCTTCGACAGATTGATTAGCGTTTCGGATACATATATTGATACTCCACCAAAATTGTAGTCTTGCCATCAGGCAGGACTACGATTTTTTATATAGAAAACAAAAATGCGGGAGTCGAACCCCCTCGGCGAAGCCGAACATAATCGGGTTTCGTGAGTGTAACGAACGAATGATGGGCAGAGCCCATCGACTCCCATCATCTCCACCAAAAAAATTCCGTACACGAAAGTGTGCGGAATTTTTTACTTATTCGCGCTATTCACTCTTCACTCAATAAGTTTTTGTATACGGAATTTTTAAGTAAAAAGTAAAAACTATTGCTTTTTTGCTTATGTGAGCAGTATAATTACTTTATAAATCCACATTGTCGGAAGTGTTATTATATTTTTTTAACGGCAACAGTTATCGGTTTATATTGGGAAAAAATAGGTTGAAACCCAAACAGTATTCCACAGGTATTGAAAAATATTAAACTTCATAAGAAAAAAATCCTGACACAAGATACAGAAACGAAAATATCACACTCGAAGAAATCATTAAAGCAAATAATCAGCAGTAATAAAAAAGCAGAGAAATATAGAATTCAAGGAGCGAATAATTATGCGTAAAGATTTTGGAGTTAAAACTTGGGCTTACCCTATGCCTGTATTTATTGTCGGTGCTTACGACAAAAGCGGAAAGCCTTGTTGTATGAATGCGGCTTGGGGTGGAGTTTACGATGCAAATCAGATTATGGTCTGTCTTGCGGATGACCACAAAACTACAAAGAATATTCTTGAAAGCAAAGCATTCACAGTAAGCATTGCAGATGCAAAGCATATTGTTGAAGCAGATTATGTTGGTATTGTTTCAGGGAATACAGTACCCGATAAAATGGAAAAAGCAGGACTTACAACAGTGAAGTCAAAATTTGTAAATGCACCAATTATCAATGAATTTCCGATGACTGTTGAGTGTAATCTCTTAAAATTCAACGAAGACGGAATTTGTATTGGTGAAATCGTGAATATTTCTGCTGATGAGTCTGTTTTGGGCGATGACGGTCTTATTGACGCACAAAAATTAGAGGCTATCACATATGACAGCGTTCATCACACATATATCAAGCTTGGCGAAAAAGTAGGCAACGCTTTTCAGACGGAAAGAAGTTGAAATAATGAACAGGCCTTACATTATTTGCCACATGGTAACTTCACTTGATGGTAAAGTAACAGGAGATTTTCTCTCTCAACCCGAATGTGAAAGTGCCTGTGAAATTTATTATGATATTAACAGAAAACTCAAATCAAACGGATTTATCTGTGGTCGCGTTACTATGGAAGGCAGTTTCACAGGTGGATATTATCCTGACTTGTCAAAATATGAGCCTGCAGAATTTCCGTTAGGTCATAAAATGGATTTTATGCTCAATGATATGAGCGGATTTTATGCAATTGCATTCGATCCAAAAGGAAAGCTCGGATGGAAAGCCAATAAAATCATTGACCCCGACGGCGACCCGGGATATGACGTGCACAGATTATTGAAGTGCTTACCGAACAGGCTGATTGCCGTTATATTTCGTATCTTATAGATATGGAAATCCCCTTTATTATTGCAGGTAAAGATGAAATAGACGTAGATTTCGCGTTGTTCAAGCTCAAAAATATTATAGGTTGTGAAACTCTGCTTTTAGAAGGCGGAAGCATCATAAACGGTTCATTCCAACGTGCAGATGCCATTGACGAATTGAGCCTTGTGGTATCACCGATAGTAGCCGACAAAAACGACAAACCATTGTTTACGGATAGTATCAGCAGCAATTTTGAACTCATAAAATCCGAAAACAAAAACGGAAACCTTATTTTAAATTATAAAAGGAAAAAGTAATTTTTGCTTTCACAAAAAACGACGCCTATGAGGTTAGTATTTAACCTCATAGGCGTGTTTTCTTATATTTCGTTAATTTCAGGTGAACCGTCAGTGTAGCATTCGCTACTGTTTCCGCTCGTGATTTTACCCTTCCGAAAGCTTTTTTCTGAAACACCGCATATTTTAAGGATAAACTTTGCGTTATTTTCAGGAAATAACGTTGCGGTAATTGATGGGTTATTTTACACAACAGGTATATTTTTACCAAAGATTGATAGTTGGAATTATTGTATTTTCATAGTAATAATTCACACCGTTTGACGATATTGGATTACTGCTTTGGCCTAAAATATTGTAATAAGTATGTCCGTAAATCTTAGTTATGATATCATTAGGCTTTGTGCCACTGAAGCTGCCGAACATTGTATGAACAACATTATTGATAATGTGGGTGTTTGCCGCATTATAGTTTTTTTGATTAATAGCACCAAGATAATTAGAAATAACAAACGTATTGTATCCTGAAGAAATAGCTAAAACTCCCGTGTCAGGACCACGGTATTCGCTACTGCCGGAGTATGCATATTTTTTGAAAATATTACTCTCAATAATTGTGCCTCGCATTCCTGCCCAGCCATCCTCCAAATCAAGAGAACGGCTAGCACCCTGCAGCATTCCGTCTCCGGCTACATAATTATCGTGAATCCAGCAGGCCTCGGTAGCACCGACAACGGATGCCAACCCTACGGCGCTGTTTATAATATTAGTATTTTTGATTTCGCAAAATCTTGATGATTCGTCAGGGCAAATTCTCACATATTCATCCGTTCCGGAGGGAAGCTCACTTTGCTGAATGGATAATTTAAAGTAAACGGCATTTTGAGGTTTGTTTGAGTAACCCTCGTCAATATATTGCCATCTGTTAATATCTAACAGATTGTAATTTTCATCATACCATAAAATATCATATAAATGATGAGTAGCCGTAATAAGATCGTGTTGCCAATTGCCAATATAATATTCGTGCATTGTATCCATTCCGTTAGCAGCCTTGGATACTGAATAGAACTTATCAGTGCTTATCCAATTGGGATTTTCCACCAATTCTCCCCTATCATTTAATCGTCCGGATACAAATTCATTTGCGGCGATACTGCCTTGTTCTCCATTGACCAATTCAGAGTTGCCTTTTCCGCCCATCAGGATAAAGAAACCGACAGGGCAGTTAGCTTCTCGTACTTCAACGGAGCAAAACTCTGCGCGTTTTCCGATACTCAGCAGATTGCAATTCCATTGATATTGTTGAGCACCTGTATAAAGCTCGCTCATTGTTGCGTCTTCCTTATAGAATTCACCGTAATATTTATCAACAATCAAATGTGCATCTCTGCAATAATAAGCAAGGATGTTTCCGTTTTCATCCTTTTCAACAGAAGCTTTTTCGGTGGGAATATCACAGCTCCACCAACCCCAGCCCATTCTGAAATAGACATAGCTTCCGGTTTTAGCTCTTTCGGTTGGCATCATATGGAAAGCTGAGCCTTCGGGGAATTCGACGGTCATTCCGCTGGGAATATAGAATTCAGTTTCAGTGGGAGCAGCATAAAAATCGATTTCGGGGAAAATGATGTGATTGTAACCATCCTCGTATGCTTCTGTGATAGCATCATAAATAGCATTGGTTGTCATAACGTAGTCGCTGTCAGAAAACGAATTGCCGTTTTGGCTTACATAGTCAGCAGAAATTTTAACAGCAATATCGGTTGTTGCATTTTTATTTACAATTTTGATTGTGCAACTATCCGACATTTGGGTTCCTCTTAATGTTGCTGTAATAGTAACGGTTCCGGTTTTTTGAGGAACAACCAAGCCATCGATTACTAAAGCTATGCTTTCATCTGAAGATTTCCATGAAACATCATATTGGTCAGAAACTCCGTCATGATTTACGTTAAAGGGATACGGAACTGCAGATAATGCATATTTGTAGCCCATGGGTAAAGTTTCAGGCTTTTTAATAATATGAACACTTTCGTATTTGCTGTGGTCAATTCCGAGGTCCGGCTCAACATAATCGGAAATAGTGTAATTTAACATCATTCCGTTTCCGTCGTCAACAGAATAATTGCCCGCCTTGGTGCTGGTGTCATACCATTCGGGAACACCGTATTGTCCGGTTTTAGTAAAAGCAAAGGAGCTTCCCAAGCCTGTGATACCGTTAGTAACACGACCAACAATTGTATTAGTATCTGAAGTCAGATTGATTCCGGTGTCAGCAAAATGGTCAGCCATTTCTTCTTTGGTAAGTTTTTCAGAATATACTATAAATTCTTTGAATTGATGTTCAGCGGATAAATCGAACGCATTACTGAAGTAATTAGACCAAGAATTTATTTCAATGTATTCATCATTAATTTGCATTGTATAAGGGAGTTCATTCTTATTAAAAGCCAGACACCAATAAGATTCTCCACCATTCATAACGCTCTTGTCATAATTCAAGGAGGGTCTCAATATGTATTTTGTGCCGGTCGGGCTGCCTCCGAAAGGAGTTTTGACCAGACCCCAGGTGCTCGGATCGACAGCTTCCTGGAATAAAAATGCTCCGCCGTAATAGCTTAAATCCTTCCCCACCGGTGAATCTGCGGACAAATTATTGTAAACCATAACAGCTTCAATACTTGCCTTTTCATAATAAGCGGGAAGCTTGACTTTTCCTCCTCTGAAATAACCGTCACTATCTACAACAGCATTTTCCATTTGCTGACCATTGACCAAATTAATGACCTTGTCATCAACCACCGTATAATATGCAACGATGCGGCTATCTAAATTAAGTTTATCAATTACTCTGTCCTCTTCTGTCATACAAACAGAGCATATCCTTTTCTCTTTTCCTGCCGATACAGCAGAAGCAGGAGTTTCAGTTTTCCATTTGCTCCAATTATGACCTTCGGTTTTTGTAACAATTTCTGTTGTTTTTGTACCAAAAAGCTCATCAGAGAATGTTGCAGTGTATTTTATTTTGCCATCTTCTGTGCAGGTTAATTCTGAAAGTGTTTCACCTGTTGTGTTAGTGGTTTCTGCTGCAACGTGCTCATTACAAATGGTACACATTGCAGTTGCTGTGCAGACTGTATAGTTGTTTTTCCAGCTATAATAAATCTTTGCATTATCTTTGCATTCCGTATTTGAAATTTCACCATAGATAGCTGTAAGCTCAGTTAAATCTTCTTCGCTCACCTTGCCGTCACCATTGATATCAGATGCATATTTTTCAGCAGTTGAAAGCTTATATGGGTTTGCAATAGCATGTTTAATTGCAATCAAATCCGATTCTTCAAACGCAACACCGTTACAATCATAGTCACCAACTGTATATACATCAGCATCTGCAAAGCCGTTTATTAAGAGTTGCATAAGATGAGCATCCAGAACGTCAAGACATCCGTCACCATTTAAATCATAACGGATAATATCATCATAGCTTGATGTTTCAAGCTGTTCGTGATCACCTGCAAGAATTGTATTTACAAGCAGCTGATAGTCCTGAGCATCAATTATCCCGTCATTATTGATATCGCCGACAATACCGGTCCAATCAGATTGTTCTGCTATATCGTCATCGTAAGCAAAGCTGTTTTCAACCGTTGTCTGTTGTGTAAATTGCGGCACATTCTCCCATACTGCCGCAACGGACGTTGACATTGCCGACACAATCATCAGTATTGAGAGTATGACGGATAATAATTTTTTTATCTTTTTCATAAAAGCACCCTCTTAATAATGTTGATTTTAATACAATTACACAATTTAATTGTAGCAAGATTTCGAAAATAAAACAATGGTTTTTACCAACTTTGGGAATATTTTTCATTTTTTCAAAAGAACACTTTAATTCAATACACGCGACTTTCAAATCGGGTATTAGTAAATGAAACGAAGAAACAATTTATTGGTAATCAAGAAAAATAAAGCCTCATTTTTCATAATTAACTCTTTATTCCTTGCGCTCTTCCCCCTAATATGATATTATAATTCTACAATCGAATTTGGGTGGTATTTATGTCTATTGAAAAAGTAAAAGAGTATTTTAAGCAGTACAATATGGAAGATAAGGTTATGGAGTTTTCTGTTTCAAGTGCGACGGTCGAGCTTGCGGCTCAGGCTTTAAGCTGTGAGCCCTGCAGAATTGCAAAAACACTTTCGTTCTCTGCTAACGAAAAAACTATTTTGATTGTCACCGCAGGTGATGCAAAAATTGACAACAAAAAATATAAAACGTTTTTCGGAGCGAAGGCAAAGATGCTTTCATTCGACGAGGTAACGGAAAAAATCGGTCACGCCGTGGGCGGTGTTTGTCCCTTCGCTGTTAATGACGGAGTTGAAATTTATCTTGATAACTCTCTTAAACGCTTTGAAACGGTTTTTCCTGCCTGCGGTAGCAGTAACAGTGCAATTGAACTGACTCCTTCTCAGCTTGAGCAATATACATCTTACGTCCAATGGATTGACGTATGTAAATTACCTGAATAAATCAAAAAAGCTCTCAAACCCAAGCAAAAGGTTTTTGAGAGCTCTTTTATTTTCATTATTTCATCTGAAAAGCTGATCGTATTTCCAAGCCCAGGCGAAAACTGATGCTCTGTCATATTTTTTAGGTATTTTAGCGCAAACAGTTATAACCGAAGCCATTTTCTTTGCAACCCAAATAATTTCTTTAAGAAGCGCTTTATCCTTAACAATTGCAATACCACGCTTAGGTAAGTCGGGTGAAAAATGGAAGAAATCCCATATCCCCGTGCTTTTTGCAGTAATTGTCATTTCCTTTGATGTCAGAATACCTTTTTCAAATATGTAATTAAGTTTCTCCGGAGTAAGCTTTGCAAGAAGAAGCTTCACAATTGCCAATGGTGCAAGACCTGCGCCGTACTCTTTAAAAAATCTATATTGATAAGCCCATAACGTTTTTCCCGAATATTCACCGTCAACGTCTGCAATAACCGTTTCGGAAAGAATCTTTGCCGCCCTGAAGGAATTCGCAATACCCGAACCGATAATCGGAACAGTCATAAATGCGCTGTCACCAATTGCCGCATACCCATCACAAACCATAACCGACAAGGGCTGACGAACGGGAATCTGCACAAAATCACCGCCACGTAAAATCTCACTGCCTAACGTGGGATTTTTACTGCGGAAATACTCTGCCGTACGCCTTGCTTCCGTTTCATCAAAAGGCTCAAATCTGCCTATCAGCAAATCAGTATATTTATCCTCTGAAGCCACCCAACCAATACCGGATTTCCCCTCGGGCAGCATACACACCTTATATTTATCTTCCGCGACAGTTTCCGGAACCTTATTGAAAAAAGCTCTGTAAATGTAAAATTTTTCGTTTTTTACGGGCGCCTTCTGCACTCGGAAGTTCTTTGGTAAATTCATTCTGATCGGTGACATACAACCGCAAGCATCAATCACCAAGTCAGCAAAAAACTCACCCTTATCAGTTTTTATTCCTACAACCCTTGTGCCCTCTGTAAGAGGTTGGAGAATATTCTGTTCAAACTCAAATTTTACGCCGTATTTTTCTGCATTTTCTATAAGCATATTGTAAATATCACGACGTTCCATTTTAATCTCTTTTTCATCATCAGGCGTATCCTGATAAATAGGGCTTTTTTCATCCGTTGAATAGAAGGTCATATCTGTCTTATATTCATATAATTCTTCCGAAGGCATTGCTATACCGATATCCTTTAAGGAATCGGGAGCAAAAATATCAGTCCAATCATAGCCCATTGCTTCACGGGAGTTTTTTTCGTACACAGTCACGTCAATACCACTTCTTGCAATTAAGGATGCCGCTGCAATACCGCCGTGTCCTCCGCCGGCAACAATAACTTTTTTTGACACATTATCACCTACTGCATTTTTTCTTTTAATATAGCACAACAAAAGGCTTTTTGCAACAACACAAAAAAGCAAGGCATCATACGATGCCTTGCTTAAAACATATTAAACTTATTTGATTAACCGAAGAGGAGTTCAAAGAGTTTTGCGAAAATGCCGAATATGATACTAACAATCATATTGGGTCTTATAACTTCCTGCTCTTCTTTTGCAGAGGGACCAACGTAGTATTCAAAAGATTTTTCATCTTCTTCACCGGTTGCAACCCAACCGAATGTTTTTTCGCTTTCATCTTCAAAAAGAACATTCTGACAAGTGGGATCTTCACAAAGGTCGCAAACGATAGCTAATGCATCTGCACCGCAGTATTCGCACTTTTCACCTGTAAGCTCACCGCATGCCTCACAGAAGAATATCGGTTCGCCATGGTTATCACAAGCATAAACCTCTTCAACATATTTGATTTTGAGAGTATAATCACCAAATGATGTATGTACGAAGTTAATATCATAGTTACCATCTGTGAATTCGCCGTTAAATTCATCATTCACGTACCATGAAACGGGACGGTATCTCTTTGTACCTGCTTTGATTGTGCCGTCAGCCTGGATGTTATCCATACCGCTGCCGTAAGCTGTTGCACGAACTGTTTTGTGGTAAATGTACTCTTTAAGAAGACCGTCAACAGTATTGTTATCAACCGAATAAATCTTCATACTGCCTTCATCAACGATTGTATGTGTATTTCCGCAACCGTTTGAGCACTCTGCAGTCTTTGTACCGTCTGCTTCATAAGTAGCATCGTTGTTCGGATAATACTTATCGAAGCTGTGAGAGTTTACAACAAACACCACATTTACAACAACGTCAGCTTCATTATAATTGCAATCAAAAAGAAGCTCACCACTGTAATCAGCAACGCCGAGAGAAGCCTTGGGCTGAATTGAAAGGGTAAGAGTTTCATCTCTGTCAAGCTCAAGACTACCGCTTACAACAGTAAAGTTGAAGCCTGCTGATACGGGTAATGTATATTTAACAGTTGAGTTACCGATATTTTTGATAGTAACAGTCTGTGCTGCAGGTGTAACGTAATCTTCACAAACGTTGCCGAAGTTCATATTAGTTACGTCAACTTCAACATCGTACACACATTTTTCCCACACGGGATAGAACGCGATATCAGCCATAATTACAGGTGTTGCTCCTGTTAAGCCGTACTCAAGCGCGCCGCCGTCAACAGAAGACCAACCAATCTGGATAAAGCCTTCGCGTGTAAAGATTGCACCGGGGAAATATGTTGTATCGCCTTCTGAAACGTCAACAACCTTCTCTGCGCCCACACCGAACTCACCGGGTGCAAACGTAACTTCGCACTTAACTGCTTCCCAATAAGGATAAAGCTTTGTGGCTTTAGTTACTTTGAATTCTGCACCGAGCTCATAGTTCTTTCTGGAACCTGATGCAGCAGTTGACCAACCGGTCTGCTGGTAGCCCTCACGGGTAAATGAAGCGCCGGGGAGAATGATAATTGCGTTCTTTTCAGCAATAACGGGGTCGGGACCCGTGCCGGTAGCATAACGACCCGGTAAAAATTCAACCTTGTATGAAGCAGCGAAAGCAACAACGCCCATAACGGAGAAGAGCATTAACATAGCCATAAACACTGCCAAGGATTTTTTGAAGTATTTCTTCATAGCGTGATTCCTCCAAATCAAAAAAGTATACTTTTACCATTGAATTATAACATACTTATTCAAAAATTCATATTATCACTTTTAACAAACATAAGGCAAAAAAACTGTTAAACTTACTGATTTATGACAATAAATTGCTATTTTATACCAAAATTTTTTATATATTCCGATTATATGACGTGACGTTGTTGAGTTTCGTACTTGAATTGTTTTCATTTTCGTGTTATTCTTTCACATACAGAGAGAAAGAAAAGAATGAAACAAACAGGAGTTAATCCAATGAAAACAGGAAACCTTATCATTTCCGAAAAAGCTGCACTTGCACCTATGGCAGGTGTTGCAGACAGAGCGTTCCGAGAGCTTTGCCGCGGATACGGAGCCGCTTACACAGTTTGCGAAATGGCAAGCGCAAAGGGAATAAGCCTCGGTGATAAAAAAAGTGCAGAGCTTTTGTTGATAACAGAACCCGAAAGACCGGCAGGGTCGCAGATTTTCGGCAATTCACCCGAAACAATGGCAACAGCCGCTGAAAAAGCCCTTGAATACTCCCCTGATTTTATTGATATAAACATGGGTTGCCCCGCACCAAAGGTAGCATCCTCGGGCGGCGGTGCACTTCTTATGAAGGACCCCGTAAGCTCCGCAAAAATTGTGGAGGCGGTTGTGAAGGCTTCAACAGTACCGGTTACGGTTAAAATGCGTTCAGGCTGGGATGATTCCACCATAAACGCGGTTGAGCTTGCAAAACGCTGTGAGCAGGCAGGAGCTGCGGCAATTACAGTTCACGGCAGAACAAGGGTGCAGATGTACGCTCCCCCCGTTAATATTGACATTATCCGCGAGGTAAAAAACGCAGTCAGCATCCCCGTAATCGGTAACGGTGACATAGTCGACGGCAAATCTGCGGCAAAAATGCTTGAAGAAACGGGCTGCGATATGGTAATGGTTGGCCGCGGTGCTTTAGGCAGACCCTGGGTATTTCAGGAAATCAACGCATACCTTGACCACGAGGTAATTCTCCCTGAGCCAACGGTTATGCAGAAAATGCACGTGATGCTCAGGCATATTGAAAAAATATGCGAATACAAGGGTGAGCGCGTGGGCATAAGAGAAGCTCGCAAGCACGCTGCGTGGTACACAAAGGGTCTTCACGGAGCCGCTAATTACAGAGCGCGCATAGGTCTTATTGAATCCATTGAAGAGCTGGCACAAATTGCAGCTGAGCTTATAGAGCAAAACAACTGAAAAAAGCATAAGAAACCTACACTCCCCTTTTTATCGGGATAGTGTAGGTTTTTTTAGATAGAAGTAATCCTGACAATATTGTTTCTTGCAGTAAGTTTCAGGGACTCTCCACCGTCCGACAAGGTTTATTATTCACAACACTTTTTGTCACGCTTGTAACTTTATTATATAAAACATTTTACGGAATGACGGTCCCCCTCTCTCCTTACGCAGAGAGGTAGAACAAACATCCGCTTTTTCGTTCTTCTGCAGGTTTATGTATAAAGATAACGTAATTCAGAACTGTCGACTATCGTAGGGGCTGTGGCTTGCCCAACCCGCGAATTCATCGGTTACCTTTGCGGTTCAGGCAAGCCTGAACCCTACGGTGGTTTATTGTCCTATTCAACCGAAGAATAACATTCAGTAAACTACCCACCACCGCTCCGCTGAACTAAACCAAAAACTCAAACATATTGCTCGTTTGAAAGTACATCTTAATAAAAACTTGACAAAATGGCGGTCCCCCTCCCTATCCGCCAAAGCGGACAGGGATGATAGGCTTCGCGCACATCTGTTTTTTCGTTCTTCTACAGGTTTATGTATAAAGATAACGTTAATTCAGAACTACTCTACCTGCTCACTGAAAAACTGAAAGCTGCAGCCTTGGTATTCCACATTCACAATAACGCCTGTTTCTTCTTCATCCGAATAGGGCTCGGTTGTTATTGTACACTCGGATTTCGGAATCTGTTTTTCTGTTCCGTCACTAAATACTGCAATCACACTCATATCATCTATTGTGTATTCATTTGCAAATGTTCCGTAAATTGATGTAATTGTAACGGGATTCTGCTTTTCTTCCGGTAAAACCGTTACATAGTAAGATGTTGTAAAGCCTTCGTAACTTATTTTTATTTCAGTTGTGCCGTCCTGCTCTGTTTCACATATTTCATAGGATGCATCTGAAATCGGGACTACCACATATTCACCGTTTGTGTAGTTAACGCGAACATAGAAATTATTTAATGATATTTCGTCACGGGAAGAAAATGTTGCATAAAATCCCAGTGGCGGATAAGCAGTTATATTTTTGATTATCAATTCAACATGGGTTGTAATCGGGGCTTGGGTTACCGTCTGTGTAACGGCTTGCTGCTGTGTTTCGGTTGCAGTCTGAGCCTCGGTTGTTTCTGTTACCGCTGTTGTTTCGGTAGCTTCCGTTGTCCGCTCGGTATGGGGTTCTTTACCTGCAAAAATCTCTTCAAACTTTTCTTTTGCCGCGCGCACAAGCTCACTTTCTGCGATTATTGTTCTGTTGCCGACAGCAAAAATTGTAGTTCCTACCGCAAAGGTTGCAACTGCCGCACAAGCCGCTGCAACAGCAAATTTCTTTCTTTTCTGAAGATTATATTTTTTGATTACGCTGTTTATATTTATTATGTTACTCTCAGCTCCGTCACCGTTCTGAAGCTCGTAAATATCGCTCAAAGCAAGGCAACAATCATCTATAAGCTCTGCGTTTATATCTTCATAATTTTTATTTAATTCCTCTTCAATTATCTTGTTTAACTCCTCTGCAAGAGCGTTGTAAAACAAGTTATCATTGAGGTTTTCTTTAGTTATGAAATTCTGTTTTAATGAAGCCTTCAAAAATCGTCAACTCCTTCAAAATATTCTGTAATCATTTCTTTAACTCTTTGCCGCAGCCTTGACAGTCGTTTGGCTACCGCCTGATAATTCATATTCAACTCTTTAGAAATTTCATCGATTGATTTATTTTCTATGTACTTTAATCGGTATAGCTCTTTGTCGCTTTCGCTAAGGGTCTGCAGCAGCTTTTCGGCTATTGCATCGTAATCCGTATCGCTGTATTCATCCTCTTTTGTGGGGATTATGTCCGATACAGCTTCTATCTGAACTATTTTTTCTGCCCGTTGGTTTTCCCGCCATTGGGTTTTTATTAAATTATCTGCTATTTTATATAAAAAACCTGCAACGTTTTTTATATCTTCGCCTTTCATATAATGCTCATATAGAATGAAAAATCTTTCCTGAACACAATCGTCCGCTTGTTCTTTATTTTTCAGTTTAACCATGCAGAAGCGTTGCAGATTTATAAAATAATGATTGTAATCCTGCCGTAGCTTTTCATTTGCGGTTTGCTTTTTAATCACCTGCACACCCCTTTCATAATGGCCTTCTGTTATATAGTGTCAGAACTTGCAGATTTTGACATAAAGATTTTTAATTTTTTTATTTTTCTTTAAATTTATGGTATCACAACAAAATTTCATTGTCAAAATCGGTTCACAAAAGGCAGAATTTACCTTTGGCAAAATTTATGCAATGAAATCAAAATCCCCGTATGCTATGCTTTTACATACGAGGTGATTTTTTGAAAAAATATTTATCATTTGCTCTCGCAATTCTTTTAAGCGTGAGTCTTTTTACGTCAGCGCCCAAAGCCAAGGCATTCACAAAGCCCGTTGGTGCAGGACGGGTCAGCACCGCGTCTACATCGTTAAACGTACGCTCTGCCCCATCTTCAACCGCAACGGTTAAAACCACATTGAAAAAGAACACTTATCTTACCCTTATTTCAAAAAGCGGTAACTACTGGTACGTGCGCTATTCAGAAAACGGATACGGCTATTGCCACGCAAACTATATTTATCAGGTTTCGGGAACTGTTAAGACTGTTAACACATCATCGGGAAAGCTCCGTGTAAGAAGCGGTGCTTCCACAAGCCACGCTGTTACAGGCTACCTTCAGAAGGGTCAGTTTGTGAGCGTTCACACAACAAGCGGTGATTTTGCAAAGGTTATTTATAACGGAAACAAAGCAGGATATGTTCACTCTGCATATCTTAAAAATGTTTCCGCTTCAACCACAAGCAAATATACGGCAAAAAGCCTTAATGTACCGTCATTCAAGCAGACGGATCCCCGATGGGCTAACGTAACACTCGGAAACTCAGGTCAGACTATCGGCAGAATCGGTTGCGCTACAACGGCACTTGCAATGACCCACAGCTATGCCACAGGCACAACAGTTTACCCCCACCAGATGGCAAAAAAGCTCAGCTACACATCGGGCGGTGCCGTTTACTGGCCATCAAACTACAATATCATTACAAGCTCTTCCGGTTATCTTGAAAAAATATATTCACTCCTTCATCAGGGAAAGCCTGTTATTGTTGGTGCAAAAAAAGCCAACGGCGGTCAGCATTACGTGGTTGTTAAAGGTGTTACTGCCACAACAACTCTTTCAACTCACAATTTTATTATAAATGACCCGGGCTCCGACACACGCACAACTCTTGCAGACTTTTTCAGCGCATATCCTTATTTTTACAAAATGCTGTATTTAAAATAAAAGTTTCCCGAAATTTTGATCGGGCAACATTTGTTTTGTATATTGCTAACAAAATATCAATAATTTTTTATACCATTTTGCTTTACTCTTCTTGTAAATAATGCTTTCTTTTTTTTAACAAAAGTGTTATACTACTAATGGTAAATGATAACATCAGTTCACTGTGCTGATTTATCAGCTCACTATTATTTGAAGGAGTGCAGTTTGTGGAAAAATTTGTTATCCGCGGCGGAAACAAGCTGAATGGAAAAATAAATATAAGCGGTGCAAAAAATGCCGCTCTCGCTATTATTCCTGCTGCAATTTTTGCAGGTGAACCCTGTCGTATAGAAAACGTTCCCGATATAAGCGACGTAAAAATGATTTCGAAAATACTCAGACACATCGGCGCAGAGGTTACCTCTCCCGAAGACGGTGTTTTGGTTATAGATCCCACCAACGTAAAATCCGATATCACAATCCGTGATGATATGACTAAAAAATTACGTGCATCTTACTATCTTCTCGGTGTGCTTCTCGGTCAGTATGGCTCTGCCTGCGTTGCCCTCCCCGGCGGCTGTTATTTCGGTGTGCGCCCCATCGACCAGCACATCAAGGCTTTTGAAGCCCTTGGTGCTAAGGTTAACACTGACAACGCCGTTGTTAAGGTTGAAAGCGAAGAGCTTTACGGCTCATCAATATATCTTGACGTTGTATCTGTGGGTGCAACAATTAATGCTATGCTTGCGGCTGTTAAGGCAAAAGGTCTTACGGTTATTGAAAATGCCGCACGAGAACCCCATATTGTTGATCTCGCAAACTTCCTCAACTCAATGGGTGCAGACGTAAGAGGTGCAGGTACAGAGGTTATCAAAATCCGCGGTGTTTCACAGATGCATGGTTGCACATATTCAATCATCCCCGACCAGATTGAAGCAGGTACTTATATGGTTGCGGCAGCTGCTGCAGGCGGTGATGTTGTTATTAACAATGTTATCCCCAAGCATCTTGAGTCCATCACAAACAAGCTTGAGGATTGCGGTATCACCGTTATTGAGGGTGATGAAAGCGTAAGAATTATTTCTGACGGCAATCATCCTAAAGCTTGCAGAGTTAAAACAAGTCCCCACCCCGGCTTCCCAACAGATATGCAGCCGCAGTTTGCAACTCTTCTTTGCATTGGCAACGGAACAAGCACAGTTGTTGAGGACGTGTGGGATAACCGCTTCAAATACATTGATCAGTTAAGACGAATGGGCGCTAACATCATTGTTAACGGTGACACAGCATTAATTACGGGCGTTGAAAAGTTGCATTCCGCCCCCGTTGAGGCTGATGATCTTCGTGCAGGCGCCGCAATGGTAATTGCAGGTCTTATAGCTGACGGTGAAACAACCATCGAAAACATCAGACTCATTGACAGAGGTTACGAAAAGCTTATCGAAAAGCTTACCGCTGTGGGTGCTGATATTGCCCGAGTACATTTTGACGAGGAATAATATATATGCTTAGATTTTGTCCGCTGTTTTCTTCAAGCAGCGGCAATTCTGTTTACATAGGCGACCGCGAGGGCGGTGTACTTGTTGATGTAGGCAGAAGTGCCAAACAAACCGAAAAAATGCTCAACAACATAGGTGTGGATATAAGCGCAATTAAAGGAATTTTTCTCACACACGAGCATACCGACCACGTAAACGGACTGAGTGTTTTTGCCGCAAGGCACAACATCCCCGTATATGCTTCTGCGGGTACGCTCCTTGCCTTAAAAAACAAGGGCACGCTTTCCTTTAAGCACGTTGATATTGCGGTAAATACAGACGATATTAATATCGCAGGTCTTAATGTAAAGCCTTTTAAAACCTCCCACGACTGCGCAGACGGCAGAGGTTACGTAATAACCGGCTGTGACGGAGTAACGAAAGCCGCCATTGCAACAGATACGGGCTATGTAACACCGGAGCTCCTGAGCACAATCACGGGTTGTAAGCTTGTTTACATCGAATCAAACCATGACGTTGATATGCTTCGCACGGGGCCTTATCCCTTCACGCTGCAGAAACGAATCTTATCAGATTACGGTCATCTTTCAAACGATGCCTGCGCAGATGCTGTGTGTGCTTTGGTAAACAAGGGCACAACGCACTTTGTATTAGCACATCTCAGCAAAGAAAACAACACTCCCGAATTAGCATACAAGACCTCCACCGAGGCGCTTTGCAGTATGGGAGCATTGGAAAACAGAGATTATATACTGAATGTTGCGTTACCGGAAAACGAAAGCGGAATTATAACAATATAAAAACAACCGATACAGCTTGAGCAAATCAAACTGCATCGGTTTTGTTTAATACTTAGAAATCCAGTGCTTCAATCAGAGCGTCTTTTATAAGTGCGTGACCTGCGGCTGTGGGATGAACACCGTCTGCAAGCCAATAATCGTTTTTGCCGTCAGCAGCAGCCTTATCAAACAAATCCTGCAACGGAACAAATTTAAGACCGAATTTTTCAGCAACATTTTTAGCTCTTGCCGCTTTATTCTCAACACCTATCTTAAACTCATCCCAATAAGCCTCGTTACCTATGCCTTTAAGTGCAAAGGGTTCTAAAATATAGATTTTAATATCGGGTAATTCGGCAATAATTTCTTCAATAAGCATTGAATAAACCTTCTCAAATTTATCATCTGACACGCCATTCTGACAGCCGAATTCGTGCCATACGTCGTTAACACCGATGAGAATTGACATATAATCAGGCTTATGATTCAATATATCACACTTCATTCTTGCGTAAACGTCAACAATTCTGTCGCCGCTGACACCCTCGTTTACAAATTCAAATTTATGAGGATGCTTTTTGAGCAATTCACCTGCCACATAGTTTGGATAACCGTAGCCGTAATTTCTTTCGTCATCTCTGTTTCTGTTTGCATCTGTTATTGAATCGCCTTGAAATACAAATTTAATCATTTTTTCACCTTTTACATAGTTATTTTGTATTGATAATGCTAAAAAAATATGTATAATTATTTATTAGGTCCGTCATAATGCTTTTCGGGTGCTTCAACCCACGGGCACTCTATTTCACCGACAATTTTTTCGGGTGCAGCCCAATAAACTGCATTATGTATAATTTTTTGCACCTCGGGAATATAGTACGTGGGATTTTCCTCGTGACCGGGCTGGAAATAGAAAACCTTGCCCAAGCCTCTGTACCAGCAGTTACCTGAACGGAACACTTCTCCGCCTTTAAACCAACCGATAAAAACGGTCTCATCGGGAGCAGGAATATCGAATCGTTCGCCGTACATTTCCTCAACGGGAATATCAAAGCTTTCGGGAACGCCCTTAGCAATTGGGTGTGACGGGTTAATGCACCAAAGTCTTTCTCTGTCACCGTCGCGCCATTTAAGTGAACAGGTTGTACCCATAAGCCTTTTGAATGGTTTTGAAAAATGAGCAGAGTGAAGAGCAATAAAGCCCATACCGCACATCACTCGGTTATAAACTTTTTCAACAAGCTCGTCCGGTACACATTCGTGAGCCATGTGGCCCCACCAGAGAAGCACATCTGTACTGTTGAGAACATCATCGGGGAGACCGTTGTCGGGGTCATCCAAAACGGCTGTTCTTACATTTAACTCTTCATCAGTACCCAGGAAATCTGCAATACAGTTATGAATACCCTTGGGATAAACCGCCGCAACGCTTTCACTTTCTTTTTCGTGGCGGCCTTCATTCCAGATTGTAACATTTATCATAAAAAACACCCTTTCTGTGTAGATTGTTAAGAATATTTATGATATAATGATATATCACAAAGCGTTTTTTTTCAAGCGTATATAAATTGTATTTTTGCACGAAACTGCAAGGATATTTTTATATAGAGTGACAGTCTGTTACTCAAATGTGAGTTCGAAACCATCCTCACAATAATAAAAACTATGGAGTGAAAAAAATGAAAAACAGAAAAAAAATCAAAAACGTCGCCTTTGGCGCAATTGTTGCCGCGTTGTACGTGGTACTGACATATCTTGCATCAGCATTTGGCCTTGCAAGCTACGCGATTCAGGTAAGATTTTCCGAAGCCCTGACAATTCTTCCGATTTTCACCCCTGCGGCAATACCGGGGCTTTTTATCGGCTGCATTCTTGCAAACATTCTCACGGGCTGTGCCGCCTGGGATATCGTTTTCGGCAGTATTGCAACGCTTTCAGGTGCAATTTTTACTTATCTTTTAAGAAAAACGAAATTTGCTTACATTCTCCCCCCCATTATAGCAAACACTTTGATTATTCCTCCTGTACTGATGTATGTTTATGCACTCCCCGGCACATACTTGTATTTTACGCTTACTGTTTGTGCGGGTGAAATAATTTCTTGCGGAATTTTGGGTCTGCTTTTGAAAAAAGGTTTAGAAAAAACCAATTATTTTAAAACCGATTTAAAATAATGAAAAAATATTATTTCAGGGGTTTATTTTTATATTAATTTAGAGTATAATTCATACATAATTAACTGTTTAAAGTGAAAGGGTTTTTTTCATGAACATAGAGCAAGTTATTAAAACAGCTAAAAGAATTCATTTTATCGGCATCGGCGGAAGCGGTATGTGCCCTTTGGCAGAAATTCTGCACAGCAAGGGTTATTACCTTACCGGCTCAGATAACAATGAAACCGATACTCTTAAACGTATACGCAATTTAGGTATTCCCGTTGTTTTAGGACAGAAGGCTGAAAATGTTGACGGTGCGGATATGGTTGTTTTCACAGCCGCCCTTCTCCCCGACAATCCCGAGCTTGTTGCCGCAAGAGAAAAAGGTATTCCCACCTTTGAACGCAGTAAGCTTTTCGGCTATTTCACAAAAGAATACAGCAACTGTATCGGTGTTTGCGGTACACACGGCAAAACAACAGTTACGTCAATGCTCACACACATCCTTATTGATAACAATTTTGATCCCTCTGCGGTAATCGGCGGCAAGCTTCCTCTTACGGGTACAAACGGCAGAGTAGGCGAAAGTGACATCCTTGTTTGTGAAGCATGTGAATACAAGGATACCTTCCTTGATTTAAGCCCCGATGTAAGCGTTATCCTTAACGTTGACCGCGACCATATGGAATACTTCAAGACTCTTGAAAATCTTGAGGCATCCTTCAGAAAATTTGCTGATATGTCAAGCTGCGTTATCTACAACGGTGATGACAAAAACACTATCGACAGCATTACGGGTGTTGAAGGTAAGACAATGATTTCCTTCGGTAAAAATGACACCTGTGATTATATTGCAAAAGAAGTTGACTGGAAAAACGGTGCTTTCCCCTGCTTTGACGTTTTCCACAAGGGTGAAAAATTAGGAAGGGTTGAATTAAGCGTTCCCGGTGACCATAACGTTCTTAACGCACTTGCGGCAATTTGTGCTGCAATGTACTGCGGTGCAACCTTTGAACAATGCCGTGTAAGTATCGCCACCTTCAAGGGTGCAGGCAGACGTTTTGAATATCTTGGTGAATACAACGGTGCAGATATTGTTGATGACTATGCTCACCACCCGGCAGAGCTTGAGGTTACTCTCTCCGCCGCAAAGAAAATGAGCTACAACCGCGTTTGGGCAGTTTTCCAGCCCTTCACATTCAGCAGAACAAAGCTTCATCTTGATGCTTTTGCAAAGGCTCTTTCAATTGCCGACAAGGTTGTGCTTACTGAGATTATGGGTTCACGCGAAATCAACACCTACGGTATTGCAACCCAGGACCTTGCGGATGAAATCCCCGGCAGCGTTTGGTTCGACACATTTCAAAAGGTTTGTGACTACGTTAAAGAAAACGCTCAGGAAGGCGACTTAATCCTCACCCTCGGCTGCGGTGACGTTTATAAGGTTGCTAAAATGATACTTGGTAAAGAATAATTTTTAATATTAAAAGCCGTCAGAGAGAAAAAACTCTCTGACGACTTTTTTGTTTTATTTAGTATTTATCGCAACAACTGATACCTGAGTTATATGCACTTGTCGTTGCGCCGTAAACTGCACGGACTGTGTAGGTGTAGGTTACACCCTTCCTTGCTGTTTTATCAAGGTATGCTGTGTTATTTGTGCCGCCTACTGCTGCAATGCGTACCCAGCTTGAGTTTGCTGTTTTGCGGTATACGTAGTAGCC
>JAGASD010000056.1 GCA_017621885.1 Clostridia bacterium | reverse complement strand
TTGAGCCCTGTTGCGTAAATTTTCTTTTTGCACACCTTCCACCACCCCGATTAAACTTTATTGTTAAATACAATAAACATCACGCTTTATAGTATTTTCTATATTTAATTAATTTATAGGGCGGTCCCCCTCCCTCCGAGCTAAAGCTCGCAAGGAGGATAGGCTTCGCATCACTTAAATTTTATCGGGCGGTACTACTGTGTTATCGTTTTCGGGCGGTACGCATAGATGCGTACCCTACTGTGTTATCGTTTTCAGAATTTTGAATTCTGATTTTCGCGCTCACCCTGCTCTCCTGCTCTCGGGAGATGTCAGGTCTACGAAATAGCTGCAGGCCTTGAGTCTGTCAAAGCTTCTGTCACCAAGGTAATCCGACAGCTCACTTTTTGTCAGATTGGTTGTGAGCATCAGCGGTAAGCCCTGCGAATAGCGGTAATCAATAATATTAAGGTACATTGCCTGAACACGTTTCTTTTCGTAATTTGATGCTCCCACATCATCAACCACAAGGAGCTTTCCTGCCTTTTTAAACTCATCCAGCGGTCCTTCAGTCTTGCAATAGTTATAATTTTCATAATAAAGAGCAAACAAATCCATTTCCGTAATAAATTTGCAGGGTGATTTCACCGCTGAAAACTCCTCTTTTCTGTATGAGCTGTCTCTTTCTTTAAGTATTTGTCTTATACGCAAATCGCTGACGGGGTTTTGTGAGTTAAAGTCATTTATAACTGCACAGGCTATGTACGTTTTACCGCTACCTCTGTTTCCTTGAAGAACAAGGCTGTTTTTGCCCACCCCTTCCTCGTTTTTCAAAAGCTGATTCAATAAATATTTACCGCCGCGCACAGCAACCTCGTTATATTTATCAACATTCATTCTGTCAAAGGTTGCTTTTTGCCCCAAAAGTGAAAGACGGCTGTTTTTATTCCTCAATTCTACAGCAGTTCTGCGGGCATATTCACAGTCTGCCTTTTCCTTTTCTTCTCTGCATTTCCTTTCGCACTCGCATTCAATATAAACCTCAATGTTGGCGTAATTTATAAATCTTTTTTCCTTTGCTTTTCCGCAAACAGAGCAATGCGACTTATCACCCATCAATAATCCCCCCTCATAATAAAATCAGGCAAAACGTCACCCTCGTTGTATCTGTCGGGATTTGTTATATCAGCCCCGTTATTCTCACAAGGCTCATCCTCCCACCGCCTTTGGGAAATATACGTAGCAGGATTCGGTACGTACCGACCGTTTGAGCTTCTCCATCTGTCAGTTTTTTTCTGCCAATCAAGGGCTGTTATAATATCTTTTTTATCCCTCGTGCTGAGCCTTGCCTTTTTCCATTGCTTAAAGGCTTCACCCTTGCCCACCTTTTTAGGATATGCGCTCCAGAAAATTAAAAAATCATCACTGTACACACACGCCGTTTTTGAAGAAAACGATATATTATCTTTATCTGTGTCTGTGTCTGTGTCTGTGTCTTTATCTTTATCTTTATCTTTGTCTTTATCTGTATCTGTATCTTTATCTTTGTCTTTATCGGTATAATTCGTATCCATTCGTATACGTTCGTATTCGTTAGTATTCTTTTGCCACCTTTTTCTGATATTTTCAGCATTTTTCAAGCACCTTTCATTATACTTTTCAACGTCACGCTTAACAGTATTTCTTATAACGTTAAAAGCAATCTGTAATGCTAAATCCGAAAACCCGGGCTCTGCTTCATTCTTCGCAAAATCAATTATTGCCGTTATCAGCTCCCCTTTTTTCTCATTACTTAAAGGCTCAAAAATATCACACCAATCATAATAAAACAAAAAACTCTTTTTTGTTCCCATTTTTTCCTCCTCATTATTTCGTTCGAACATTTGTTCTGTTAAAATGATAACACGGGATTTTTGTAATTTCAACCCATTTGGAAAGAAATTGGTTTTATCAAGAAAAAATAAAAATGCCAACCCGGTTTCGAAATTTATTCTTTATTATTTTTGCCTTATATCTGTGATGCGATGTATACTTGCGTATGCGATATGTTCCGCTTTGCGAAACAATGGTACCTTCCACCAAAAGCTATTGATACGAATGATACCTCCCTGCGCAAGGAGGGAGGGGGACCGTCATCCCTCAACTTTTTATGACGAAAAATCTACACGCGTGACAGAAAATTGTTGTTATAAATAAAGCTTGACGGACGGTGGAGGGTCCCTTCGACTTATTGTAAGAAACAGCTTGGTAAGGACT
>JAGASD010000055.1 GCA_017621885.1 Clostridia bacterium | reverse complement strand
TAATCAAAGTCAGGGCGGAATGGTGGTAGGTGTTCAACGCGTAAGCGTTGTTGTGGTCTTGATTCACTTGTACCTTCCACCACCCCGACAGACTTTATCAAAAAGTTCAATATATTTCACGCTTTTTAATAATATGAATTAGAAAATCATTTCAATGGCGGTCCCCCTCCCTCCCGCAAGCGGCAAGGAGGATAGGCTTCGCGTACAGTACATTGTTTCCCTTACACAAATCAAAATTAGCGGCATTTCCCGAAGAAAACACCGCTAAACTCGTTGAATTTAACTAATTAAAGATGCTAAAAACATTGATTTTAAAGGAAATTAAGACATCTCGTCGCAAGACACAGAACTGTTTGATTTGCCCCTGATTGATTTTATTTGGTCTTTAGTTTGATTAATTCCATATATTTTTTATTTTGCTACAAACCAAATCAACATTCTGTTTTTCGGGGTCAAACATTACAGAAAAACAATTACTATCATAGAAAGAAAAAAGAAAATCAGTATAACCATTTAAAAGGTAGATATCAGCGGATTGATGCATATAATTGCTATGTATGTCTGCAAATTCGTCAAAACCAATCTTCGGAGAAAAAAAGGTGGTTTCTAAATAGTATTTAAAAATCCATTGCAATTCATCAAACAACTTTTCGTCCGAAATGGTTCTTGCAACCGTTAAGAAACCACAATATAGTTTTTTCTTTTTTCGGGTTAATATTTCTTCTTGAATTTCTCTATATTCACCGTTTTCTGCAAAATAGCACGGTATATCTACACTATATTTTTTAAATTCATCGGTTGTCATATATAAACCATCGGTTCTGTAAAAACCGAAATATACATCACCATCTTCAAGAAAAAGCTTTATTGTATCATTTAATTTATCGAAACAATATTTATCCATCGATAAGTTATCAATTTCAACACAATATAATGAGCTGTTCTTGCAATAACCGGCCTTTATTTGGTTGTAGCTTTTTTTGATAATTTCCCGCCAAAAAGCATATTCATTAAACACCACTTTTCTTGTGGAACAGAGTGCAGTTTTTGTGTATTATTCTCTGTCTTACTTTTTATCCACACTTAATATATACTATACGTACACATTAAAATCAATTCAAAAAAATATGCGGTAAGGTTTCCCTTACCGCAATTTTTTAAATGTACTTATTCTGCGAAGCCGCTGTCAACAAGAGCTACAAGAGCATTAACTGCCTGCTCTTCATCAACGCCGCCGGCGATGATGCGGATTTCTGTACCACCCATAATACCGAGTGAAAGAACACCAAGAAGGCTCTTTGCGTTTACGCGTCTTTCTTCTTTTTCAAGCCAGATTGAAGATTTGAACTCGTTAGCTTTCTGAATAAAGAAAGTTGCAGGACGAGCATGAAGGCCAACCTGATTCTGAACTGTTACATCTTTAACGTACATAATAATTCTCCCACATTCAATAAGATTAGAATATTTACCTGTGTAAGTGAACTGTATCACTTACTATATTATATCACTATTTTGGTTTAAGTCAACGAAAAAAAGACAACCTTTACCCTATTTTCCAATAATTCGGATGGAATACTAAACCTTTTTTGAAAAAACTTTTACCATTTGTGCAAAATAACCACAAATGTAGAAACATATTATTGAACATAAACAATATAAAAAGGTGATTTTTTATTCCGACGCCTTGTTTTTTCGCAATTCATCCAAAAAAGCTGACTCCTTTTTAGTAAGTTCTGCTTTTTCAAGAAGCTCCGGACGACGCTCAAGTGTGCGCTCAATAGCCTTTTCTCTCTGCCATTTTTTAATGTTTGCGTGGTGCCCCGAAGAAAGTACGGAAGGAACCTCCATATCGTGCCACACGGGTGGTTTTGTATACTGAGGATATTCAAGAAGAGAAGAATAATGACTTTCACCCATAAAGCCCTCAGGCTCCGAAAGCACACCCGGAAGCATACGTGAAATTGCATCTGCAAGTATCATTGCAGGCATTTCTCCGCCTGTTACAACATAATCGCCGATTGATATTTCTTCATCAACAATTTCATCAATAACACGCTGGTCAACACCCTCATATCTGCCGCAAAGTATTGCAACATTCGGCATTTGGGCAAGCTCCTTTACTCTTTCCTGAGTAAGCGTTTTTCCGCAAGGTGACATATAAATAAGATGCGGTCTGTTTTCTGTTTCTTCACAAACCTTCATAAAGCAATCGTAAATAGGCTGGGGCATCATAAGCATACCCGCACCGCCACCGTAAGGGGTATCATCCACCTGATTGTGGCGGTTTATTGCAAAATCACGAATCTGGTGAAAATTTATTTCAACCTTACCGCTTGACCTTGCTCTGCCTATTATGCTTTCACTCATTACTGCTTCGCACATCTGCGGAAACAACGTTAAAATATCAATCCTCATCAAAAAGCCCCTTGAGCGGACGGATATACACCTTATCCTCCGCCACGTCACAACGTATTACTACGTCCTTTATTGCAGGTATAAGCACCTCTTTTTCAGGTGTTTCAATATACCATATATCGTTTGCCGCACCGGAATCAATGTCCTTAATTTTGCCGTAGACAACAGAATTATCATCGGCATCTAAAACATCGCAGCCAATAAGCTCGGAAATAAACCACTTACCTGCAGGAAGATTCACATCACTACGCTTCATATAAAGAACCGTGTTTTTTAGGGCGCGAGCAGTTTCAACTGTGTCCACACCCTCTAATTTTATAACGGCAACATTACCGTGAGGACGGCAGGACAGAACCTTAAAAGGCATATTGCCCTTATCATCACGGTAAAGAGTTTTAAACTTTTTAACAAACTCGGGACCATCACACCAGGGGTTAAGGCGGATTTCACCTCTTATCCCGTGAGTGCTCACAATCTGCCCGATTTCAAGGTATTCTTTAATCATATTTTTCACCTGAAAAGACCTTCCGTACAGCAAACTGTCCGAAAGGTCTTGATTCACGCGCTAAAAGCGACATTTTAGTTTTTTGCGCCTGTCGACACTAATCAGTCAATATCAACCTGTATCTTAACATCATTGCGTATAGCTGCCGCACGCATAACGGTACGGATAGCCTTTGCAATTCTTCCCTGTTTACCGATAACTCTGCCCATATCGTCGGGACCGACGTGAAGATGGTATACTGTTACACCCTCTTCGTTGGGTTCGTCAACAATGACCTCGACAGCATCGGGAGTCTCAACAAGACCCTTTGCGACTGTTACGAGTAAATCTTTCATTACAGTCACCTAATTACTTAATGATGTTCTGCTTCTTGAGAAGATCACGAACAGTATCAGTGGGCTGTGCGCCGTTCTGAATCCATTTTGTAACCTTTTCTGCATCGATTTTGATTTCAGCAGGATCGCTTACAGGGTTGTAGTAACCAACCTCTTCAATGAAGCGGCCGTCACGGGGATAACGTGAATCTGCTACAACTACACGATAGAAAGGTGCTTTCTTTGCGCCCATACGGCGAAGACGAATTTTTACTGCCATTTTAATTACCTCCGAAAAGTTAAATAATAATAAACTGATTTATATTAAACACTGAGTGTTTAAAGACTTACATCGGGAATCCACCCATGCCGCCGGGCATTCCTCCGGGCATTCCGCCGCCCATACCCATACGCTGCATACGCTTCATCATTTTCTTTGAGTTTTTGCCGTTAAGCTGTTTGTAAAGCTTCTGCATTGAACGGTACTGATTAAGAAGTCTGTTGACGTCCTCAACCTGCATACCGCAGCCTGCGGCAATTCTCTTTTTTCGTGACGGATTGATTATATCGGGATTCTCACGTTCTTTCATTGTCATTGATCGGATAATCGCCATTGTGTAGTCAATCTGTCGGTCGTCAATATCGGTATCCTTAACCTTTTTGCCGAGACCGGGTATCATCGAAATAATATCCTTCATGGGACCCATCTTTTTCATTTCCTCGAACTGCATAAGCATATCGTTAAGGTCAAGCTTGTTCTGACGTAGTTTCTTTTCAAGCTCCTCTGCCTTTTTCTCGTCAAGGGCTGTTTCAGCCTTTTCAATAAGAGAAAGCACGTCGCCCATACCGAGAATACGGCTTGCCATTCTGTCGGGATGGAAAACATCAAGATCTGCGAGTTTTTCACCAACACCTATGAACTTAATGGGTTTACCCGTGACTGCTCTTGCTGAAAGAGCCGCACCGCCTCGGGTGTCACCGTCAAGCTTTGTGAGAACAAGACCGTCGATTCCCAAAGCCTCGTTAAAGCTTGAAGCAACGGTGACTGCATCCTGACCGAGCATTGAGTCAATAACAAGCAATATTTCGTGAGGCTTAACACTTGCCTTAATATCTTTAAGCTCCTGCATAAGCTCAGCATCAATATGCAAACGGCCTGCAGTATCAAGGAACACATAGTCATAACCGTGGTCCTTAGCAAGCTTTATTGCCTCGTTGGCGATTTTTACGGGATTTTCTGTTCCCATCTCAAACACAGGAACATCTATCTGTTCACCTACAACCTGCAGCTGCTTGATAGCAGCAGGACGGTAGATGTCACAAGCAACAAGAAGGGGTCTGTGACCCTGTTCTTTAAGCTTTAACGCAATTTTTGCACTATGAGTAGTTTTACCCGAACCCTGAAGACCGCACATCATAACAACCGTTGGGGGGTGTGAAGCACTGGCAAGTCTTGCCTGAGTACCACCCATAAGAGCCGTAAGCTCTTCGTTAACGATTTTAATAACCATCTGCGCGGGAGTAAGGCTTTCCATAACCTTTGCGCCGATTGCGCGTTCGGTAACGGAATTTGTAAAATCCTTAGCAACCTTGTAGTTTACGTCAGCCTCAAGAAGTGCAAGGCGCACCTCACGCATAGCATCACGAACATCGGATTCTGTAAGGCTACCCTTACTTTTTAACTTTTTAAAGGCATTATCAAGTCTGTCGGAAAGTCCTTCAAAAGCCACGGTGCAACCTCCTTTTAACCGGATATGATTTTACCGCTTTACTCGTCAAGAGAATCAATAACCGATTTAATGCGCACAACCGCATCATTAACCTCTCTTGAAAGAGCGATATTCATATTATAATTGTTTATTACCTCAACACTTTCAACAATAGTGTCAAGAGCTTCGTTCACTTTACGCGAACGGGCAGCAAAGCCGAGTTTTTTCTCCATATCATAAAGCTGAGTTTCAGCGCGTTTAACCGCGTCGCGAACGCCCTGCCTTGTGATACCCTCGTTTTGTGCAATCTCAGAAAGTGAAAGGTCATCGCTGTAATAATACTCAATAAACTTACGCTGATTATCGGTAAGCATTTCGCCGTAATAATCTGCAAGCAAAACAATATCGAGATTTTTTGCCAAATCAACCTCTCCTTTCAAAAAACTCCTGTAAAGAACTTTAACTTTACAGGAGTGCATTATAACAAAGTATTATTTGTTTGTCAATAGTTTTTTGAAATTTAAACGTATATGCAAAAACTAAACCTACCGATACAATCAACCAAGATTCACAAGAACGAATTCATCCACGCTTTTCCAGTATTTTTCATTCTGAAAGGTCTGTGTCTGAGCGTGCATTGCACCTCTTACAAGAAGATGGTCGCTCCCCTTCACGGGGCACGCTTCATAAAGGTCATTGCTCTGGTCAACTGGGACTATCGTATCCTCACCACCATGAATAATAAGAACAGGCACTTCAGAATTTTCTACACTTTTAACGGCAT
Organism: Clostridia bacterium; assembly: GCA_017621885.1. Lineage (GTDB taxonomy): Bacteria > Bacillota > Clostridia > Oscillospirales > Acutalibacteraceae > DTU089. The sequence goes on along the minus strand of JAGASD010000055.1, from coordinate 1,723 downwards.
CCGCATCAGAAAAGCTCCAGCCCTGAGTTGCTTTAACATATAATGACGCAACCTCAACAGCAGGGAAAGCCGGCACCGGGTAAAATTTCTTGACATTTTCTTTAAAAAGAGATTTAACATCTGAATAAGCACTGTCGGAAATAATACCCTTTACATTTTCGGGTAAATCAAGCCCCGATGCCATAAGCACTGTTGAACCGCCCATACCTACACCGAAAAGGAATATTTTAGCTTTTACATCCTTTTTGATGATGCCGTTCACCCAGTCAAGAATATCGTTCTTTTCAAAATAACCGAAGGAGATTCTGCTGTATTCACTGTCACCATATCCGCGTGAGTCAGGAATAATAACGTTAAAGCCCAAATCACAGAAATGGTGTGCATACAAAGCCATATCAAGCGAATTTGAAGTAAGCGGATGACATATTATTATGTAACTGTGAGATGTTGTGTTTTCACTGAGAGAAAGACCGCTTAGATTTTTGCCGTCACTGTTTTTCATTGCAATCTTTTCAGCATTGCTTTCAAGCCACTTCACGTAGGCAGGCTCGGACAACGGAAAGCGTATTATCTTTTCTGCCTTTGAAGGTTCAACAAAGGTATCCGGATCAGTAACCACATTGCCGAGAACAACTCCCGTAATAACCTGAGAAACAACAATCAACACCAGAAGCATCGCAATCATTTTTTTATTAAACACAAAAGATACAATCTTTCTCAAGGCAGTTTTCACCTTGGATTCTTCATAGTATTCCCCGTCATATTCCCCGTTATTTCCTTCATCATACACAGTTTCCGTATCATTAACATTCTGAACGTCTTTATTTTCTTCCACACAATCACCAACCTTTGTTCATTGTTTATATAATAACACATAAGCACCGACAAAATCAATAAAACCGATTAATTTATCCACACATACATTTGACAACAGGCGAAAAAAATTATAAAATACGTAAGCACATATACAGGGGTGTTTTACAATGAATGTTTTCGACGTTATACTTCTGGCTGTAAGCCTTTCGATGGACGCTTTTGCAGTAGCGCTCTGCAAAGGTCTTGCGCTAAAAAAAATCACTTTTAAAAATTGCCTTACTGTCGGTGCCTGGTTTGGTATTTTTCAGGGTGTAATGCCCCTTTTAGGTTATCTTTTAGGCAGTGCATTTGCAGACAAAATTCAGGCAATCGACCATTGGGTTGCTTTTATCCTTCTTGCAATCATCGGCGGTAATATGATTAAAGAATCCTTCGGTAAGGATGACGAATGTGTTGATTGCTCGCTGGGTGTTAAAGCAATGCTCCCTATGGCAATTGCCACAAGCATTGATGCTTTAGCAGCTGGTGTAAGCTTCGCCTTTACAGAATTCACGCGCGATTGGTTCGTTTACCTTGCATTTATTCTTATTGCTGTTATCACCTGCGCATTATCCGCCCTCGGTGTTAAAATCGGTAACATATTCGGCACAAAATACAAAAACAAAGCCGAATTTGCAGGCGGTGCAATACTCATTATATTAGGTTTGAAGATCCTGCTTGAAGGATTGGGCGTAATAAAATAAATTCAAAATTAAAAATTCAAAACGCAAAATTTCGGAACTGCGTTGCGATTAATAAATAAAGTTGCGGTGATGCGAAGCCTATCCTCCCTACTTGTAGGGAGGGGGACCATTCTTGGATGAAATTCGTGCTTTTTATTCAGTTATTACGGGCGAAAAAAAGTTTA
>JAGASD010000054.1 GCA_017621885.1 Clostridia bacterium | reverse complement strand
TGAACAAGGGTGTAACCGAATTAACCTTAACCACCACTGCTTTGGAAAATTCTGAAAGCGGTGTGGAAGCAGGTGCAAACGAAACTCTGTCCGCAATGGACGTTCATGTGGAAGGTGTATCCGAAGATAACACCACTCCTATCATCGTTACCTTAAAAGAAGCAACCGAAAAAGGTTACAACAAAGGTAACTTAAGCTTATTCCACGTAGAAGACGGCGTAGCTGTAGAAATGGAAGAAGTGGAAACCAAAGCCGACTTAATAAAACATAACCAGTTTACATACGATCCGGCAGACGGTACCATCGCCGTTGCATTGGCTAACTTCTCCGAAATCACCCTGGTTGCGAATACCGAAAAGCCCTGGAATGGGGAGCTGGATTTTGGTTGGTATGATCCTGCTTTTGGCTCTTATACGATTGCCAATGCTGACCAGCTGGCAGCATTTGGAATGCTGGTAGGCGGTATGGCAGAGGGGTATGAACGAGACTCCTTTGAAGGAAAAACCGTGAAGCTGATTTCCGATATTAACTTAAACGATGCAGAAACCAATAATCAAAGTCACATTTTCTATCCTATCGGTTATTATTTCACCCCCGATAAGGAAGGTGACGGCACCAACGTTGCATATTCTACCGTATATTCCTTTGAAGGTGTTTTTGACGGAAACGGTCACACCGTTGCAAACTTCTATCAGAACACCTGGGAAATCAAAGGGGACTACAACGACGGTTATCCCGCAGGCTCCAACTACTATAAAGACGGTTTTGGTCTGTTTGGTTATGTGTATAACGGTACCGTTAAAAACTTAATTGTAAGTAACTTCACCTCCGACGGGGAATTTACTCCCACCGGTATTGTTGCTGCGTATGCAGGCGGAGAATCCACCTTTGAAAATATCAATGTTTTCAACTGTACTCCCCGTGTATATCAAACCGCAGACGGCGGTATTGTGGGATTAAACAGCAGCAATACCGAAAAATGCAAATTAACCTTCCGCAATATTACCGTTGACCAGTCCAACACCCTTTCCGCTTTATGGGGAAACTGGGGTCTTGCTGCAGGTAACATTATGGGATGGTTACGCGGAAATCCCGAAAATGAAGTCATTATGGAAAACTGTCACGCGGCAGCTGTGATGGATGTGAATAATGATATCTGCGGTAACTACCATTGGTACTTATACCGTTATGCAGGTATGTATATCGGTACCATTGACCAGCTGATCACAGATGTGGATGGCCGTCCCATCGCAGACTTAAGCGGCATCACCGCAATTGATTGTACTGCAACCTTCGGTAGCTGGAATGAATACTGGTACTGCGAACTGGTAGAAAACACCATCGCATCTTACACGCATGATCATCAGTTCAGCCGGTTGGAACGCATCAATTCTCTTTCTGACATTCAGGATGCCAATGGCAACTGGTTAAGAACGGGTAACTTTGTTATTGCAAAAGCGGCTGATACCGAAAGCGCAGTATGTTACCATGTAAGAAAAGATGCCAACGGCAATCTGTATGAACATAAACACGAAGACGCAGGCTACGAAACCTTCGACTTAAACGGCGACGGCGAATTAAACGACTTAAAAGAAGACCGTCAGCACTATTATGTTCCCTTCAATCAGCTCTTCAACGGCTACGGTGACGGAATCAAACCGATTTACGCCGTAAACCCCGTTGGCGAAGAAGCTGATCCCTATCCGAACATTGACATTGAAATCATCGAAGACGGCACCGTAATGTCTCAGGAAAAATTCCAGTATGTTGGTCCTGAAAAAATTACAGAAAATGCAGCTGTTTCCATTGGCGAATTATGGGATGCTCTGAATGATGATATCGTTTCCCGTTCCACCGTACAGGTGTTTGTATCTCCTGCATCGGAAGACAGCACTGTAAGTGCAGTGTATGCGGCAGGCGTTCCCGATTGGGAAAGCGGTACCCTGACCTTCAGCGGAACCGGTCTTGCGCGAATCACCATCACCGACTACTACTATTGTTCTCCCACCATTGCTTATGTGGAAGTGGGTGCCGAAGAGCCGGTAGATAAATTCGTGGCAACCAATGTTAACAAACAGTTAGTATACGGAACATCCGGTTTAGAACCTGTAACCGTAACCTTAGACGAGCTGTTTGATGTTGCAGAAGGTCAAACCATAGATGATACCAATATTACTGTAACCACCACCGGAACTTATACTCCGGGCGCAACCTGGGCAGAAGGTACCGTTACATTCGGTGTAGCAGGTACCTATACCGTTACCATCAATGATAATAATCTGTGTAACGATGCAACTGCAACTGTAACTGTAGCAGATGCAGATCCGGTAGAAAAATTTGATTTAGTATTCCCGAATACAGAGTCTTATCTCTACCGTGTAGGTAATAAAAATGCAGTTGCATTCAGTAAACTGTTTACCAAAGTTGCCGGGGTGAAAACTGACACTATTTCCGTAGATGTTGAACCGGTTTCCGGTAGTCATGCAGACGGAAGTTACGATGCTGCTACTCAGGAAATCACCTTTACCGGTACCGGTGTGGTAAAAGTAACCGTTACCGATAACGATTACTGTATCCCCACCGAACTTTACTTAGAAGTTGTGGATGCAACCAACGTAACCGGTGTAAATGGCGGTATTACTGATAATGTGGTGCTGCTAAACAACTGCGGTGTTCCTACCTTAACCGTATCCGGTGATTACACCTTCTACGGAAATGGTTTCACCATGACCTACTCCGGTGACGGACGTTACTTGAATAACGGTCTGAAAGCCGGTGTTGTAACCGTATCGGAAAACGGGACCTTAGATAACGTAAGAATTGTGGCACCCATCTATCCCTCTGCATATCTGTATTTTGGCTCTAACAGCTTTGGAGAAGCAGTTCAGGATGGTCCCTATGAAGTGGATTCTTCTAACACCAGCAAAATCCGATACTATTATCAGCTTTCTGCAGTGGCAGTATCTGATAATGCCACCATTTCCAACTGCTATATCTACGGTGGCAGAAACAATATCTTTGTGGATACCGGTGATGTCACCATTCAAGATACTGTGATGGAATGCGGTGTGGTTGCCAATATGCAGATTCAGAGTAATGCAAGTCATACCGTAACCTTAGAAGATATTACTACCATTCAGTATCAGGTTCATCCCACTATTGGAGATACCTCTAAAGTGATGCTGGGCGTAGGGGTTCTGGTCGGTCCGGAAACCACCGAAAACCCCATCATCGTTTTAAACGGGGATATCAAACAGTATAACTGGGTAACTGCTGATGATGCCAATGCAGTTAGTGATACCAAAATCACCAAAGCAATCATTAACGGTGCTGTGAATGCTACCGCATACAACCATACTGTAAACGGGAAAACCGCATCCAATTTAGGTATTATCTATATGAACGAAGCTGCTGCACCGGTTCAGAACAATACCGGTTTGCCCTACAAATTAGGTGATATCAGTATTACGGTGAGCGCAAACACCGTTACCGGTCAGGTATGTTCGTTAATGAATGCATCCGCAGATCAGATTCATTTTGATTATGCAAATGCCGACAAATCCACCGAAAACGGCTGGTACGAGCCTCAATTTAAGTTTGATGACACCTTGGGCGGTCAGAAGGTTGAGGATAACGGCGGCGATGAATTCTGCTATACCGAAGGCAAAACCGTGAAGGTTCTGTTCGTCGGCGGAGATACCAAAGTGCTGGATTTGGCTGCTTTGGTTGACATTACCAAATATACCGGTCAGGATCTGAGCCTTCAGATTGCCTGCGTGGACGAAAACGGAGCTTCTGTTCCTGTCACCGGCGGAAAAGTTTCTCTCACCGATGCTGGAGAATACACCGTAACCTATACGGTTACCGATACGGTATTCTACGATAAAGACGGTCAAACAGTAACCGACACCAAGACTTACAACTTTAATATCACCCTTTCCGTTTCTTTAAAAGACGTTTCGGTGCCGGATGCCCGTTTCGACTTTAATAAAGACAAACAGAAAATGGGTTACTATAAGCCCGCCTTTGGTGATGTAAAACAGTATTTGCCCTTCTTAGCAGGTCTTAAGATTTACGACTATAACGGTCAGGAAGAATACTTACGCTTTGATGGGGATGCTGATTTTGCAAAAGTAGCATCTGTTACCATCACCGGTTATGCAAGTAATAAAGCATCGGTAGAGGTAAAACTTACCGACGGCGGTGTGATTTACACCCAGTTCTTAGCCCGTGCAAACAGCGGCGGTGCTTCTACCTATACCGGTTCTATCAAAACCAGGGATAATGTGATTTACTTTGTAAACGCCGGCGGAACCAGCAACTCAGCATCTACCACCACTTCTGCATACTGGTATGTGGATTACTACAAATTTATCGGTAATAACGGTGTGGAAATCACCTCTGCTCAGCAGACATTTAATTCTTCCGGTTCCAGTGCTTCCACTCCCTCCGGCTCCTTTAGCACCACCATTAAATATACCGTAACCTTTGATGCAAACGAAGGTACCTGTGCGCAGACTGTTGGTTACGCAACCTCTGCAAGTGCTGCAATCACTCTGCCTCAGGCAAAACGTAGCGGATATATGTTTGAAGGTTGGTACACCGAAGCGAACGGCGGCACCAAGGTTGGCGGAGCAGGGGACTCCTATACTCCCTCTGCCGATGTGACCTTATATGCACAATGGGGCGTACCCAGCATCGTAACCTACAATGCAAACGGCGGTTCTTGCGATACCGCTTCTGCACAGTATGGCGGCGTTGCCCTGGTATTACCCACACCCACTCGTGACGGCTACTGGTTTACCGGTTGGTTCACCGCGGCAAGCGGTGGCACTAAGGTTGGGGGTGCAGGTGACACTTACAGACCCGGTGGAGATACTACTCTGTATGCACAGTGGTCACCCGTATATACCGTAACTTATCATGCAAACGGCGGTAACGTAGCTCCTGCTTCTGCAGAATATAAAGGCACAGCATTAACCTTGCCGCTGCCGACAAAATCAAATGCTTCCTTTATTGCATGGAATACTGCTTTAGACGGAAGTGGCACTGCATATAAAGCTGGTGCAAGCTATATCCCCGTTGCAAATGTGATCTTATATGCACAGTGGGAAGATCCGAAAGTTGTTACTTATGATGCAACTACCAACGGAGGTTCCTGTACGACTACTTCTCAAACCTATCTGGGAAGTGCATTGGTATTACCCACACCGGATACCAGAACCGGCTATACTTTCAATGGCTGGTTTACCGCAGCATCCGGCGGCAATAAAGCCGGAGACGCAGGGGCAAGCTATACCCCCACCGCAAATATCACCTTATATGCACAGTGGTCAAAGACACCCTATACAATTAATGTTACTACTTCTAGTGCAAGTGTGTCCGGTGTAACGAATGGTCAAACGGCTTACTACGGTGATTCTATTTCTGTAACTGTTTCCTTCAGCGGTAAAGAAAGTTTCTCCTTAAAAATAACTAACGATGCTACCAATGCAACGATTCTCGAGAAAACGGCGGCTGGTACATATACCTTTACTATGCCGGCAGCCAATGTAACCATCAGTGCTTCTTCCTCTTGTATCACTCCCGATACCTTAATCACATTGGCAGATGGTTCTCAGGTTCGTGTGGATTCCTTAACCGGAGACGAAGAGCTTCTGGTATGGAATTTAGAAACCGGTTGCTTAGATTCTGCTCCCGTTATGTTTGTGGATAGTGAAGCGGAAGCAGAATATGAAATTGTTCATCTGTACTTCTCCGACGGAACCGATGTAAAAGTAATTTACGAACACGGTTTCTGGGATTATGACTTAAACCGTTATGTATATCTGGACAAAAATGCAGGCGAATACATTGGTCACACCTTTGCAAAACAGAATGGCGATACCTTGGAAATGGTTCAGCTGACTGACGTTGTGTTGGAAACCGAAGTAACCACTGCATGGAGCCCGGTTACCAAAGGACATTTATGTTACTTTGTAAACGGTATGCTGTCTATGCCCGGTGGTGTTGGCGGATTGTTCAACATTTTTGAGGTTGACCCCGAAACCATGACCTACGATTTTGCTAAGATGGCAGAAGACATCGAAACCTACAGATTGTTTACCTATGAAGAATTAAACGAAATTGCACCCTTATCGGAAACAATGTTCGAAGAAGCAGGCGGTGCATATCTGAAAATCTCCATTGGAAAAGGCAATATGACTTTAGAAGAACTGACCGCAATGATAACCCGTTATTCTAAGTTTTTTGAATAACAACCCATAAAAAGCCCCCTGCAGAGGTCTCTGCAGGGGGCTTTTTTATGGATGGGAGAAAATATCAAAAAAACTTGACAAAAAGACCTAAAAAGTGGTACAGTATAGGTAGGATATAAAATGGAGTGGTATCGGATTGTTATGATTTCTTTCCTTGTGTTGCTTTCAAATCTGTCAACCATTTCCAAAAAATATATAAATACGGAGAGGATCTGATTTTTTGAAAAAAATTCTTAGCCTTTTGACTGTCTTTGTGTTGAGCTTCAGTGTGTTTTCATCTCTTTTTGCTGTGGCAGCGCAGGGAGACGTTGTATTTTTGGATGCAACCTCCAAAGAAACCGTTATAACTCTTGATTTTACAGACAGCTTGCTCTTTGAGGCTTCCTTTACACTTCCCCAAAGCGGACAAGCATCCGTGATGGCAGCCCATTACACGAAAGATAATGTGTTGTCTAAAATGGAACCCATTGCCGTGGTAACCGGGCAGGGAGAGGAGACTGTTTTCTATACTTCTCCCGAAATGTCGGTAGCCGATACCGATTTATTAAAAGTGTTTGTGTGGAGCGGAACAGATACTTTAGTTCCGTTAACCAATCCCGGCATCATCGAACGTGACCTGCTGGAAGAGCTCCCGACAGCAACCGTTACCGAAATCAAAGCAGCAGATGCAGACTTTGCTTTGAACTTCCAAGCAGATGAAGTAACCGAAGCACAGCTGGATTTCTACGGTGATTGGAAAGCAGACTTCGTATTTGTAACCAATAAAGACGCTGTATTCAATGCAAACGGCGAAAAAGATGGTTACTTATTGGGTCAGTATGATGAATTCGGTCCGGAATTTGTAAAAATTCCCGCAACCGACCTGGCAGTGACGGCAGATTCATCCGTATCCATTATGGATGCAGCCGGCTTCAACGTGACATACAGAGACGTAGTAGAAACCGTAAAAGATTTCGACTGCGGAGTCAACTTCTCCTATGATTACTTAAAAGAAAATGATGGTCTGGAGGTTTCTTTAGCACTGGTACTGGTAAATCCTGAAAACGGCAATACCTATACCCTCGCAGAAAAAGACTTTGAATTCAGCTTGCCTACTGCAACGGTTACCGAGCTGGATGCAGCAGCAATCCAGGATGTAGATTTAACCTTTGCACTAAACTTCAAGGCAGATCCTTCTACAGAATCTCAGCTGGCAATGTTTGGAGATTGGTATGCGGATTATGAAATTACCCTGAATAAGACCGCTACCTTTCATTTAGACGGCACAAAAGACGGATACCTGGCAGGGCAGTATGATTCCTGGAGTCCGGCTTGGGTACAAGTGCCGAAAATGGCTATCACCTTAACTCCCGGCACTCCCTTGAAGATTATGGAAACCGCGGCAAAAACCTATGGAAAACCCGGTCTCAAATACACCTATCAGGAAGTGTATGACAGAGTCAAAGATTTTGATTGCGGTATCTTCTTCTCTCCTGAATTTTTAGTAGCAAATCCCGATTTAGAAGTAACCTTGGCACTGAAAATGTATAACCCCAATCACGAAGAAGAATCTTACGTAATTGGCGAAGTTTATACCTTCACACCTGAAACCATTCCCTCCATCGACAAATTCGTTGGAAAAGATGTCACCTTGAATCACACGATTGAAACCATCGACGGCGGAGTGGTAACTGCAACCTTAGCAGATTTATTTACTGCAGTGGGACCGGTAATCATGAGCCAGGATGTGGCTGTTACTGTAGACGGAGCAACCGTAAACAAAGTAGCATCTGACTGGACTCAGACTACTGTAGACTTCACCACACCCGGTGAATATACCGTAGCAATTACCGATAATTATTACTGCAATACTGCAACTGCAACTGTAACTGTTGTTGCACCGGAAGCAGTTGACAAATTTGTTGGAAAAGATATTGAAGTAACTCATACTTTAGATACCATCGAATCCAATGTTTACACTGTAGACTTTGCAGACCTGTTTGATACCAACGGCTATGCAGTAAAAGAAATCACTGTGACCGGCGGTACTTATGCAGACGGTAAAGTAACGGTAGAAGGCTTAGGCACTATTACTGTTACCGCAACCGATAACTTCTACTGTAATGTTGCAACTGCAACTGTAACCGTAAACGAACCTGCAAATGTTACCAAATGGACTGCAACTAACAAGACTATTGACTTAACCGTTAATACTGTTGGTGTAGCTCAGACTGTTAACTTCGCAGACCTGTTCACCGCAGTTGACGGTGCAATCATTAAAGATGTAACCGTAACTGTAACCGGCGGTTCTTACGCAGATGGCGTAATCACTGTTCCCGGAACTGTTGGCACTTACACCGTAACTGTAACCGATAACTTCTACTGTAACGAAGCATCCGCTACGATCACTGTAAACGATGCAGCAAATGTAGATAAGTTTACCGGTAAAACCGTAACTTACACTCATACCTTAGCAACCATTGAAGATAACACTGTAACCTACAATTTTGCAGACCTGTTTGACACCAACACTGCATATCCCGTAAAAGATATCACTGTTACCGGTGCAACCTACAAAGACGGCAAAATCACCGTTACCGGCTTAGGTACCTTCACCATTACTGCAACCGATAACTTCTACTGTAATACTGCAACCGCAACTGTTACCGTAAAAGAACCGGCAGCAGTTACCAAATGGACTGCAAAATCTGATTTGGCTTTTGAAACTGAAAAAGGGGTTGCAGTAACTAAAACCTTAGGCGAGCTGTTCAGCGCAAACGGTAATTTGATTCAGGATGCTAACGTGTCTGTAACCGGTGCTTCTTCTTTCACGAATGGTACAACCTGGGATAACGGCACTGTAACCTTTAGTGATGCAGGCACTTATACCATTACCATTACTGACGGTTTCTACTGTACTGCCACCTCTGCTACCGTAACCGTAATAGAATTGGCAGCTCCCTCAGTGGCAAAATTCGACACGAAGTTTATCAATCACGAAAAATATCTCTATCGGGTTGGAAATCAGAACACTGTGGCGCTGGGAAGCATTTTCAAAGCGTTAGACGGGGTTTCTGTGGGCAGTGTCAGTGTAGATGTTGCACCGATGGAGCAGACTCCCTCCGTGACGCACACCTACACCCAAAATACTGATTGGACCAAATCTACTTTGAAATTTACCGGCACAGGGGTTGTAGCATTAACTGTTTCTGATGAAGAAAGCATTCCCTATTCCATCTATCTGGAAATTGTAGATGCGAAAAATACCACCACCGCCACCTCTGCAACTGCAAACAACGTGGTGCTGTTGAATGATATTTCCGGCACATTTACCGTTTCCAACGGGTATGCATTTTACGGAAACGGCTTTACTGTAACCTGTTCAGGAACAGGAAACCCGGGTTATAAGCTTTTAACCACCGGCTTTATTACCGTGTCCAAGGGCGGTATCTTAGATAACACAAGAATTATTTGTGATATTTTCCCGGAATCCTATCTTTACACCTCGGATGCCAGTGGATATGATTATTTTAAATCTGCGGTGCTTCTGACAGATGATTCCACCATTTCCAACTGCTATATTTACGGTGCAAGAAACAATATCTTTATCGGCGGCGGAAATGCCATTGTGAAGAACACCGTGACCGAATGCGGAAGCCTTTCCAATATTCAAATCGTTCGTAGCTCTGATGCCTTTACGGTTACCTTGGAAGATGTTACCACCATTCAGTATATGACCACATCTTCTTACGATTCTTCAAAAAATGTGATGGGTCTTGGCATTGCAGTGGGCGATTCGGATACCAAATCCAATCCGTATATTCTGTTAAAAGGCGATCTTAAGCAGTATAACTGGGTAACCAGTGACCACTCCTCTGTTTCCAACAGCTATGCAAAGAGCGTGCTGGAGGTTGCTTTAAAGGAAAGTGCATATCAGCACACAGTAAACGGCAAAAATACCGTGAATTTGGGGATTGCTTATTTGACCTCTTATCCTGCCAACATTATAGATGAACGGACCAACAAGGCAGAAATTCCCTATGTGTTAAATAAAGTAAGCCTCTTGGGAGCAACCGGCAGAGTGTATTCTGTAGCGGCAGGCAGCAGTGTGACTGCTGATAATCGTTATGACCCTCAAACCGATGGCGTTCTCCCCTATAGCGGTGACAAAAACGGATGGTATGAACCCCAGATTCATCCCCATGCTACTTTAGGCGGCCAGTATATCCAGAATACCGACGGCTGCAATCAATATTGCTATATGGATTCCGACACCCTGAAAATTATGATTCCTGCAGGGGAATCCATGGAAATTGACTTTACCAAAATTTTCAACATTGCCAAATATACCGGTCAGGATTTACAAACCAGAATTTCCTGCACCGATGAAAACGGAACCAACATTCCTCTGACAAACGGTAAGCTCACATTCGCCGATGCCAAGGAATACACCGTAACTTATACCTTAACTGATTCTATCTTCTATAACGAAAACGGAGAAGCAATCGACCAAACCATTACCTACACCAAAAAACTACCTGTTTCGGTGGCACTAAAGGATACCTCCACTCCCGATGCGGAATTTGAGTTTGATTCTACCAAGCAGGTGATTTACTACAATAAGGCACTCTTAGGTGATAAAATTCAGTTTATGCCTTTCTTAGCAGGCCTGAAAATTTACGACTATATGGGTGAAACCCGATATCTGCGTTTCGACGGTGACGATAATGCTTATCAGAAAGTAGTTTCTGCTACCATCGAAAACTTGAATACCACAGGGGAAGCCAAAGGCTACCATATTATCACCGTAAAACTGGTGGACGGCGGTGTGTTAAAAATCGACCTTGACGTAAAAGCAACGGCAGGCGGTTCTACTCATTCCGGCTCTATCAAAACCAATAAAAACATTTTCTATGTGGTAAATGACGGAGGTACTGCCAATAGCGGTCAGCAGTGGAGAGTATATGACTACGAATTTACCGGAAATAATGGTGTTGTCATCAATTCGGGTACTGTAATGTTTGGTACATCCGGTGTAGATGCCTCCAGTGCTACCAAGCCTACGGGAACCTTCTCCGCTACCGTATCTGCTACCGTGACTTATGATGCAAACGGCGGTCTTTGCGGTCAGGCAGCCGGCTATCAGACCAATTACAGCACTTCTGTGATGTTACCGAACCCCACCCGTTACGGTTATCTCTTTGCAGGCTGGTACACTGATCCTGAAAAGGGAGTGAGAATTGGTGGAGCAGGGGACACCTATACTGCAAACGGTGATGTTACCCTCTATGCACAGTGGGGCAAGCCCTGTACGGTTACCTTTGATGCAACGGGGGGCAGTGTTACACCCCAGACTGTGGACTATCAGGGAGAACAAATCGTTCTGCCGCTTCCTCAACGGAGCGGATATTGGTTTACCGGCTGGTATGAGGATACCGCTTGTAGCAAGCTTTACGGAATGGATGGCGTGATTTTAAATCCCGTAAAAGATACCACTCTCTATGCAGGCTGGAGTCCTGTCTATACTGTTACATACAATGCAATGGGCGGCAGTGTTACACCGCAGTCGGCAGACTACGAGGGAACTATTCTGACCCTGCCCTTACCCTCTGACCCTGCCCGTGCATTTTCCGGTTGGTACACCGAAGAAACCGGTGGAGACTTCATTGGTATGGGCGGCGATACCTATCTACCTACTGCACATATCACCTTATATGCTCATTGGGAAGCACCCTCTGTGGTAACTTATGATGCAAACGGCGGCACCTGTGCCACCGAAAGCCAGACCTATATGGGTTCGCCCTTAACAATGCCCACACCCCAGAGAACGGGCTATACCTTCCAGGGCTGGTTCACAGCCGCTGAGGGCGGAACAAAAGTGGGAACGGCAGGCGCATCTTATGTTCCCAAAGAAAGCATCGCGTTATATGCACAGTGGGTAAAAACTCCCTATACTATTACGGTTTCTACAAGCAATGCAACTGTAACGGGAGTTACCAACGGACAAACTGCATATTATGGTGATTCTATGACCGTAACTGTAACCTTCAGTGAGAGCCGCTCCTTGTCTCTGACTGTTACCGACAGCAACGGAAACAAATTACTGGATAAATCCGCCGCAGGAACTTACACCTTTACAATGCCTGCCTCCAATGTCACCGTATCTGCCTCCTCCAGTGGCGGATGCTTTACCGAAGATACCTTAATCACCATGGCAGACGGCAGTAAGAAAGCTCTAAAAGATGTAACTCTTGAGGATACCATTTTATCCTATAATTTCTTTACAGGAGAGGCACAAGCAACCAAGGTTGCCTTGCTGGTTTCTCACGGAGTAGAAGAATATCCGGTTGCAAACCTTACCTTCTCTGATGGCACAATCTTAAAAATTATTGCAGACCACGGGGTATTTGACTACAATTTGAATGAGTATGTATACATTACTGTAGACAATATGAAAGACTACCTCGGTCATACCTTTGTGAAAATGAATGCAGACGGTTACGAGCTTGTTACCTTAGATAAAGCAGAAAAAACGTATGAGGTAACCGGTGCATATTCCATTACCTCGGCAGGAAATGCAAATGCTCTGGCAGAGGGACTTCTTACCGTAGCACCGCCTGATGATTTCTACAACTGGGTAGAAATGGGCGAAAAACTTCGCTATGATACCGAACAATTCCAGAATGATGTGGAAACCTACGGCTTATATACCTATGACGATTTTAAAGAGTATGTCACTTATGAGCAGTTCGTTCAGTTAAACGGTGCGTACCTAAAAATTCCCGTAGAAAAAGGTATTTTCAGCTGGGAATATATTGTAGAGCTGATTGGAATGTATCTGTAAATTAAGAAACAAAAAAAGGATGTGATTTTTTTCATGAAACGCATTTTCAGTTTTATTCTGGCAATCGCTATGGTTGTACTACTGCTTTCTTCTCTTTTGGTAAAAGCAGAGGGAATTGTGTTTTACAATGCCGAAACACAAAAGATTATCACTACCTTGGATGGAGTGAATATTCTCTATGCAAAAGCAACCGCCACTGTGCCCAGAACGGGTATGATTTCGGTGTTTGTGGGTCATTATGAAGCAGAGAGCGGAAAGCTCACAAAGATGGAACCCATCGTTGTGACCGGCGGAATGACGGGAGATATTCTTACCGTTCCCACCGGGAACATCACCGTCGGAGACACGGAAATGCTGAAAGTGTTCTGCTGGAGTGATGATGACACCATTCGTCCCTTGCTCCCCGGGGCAACCATCACATATGCTCCTGTCCTGACCGAAAAATTTGAAACACTGTTTCCCAATACCGATACCTATTTATATCGTATCGGAAATCAAAACAGTGTTGCTGTCAACAAGCTGTTTGCACCGGTTGCCGATGCCGAAATCGGCAATGTAACCCTTGCCTGGGAAACGGTGGACGAAACCGGAGCTACGGCAGTCATTTCCGAGGAAGCTGATTGGCAGAACAGAAAAATCACCTTCCAGGGCACAGGGCTTGTGAAATTGTCCGTTACAGACGATATGGAATCGACCAAGCCGACCGAGCTATTTTTGGAGGTTGTGGATGCGTATAATGTGACTTCTGCCTCCAATGCCACCGACAGAGATATTGTGCTGTTAAATGACTGCGGCATGGGGCAGCTCGTTGTTTCCAACGGTCACACCATTTACGGAAACGGATTTACTATGACAATCTCCTCCGATTCTGCCGCTTTGGACCGAGGCTATGCCTTTATGACCTTGGAAAACGGCAATCTGGATAATGTGCAGCTGAAAGCTCCTCATTTCCCCTATGCAATTTTGTATGAGGGCAATAAAAAGGATGACCCCACTCCCAATCAGATAGACGGCACCAAAACCCGTTATTACAACATCCGGAGTGCGGTTATGACCTCCGGGGACTGTACCATCCGGAATTCGTATATTGAGGGTGGACGTGCAGCACTGTATGTAACTGCCGGAGATCTGGTATTAGATAACAGCACAGTTTACGGCGGTGCAGCGGCAAATATTCATCTCAATGCAGCAAACAGCCTGACTATGAAAGATGTTACCCTGATTCAGGAACCCATTACTGCAACTGTTCACGATACTACAAAAACCTTAATGGGTCTGAGCTTGATTACCATTGCGGATATCGAGGGGAATACCACTCCTATTACGCTGGAGGGAAAACTCATCCAGTATGCCTGGGCAAACGAGGAATATAAGCAGTATGTTCCGGCGGAAGGGCAGTCAATGGTGAATTATGTGCTGAGTCAGACCGACTACATCCATCCGGTTACTTATCAAGACGGTATCACTCGTGATTCTCTCAATTTAGGCTTCATCTATATGGTAGAGGACGGCACCAACCCTGTGCTTTCCGATCCGGTGATTTATGATAACAGAACCAATCAGGACACCGTTCCCTATGAAACTCTGGATATGACCTCTGTTAAGGTGTATTCCTATAAAAATACCAACGGAACTGACCCTGAGGTAGCAACCTATCCCACCTACGAATCCAACGCAAACGGCAACATTTTGGCAACTGCGGTGTATTCCGAAACAGATGAAACCAAAGTAATTACCCGAGAATACATCAACGAAACCGGCTGGATTAACCGTTTCACCGTAAATCTGGATAAAGGCGCTTATAACTTTGATTTTTCCAAGCTGACTCTTGAAAAATACGGTAAGGACTTATCCTACACTGTAACCCGAAACGGAGAAGCTGTGGATATCAGTCAGACCATTCCGGTAACGGTAGGCACACAAATGTATGAGTTAAATGTTACTGATAACGTTTTCTATAATCACAATGGGGAAGCAGTAACAAAAACCGTAACCTATACCTATCCCTTCTATGTAAGCGGTACCGAATCCAACAAGAATGCTCCTGTGTTGGCTGCAACAAGCTGGGAAGCTGGTCTTTGTGTGGCATCCTCCAAGGGTGGCACCTGGCACGGTGCAGCTCCTGCCTTGGAAGGAGTACAGATTACCTACTGGAGCGTAGCGGAAAGCCAGTATAAAACCATTCTGCTCTCCGATTACACCCCCACAACCCTTGGGAAACAAAACGGCACCGATACCGTTTGGACTTATACTCCCGAAAATGAAGATTTCACCTTAACTGTAACCGGCGGACAGGTACACTCCAGTAAAAAAGTGTATGCAATGCCCGTTGTGGTGGATGTGAACGGAGTAAACAAGCTCTATTTTGTGGCATCCAGCAGCTCCGGTTTGGTGAATAGCGGAAACACTGCAAGAAATGTTCCCGTATCCTATGTGTTTACCGATAAAAACGGTAAGAGCCTTTCCTTCTCCCATACCTGGAGTGTAGCAGAAGATAAGGAAAATGAATATAATTACACCAAATTCTGTGAAGGCACTCTGGAAGCCGCAGGAGATAGTAGCTGCTTTACCGCAGACACTTTCATTACCCTGGCAGATGGCAGCAAAAAGGCAATTTCTGAAATCACTTCAGAGGATACCATTCTGTCTTATAACTTCTTTACCGGCGAAGTAGAAGCAAAAGCTGTTGCACTTCTGATTTGTCACGGAGAAGATACTTATCCCGTTGCCAACCTGATCTTCTCCGACGGAACCGCCTTAAGAATCATCGGTGACCACGGTGTGTTCGATTACGACTTAAACAAATATGTTTACTTAACCGTAGACAATATGGAAGAATATGTAGGTCACAGGTTCGTGAAGATGGATGCGGATGGCTACAGCTTGGTAACCTTAACCGCAACTGAAAAAACCTTTGAAACCACCGTTGCATATTCTTTAACCTCGGCAGGCAATGCCAATGCTCTGGCAGAAGGACTGCTGACCGTTGCACCTCCCGACGAGTTCTATAACTGGATTGAAATGGGAGATACCCTCAGGTATGATGTTGACGCTTTCCAAAAGGATATGGAAACCTACGGCTTATACACCTACGATGATTTTAAAGGCTTGGTTTCCTACGAACAGTTTATCAACTTAAATGGTGCATACCTAAAAATTCCCGTAGAAAAAGGAATTTTCACTTGGGATTACATTGTAAGCTTGATTGACCTGTATGTAAAGTAGCATAAGGAGGCGTAACCTTTTTGAAATCCTATGAAATTATCGTCGAGGTAGACGGTAAGATAGACCGACTGGTTGTAGATGCCGATACCCCTGCCAAAGCCAAAAAGCAGTTAAAGGAACAGTATCCCGACAAAACCGTGGAATTTATCATGGTGAAACAAGTGGTATAACAAAAAAAGGCAACCGTTTCAAACGGTTGCCTTTTTTACGTCCTTTTTTGATGGATTGTCTTACTTATCCAAACTTTTCATTGTGGGGATTTTAGTCCCAATAATTACATAAGTTATTATAACTCTACATAACCCTTTATGTCAAGGGATTTTCAAACTTTGATTTTTATATAAGTCTACATAACTCTACATACATTACAGGAGAAATGGAGTAGAAATTGGAGTACTTGGAGTAATAATCACTTCATCACTCAAATTTCTTTTTAGTTTATTGATTTCACTTTCTTTCAGTTCCTTTGTAACATCAGTATAAATGTCCATAGTTGTAGAAAAATCACTGTGTCCCAGCAGTTCTTGAATAACCTTAATATTTACACCATTTTCACATAGGCGAGTAGCAAATGTGTGTCTTAAACTATGACAACTAAATGGCGGCAAAAGAGTAGCTTCTTCTTCCTCTTTTAATAAAACTGCATCATTACAATCTCGTATAATTCTTCTAATCGCCTTGTTCAATGTCCCCTGATGTTGAACATTGCCAAAGCGGTTAACAAATACAAAGTTAGTATAACCATCAACCTGAGCATTACAGGATATACCAACCTCTTCCTGATATGCTTTTTCTAATAAAAATGCTTCTTTAACACTTTCTAACATTGGAATTGTACGATAACTGGCTGGGGATTTTGTTGAATTGATAGCAAATGAACACCCATTATTGTCTCCTTTGTTGTAATATACCAAAGTCCTTTTAATTTGTACCACATTTTCTTCAAAGCATACATCATTCCAGCGGAGACCAGTTATTTCGCCCACGCGCATTCCGGTTCCGAGCATAACAGCAAATACGGGATACCAGTGGTTATATTTGGAATTGTTTTTAAGAAAATCCAAGAACAATTCCTGTTCTGGGACAGTCAAAGCCTTTTTCTTTTCGACTGTAAAATTGTGAGATTGTTTCAACTCTTTGAGCATATTATCAGTAGGGTTTATACGAATATAGTTATCATCTACTGCAAGAGCAAAGACCTGGTGCAAAATGTTGTGTATTGTGTCTATTGTAGAAATTTTCAATATTTTCTCGTCTGCTAGCGTATTGTAAAATTTCTTCACATCAGTTTTCTTAACACTAACTATTTTCATCCTTCCCAAAACATTTCTCACAAAATTGTTGTACATATACTTATAATTTTGAAATGTATTATCTTTTAGCCCCCTTTTCAACTCGCACCAAAGTTCAAACATATCATTGATGGTTGTATGTTGTTTATCTGTGCGAATTCCATCAAACTGGTCAACAGTAAGTTCCGTCTCCTTACGCCTCAATTCATCAAGAGTTTTCCCATAAATGCAATGTCTCTTACCATCGCGGGTGTTCCAACGAAAGCAATATCTACCATCGCTACGCTGATATTCACCCCTGCGGAGCGTCACTCTGTTTTTATCTAATCTTCTGTTTGCCATTTTCAACATCCTTTCTGTAAAAGTATTTGAAAAAGGCAACTGCTATTATATACTGAGTATATCGTAAATACTACAATAAAGCAAGTCGCCTTTTCCATTAATTTCAATACATATTAGTTATTTGTCATACTGAGTATGCCATTTCGATATATTCATCAAACTTTCTTCTTTTGATTAATCTTTTTGTACCTACCCAGAGGACAAATTCACAATCTTCTCTGTCTGATAACTGACGAATCTTGTTTAAACCAATACTTTCCCAGATTTTTCGTGAGTTAGATGTGTTAATATATTCTCAAAAATAAAGTGTTTTTAATGAATATTGAGAATATATACGAAAAAATGAGAATAAAATTGCCCGATTCTATTGAACATCGGGCGAAAATATGGTATTATAATTAAAAGCAAAATTTAGAAAGGTGGGATTTTGTGCAAAGCAAATACAAGCTAACGCCAAATTTATCAAATTTAATAAACGAAATAAGAGAACAATATATGGGATATACGCACGAAGAATTTGCTGAGATTTTAAACATAGAACAATCAGCAAGTTATTACATGTGTAAAAATATAAGAATGAATTCTATTACACCAGAAAAATTGCTCGCAATATTTGCAGTTGATTATAATACCCATCTTTTTATTAGAAAAAGAAATGCAATGGAAAGACTTTTGGATAAAGCGATTGAAGATGGTAAAATCCAACCAAAAATGACTTTGCGAAAAATATTTGGAAATAAAGCAAAAATTGTAGAAGGAAAAAACCCCTCCCTATGTAAACCACCAATTGAAATATTTACAGAACAAAAATGCCTTATTGATAGAAAGTTTTTTGTTCCCAACCGATATGATGCAAAAATATTTGACGACGAATTGTTCCCGGAAGAGGCTCGATATGTAAAAATCCCAACACCTTCGCTTTTAGACGAACTTCACAAATTCTCAATGGGGATAATACCAGGCAAAAGCGAAAAAGAAAAGGAGACCGAGAGGGAAAGACTGGAAAAAAGCAATCAAGAATTAGAACGAATTCAACAACATATTATTGCAAGGATAGAGAAAATAATTTCGATTCAAAATCAAAACTACTTAAAACAAGAATATTGGTTGTTCGCGTTGTATTTTTTGTACAAAGAAGTAGAAATTTATAACCCATGTTATGAATTTATAAAAAAATGCTATTTGCAAAATGGACAAAAAAAGATTGAATGGTTACCTATTTTTAAAATCCTTGGCAGAAATGAACATATTAACAATCCTTTTGATTATGAAAGTGAGGATTGCTTATATTTCCGCGATAATAAAGAAAAGGAAACCACCAAAGATAATTTGCCGGTATTTTATTACAAATACAAAACAAGCTATAAAGATGGAAACTCTAAATCATTAAAAAAATATTTTGATAATTATTATGATGAAGAGATATGCAATGCTTGTGGCGGAAAAATAAAATTGGTTCATTTATTTTCTATTGTTAATCAATACTATTTAAATACAGAAAAAACAGAAGATGAAGCATTTAAAGCAACTTGCATAAAACTACATCAGGAAAAAATCGAAATTCCACTTATAAGCAAACTAGAATTATTCACACTTCCTAAAATGAAAAGCGATATGGATTTGACATCCGATGCATTTAAGTTTTATCAGTATGTAGATAGGTATTTTAAAAGAAAAACAATCAACGAAAACGAAACCGAATTTATTAAATTTAGAGATAATTTTATGACTCTTGGAACTAGACTTTTTGATGTCATTGCTGTTGATTTTGAATTTATAAAGAAATTAAGTGCAAATTACGATGCTGATTTAAACGAAATACTAAAAAATGCTACTCAAAAATATAAAGAAGATAAGTTAATTGAATAAAAGGAAAAATAAACCTCCCACATAAATTGAAATTATCAATTATGAAGGGAGGTTTTTACATGCAGACAGAATTACAGTTTTCTATCATCTATCCGTCTCATACCGAAAATGACATCAACAAATTCGATTTCTTTATTCGCATGATGCCGGCAGATGATAAAAACATTATTTCAGTACTTTCTGTGCCAAAATTCTCTATTGACGGCAGAGTAGTTAAGCATCTACATTTTTGTGTTCAGTCAGAATATTCTCTTGAATCACAAAATATTTTAATGCTTATATCTCAGCTTATTCAATTA
>JAGASD010000053.1 GCA_017621885.1 Clostridia bacterium | reverse complement strand
GGAAATTATATCAAGTCCTCTTGCGGTTCCCAAAATTGTTTGCTCGCTGTTCACTTCGCACAATTTTGACCGCTGCGCCAACTCACACTCCCTGTATCGCCCACAGGGCGCGGTCGTGTTCCTTGCCCCCTCTCTTAAACCAGAGAGGTAGACCTTCAATAAATATTTTTTTCGCTTGAAAGTTTACTGTTCAGGAGAATTGTGTTAAGTCCTCTTGCGGTGCCCAAAATTGTTGGTCGCTCCCGTACTTTCAATATTGCTTATTAATTAACAGGACTGTAAAAAACTTTCGTTTTTTACAGTCCTGTTTTGTTATGTCAAAAATTCGTAAGAATTATTTTTCTGCACATTTTTTCCGTAGGAAAATCAAATATCAGCCATCCGTATTTTGTGAGGGCCGAAAGGTCAGTTTTAAGGTACCTTTTATTGATATATTTTGCGTATTTTTTCGGGCTGTGAATAAAATCGGCAGCGGTCAGAAAGTTGAAGAAAAAGCCCTTTGCCTCAGGGGGATTTTCTAATAAAGGCTTCACCGCTTTTGCCCATTTCTTTTTAGGGGACAGCTTGTACATATCCTGAAGAAGATAAGCTTCTGTTGATTTTCCGTTGCGTCTCGGTATCGGTACAACTGCAACGGTTTTTTCTGCGCTTTTGGGAAGGTCGGGCCATCCCGAAAGGTTTATTCCGCAGTTAAAATCAGTGTATTTTTCATTTTCCGCCTCAGCACAGCAACGGTTAAGTAAAACAATTTTTCCGCGCACCTCACCCATTGACGGAACACGGTTTTCGGTATACCAGAAATCGTCATTCTGAAGATAATTGTCAAAAAAAGCTTCAAACGCATCCTCTGATGAGCCGCCGTCATCACGCTTTAAGCAAAAAAAGACCGACTCCGTAGGATTTGCTTTGAGAAAAGCCTTGCAGTCGGCAATAACATCCTCAAGCATAAGATTATTTTTTCTTTCGCCGGGCTTGTAGCAATCTGCAATTCCGTGCACGGTTTTAAGCCTGTTTCCTGTTTTTTCAACACGAACGTCAATAAATCTTACGCCTATGTTGAGCTGCTCA
Organism: Clostridia bacterium; assembly: GCA_017621885.1. GTDB lineage: Bacteria > Bacillota > Clostridia > Oscillospirales > Acutalibacteraceae > DTU089. The sequence continues at coordinate 22,895 of JAGASD010000053.1, read as the reverse complement.
AAAATGCTCATACACTGGCATTTTGAAAAATAAGAAAACTGCACCTTTTTTGAGCAGCTGTCGTGGGTGCCGGGAAGATTTATGTCGCAAATCATAAAGCTGTCGGGGATATTTTGCATCCAGTCATTCATAAAACGGAATCACCTCTCTTGCCATACTATGCTACCACATTTTTTCAGATTTTACAATAATCTGCCGAAATCGACTATTTTGTTAATAATTACATATATATTGTGAAAAAAACATCAGTTTTTTGCTTTGAAAAGTATTGAAAATCGTTCGGCCTTGTGGTATTATCTACTATGTATAATTGTTGAATTATGCCGTGTTTTGAGTGTGGTTCAACATCGTTGGAGTTACTTTAAAAATTAAGGAATTGAGGTTTTGGTTTTGAGTATTTTTGAAAAATTTATAACATTCTCCAAAAAGAATCTTAAATTGTATCTTGTTGCTGCAGACATCATAGCAATGATTGTTGCGTGCTTTGCAGTTGCGTTGCTGAAATTCGACGCGCCGTCAATGTTTAAGGACTGGTTTGATAAAAACGTGCTTTTCATTATGGCGGTTGACTTGGTTACAACGCTCGTAATGTTCCTGATTTTCAAAATATACAGCCGAATGTGGCAGTATGTAGTTGTAAATGACTATGTGCAGATGGCAAAGGCGTTTACCATTTCAAAAATAATTACCGTTATCCCGTTTTACTACATCTGGTTGTTTCCTGCCGAGGGCTACAACAGAAACACCCGTTCGTTCTTTACCTGGATTCTTTTATATGCCGCGGTAGTGTTCCTGTTTATGGTTTGCAGCCGTTTGGCAGTTTGGTTCGTTTACAATCAGTGGCGCAAATACCTTATTGCGAAAAACGGCGGATTTGACGGTCATAAGAAAAAAATTATGATTATCGGTGCAGGCGGTGCCGCAAGACGACTTATTGAAGAGCTCCGCGGCTTCAAATATGAAAGAAAATACAACATTGTGGCACTGATAGACGATAACGAAATAAAGCACGGCGATTACCTTTACGGTATTAAAATTGTCGGCGGAAGAGATAAGATTATTGAAACTGCCCGTAACCTTGACGTTGACGAAATTTTCTTTGCCGCAGGCACTGCTGATAAAGAAAACAAAAAACAGATTCTCGAAATATGCAGTCAGTCAGGCTGTGTTCTTAAAACTCTTCCTGAAATTACCGACTCCTCCGTTCCCAACGAAAGTCTCAGCGCAAAGCTCCGTAAGGTTGATTATACAGACCTTTTAGGCAGAGAGCAGATTAAACCCGACCTTACGAAGGTTTTTGAATTACTTAAAGACCAGACCGTTTTCGTTTCAGGCGGCGGCGGTTCAATCGGCAGTGAGCTTGTTCGTCAGGTTGCCGCAAGCGGTGTTGCAAAAAGAATTATCATTTTTGATATTGCTGAAAACGGCGCTTACGAAATTCAGCAGGAAATTCGCAGAAACCACCCCGAGGTAGATCTTAAAGTGCTTATCGGTTCAATCCGTGATGAAAAGCGCCTTTGCGAAATATTTGAAGAATATAAGCCCGACTTTGTTTACCACGCTGCGGCTCACAAGCACGTTCCCCTTATGGAGGACAGCCCTAAGGAAGCTGTTAAAAATAACGTTTTCGGTACCTTTAACCTTGCAAAAACCGCTGACAGATTCGGTGTTAAGAGATTTGTTATGATTTCAACCGATAAAGCAGTTAACCCCACAAACGTTATGGGTGCAACAAAGCGTATCTGTGAAATGATTGTTCAGTCCTTCAATAAAAACTCAAAGACAGAGTACGTTGCAGTTCGTTTCGGTAACGTTTTAGGTTCAAACGGCAGTGTTATTCCTCTTTTCAAGGAGCAGATTGAAAAGGGCGGTCCCGTTACCGTTACACATCCTGATATCATCCGTTACTTTATGCTTATCCCCGAAGCAGTTTCACTTGTGCTTCAGGCGGGTGCTTACGCAAACGGCGGTGAAATTTTCATTCTTGATATGGGTTCACCCGTTAAAATCCGTGAGCTTGCAGAAAATCTTATAAGACTTTCAGGTCACACACCCGGTGAGGATATTGAAATAAAATACACAGGTCTTCGTGACGGTGAAAAGCTCTATGAAGAGCTTCTTATCAGCGAAGAGGGTATTCAGAAAACTCAGAACAACCTTATTTATATTGCAAGACCTATGGAATTTGACTCCGAAAACCTTTTCAATAAAATTGACTATATGCGCGATATTATGGAAGGTGCATCGGGCAGACAGATTGTTGATATCGTTAAAGAGCTTGTTCCCACGTTCAAGCCCCAGAACGTTGCATTCAAGGATGCTGAGGATGTAACAGAAGATGCAAAGGAAGAGGTACACGCTTAAAACCAAAAACATACTATGGGAGGTTCGGGTGTGAAAATTTTAGTTATATGCCAATATTATTCGCCTGAGCCCTTCAAGGTTGCCGACGTTTGTGAAGCTCTTGCGGAAAAAGGGCACGAGGTTGACGTTGTAACGTCCTTTCCCAATTACCCTATGGGCGAAATTTATGAGGGATATAAAAACTGCGCTCACAAAGAAGAGCTTATCAACGGTGTTAACGTTCACCGTATTTTCACAATCGGCAGAAAAAGCGGTTTTTTATTTCGCTTGCTAAACTACTATGCTTTTTCTTTCAGCTCGACGCTTTTTGTGAATAAGCTGAAAAAAGCTTATGACGTTGTTTTCGTTTATCAGCTTTCGCCCGTGCTTATGGCAAATGCAGGTATAAGATATAAGAAAAAGCACAACAAAAAATTACTTTTATATTGCCTTGACCTATGGCCCGACAGCTTAACCTTGGGCGGAATAAAAAAAGGCAGTCTGATTTATAACTATTTTAAGAAAAAATCAGCAAAGATTTATAACCGTGCTGACAGAATCCTTGTTTCATCAAAAATGTTTGAACAATATTTTTATGAAATGTTCAGAATTTGCGGTCAAAAAATCGATTATCTGCCACAATATGCAGAGGATGTTTTTGTTCCGGACTCCCATAAAGACAGCACGGTAACAAATATAACCTTTGCGGGGAATATCGGCAAAACCCAGAGTGTTGAAACAATACTCTATGCCGCTGAAAGGCTCAAGAACGAAAATATAATTTTTAATTTCTACGGAGACGGGTCGGGTCTTGCTGATTTAAAGGCTCTGGCAGAAAATAAGCTGAAGCTTAATAACGTTATTTTCCACGGGCGCATCTCCCTTAATGAGGTTGCCCGAAAATATGCCGAGAGTGACGGACTTATTGTTACTCTTTCCGATAATCCCGTGCTTTCAATGTCATTTCCCGGAAAAATTCAGACCTATATGGCGGCAGGCAAGCCTGTTATAGGCGCAGTAAACGGTGAAGCGGCAGAAATTATAAAAGAGGCCCGTTGCGGCTTTTGTGCCAAAGCAGAGGATGTTGACGGGCTTGTTGATTGCATAAAACAGTTTATGGAGTCCGATAAAATAAAGCTCGGCAAAAATGCCCGCAGGTATTATGAAGAAAATTTCCAAAAAGCAGATTTTATAAACCGTCTTTCAAAGGAATTGGAAAATTTAAGGTGATTTTGTGAAAATACTTATTGTCGGTTTCGCAAAAATTAAATATATGCCTTATCTTGATTTGTATCTTGAGAATATAGACAGAGCGAAAAATGACGTTCACCTTGTTTATTGGAACAGAGATCTGAAGCATGAGGATACAAAAAAGCTTCAGGGCATAACCCTTCACGAGTTTTGCTCCTTGCAGAATGACGACGCACCGAAATTCTCAAAGCTCGGGAAATTTAAAAATTTCAGAGCTTACGCTCTTTCAGTTTTAAAAGAGGGCTTTGATTTTATAATTATTCTTCACTCCTTACCCGGCGTACTTCTTCTGAAAGAGCTGGTAAGGGATTTTAAAAACAGATATATCTTTGATTACAGAGATTTTACCTACGAAAATCTTTTACTTTACAAATCCGTTATTCACACGCTTGTGAATAATTCATATAAAACCTTCGTCAGCAGCGATGCTTTCAGAATGTACCTTCCCCAGAGTGAAAGGGTTATTACGTCACATAATGCTTTGTGGAGCGACTTGAATAAAGAAAAAGTGCTGAATAAAACCCAAAGTGACAAAATTCGTATAGCCTTCTGGGGCTTTATAAGAGAAGAAAAAACAAATCTTGAAATTATCAGAAAATTAGCAAATGATGAAAGATTTGAGCTTCATTTTTACGGCAGAGAGCAGGAGATTTGCGAAAGCCTCAAGCAATACGCCTCCGAAAATGCCGAAAACGTATATTTCCACGGTGAATATACCCCTGAAGGAAGGGACGAATTTGCACGTAACACGGATTTGATTCACAATATTTATGCTGAGGATAATATGAAGCTTGCCGTAAGCAATAAATATTACGACAGTATGATTTACAGAATACCCCAGCTTGTTATGAAGGGCTCTTATATGGGTGTGCTTGCAGAAAACAGCGGAATCGGTAAAGCCCTTAACCCATATAGCAATGATTTTGCTGATAATATTTTTACGTATTATCAGTCTTTAAATAAAGAAAATTTTAAAAACAACTGCCGTCAGGCTCTGGAGAAGGTAAAAGTTCAACAGAAAAATGTAACGGATATTGTAAAAAATATTAATAAATGAGGTAGTTTAAATGCCCCGAGTAAGTGTTGTTGTTGCTACATACAGACGCGACCAAGAGCTGAGAAGAGCTCTTGACTCGCTTAAAGCGCAACAGTTTAAGGACTTTGAAACAATAATAGTTGATGATAACGCAGACCAGGATTTTAACATTAAGGTCAGCGCGGTTGTTGATGCATTTAAACGCGAAAATCCTCAGATGGCGGTAACGCTTATAACAAACCCCCGGAATATGGGCTCCGCAGAAACAAGAAATATCGGTATAAATGCTTCAAAGGGTGAATATATCACCTTCCTTGATGATGACGACGTTTATCTTCCCGCAAAAATAAAAAATCACCTTGAGTTTATGGAAAAGGGTGATTATGATTACTCCGTAACGGACCTTGATTTGTATAACGAAAGCGACAAGCTCATAAGAAGGCGCGCGCGTGGCTACGTCAAAGAAACATCTTACGAGGCACTTTTAAAATATCATCTTATGTATCACATTACGGGCACGGATTCTATGATGTTTAAAAAGGATTATCTTCTTAAAATCAAAGGCTTTGCCCCCATAAATGTCGGTGACGAGTTTTACCTTATGCTCAGAGCCATAAATGAAAAGGGTAAATTCGGTTATCTTCCCGGATGTGACATAAAAGCATATATCCATACGGGGGAATGTGGCTTGTCCAGCGGTGAGGGTAAGGTTCTTGGTGAAAATAATCTTTATGAATACAAAAAATCACTTTTTGATAAGTTAGATAAAAAAACAATCCGTTATATAAATATGCGTCATTTCGCAGTTCTTGCCTTTGCCCAGGTGAGAAGGAAAAAATATGGGCAGTTTATAACAAATTCCGTCAGATCGTTTATGTGTTCGCCAAAGGGATTTATGCAAATGCTTACGTTAGAAAAATAAGAAGAAGGAAGAAGCTTTATGGAAAAAACACAAGAGCTTAAAGGTCTGCTTGTGGATATGCTTAAATGGTTTCATAATTTTTGTAAAGAAAATTCTTTGCGATATTATGTTGTCGGAGGGACAATGCTCGGTGCTGCAAGGCACGGGGGCTTTATTCCCTGGGATGATGATATTGACGTTGCAATGCCGGATGCGGATTATAAAAAATTAGCAGAGCTGTTAAAGAATGCCGGAGGCAGATATGTTCTTGAAACACCGGATTCTTCCGCAAAAGATTATTTTTACAGCTTTTCAAAATTATATGATACACAAACAACTCTTGTTGAAAATACAAAATACGAGATAAAAAGAGGAATATACCTGGATATTTTTCCGCTTGTGGGTATGGGAAATACAGAGGAAGAAAGTCTGAATAATTTTAAAAATATCGAAAGAACAAACAATCTTCTTATCAGTAAGGTAACAGGGCTGAGAAAAGGCAGAAGCTTTTTGAAAAATGCAGTTGTTGTTCTTTTCAGGTTAATACCCTTAAATGAAAAACAGCTTTTAAAAAATCTTGTAAACAGTTATTTTAAAAATTCCTGGGATGACAGCTTGTGGGGCGGAAATCCCGTTGGTGCCTGGCGCTTTAAAGAAATAATGCCCCGAGAAATCATCGGCAATCCCACAATATACACCTTTGAGGGCGCCGAGGTTTACGGTGTGGAAAAATATGATGAATATTTAACCCGTCTTTACGGCAATTGGAGAGAGCTGCCGCCTGAAGAAAAAAGAGTTTCACACCACGATTATGTTTATTGTAATTTACACGAGGGATATGGAAAATAATGAATATTGAAATTGTTTGCCCTATGATGCATCAAAAAGATTTTTCAAATGTTTTGAAAATGAATTTGCAAACAGATGCAGTTATTGCAAATCAGGCAGACAGTAACTCAAAATCCGAGTTAACTGAAAACGGGCATAGATATTTAATGATAACAACCGATACCCGCGGAGCCAGCTTGAACAGGAATATCGGTATCAATAATGCAACCGCTGACGTAATTATTTTTTCTGATGATGATCAGACTTTTGTTGACGGATATGAGCAAATGGTTCTTGATGCATTTGAAAAATATCCTCAGGCAGATGGTATTAAATTTTATTGTCAAAGCACAAACCCCAAAAAACCTTTATCTTATCAGAATCCCGGAAGCTGGAAAAAAGCCGTGCGTATGGATTTAACCTCTGCCGGAGTTCTTGGTTTTGCAATAAAAAGGTCTTTTTTAGAAAAAAACAATATTCGATTCAACGAAGAAATAGGTCCCGGCAAGGAAATATATTGTGGTGAAGATACAGAGTTCATTGTGGAATTATTCAAACATAAAGCAAATATATATCTGTCCCCTCAGCTTATAAGCTATGTGGGTCAATCAGACAGCACCTGGTTTAAAGGTTTTAGCGAACAGTATTTTATTTCTGTTGGATACGTTTATGCAACGATATACGGTAATATGGCATTCCTTGCTGCCTTAAGACGTTGTATAGTGATGAAGAAAAAAACAAAAGATTATTCGTGTTTAAAAATGTATCAAATGATACTTAAAGGTATTAAAAAGAAAAAATCAAAAAAATAAATTACAGAAAGGAAGGTTAAAATGAGTCTTGACATTTTGTTTTTAGGCAAGCTTTTTCCCCGTGAAAAAGAGCAGGAAATAAAAAGCAAAATGAAAACCGGAATGCAGGATGCTGCAAATGCTCTTCAGTGGAATATTATTGACGGCTTTGAGGCAAACGACTTCGGGCAGATGAAGATTATAAATTACCTTCCCGTAGATTCTTATCCAAACGGATATACTGATAAATTTATTGAAAGCTTTACGTTTCAGCATACTGAAAAATATAAAGCCGATGATGTAAATGTTAAGTGCTGCAACATTTTTGGTATTAAAAGATTTATAAACAGCCTTTATTTTAAAAAATATATAAAAAAATGGGCAAAAGAGGATAAGGGCAAAAAGAAGGTTATTTTGGCCTACACCGCAAACTCAATGTTTTTAGATCTTGTAAAGCTGGCAAAAAAATATAATAAAAACATTGTTGCAGGTTGTATTATTGCAGATATACCTCAGTTTGCAACAGCCCGTCAGGAAACGGGGCTTAAAAAGCTTTATCACGATTATCAGGTGAAAAAATGTGCAAGTCTTTACTCCTTTGTTGACCGCTTTGTGCTTCTTACAAAGTATATGGCAAGAAAGCTGGAAATAAAATCACCGTATATCGTGGTTGAAGGCATTGCCACAACGGATGAAGCTCCCGTTGATGAAGCAATTGCGAACACATTGAATAATGACCGATACATATTATATTCAGGCACTCTGAATTATAAATTCGGTATAAAAGTGCTTCTTGATGCATTTGAAAAAATCACGGATGAAAGTCTCAGGCTTGTTATCTGCGGCTTCGGTGAGGCAGAGGAGCTAATAAAGGAAAAACAGAAAACGGACACAAGGATTGTTTATCTCGGCAGAGTTGACAGGGCAGGGGCTTTAGCCCTTCAGCGTAATGCAACAGTCCTTGTAAATCCAAGGCAGAATAACGAGGAGTTTACACAATACAGCTTCCCGTCAAAAAATCTTGAGTATCTTTCATCGGGTGTGCCCCTTGTGGCGTATAAGCTTGACGGAATCCCCGATGAATATGATGAGTTTATTGCGTATCCCGAGTCTGATTCCCCGGAAGCTTTAGCTCATGAAATAAATGAAATCTGCAATTTGTCGGATGAAGACAGAATTGCAAGAGGCAAAAAAGCAAAGGACTTTGTTTTCAAAAATAAAAACAAGGTCGCACAGGCTCAAAGGATTATTGAGTTTATTAAGTAAAATTTTTCAGTAAGTTTAGTAAGTAGGAGAGAAATAAATGGGTGCTTCCGGTTCCTTAATAAAGAAACAACCATATTATTTAATAGCCTACCGGATATTGTTAGCATTACTGTGGACTCGGTACACGGTGCTTGATTTTATCAGAGTTATTATAAGCAAGATACCATATATAGGTTCATTGTCGGAAATATTTATTCCCACATGTATTATTCTTGCTCTGATAGCGTCGCTGCCGTGGTTTGCTAAAAATGTCCGGGGTACAGACACGCTATTCTATGTGGGAATAGTGGTGTTGTACCTTGTCACGATGATTGCTTTCCCCGACAACAAAGAGTTTATGACTGAAAATTGGTGGCGTATACTCATAGGAACCTCCTCGTTCTATTTTGTAGGTCTTGCATATTCGCACAACGGCTGTTCGAAGGATTTGTTCTGGTGTTCTGTTGCAGGTGTGTTCTTTGTTTTCCTTCATCAGATTTATAAGCTGGCTAACGGTATGGTTCTTGAAGAAGACAATATGTACGTGGCATATAATCTTTTGCCGAGTACAATGTATCTTCTTTATTACGCTGTTTGTGAGGAGCGTAAGTTTTATTGGATTACGGCCTTTGCATCTATGGGCGTAATGTTTATTTTCGGTACTCGCGGACCTATTTTGTGCGCTATCGTATTTTTCGTGGCTTATTTCTTACACAGAACCGTTACTTCGGGCAAAAAAAGAAATTATCTGCTTCTCTTTGTGGTTGCAGTTCTTTTGATTGTTTTCTGTGTTTATGACGATCTGCTTGTTAAAATTGTCAGCTTTGCGGCAAAGGTATTTGAACGCTTCGGCTTCAGCACCCGTATATTCGATTTCTTTATTTCGGGTGAGGTTACCACAAGTCTCGGCCGAAAATACTTAATGCAAGAAACAATCAGAGCAATTATAAATAATCCCATAAAAGGCTATGGCTTTACGGGAGACCAATATATTCTCGGTATTTATTGTCACAACCTTTTCCTTGAGCTGTGGTGTCACTTCGGTGTTATAGTCGGCTCACTTATACTTCTTGCATTGTTGGGCTTATCCTTAGTTGCATTGGTGCGTTCAGCACGTTCGCTGAAGGTTTTCTATTTTGTTCTTATGCTTATTTCAATGGTATACGTAAAGCTGATGCTCTCCAACTCATATACCCTTGAACCGTACTTCTTCTTTATGATAGGCGCGTTTGTGGCAATAGCAAGAAAGTATAAACGAGGAACAAGGTTAAGGGGCCCGGAGGATTAAAAAGAAGGTGTTTTTTTGAAGGTTTGTGACGTAGTTTCAAACTCTGTGTGGTTTGACCCCAGAGTAAGAAAACAGCTCGTTGAATATATAAACAATGGCGTTGAGGTTGTAGCTGTAGGATTGAAGGATACCCGCTATGACGAGGGGAAAATGAAAAACGTTCCCTGCAAGGTTGTTCTTGCGGATATTGACGAAAAATTCAAAAAACCGCTTTCAAAGCCCGAGGTTTTGTTAAAGGAATTTAACCGTGTGAAGAAGCTCAGAGAGGCAATAATTGCACAGAAGCCCGACGTTATTCATGCAAATGACCTTGATACCCTTACAGCCGCCTGTCAGGCAGCCAAAAAGCTTGGCTGTAAGGTAGTTTATGACTCCCACGAAATTTGTGTCGAAAATCACCAGATGAAGGGTATATATAAAAAGCTCAACGCTCTTTGCGAAAAGGTTTTTATTAAAAGAATAAATAAAATGGTCTGCGTAAGCCACGCGGCGGCTGATTATTTTGCAAATAAATACGCTATCCCTAAGCCTATGGTTATTACAAACTGCTCACTTAAAGCAGAAAAAGCAGTTGAAACCGATAAAAACGAAGGCTTTGAAATACTTAATCACGGTGTTTATTACGGTGGAAGAGGATATGACATAATCGTTGAGTCTGCTCCGCTTCTTAAAGACTATCCCGAAATAAAGGTTACTCTGCGCGGCTTCGGTGCAATGGAGGATGAACTAAGGGCAAGAGCAGAAGAGCTTGGTGCTGAAAACGTGATTTTTTATCCTCCCGTGCTTGTTAATGAGCTTATTCCTTACGCATCAAGGTCAAAGGTTGGTGTGGCAATTACGGAAAACACCTGCCTGAATTTTGAGCTTTCCGTTTCAAATAAAATTTTTGAATACGCATCGGCAGGTCTTCCTGTTATTATGTCAGACATTGCCGAGCACAGATACCTTAATGAAAAATATAACTTTGGTATCATTCTTCAGGAGAATACCCCCGAGTGCTTCGCAAAAGCGGCAATAAAGCTTTATACGGATAAAGAGTTTTATAATGAGTGTGTAAAAAATGCAGACAAGCTCAGCGAAGAGGTTAACTGGGAAACTGAATTTTCACGCCTTATTGAAATTGAAAGGTCTTGGATAAATGGCTAAAAACGAAGTAAAATGGGGCGCAATGCTTTCATACGCTTTGATATTTATAAATTCCGTTTACGGGCTTGTAATATCACCCTATATGTTGGGTGCTATTGGTGAAAGCGAGTATGGTGTTTATAAAACCATAGGTGCACTTGCGGCTACGGTTTCAGTAATGGAATTGGGTCTTGGTGGCACGGTACAAAGATTTTTGGCACAGTATCGCGCTCAGAAAGAGCAAAAAAAGTGTTTCAATTTTTCTGCTATGTCTATGTTGCAGGCTGGTGTTCTGAGTTTAGTGATGCTGGTCGTCGGTGCGGTTTTATACACAACTATTACTCCCGTTTACGGACAAACCTTTACAGCAAATGAGCTTACAAGAGCGAAACAGATTTTTTGTGTTCTTATAATATACGTTGCGTTACATATATTTGAGAACGTATTTTTCGGCATTATAGCAGGATATAATAAATTTGTTTTCTCTAATTCCCTTAAAATCACGTCACTCGTTATAAAAATTGTTTTATATCTTGTTTTATTACCCATATTTAAAAATGCATTGGTAATAGTAGTAATTTCCCTTTGCCTTGAGGTTGTTACAATTACAATTGAGTTTTTGTTTATTAAATTTAAATTGGACCACAAAATAAAGCTTTATTATTGGGATGGTGTTGCTTTTAAAGAATCTTTTAAATACACAATTCTTTTATTTGTCCAATCCTTAATAATACAGTTTAACGGAAATATTGATAATATGGTTATCGGTGCCGTTGTAGGAACAACAGCAGTTACTGTTTATTCATTTGCAATACAGATATATAATATGTATGAGCAATGTGCCACATCTGTTTCAAGTGTTGTTTTGCCAAGTGTAACAAATATGATTTATAACGGAGCAACATCAAGAGACCTTGAAAACGTTGTTGTTAAATTCGGCAGAGTGCAATGGGCTGTATTAGGTGCTGCTTTGGGAGGATTTGTGGTTCTGGGCAAGGAATTTTTTGGTCTTTGGTTAGGTGAAGGATATTCAGATTGTTATTATCTTGCGCTTATTCTCATGGCTCCCGTAACATTGCCTTTGATTGTGAATGTATGCTTATCAATTTTGAAAGCAAAGAATCTTCTTACCTTCCGCACCATTGCTTTGGCGTACTCGGTTGTACTTAACGCCATATTAACAATTATCGGTACAAAAATATGGGGATATTGGGCTGCTGCCGTCGGTACTGCAGTGAGTACGATTGTCGGAAGTGTGATTTCACTTAATGTTTATTATAAAGTCAAGCTTAATATTAACATTATTCGTGTTTATGGCAGGATTTTACATAGAATAACTCCTTGCATAGTTGTGGCCTCTGTAATTTGTTGGTTTCTCAATAATTATATTGGCGATAGTTGGATTATGTTTGGTGTTAAAGCTTGTGTATTTGTAGCGATTTATGGCATTTCAATGTTAGTTTTCGGATTGAAAAAGGAAGAAAAAGCACAAATTCCATTATTAAAGAGGAGTATAAAATGAAAATAGGGATTTTAACCTATCACCAGAGCGTAAATAATGGTGCGGTCGTGCAGGCGTATTCATTATCAAAGCGGATAAAAAATGATTTTCCTCACGCAGATGTGAAAATTATTGATTATCGTATGCCTTGTGTGGATGAAGGTTATTCATATACTTTAAAATCATTTTATAAAGGGGCAACCTTAAGAAGTTTTTTGGGAAAAAGCAAATTATTGCTTAAAGACCCTGACTACTTAAAAAGAATGAGAAAAAGAACAGAAGTTTTTAATAGTGTTCTTAATGTGTTGCCTCTTACTGAAAAAGTAATAAATGACAACGGAACAGATGAATTGGTCAAGTACGTTAACAGTAATTTTGATATTCTCATTGTTGGCAGCGATGCAATATGGAATTATGTTTCAAGGGGCTTTCCGTCAGCATATCTTCCGGATAAAAAGGTTACCGTAAAAAAATTGAGTTATGCCGCAAGCTGTTACGGGATGGATTTTTTTACTCGTTCCGATATTGAAAAAACGGCAATTAAAGAAGCTTTAAATGACTTTTCTTTTATTGGTGTGCGAGACGATGCAACAAAAGATTTCGTCCGTTGGAGCGAAAGCGGAACACAGCCATTTCATACTTGCGATCCTACAGTTTTTCTTGATGTGAAGGATCTTCCTATTGATGAAAATGATCTGCGCGAAAAACTCAGAAAACGTGGCTTTGATTTTAGTCGTCCGTCAATCGGTATTATGGGCACACCGCAGATGTTTAATATGATAAAAAGCTTATATGGCAGTAATTATCAAATTGTTGCTTTGTATAACTATATAAAGGGCGCGGATGTTAATTTATATGACCTGACACCTTATGAATGGGCGTATGTTTTCAGATTTTTTAAAGTTAGCTTTACAACGTTTTTTCATGGGACTCTTCTTTCCTTAAGAAACGGAACTCCCGTTGTGTGTATTGAGCTTGAAACAGAATTTGCAAAAAAACATACACCCAAAACCTTAGATGTTTTAACACGTCTTGGTTTTGCAGATTGGTATTTTAAAACAGATTATGTTTCACTTAATTTTGATGCGATTAAGAAAAAAGCGGACAGTTTTTTAGAAAATGATTATAAGAATAAAATTTTGACAGCAATGGACAAAGAGGCTGAATCATTTATTGTATTCAAAAAAACTCTTGAAAATATTATCAGAACAATGGAGAAATAATTATGGTTAATGTTATAGGGCTTGGTTATATTGGTTTACCCACAGCGCTTATGTTTGCATCTCACGGTGTTGAGGTTGTGGGCACAGACTATAATAAAGAGCTTGTAGAAACTCTTAATGCGGGTAAAACAACCTTTGAAGAAAAAGGGCTTGATGAATTATTTAATGATGCGGTAAAAGCAGGCATCAAATTCACAACCGAGTATCAGATAACTGATACGTATATTGTTTCAGTACCCACACCCTACGATAAATTCTCAAAGAAAATTGACCCCTGCTACGTTAATGCGGCAGTTAAAGAGGTTATGCGCGTTTGCCCTAAGGGTGCAACAGTTGTTATTGAGTCAACGGTTTCCCCCGGTACGATTGACCGCTTTGTAAGACCCGTTATTGAAGAGCACGGCTTTACAATCGGCGAGGATATTAACCTTGTGCACGCACCCGAAAGAATTATTCCCGGTAATATGGTGTATGAGCTTCTTCATAATTCCCGAACAATCGGTGCCGACAGCTCAGAAATCGGTGAAAAAATAAAAAATCTTTATTCCTCTTTCTGCCTTGGTGATATTGTTGTTACAGATATTAAAACCGCAGAAATGACAAAGGTTATAGAAAATACTTACAGAGCAGTAAATATTGCCTTTGCAAACGAGCTTGCAAAAATCTGCCGTCATGATGATATGGACGTTTATGAAATAATCCGTATATGTAATATGCACCCGAGAGTAAACATTCTTAATCCCGGTCCCGGTGTAGGCGGTCACTGCATTTCTGTTGACCCCTGGTTCCTTGTGGGTGATTACCCCTCTCTTACAAAGGTTATCTGGGAGTCAATGAAGGTTAACGATTCAATGCCCGAGTTCGTGCTTGAAAGAATTTATAATATTATGAAAGAAAATAATATTACGGATTTTTCGAAGGTCGGTCTTTACGGGCTTACTTATAAAGAAAACGTGGATGATTACAGAGAATCACCCACACTCCAGCTTCTTGAATGTCAGGAAAAGCACCTGGCACCTCAGCTTAAAGTGTATGACCCGTATATTAAAAAGGATATTGTGCATAATCAGTACCACGATTTTGATAAATTCCTTGAAGATACAGAGCTTGTTGTTATCCTTGTGGGGCACGATGAAATAAAAGAAAATATGGACAAGCTCAAAAATAAAATTGTTCTGGATACAAGAAAAATCTGTGATTCAGACGGTGTATACAGACTTTGATAATTTGGTGATTTAATGAAAACAGTAATGCTGGTTTTTGGCACACGGCCTGAGGCGATTAAAATGTGTCCGCTGGTAAACGAGCTGAAAAGCCGAGATAATATCAAAACTGTTGTTTGTGTGACGGGTCAGCACCGTCAGATGCTTGATATGGTCCTTGAAACCTTTGATGTCCGGCCCGATTACGACCTTTCGATAATGAAAGAAAAGCAAACCCTTTTTGATATTACCGCAAGCATTCTGCTCAATATTAAAAATGTTCTTGAAGAGGTGAAGCCCGACGTTGTTTTAGTCCATGGTGACACGTCAACCACCTTCGTAACAGCTCTTGCGTGCTTTTATATGCAGATACCCGTAGGGCACGTTGAAGCAGGGCTTCGCACATACAATATATATTCCCCATATCCCGAGGAGTTTAACAGACAAGCTGTAAGCATAATTTCAAAGTATAATTTTGCACCCACACAGCTTTCTGCAGATAATCTGATTAAAGAGGGGAAAAGTGAAAATTCAATATACATTACGGGTAACACTGCAATTGATGCTCTTAAAACAACCGTGCGTGAGGATTATGAGCACCCCGAGCTTAAATGGGCAGAGGGGTCAAGGCTTATTATCATTACTGCTCACAGAAGAGAAAACTTAGGTGAGCCCATGCATCAGATGTTCAGAGCAATCAGAAGAATACTTGATGAAAACCCCGACGTTAAAGCAATTTACCCCATTCATTTGAATCCTGCAGTAAGGCAGGCAGCTCTCGCAGAGCTTGGGGATTGCGACAGGATTCATATCATAGAGCCTCTTGACGTGCTTGATTTTCATAACTTCCTTGCAAGGTGCTATATGATACTTACAGACTCAGGCGGTGTTCAGGAGGAGGCGCCCTCCTTAGGTAAGCCCGTTCTTGTTATGAGGGATACCACCGAGCGCCCCGAGGGTGTTAAAGCAGGAACCTTGAAGCTTGTTGGAACAGACGAAGAAACAATCTACGAAAATTTCAAGGAGCTTCTTTTAAATAGAGAAACATACGAAAAAATGAGCAAGGCAAGTAATCCCTATGGTGACGGCTTTGCGTGTAAACGAATAGCAGATATTTTGGAGGAATAAACTATGTCAACTTTTGCAGGTAAAACTCTTATGATTACAGGCGGTACAGGTTCATTCGGTAACGCTGTGCTCAACCGTTTCCTTGAAACCGATATCGGTGAAATCCGCGTTTTCTCACGCGATGAAAAAAAACAGGATGATATGCGCCATGAATTTCAGGCAAAAATGCCCGAGGTTGCTGAAAAAATCAAATTTTTTATCGGAGACGTGCGCGACCTTGCAAGTGTAAAGAATGCTATGCACGGCGTTGATTATATTTTCCACGCTGCAGCACTCAAGCAGGTTCCCTCTTGTGAATTTTTCCCTCTTGAAGCAGTTAAAACAAACGTAATCGGTACTGATAACGTGCTTACAGCTGCAATTGATGCAGGCGTAAAATCAGTTATCTGTCTTTCAACAGATAAGGCGGCTTACCCCGTTAACGCAATGGGTACGTCAAAAGCAATGATGGAAAAGGTTATTGTTGCAAAGAGCCGTACGGTTGACCCCGAAAAAACAAAAATCTGTTGCACACGCTACGGTAACGTTATGTGCAGCCGCGGCAGCGTTATCCCTCTCTGGATTGATCAGATTAAATCAGGCAAGGCGCTCACAATCACCGAGCCCTCAATGACACGCTTCATTATGTCACTTGATGAGGCTGTTGACCTTGTTCTTTTTGCGTTTGAAAACGGTGTTTCAGGTGATATCCTTGTGCAGAAAGCTCCTGCTTGCACAATTGAGGTACTCGCTCAGGCAGTAAACGAGCTTTTCAAGGCTGAGCAGGATATTAAGGTTATCGGTATTCGCCACGGTGAAAAAATGTATGAAACACTTCTTACAAATGAAGAATGTGCAAATGCAATTGATATGGGTGATTTCTACCGCGTACCTTGTGACAACCGCGGTCTTAACTATGATAAATATTTCAAGGACGGTGACGTTGAAAGAAATCCCCTTACAGAGTTCAACTCAAATAACACAGAGCTTCTGAATGTTGAGCAGGTAAAGGAAAAGCTTCTTTCACTTCAGTACATCAGAGATGAGCTCGCAGCCTGGGAGAATAAATAATTATGAAAATACTTGTTACGGGAGCAAAGGGCTTTGTTGGTAAAAACCTTTGCGCCGCCCTCAGAAACGTTCAGGAAGGCAAAGACAAAACAAGAGGTATCGACGCAGATATTGAAATATTTGAATTTGATGTTGATACTGATAAATCACTTCTTGATAGCTATTGCAAAGAAGCAGATTTTGTTTTCAACCTTGCAGGTGTAAACAGACCCGAAAATACCGAGGATTTTATGAACGGTAATTTCGGCTTTGCAGGTGAATTACTTGAAAATCTTAAAAAATACGACAACAAATGTCCCGTAATGCTTTCAAGCTCATTGCAGGCAACCCTTGTTGGCAGATATGCCGAGGGTGATTACGGCAAGAGCAAAAAAGCAGGGGAGGACTTGTTCTTTAAATATTCTGAAGAAACAGGTGCAACTGTTTTTGTTTACCGCTTCCCCAACCTTTTCGGTAAATGGTGCAGACCTAATTATAACAGTGCAGTTGCAACCTTCTGCAATAATATTGCAAATGATTTGCCCATTCAGGTTAATGACAGAGCAATTGAGCTTCAGCTTCTTTACATTGACGACCTTGTGGATGAAATGTTCGGTATTTTAAAGGGCGAGGCTCACCGTTGTGAGTATGACGGACTTGAAACAGTTGATACCGAAAACGGTAAATTCTGTTATTGTCCCATAGTGCATAGGGTTACGTTGGGTGAAATTGTTGATTTACTTGAAAGCTTCAAAAATCAGCCTTCAACACTCACAATTCCCGAAATTCCGTATAACTCTTTTGCTAAAAAGCTTTATTCAACATACCTTTCCTACCTTCCCGAGGAAAAGGTTTCATTCCCCTTGAAAATGAATGTTGACCCCAGAGGAAGCTTTACAGAGCTTCTTAAAACCGAAAAATGCGGTCAGGTCAGCGTAAATATTTCAAAGCCCGGCATTACAAAGGGTCAGCATTGGCACAACACAAAATGGGAGTTTTTCATTGTTGTCAGCGGTAAGGGTCTTATTCAGCAGAGAAAAATCGGCTCTGATGAGGTTCTTAATTTTGAAGTCAGCGGTGAAAAGATTGAAGCTGTGCATATGCTTCCCGGCTACACCCATAACATTATAAATCTTTCGGATACAGAGGACCTGGTTACCGTAATGTGGGCAAATGAACAATTTGATCCCAATAAACCCGATACTTTTTTTGAGGTGGTAGAATAATGGATATTAAACTTGATTATTCAGACGTTTCTTTTAAGAATAACGGCAAATTAAAGCTTCTTATTATTGTTGGCACCCGTCCCGAGATTATAAGGCTTGCGGCAGTTATCAACAAATGCCGTAAATATTTTGACTGTGTGCTTGCTCACACGGGTCAGAACTACGACTACAATCTCAACGGTGTTTTCTTTAAGGATTTAAAGCTTGATGCACCGGAAGTCTATATGGATGCGGTTGGTGACGACCTTGGAGCTACTGTCGGTAATATCATTAATTGTTCATATAAGCTTATGGCACAGATTAAGCCCGATGCTCTTCTTATTTTAGGTGACACAAACTCCTGCCTTTCGGCTATCCCTGCAAAAAGACTTCATATTCCCATTTTCCATATGGAAGCAGGCAACCGTTGTAAGGATGAGTGCCTTCCCGAGGAAACAAACAGAAGAATTGTTGATATTATCTCCGACGTGAACCTTGCTTACAGTGAGCACGCAAGAAGATACCTCCACGAATGCGGTCTTCCTAAAGAGCGTACTTATGTAACAGGCTCACCTATGGCAGAGGTTTTGCATCAGAATCTTTCTGATATTGAAGCATCGGATATTCTCAATAAATTAGGTCTTGAAAAGAAAAAATACATTCTCCTTTCTGCTCACAGAGAAGAGAATATTGATACCGAAAAGAATTTCTTATCACTCTTCAACGCAATTAACAGAATTGCCGAAAAGTATGATATGCCCATTCTTTATTCCTGCCATCCCCGAAGCAAAAAAAGACTTGAAGAAAGCGGCTTCAAGCTTGACAGCAGAGTCATCCGTCACGAGCCTTTAGGCTTCCACGATTATAACAACCTGCAGATGAACGCTTTTGCAGTTGTTTCAGACAGCGGTACTCTTCCCGAGGAGTCAAGCTTCTTCACCTCTGTGGGTAAGCCCTTCCCTGCAGTTTGCATAAGAACAAGCACCGAGCGCCCCGAAGCGCTTGATAAGGCTTGCTTTATTCTTGCGGGTATTGATGAAAACTCACTTACTCAGGCTGTTGAAACTGCAGTTGATATGAACGAAAACGGCGACTACGGTATCCCGGTGCCTTATTACGTTGAAGAAAACGTTTCAACAAAGGTTATTAAAATTATTCAGAGCTACACAGGTGTGGTAAACAAAATGGTTTGGAGAAAATTTTAAGTTTAAACACTATTCCCGTGGATGTGATTTTATGAAATATGCACTTATAGGCTGTGGCAGAGTTTCCGGCAGCCACATTAAGGCGGCAATAAATAATAATTTAGAAATTGTTGCTCTTTGTGATATTGTTCCCGAAAAAGCACAAGCCCTTGCAGAAAAATTCGGTTTAGAAACAAAAATTTACAGCGACTATAAGCTTATGCTCAGCGAAATGAACCCCGACTTTGTGGCTATTGCCACCATAAGCGGTGTCCACGCAGAAATTGCTGAATACTGTGCAGAAAGCGGCTTCAATTTTGTTGTTGAAAAGCCAATGGCAATGAGTATGGCGGAAGCAGACAGAGTGATTGCGGCTGCCAAAAAGAGCGGTGTAATTGCAGGTGTCTGTCATCAGAACAGATTTAATATTGCTGTTCAGGAAATGCGCAACGCTCTTGAAGAGGGGCGCTTCGGCAAGCTTTCTCACGGTAATATCAATGTCCGTTGGTGCCGTGATGAGAGCTATTACAGTCAGGATGATTGGCGCGGTAAATGGGAAACCGACGGCGGAGCTTTAATGAATCAATGTATTCACGGAATTGATTTACTCCGTTGGATGATGGGTGATGAGATTGAGTCTGTTTACGGCTCAACCCGTAACCGTCAGCACAGCTACATAGAGGCAGAGGACATCGGTGTTGCTGTTGTAAATTTCAAAAACGGTGCAGTGGGTACAATTGAGGGAACTGTTAACACCTTTGAAAATCTTGAAGAAACCCTTTCAGTTTTCGGTGATAAGGGTATGGTAAGACTTGGCGGTATGAACGCATCAACAATTGATGTGTGGAAATTCCAAGATGAATTTTCCGATGATGAATGTAAACGCGAAATCGAAGAAAAAGCACCCAATGTTTACGGCAACGGACACACAAGCCTTTATATGGATGTAAAAAAAGCCATTGAAGAAAACCGTCAGCCTTATGTAGATTTAATTGCAGGAAAAAAAGCTCTTGAGCTTGTTCTTGCAATTTACAAAAGTCAGTTAACCGGGGAAAAAGTAACATTACCCCTTGAAGATTTTGCATCTTCCCAAATGAAAAATATTTTTTAAAAGAAGTGTTCTTATGAAATTCAGCGAGCTTATTAAAAAAGATATAATTTTACTTGACGGTGGATTTGGAACAGAGCTTATAAAAAAAGGATTGAAGCCGGGTGAAGACTCGGCTTCGGCTGTTTTTACCCACCCTGAGTGGGTCGAGGAAATACACCGTTCTTACGTAGAAGCAGGCAGCGACATTGTTCTTGCAAACACTTTCGGTGCAAACGCTTTTAAATTAAAAAATTCCTCCTACACTGTAGAGGAAAGTATTAAAGAAGCATTAAATATTGCAAAAAAAGCAACAGCAGGCACAGATGTGCTTGTGGCACTTGATATGAGCACAACAGGTGAGCTTCTTTACCCTGCAGGTTCTCTTACCTTTGAAAGTGCTTATGAAGCATTTAAGGAGGCGGCAATCTGCGGTGAAAAAGCAGGAGCAGATTTAGTTTGCCTTGAAACCTTTACAGATTTAAAGGAGGCTCGAATTGCCCTTCTTGCAATAAAGGAAAATACAGCTTTACCCGTTTTTGTCACCCTTTCCTTTGACGAAAACGGCACTACAATGAACGGCAGCACACCCTCTGCCGTTGCTGTTACCCTGAAATCTGCAGGCGCTTCGGCTGTGGGTCTTAACTGCTCACTGGGTCCCGATAGAATAAAGGGTATTGTGGATGAATTTTTAAAATATTCTCAATTACCCGTAATCGTAAAGCCCAACGCAGGTCTTCCCGACCCCAAAACAGGGAAATATACAATGAATGCAGAAGACTTCTCCCGATATATGAAAGAGTTTTATGAAAAGGGTGTCAGCATTATGGGCGGATGCTGCGGTACAAGTCCCGAATATATAAGACTTCTCAAAAAAATACTTGAAAAAGTAAAAAAAGGCACACCCGAAAAGATGAACGGATGTGTAATCAGCGGTGTCAATGAATCCGTTGTGTTAGACGAGCCGAGAATTATCGGCGAAAGAATTAACCCAACGGGTAAAAAACGCTTTAAGCAAGCCCTTGAAGAAAATGATCTTGATTATATTCTTAATGAGGGTCTTTCTCAGGTGGAAGCAGGTGCGGAAATCCTTGACGTTAACGTAGGTCACAGCGCAATTGATGAAAAAGAAATGATGCGTAACGTGGTTTGCTCCTTGCAGGGCTCAATCGGTCTTCCCTTACAGCTTGATTCCACCTCACCCGAAGTGCTTGAACACGCCTTGCGTGTTTATACGGGCAAAGCTATTATAAACTCCGTAAACGGTGAAGAAAAATCCTTGAACACCGTTTTACCCATTGTTAAAAAATACGGTGCGGCTGTTGTGGGACTTACCCTTGACGAAAGGGGAATACCCGAAACAGCAGATGAAAGAGTGGAAATTGCAGAAAAAATCATAAACCGCGCTGTTTCTATGGGTATACCCAAAGAGGATATAATTATAGATTGCCTTACAATGACCGTCAGCGCAAATCAGAGTGCTGCAGAAGTTACTCTTGAGGCAATGAAAAGGGTAAAGGAAAAATTCGGGGTTAAAACAACCCTCGGTGTTTCAAATATTTCATTCGGTTTGCCTGCAAGAGAGGTTGTAAATACTGCTTTTGTAACTCTTGCACTTGAAAACGGACTTGATTTACCCATAATGAATCCCAATACACCCTCAATGACGGGGGCGGTAAGAGCCTTTAAGGTGCTTAAAGGCTTTGATGTTGGCGCATCGGATTATATCTCTGCTTTTTCGGGCGAAGTAAAATCTGCACAAGTGAAAAAGGAGATAACCCTTGGTGAAGCCATTGAAAAAGGTTTGAAAACTCAGGGTGCAGAAATGACCGAAATCGCCTTGAAAGAAAAGTCAGCAGATGAAATTATAAATGAAATTTTAATTCCTGCTCTTGATAAGGTGGGCGAGGATTTCGAAAAGGGAAAATTATTCCTGCCACAGCTTATTCGCTCTGCAGATGCGGCAGGTGCTTGCTTTGATGTTATTAAAGCAAAAATGAAAGAAACGGGTAACAAGGAAGAGAGCAAGGGTAAAATTATCCTTGCCACGGTTAAGGGTGACGTGCACGATATTGGTAAAAATATTGTAAAAACCGTTCTTGAAAACTACGGATATGAGGTTATTGACCTTGGTAAGGACGTTGACCCCAAAGAGGTTGTAAAGGCACAGAAGGAAAACAGCGTTAAGCTTGTTGGACTTTCTGCACTTATGACAACAACTCTGCCTTCAATGGAAGAAACAATAAAAGCATTAAGAGATAATAATGCAGATTGTAAAATTATGGTGGGCGGTGCAGTGCTTACCCCCGAATATGCAGAAAAAATCGGCGCCGACTTTTACGCCAAGGACGCAAAAATGAGCGCAGATATTGCGAAGAGGGTATTATAAAGCGGAGTGGAGTTGCAGTGATGCGAAGCCTATCCTCCTTGCGAGCTTTGGCTCGGAGGGAGGGGGACCGCCCTATAAATTAATTAAATATAGAAAATACTATAAAGCGTGATGTTTATTGTATTTAACAATAAAGTTT
>JAGASD010000052.1 GCA_017621885.1 Clostridia bacterium | reverse complement strand
CCTCCGAGCTGAAGCTCGCAAGGAGGATAGGCTTCGCATCACCGCAACTTTATTGAGCGGTACGCATAGATGCGTACCCTACGGTATTATCGTTTTCAGTTTTACGTTTTCAACTTTTAACTTAATCTACAATCAACGCGTAGCGTTCCGATAATTACGAATTACGCATTACGAATTACGCATTAAAAAATATCCGCCTGACTTTCGTCAGACGGTTTTTTTGAAAAGTTTCTTATTCGTCAACATCAATTCCGCGTTCTTTACGGAGCTCGGCAAGCTCTGTAAATACCTGCTCCTTCTTTTTGCCTGTAAGGTCATAGAAGAAGAGAGGAATTGCGCAAAGAAGAAGGCTTATTCCGGGAACGATTGTTACGAGTGAGAACATACCGAACTGCTTTGTTGCATCAAGGTTCATTGCCACGTTAACAATGCTTTCAGCCTTGCTGTTAAGTGTTGCAACGTCAAGGTTTATTATCATATACATACCGATAATCATAACAGTTGCAAAGGCATTACCGATTTTGTTAACGAAGGACTGGCAAGCGGAGCCGAGACCTGTGTTTCTGACACCGGTTTTCCACTCCATAAAGTCAAGACAGTCGCAAACCATTGCAAATGAAACGTTGTTAATAACACCGAGAGGTATGCTCGAAATAAGCATAAAGGGAATGCAAAGAAGAAGATTTTTTGTGGTCCAGCCGATAACAACAGTAAGACAGGAAGCCGCAAAGCCTGCAATGCAGGAAACAATCATAATGTGCTTATATTCAAATTTTTTGTAAAGCTTGGGGAGGAAGAGCATTGCGCCGAACATACCCACAGCGGCACAAATCTGAATAATAAGGGCAACCGTTGAAATGTTGGAGTTGTATTCTGCAACGGTTGTGGGCTTTTTGCCAACGTACATACCCGAATAACGTGCAACGTGGGGAGCAGCTGCCTGGAGCATATATCTGCCAAAGGAAAGCACACCCGAAACTACCACGAGCATAAGGGGTTTGCAGGTGAATATTCTTTTAAGGTTGCCGTCTTCACCGGGAGATTTCTTTTTAGCATCGGGGAGCTTGATTCTCTCTTTTGTTTTAAAGGTTGCAAGAGTGAACAAGGGCATACCGATAAGTGACATTGAAATTGCCATAACAGCGTATTTAACAATGTCTGCGTTGTGAAGGTCTGCAACAAAGTATCCGACGATAATGGGGAGTGCAACCGTAACAGCAGAGCCGATACCGCCGACTGTTTTAGCGTAGGAAATAAGGTTACCGCGCTCCTTGGGGTTTGAGGTCATAACGTTGGGCATACTCCAGAAGGGAACGTCGCTGGCGGTGTAAACCATACCCCAAATAACGTAAACTGCTGCAACGAACACGTAAAGCCATATTGACTTGTTCTGTGTGTCAAAGCCGGGGTTTACAAACATAAGTATTGTAAGGGCGGCAATGGGAATGGCCGTAATAAGGGGATAGGGCTTCATTCTGCCTTTTTTCGTTGAGTGTCTGTCAACAATCATACCCATCATAGGGTCGTTGATAGCGTCCCACACACGGGCAAGAAGCATAAGCATAATAACGAACATTGCGTTAAGAGTAAGCACGTTCATATAGTAGTCAGTTATGTAGCTTGACATACAGCTGTAAACAAGACCCTGACCCAATGCGGCAATGGCGTATGCCTGTGTTTCTTTTCTGGGAACCTGTTTCTGAATAGCGGAAGATTCAACCTTAGTTTTTGCCATAGTAACCTCCTGAATGTATAAGTATGTATAAATGGTAGCATATTTATAAGGTTTTTGCAATGGTTTTTTAATGAGAAGTGTAGATGCCAGTTACCAGGGGTCAGGATACAGTTTCAGTGGTGCGAAGCTATACCTCCCTCCTTACGCAGGGAGGTGTCTTTCTTAGCAATAGCTTTTGGTATAAGGTACCATTCTCATTCCGCAACGCGGAATATATCGCCTGTCGATACATATCGATGATTTGTGAAGCAAATCAATTCATGGAGCAAAGCGAGAAATCATGACCTTGGTCAATTCATGGCAATTGCCAATTCATCATTATTGCTTCACATGAATTGCTTATCAGCATGATTTGATTTCATCATGATTTGCCTTTCGGCATTAAATATAAACAGCCCCTACGATAATTGGCTTTTCTTCT
>JAGASD010000051.1 GCA_017621885.1 Clostridia bacterium | reverse complement strand
ATATCGAGTGCGACGCACATATCGAATGCGTTAGCATATATCGACTGTCGATATGTTTATCTTACGATAAACTCGATATATTACTTCGTAATTCGATATATAAATCTAATGATTTATTCGATATATTTTGCTGAAGCAAAATAAGTAAAAAACTACCGGGCATTCATAAGAACACTCGGTAGTTTTTAAAGTTCAAGTAGCTATCAGAAGAACATTTTTCTTCCCATCCAGGCGCGGAGCTTTTTGCTTTTGTTTGCATAAAGCCAGAAGAAGAAAAGTGCAAGACAGCAAACGTTAATAACAATAAAAATATTAAACAAAAGAATTTGCTGCGCTATAAAAAGACACACGCAAAGCACCGTAAGAATGATTATAAGGTCAACAAAAACGTGTAATACCGTTGAAGTCCAATGGTGCTTTCTTTTGCGGATCCAGTAAATAAAATAAACCGTGCAAATGGAAGTAATAATAATTGTGGGTAAAGCTATTCCGAAATACCATTTTCTGTCGCCCATATCGTTTGCATGGAAAACAAAAACATAAGCCGCAATGGCTATGGTATCAAAAATCCACATTATATACGGATGTATTTTTTTCGTGAAGAAAGGAAACACAAAAACTATCCAACACAAAAGGCTTGATGAAAGCACGTAAACAAACCACAGCTTTTCGGGTGAGACAAAAAGGTTTATGAATATACACACAAGGTTCGGTATCAGAAAAATGTAAGAAACAATAAGAGCTACAAATTTTTGTTTCATACTTGTGGGGATAACGGGTGTCTGTGAAAATGGTGTTGTTGCATCTTTAAAGGGCTTTTGTGCAGGGTTATACACAGGTGTATCACACAAGGCGCATTTTTTTGCGGAGGCATCAAGCTCAACGCCGCAATTTACACAATATGACATATTTTTTCTCCTGTTTTTACTGTCTGTTACTTTGAATTTTTACGTGTATGCCCATTTTTACGAGGGTTGTAAAAAATTCGCGTTCAATGTCGTTTTCCTTGAAGCAGTTTGCAAAGCTGAAAACAAGGTTGTCGTTAAATGAAGATATACCGCACCTTGCGGCAGTTCTCATGCCGGGACCGGGAATAAGAATGACCTTGTCAACAAATTCCTTCATTTCTTCCGGCAACACAACAGGGCCGAGGTTTGTAAGATATGCAGAGGTTGTCTGCTCGGCGGATGTGATTGTGGCCACACTCAGTGCAAAATTTTTAACGGGCAACGGCAAAAAACGCAAGACAGGGTTTTTCTCAATACGCACGTGCTTTGAAATTTGTGCGTTTATTTTCTTTTCATCACGCTGGAGTCTCAGCTGGAGAGCGACCTGCTGTAAAAGCTCATCAAAGGAATATTCTCCGTATCGGGGGTCAACCTTTACCATAAGGCAGATGGAAAAATTGCGCATCGTCTGTGACTGGTAGATATTCCTGAGGTTTATGGGTATCTGCACCGATACCTCTTTAAGACGTCGGCTTTCTATGAGTTGTTTTCGGCAATGAATATCCATGAGCAGTGCCGCGAAAAACTCCGTCACGGTTACACCCTTTTCTTTTGCAATTTTGTGAACTGCTTTAAAGGACATTATACCGCAGGTCATATTTACCATATGATTTGGGAGCTTAGTGCCTTTTGCGTGATAAACGTGCTTGTCGGTAATGGGGGAGGGAGCCTTGCTTGTTGAAAATTTAGGGAAATCATCCGCAAGCTCTTCGGGAGGAGACTCTTCGGTGATATCCTTTACAAAACCGCCGGCAGGAATACTGTGACCCTTTAAGCGTAAATATTCCGCAACAAGGGTTGCGGTGAAATGAGTGCTGCCGTAACCGTCTGAAATTGCGTGGAACAAGTCAACAGAAATGGTTTTGCCGTGGTAATAAACACGGAAAAGGTATCTGTCAGATTCCTTGAAATTAACTCTGTAACAAGGGTTCTGTATATCGGGCTTTACAGTTGGCGTGCAAGGGTTTTTTTCAAGATAATACCAGAAAAGACCTTTTCTCATACGCACACCGATTGCGGGAAAACGAGGCATTATATTTATAAGCGCTTGTTTTAATGTTTCGGGGTCAACTTCCTCTTTAAGCTCAAAGGTAACTCTGAAAATATTCGACCATTTGCTTGTATTCTGACCCGGGAAAAGTATACCGGCATTGTCTAAACGAAACCAGTCAGGCTGATGAAAAATTCTTTTTTCCGCCATATCAGAACACCTCCGAAAACAAGTTTTTAACTCACACACAGTAAGTATACTAAAATAATTTTTATTTTGCAACCGAAAAATCAGGAAAAGCTTTCAAAAAAAGTTTTACTGTTTTTTCCGTAAGGTCTGTTGAAACGACCTAAATCACACAAATCTCCGCCAATTGTCAGGTTGTTAGTGCTTTCTCTGCAGGTTAAAATAATGCTGAAGCCCTCATTTTTCACAATGGAGGAGAGAGTATTATTCTTTATTCCGTAAGGATATGCAATGCAGATTGCTTTTTCACCCGTAAGGGAAACGAAAAGCTTTTGAAACGTATCAATATCTTCTTTTATTATTTGTGTGTATTCCGTTTCTGATTCCCCCTTGATTTTCCCCATTCCTTTGCGCCCTGACAGGCTGTGAAGATTATAAGAATGACATCCGATTTCCACAAGGGGATGAGAAGAAAGAGCTTTTATGTCGTCGCTGTTAAGATATGCATAGCTGTCATTGTTGTCGTGATTTTTTGTGTAAAGCTCAACCAGGGAGCCTATAATATTTACGTTTGCAGGGTAAGAGTATTTTTCAAGCAGGGGTAAAACCTTTGTAATAAAGCTTTTTTGCCCGTCGTCAAAGGTAATTACAACAGGCTTTTCGGGCAGCGGCTTACCGCCTTTGACATATTGAAAAAGAGCGTTGAGCGAAACGGGTGTATAACCATTCTTTTTCATATACTCAAAATCACTTTCAAGGATTTTCAGAGGTAAAATGTAATCGTTGCCCCGTTGCGAAGAGGTTATGTGATGGTACATTATAATCGGTACTGTTTTACTGCTTTGAGAAAAGGCGCCGATAGAAGGGGTTACAATGTTTGTGACGGATAGCAAAAGCATAATTAAACAAATAATAAAAGAAATAATTGAAAGTTGTCTGAAAGTAAAAATTCTGAACATAATATCACCCGAAAACAGTTTATGAAAAAATTTTCGTGTTTTTGCAAACAAATGTTTGCTTTTTTGAAAAAAGTATGATATTATATGTTGTGTAACAGAAAATTTGTTCGGGAAGGTGATTGAATGGAGCCTATTAACGAAACCCAGAAAAGAATATATGAATTTCTTGTGGAACGCTCTCAGGACGGAGTGCCCCCTTCAGTAAGGGAAATCGGGGCAGCTGTGGGGCTTAAATCTACCTCATCAGTTCAGGCAAATCTTGACTCTCTTGAAAAAGCCGGTTATATAATGCGTGATCCGCTGCTTAAAAGGTCTATAAGAATTCTCGGTCAGGCGGAGAATATCACGCACGTTCCGTTGCTCGGTACAGTTACTGCAGGTATGCCGATTCTTGCCGTTGAGCAGATTGAAGGCTATATCCCTTATACAGGCAGAGTTTCAAGAGATAAACCGCTTTTTGCTTTAAAGGTGCGCGGCGAAAGCATGCTGTGGGCGGGTATTCTCAACGGCGATATTGTTATTGCTGAAAAAACGCCCTATGCGGCAAACGGTGAAATTGTTGTTGCTATGATTGAGGATGAGGCAACGGTTAAGCGCTTTTATAAAGAAAACGGTCATTTCCGTCTGCAGCCTGAAAATGATGAATTTGAACCCATTATTACAAACGAGGTTGTTATTCTCGGTAAGGTGGTTGCCCTTATAAGGTACTATTAAAAAATAGTCTGCAATGTTAGTTGCAGACTATTTTTCTCTATCTGCCTTGATAATGGTGACAATATTTGGTATAATCATAAAAATAGGAGGTAGCACATGATTATTTTTGTTTTAATTCTTTTTGCAATAATCTGTTCGGGTCTTACTGTTGCAAAAAAGAACGAGTTTTATACCGATTATTGCTCACCGAAAAACACAAGCACAATAAATGCAATTTTTTCAATACTTATATTTTTAAGCCACTGTCTTACTTATATAAAAATGGAAGGTGTTTTTGATCAGCCCTATCTTGATATAAGAAAATTTCTCGGGCAGCTTGTGGTTGTAACGTATCTTTTCTTTTCAGGCTACGGTATTATGGAGTCTATTAAAAAGAAGGGTACGGATTATGTTAAAAAGATGCCGGTTAACAGACTTTTTAAGCTGTGGTATCACTTTGCCATAGTTGTGGTAATGTATGTTATCGTTTCAAACGGTATTCTTAAAAAGGGCTACCCTATTAAGGATATAATTCTTGCCTTTACGGGTTATGCAACCGTGGGTAACAGCAACTGGTATTTGTTTGTTATCTTTGCAATGTATATAACAGTTATTGTTTCCTTCCTTATTTTCAGAAAAAACAAGATACTTGCAGTTGTTCTTGCCGGCGTGATTTCGGTTGCGTTTGTTATTGTTGAAAAGAATGTTCTTGAGTTACCTTCTCAGTATTATAACACCGTGTGTTGCTTCCCTGCAGGTATGATTTTCTCACTTGTTAAACCATATATCGATAAAGTCCTTATGAAGAATGACATTATCTGGTTTACGGCATTTTCGGTTGGTATAGCCGTGTTTGCATATTTCTCATTAAACAGAAATGAAGGTCTTGTTTATTACACTTTGTTTACCCTTACGGCGTTGGCTGTTGTTGTAATGTTTATGATGAAGGCAAACATCCGACATTCTGTTCTTGACTGGTTTGGTCAGCATATTTTCAGCTTCTTTATTCTTCAAAGAATACCTATGCTTATTATAAGGCATCTTGGTTTTGCTGACAGAGGTTATTTCTTTATAATAACAAGCTTCTTCGGAACCATCCTTCTTTCGGTGTTGTTCGATGCAGCAATGGATAAGCTCGATTCAATTATCTTTAAACCAAGAAAGAAAAAAGAAATAAAAGCATAAAGTAAAAGATGCCGTAAAAAACGTAAAGTTTTTTACGGCATCCTTTTTACATACCCTTATCTTATGTACTAATTATAGCATATATTAAAAAATAAAACAAGTCTTGATTACAGCATTATAATATAGTAGAATTTAGGGCGTACGGTTATTTTTAAATTTTCAGTCAGGGGGAGTGCACTTGTTCGAAAAGGATATGAAGCTTGAAGAGCAAAAGTTTTTTCAGGTTCGCGATTTTCTCGACTCTGAAATTGTAAGGCTCGATGCCCTTATAAGAGAATACCGCGACGACATCAAAGAGCAGGGTGAGGATTTTAACAGAGATAATCCTAACGGCGGTATGTATTCGAAAATGGAGCTTACCGAGATTCATTACGATATGGAAAAGAAAATGATTTATTCCGAAGAGGCGGCAATGGATATTGCGTTTTATAAAAAACTGCGCCTTGCACCCTATTTTGGTAAGATTGTTTTCAGACCCCGTAACTCCAATAATGAAAAAACAGTATATATCGGTTTAAGAACACTTCAGGATCCGTATAGCTTTGAAATGTTTGTTTGCGATTGGCGCGCACCCGTTGCTGCGCTTTTTTATGATGATTTTGACGGTGAAGCGTATTTTGAAGCACCCCGTGGCAGAATAACGGGTGAGCTTTTACAGAAACGCCAGTTTAAATTCCGTGACGGTGAGTTGATATATTACGTTGACAGCGACCTTAAAATTGACGATGATATTTTAAGGGATATTCTTTCCTCTTCATCGGGTGAGCATCTTAAAGTTATTGTAAACAGTATTCAGCGTGAGCAGAATAAAGTAATACGCTATTCAGATGAGGCAAATCTTCTTGTGACCGGTCCTGCAGGCAGCGGTAAAACGTCAGTGGGCTTCCACAGAATAGCTTATCTTTTATACAGAAACAGAACAGAGCTAACCTCAGGTGAGGTTATAGTGTTTTCAAACAACGACATTTTTTCAAGCTACGTTGCGGATATTATTCCCGAGCTTGGTGAAATGCCGATAAATTATGCATCCTTCTACAGTATTTTTGCGGCTGAAATTGCAACTGCAACGGTTGGGGATTATTATTCTCTTGCAGATGACGTAATCAAAGGCAACGAGGAAAGGCACAAAAGCGCAAGCTTTAAAATGGGAGAGGTGTTTCTCTCTTATCTTGAGGATGCGGTTGAGGATATAGAGCCGGAATATGAAGATATAAAGGTTTACGACAGAGTTATAATTTCAGGAGAAGCTCTGAAGCAACGCTTTGCAGAGGATACCGAAAACAGCTTGAAATCACGAGGGGAAAGACTTGCATCGTATGTTCAGGGTGTTATTGATGAGTATTTTATAAACAATCATAAAGAGCTTTATGCGGTTGTGGATGAAGATACATCCATTGATGAGGACACAGCAAAGCTCCTTAAAAAGCTCCGCAGACAGGTTAAGGGCGAGGCAGTGGAAATGATAAGACGCGCCACAATTGTTGATCCTGTTGTAATATATTTCAGATTACTGAAGGAGTACGCTGAAAAAAATAATATGCCCTGCCTTCTTGACAGCACCAACAGTCTTTCAAAGGGTGTTGTGGAGTTTGAGGACGCTTTAGGTGTTTTATACGTTAAAAGCATTTTGGGTACGCTGGCAGTGCTTACGGGTGTAAAGCATATACTTATTGACGAAGCGCAGGATTTATCCTTTATTCAGCACACAATAATCAGAAGAATGTTTCCGCGCGCAAAGGTTACTTTGCTTGCGGACACAAATCAGGCAATCCTTCCCGGACTTAATACGGTGGATAAGGCTGCGCTCAGGGATATGTATGATGCAAAAGCCCTTTCTCTTAATAAAAGCTACCGTTCAACAAAACAGATAAATTCCTTTGCCGTTGGGCTTCTTGACGAAGCAGAAGAATACGCTGTTTTCGAGCGTGAGGGTGAAGAGGTTGATTTCCTTTCGGGGGATGCAAAAGCTTTGGCTTTTTTAGTTCACAATGAAAGTGAAAAAGGCAGGACCACGGCAATTATCACAAAAACCGCCGATGATGCCCGTGGTATTTATAAGGAGCTTAAACGGTCAATTGACAGCTTGCGCCTTTGCGATAACAAATCCTGCGAAATGGGTAATGCACCGGTTGTTATGCCGTTGGCACTTACAAAGGGTCTTGAATTTGACAGGGTTATTGTAGTGGATGAAAAGGGCTCGTTTACCGATGAGAATAATAAACGGTTCTTGTATCTTGCATCCACAAGAGCATTGCACAAGCTAAGTATTTTTGATTTAAAATAAAAGAATTCGTTGCACCTGTAAAAAGTGCAACGAAATTCTTTTATTTACGTTTGTTTATTTCTTCGTTGATTGTTGCTCTTAAATCAAGAAGCCAGCCTTTTTCGTGAGGATATGAAGTAAAGCTGAGAGGAATATCAAGTCCTTTTTCAATAAGCTTTAAAACATATTCACGGCTTGTGAGTGTTTCCAGAAGCTTGAGAGCTCTTAAATCCTGAAAAGCCTCGGCAAAAACAAGATGTCTCAAGGAGTTAAGAGGCACACCGCCTTCACCGGGATAAACCACAAAAGAGTCTCCTGAGGGGAAGCTGCCGCCTGCATCTGTTACCTTAAAGGGGTCAATGGGATTTTTTGAATACTGTGTGTACCAGAAATTGTGACCCCATTGCAAAAATCCCTTTGCGTCATACTTGTAAAGCAAAACGCCTAAAACTCTGCTGCGTACAGAGGGTTGTGCAAACATTCTGTTGGGAAGATATTTTTTAGTCTGTGCGCAACAGTAATATGTCCAGAAATCTTTGACCTCAGCTCTGAAAACATCCGCCTCTTCTTCTGCGCATACGGGCGTTTTTATAAGACCGTTTTTGAAATAACGGATATCTGAAAGCGCATCAAGTGAGTTAAAATCCGAAAAATATTTTTTTACAATATCAGCGGCTTTGGTGTATTGCTCGATCTGACTTTCGTTAGGCTCGTCTGAAACGTGAACCCAGCATCGTTCTTTAATACCGAGGGTTTCTGTTTCTTTACGGAAGGCTGTTGAAAACTGCGCAAGAAAATCTGTGTATTCCGCACCGCTGCCGTCTGTTTCCCATCCGAAAATACGGGTGATTTCACCGTCAACATCAGCAACAATTTTCGGTGCGTGCTCTGCACCCCATTGAGTGAAAAAGTGGGATATTTCAAATGCTTCAATGCCGTTTTTAAGGCATATATCAACATATTTTCTGAAGTTTGTAAAATCAAAGGAATATGTTGAGCCTTGCATTTTTACACCAACAAGCTGGAAGGTCGGGCGCTCACCGCCAACTTCTGTATCAAGAGGGGGAGTGAATACGGGTGTCAAAAGCATATTAACGCCGTGTTCTCTCGCGTTTTTTATAAACCGTTCAACAATTTCCCAATATTCGTCAGAAAAGGGCTCAATGCCGTAATATGTGCAGATGCAATCATTGTGAAACCAGTTAGTGAATAAAATGTCCTGCTCGGGTAATTCTGAGTTGATTATATCAAGCTCAAAGCTTTTTTCTTCTGTTACGTCATCTGCTGTGAGGGTGATTGTAATATCCTGCTTGCCCGTAACGTTGCTTTCGGGTATATATTCAAACCACAGCGAAGACCATTCGCCTTTTGTAAGAGAAACATTACCGTCAACGGGCATAAGTAAGTCGGGGAATTCTTTTCTTTCTGCGGAGTAGTGGAAATTGTCGGAATCCTCATACTGTGTTGTACCCGCAGGAATATTTTTTACCTCATAAACCTTTATGCTGTTTGCTATGGGTGAAGAAACCTTAACAGATAAAGAGACTTCACTTTCTTTTTCCGGCAAAACTGCTACCTGAAAAGAGAATTTCTCATTTGAAAGGGACGAAAAGCAAGTGAACTCCCTTTCGTTAGGTTCAACATCCTTAAAGACTTTTGAAAGTGATGATAGTAAGAGTGTTTTCATAATTATTTTTCCTCTTTTTTATCCATAGTTCCTTGTTTCTTGAGAATAATAAGCGGAATAAACACCAGCGCGGCAACAATTGCGCTGTAAAGGAACATCTTTGCATCGGGCACTGCTAATTCAGTTATAACCTTTTCACCTGCAACAATATTTTCCTGTGTATAGGTTGCACCTGCGCTTCTGCAAGCATAGTCACCGATAGCGGGACCCACAACCATAGGAATAAGCACGAAGAAAATCATACGTATACCCTGGAAAAGACCTGTTTTCTCGGGGGGAGTGAAGTCACGGATTGATGCACCAAACTGAATTGTAAGAACAAGGTAACCGATAAAGGTGGGGGCAATACCTGCAAGCAGCACATACATACTGTTGGAGGTTGAAAGGATGATAAGCCCCAGAATAAGTGCTGTCACAGCATGGAAGAAGGCAAGAAGCTTTTTCTTTGCAGCAAGCTTCATAAGGCATATAACACCTGCTAAAAGAACCGCAACGGCAATTACACCTACAACGATAATTGAGGGAAGGGATGAGCTGAGAAGCTCTTTGTTTGCCGGGTTTTCAAGTATAACATACTGAAGATATACGATAAGGTAGGGGAAGAAAACCTGGAATGCACAGTTGAAAAGACTCATAGCCACAAGTATAAGATAAAGTGTGGAGTTTTCTTTGATAACAGAGGGCTTAAAGCCATAGAAAAGGTCTGCCCAATAGCTTGTTTTCTTTTCTTCCTTTACTATGTGCTCGGGCTCCTTGAGGGTGAAAAGACCGATAACGCCGGCAACAATAACCAGTAGACCGAGAAGACCGAAGAAAAGCTTGTAGGAAATACGACCTGACTGGGTAACTGTACCTGCACCCATAACAATACCCGTAGCAACAAAGCCAACGATTGTAAATGCAGTTTCAACCTTAGGTCTTGTGGTGGGAGTGGTAATGTCGGTAACCCAGGCATTGAATGCAGAGTCGTTGCTGGTAGAGCCCATAAAGGTCATAACCATATCCATTATGATAACTGCCCATACTGTGCAGGTAAGGATTTGTGCGGCTTCTGATAAACCGAAGATGGCTGAGATATTCTCCTTGGTAATAAAGCCAAAGGTAGCGGTAATGCCACCCCAAAGGATATAGCCTATAGAGATGAATACCTTGCGGTTTTTCATTCTGTCGCTGAAGGTACCCATAATGAATGTGGTAACAACAGCGGTAACAGCCGAGAGGGCAACCATTCGGCTTACGGCGGTTGAGGGCTCCATTGTGCCTAAAACAGCTTCTTTGGTGGCGGTTGCATAAACTTCATTGTATAGGAACGTATTGAAATACATATTCTCCAGATTCCATGCGATACCGCCGATAAGACAGAACAAGCACACGTTAAACCAATTAAGGGGCGAAAGCTTGTCTGTGCTGAGCGGACTGATTTTTTTCTTGCTCATAAAAGTACTCCTCACTAATAATTGATATTACTATTATAGATGTAAAAATAAAGTGTGTCAAGAACAGGGTGAAGTGAATAAGCAACGGTTTTTCTGACAATAATTTTACAATAAAAAGATGCTTAGCGGTTTACAAATCTCTTGTTTTGTGCTAATATAATTCAGTTAATTTGTTTGAAGGGAGGTTTTGCAATGGAACACGCATTTGTTCATTTTGTTGCTGAAAAAATGCTTTCAAGAATTCTCAGATATATAGATAAAGCCCCTGAAGAGAACTTACTTAAAATTCTTAACGTTGCCGAAAAATACTTTAAGATGTTCCCACAGAAGAATTTTGAGAGTATGAAGGCTGCCGTCAGGGATAAGGATAACGTCTATATGCAGATGGCAAAAGGCATTTTAAATGATATTGACCGCGATCTGGTTAAGTCGTTGTTGCTTTCAATGGGTGTTCATGCAGGCTATTTCGGAACAAAAACAGTCCGTAAAAACCGCGATAAATACAATTGCAATATCCCTTTCACAATTCTTTTTGATCCCACAAGCGCCTGTAACCTTAAATGTAAGGGCTGTTGGGCGGCAGAGTACGGCCACAGCTTTGAGCTTTCCCTTGATGAAATGCGCAGTATTGTTACTCAGGGTAAAAAATTAGGCACCCATTTTTATATGCTTACGGGCGGTGAGCCTCTTATTAAGAAAAAAGAGATTATCACTCTCGCATCAGAAAATCCCGAGTGTACGTTCCTTATTTATACAAACGCCACACTTATTGATGAGGAGCTTTGCCGCAACATTAAAAAATGCGGTAATATTACTCTGGCTCTTTCCATTGAGGGCGATGAAAAAAGCAATGATTCCCGCAGGGGTGACGGCGCTCGCAAAACAACCACCGACGCTATGAAGCTTCTGAAAAAAGAGGGGATTCTTTTCGGCATTTCCGTGTGCTACACAAGTCAGAATATTGCGGAGGTTACCTCTGACGAGTTCCTTGATGAAATGGTTGAATACGGTGTGAAATATGCATTCTATTTCAACTTTATGCCCGTTGGCAAGGGGGCAGATAAAGAGCTTATCCCCACACCGTCACAAAGAAAGTATATGTATTTCTGGATGAAAAAGATGCGTAACAGCAAAACGGGTAAGCCCTTGTTCGTTATGGATTTTCAGGATGACGGTGAATATGTGGGCGGTTGCATTGCAGGCGGAAGAAACTATTTCCACATTAACTCAAAGGGTGATATTGAGCCTTGTGTGTTTATACACTACTCCGACTCAAATATCAAAACACATACACTTTTTGAAGCGCTTAACAATCCTTTGTTTATGGCATACAGAAAGGGTCAGCCCTTTAACGATAATCACCTTATGCCTTGTCCGATGCTTGAAAATCCGCATATATTAAGAAGGATGATTGAAGAAACGGGCGCAAAAAGCACGGATTTTGTTTCTCAGGAAACTGTTGACGAGCTTTGCTCAAAATGTGATGATTTCAGCAAAGCCTGGGCACCCGTTGCAAAAGAAATATGGGAAACAACCACACACCCCAAAACCTTCACTCAGTATTATCGTGATACCGAAGAAGGAAAAAAACAGAAATGATTTCCAAAGCCGTTGAGAATGTGATTTTCAACGGCTTTTTTGTGTCAATTTTTACATAAAAGTTTGTTCCGTTTCGGCTCTTTGTCTATTTACAAAAAGCGGTGGTTTTGTTATACTATAATATGTATCAGTATATTCGAGAGGTGTAACTTTATGGAGCGTAAAAGCGGTGTGCTTATGCACGTTTCAACCCTTTGGGGTGAATATTCCTGCGGCAGCTTCGGCAAAGCGGCAAAGGAGTTTGTAGATTTCCTTTCAGCGGGAGGATTTTCATATTGGCAGGTTTTACCTTTCGGTCTTGTGGATGAATGCAATTCACCCTATAAATCATACTCAACCTTTGGCGGTAATCCGTATTTCGTGGACTTAGAAATACTTTTTGAAAAAGGTCTTTTGACTGCTGATGAATTAAAGGGTGCAAAGCAAAGTACTCCGTATTATTGCGAATTTGATAAGCTTACTGCTGATAGAGTTTCGCTTTTAATAAAGGCATCAAAAAGAGTTGATGATGAAAACCGCAGAAAAATAAATGAGTTTATTGAAGAAAACCGACATCTTAAAGATTTCTGTGTGTTTATGGCATTGAAAAATGCTAACTGTGAAAAAGAGTGGACAGAGTGGGATAAATCCGATTATAACGAAGAAGTTCTTTTCGGATGGAGGTTTATTCAATACGAATTCTTTACCCAGTGGCAGGAGATAAAAGAATATGCTAACAGTAAGGGCATAGGAATT
The DNA here is from genome assembly GCA_017621885.1 of Clostridia bacterium. Taxonomy (GTDB): domain Bacteria; phylum Bacillota; class Clostridia; order Oscillospirales; family Acutalibacteraceae; genus DTU089. The sequence continues at coordinate 21,552 of JAGASD010000051.1, read as the reverse complement.
ATCGGTGATATTCCCATTTATGTTTCCTTTGACTCTTCTGACGTTTATTTTAACAAACATCTGTTTTTGATGAATGACGAAAATAAGCTTACGGATGTTGCAGGTGTGCCGCCCGATTATTTTGCAGAGGACGGCCAGCTATGGGGCAATCCCCTTTACGATTGGGCAGAGATGGAAAAAGAGGGATTCAGATGGTGGAAAGACAGAATTTCTGCTGCCTTAACTCTTTTTGACGGCGTGCGTATTGACCATTTCAGAGCCTTTGAAAGCTTTTGGGCAGTTAAGGGTGATGCGAAAACCGCCCGTGACGGCAAATGGGTTAAGGGTCCCGGAATGAAGCTCATAAATGCCTTGAAGGAGGTTTCGGGCGATAAGCTTATTATTGCGGAGGACTTGGGCGATATAACCAAAGAGGTTATTGAGCTTGTAGAGGAAAGCGGTTTCCCCGGAATGAGAGTTTTCCAGTTCGGCTTCCTTGGTGGTGAAACACCCCATAAACCTCATAATTACATAAATAATTGTGTTGCTTATTCGGGTACTCACGATAATAATACTCTTCTCGGTTATTTGTGGGAAACCCCGGCAGATATAAAACGTGATGTAATGAAATATTGCGTGTGTAATCCGGACGAATGGAACGAAAAGGGCTGCGAAGCAATTATACGTACGATTATGGCAAGTAACGCAGGTCTTACGGTTTTCCCCATTCAGGATTTGCTGGGCTACGGCAGTGATACCCGTCTTAACGTGCCCGGCAGGGCAGAGGGTAACTGGCTTTACAGACTTGCCCGTGAGCAGATAGGCTATATTGACACAAACAAATACAAAGAATTAAACAGACTTTACGGAAGGTAAACCTTATGGCAGATTTAAAAGATATTACTCTGTATCTTCTTGATATGGACGGAACGGTAAATTTGGGGTATGACCCCATTGACGGTGCTAAAGAATTTCTTGAAACACTCAAAGAGCAGGGAAAAAACTTTATTTTCCTTACAAATAATTCTTCAAAAAGCAAAAATGATTACGTTGAAAAAATGAGGTCTTTAGGCTTCCCTTGTGAAAGTGAAAACGTTTTCACCTCGGGTATGGCAGCAGGAATGTTTTTGAAGGAAAATAAAAAGGACAGTAAGATTTTTGTCTGCGGTACGCAATCGCTGAAAAACGAGCTTAAAAATTATGACGTTGATATCAGCGAAGACGGCGTCGGAGCAGACACCGTGCTTTTGGGCTATGATACAGAGCTTGACTACAAAAAAATACGCATTGTGTGCGATTTACTTGATGCGGGAGCAGATTATTACGCAACGAATATTGATATGGTTTGCCCCATTGAGGGCGGCAGATATTTGCCTGATTGCGGCAGCTTTGCAGATATGTTTGAACAGGCAGTGAAAAGACGTCCCCGTTTTTTAGGTAAGCCTGACAGAACAATGATTGATATTATTGCGAAAGCCGAGGGTGTACCTTATGAGCATATCGCAATGGTAGGCGACAGAATTTATACCGACGTAAAAACCGGTATAAATGCAGGTGTCACATCGGTGCTTGTACTTTCGGGTGAAACCACCCTTGAGGATTATAAAAAGTCAGACGTTAAACCCGATTATATTCTTGACTCAGTTAAGGATATTCTTGAAGAAATAAGGAGGATATGATGAGTAAAAAAATTATTTCTCTTATGATGGCTGTCGCGCTTGTTGTTTCAGCTATGGCAACAGCCATAAACGCTTTTGCAATTATTCAGAAGGACGTTACTTACGGTGATGTTGACGGCAATAATGCAGTAAATACGGAGGATGCAAGACTTGCTCTTTTGTCTGCGGCGGGTATTAAAACCATTACCGATGAAGCTGCCTTTGAACGTGCCGACGTTAACAGTGACGGCGCGGTAAGTCTTTATGATGCCCGTCAGATTCTCCGCGGTGCGGCAGGTATCGTACGTCTTCAGCCCTCAGGCGCTTTTTACGGCTTTACGGGTTATAAGGACGATACAATTAACATAAGCTCTCCCGAGGCAGCTATTGCGGTATTCAATACCTGTCTTAATAAAATTAAAACCGAAAAGCCCGGTTTTGTAAGAAGCGAAGCGGCAGATGTTGTTAATTTCAATATTGAGGAAGTTACACTTGTTGGTATCGATTTCGGTAATTCTGCTGAAAGTGTAACAGATATGATTGAGGATTTGCTTGTTTCTGAAACAGAGCCGGAAGAGGCTCAGACAATTATCAAGGGAACAAACTGCGATAATGCAATGTCTGTTGAAAAAGAAACCTATGTTTCAAAGCTCAGTGCAAATGATATTTACGGTGTGACTGTAGAGTATGACGGTGAAGGCACAATGACAATAACCGTTGCCCTTGCAGACTGTGAGATTGACAATATAAGCCAGAGTGCTTATGCAGACGTTTTTAACACAGAGCTTTTGGTAAAGGATTCTAAAAACGTTCTTGAAAGCGTGTTTACCTCTAATGAATTAAGCGATGCAGCGCGTAAGGATGCAAAAAATGCGGTGCTCACAATGTCCTTTGATACAGCAACGGGTAACGTAATATCCTATACAACCACTTATGAAACCGATATGTATATTCTTCAGTCAACTATGGGTGTCAGCTCAATTCTTTCTGCAGAGCTCAAGGGTATTCAGTACGGCACCAAAAATACCGTTACTTACGATAATTTCCAGTGGTAAAATTTAAATATTATTAAGATTAATATTCACTAAGGAGTGCATAAATATGAAAAAATATGTTCTTGCTCTTGACCAGGGAACAACCTCATCACGTACAATTGTTTTCAACAAAAAAGGTGAAATTGTATCCAAGGCGCAGTATGAATTTGAACAGATTTATCCCAAATCAGGCTGGGTTGAGCATAATCCTTATGAAATTCTTGATTCACAGCTCCGTTCACTTTCGGCTGCCCTTATGAACGGAAAAATTGATGCTAAAGAAATCGCCGCAATAGGTATTACAAACCAGCGTGAAACAACAATTCTCTGGAATAAAGATACGGGTAAGCCCGTGTATAACGCTATTGTGTGGCAGTGCAGAAGAACAGCCTCAATTTGTGAAAAATTAAAGGCAGACGGACTTGAGCCTTATGTTAAAGAGCATACGGGTCTTCTTATTGACGCATATTTCAGCGCAACAAAAATAAAATGGATTCTTGATAACGTTCCCGAAGCACGTACTCTTGCCGCAGAAGGAAAGCTCATTTTCGGTACGGTTGAAACGTGGCTTATCTGGAACCTTACCAATAAACAGGTGCATATTACAGACTACTCCAATGCCGCAAGAACAATGCTTTTTGATATTGAAAAGCTTTGCTGGGATGAGCATCTTTGCACAGAGTTAGGCATACCTATGAGTATTCTGCCCGAGGTTCGCGAGTGCAGCCAGGTTTACGGCTGCGTTTCCGAGGATGTTCCCGGACTTAAAGCCCTGGCAGGTATACCTATTTCAGGTGCAATCGGTGACCAGCAGGCGGCACTTTTCGGTCAGGCTTGCTTTAACGCAGGTCAGGCAAAGAATACATACGGAACAGGCTGTTTCCTTCTTATGAACACGGGTGAAAAGCGTATTCACTCAAAGAACAATCTTATTGAAGGTATTGCCTGGGGTATCAACGGCAAGATTACTTATGACCTTGAGGGTAGCGCATTCAACGCAGGCTCGGTTATTAAATGGTTAAGGGATGAGCTCAGACTTATTTCTGAGCCCAGCGAGTGCGATTTCCTTGCTGAAAGCGTGAGGGATGCAAACGGAATTTATCTTGTTCCTGCCTTTACGGGTCTTGGTGCACCATATTGGGATATGTACGCAAGAGGCTGTATTGTTGGTCTTACCCGTGGCGTAAACCGTGCCCATTTCGCAAGAGCAGTTCTTGAAAGCATTGCGTATCAGGTAACAGACCTTGTTGATGCAATGTCAAAGGACAGCAATATTATTATGAGTGAAATGCGTGTTGACGGCGGTGCATCCGTAAGTAACGTTATGATGCAGATTCAGGCAAACCTTACCTCATCAAAGGTTAACCGTCCCAAGCTTGTTGAAACAACAGCCCTCGGTGCCGCATATATGGCAGGTCTTGCAGTTGGCTTCTGGAAGGATTTTGATGAAATTGAGCGTGTTCGTGAGGTTGACAGAATCTTTGTTCCCACAATGGATAACGATACACGCGAAGCCGCACTTAAAGGCTGGCATAAGGCGGTAGACAGAGCAAAAGATTGGGAAGAAAAATAATAATTTTACTTATATCACGGTGTCTTTACGTTTTATTCACCTTGGCGTATCTGTATACGCCGTCGGTTCATAAAATCGTAAATCCACCGCAATCTAAGCAAAATTATCATAAGTAAGGTATTATATCACGGTGTCTTTACGTTTTATTCACCTTGGCGTATCTGTATACGCCATCAGTTCGCAAAATCACAAATTAAAAATGATTTGTGAAGCAAATCAATTCATGGAGCGTAGCGAGAAATCATGACCGTCAGGTCAATTTATGGCATTTGCCAATTCATTTTGTTGCTTCACATGAATTGCTTATCAGTATGATTTGATTTCATCATGAATTGCCTTGCGGCATTAGATTACAATCGGCGCTTTGCGCCCCGAAATTCCTAATTCCTAACTCCTAATTCCTAATTACTTGGTGATACTATGAACACAGAAACATTAGTTGTATTATTCGGTGCATTAACCGTTGCACTTGCAATCGTGTGTATTGTGCTTATTACTTCTTTAAAGAAAAGTAAAAATGACGATGCGATTTATGAGGAATTCCGCCGTAACCGAGAGGAAATGGCGCGTTCTTCGAGAGACTCCCGTCAGGAGACCACTGCCGCTTTAGGCAAAATTGAAGAAAAATTAAATAATATGCTCAAGGAAAACTATCAGAGCAGAATTGACCTTTCTGAAAAGGTGGAAGCCTCTCTTAAAGCAATTCAGGAGCAGAACGCACAAAGCTCCGAAAAGCAGACAAGAGTGTTTTCAGAGTCAATTGCACGTATGCAGGAAAGCAACGAAAAGAAGCTTGAAGAAATGCGTGTAACAGTTGATGAAAAGCTTACGTCAACCCTTACCACAAGGCTCAATTCATCCTTTAAAACAGTTTCTGAGCAGCTTGAAAACGTTTATAAATCCTTGGGCGAAATGAAAGAACTTTCGCAGGGTGTTACAACAAACGTAACCTCTCTTAACCGTATCCTTACAAATGTTAAGGCACGCGGCACCTGGGCAGAGGTTCAGCTTGAAGCGATTCTTGACCAGACAATCCCCGGTCTTTACGTTAAAAACTATTCACCCAAAAACAATGCGGAGCGAGTTGAATTTGCAATCCGTTTCCCCAATAGTGATAATAAAGGCGAAGATATTTATCTTCCCATTGACTCAAAATTCCCCCTTGAAGACTACGTAAGGGTGTGTGAAGCGACAGACAACGCTGACCCCGAGGCTCTGCGTGTTGCACGAAAAGCCCTTGAGGACAGAGTTCTTGCAGAGGCAAAGGATATTAAAAAATACATTTGTGTTCCTCAGACCACCCCCTTTGCGGTGCTTTACCTTGCAACAGAGGGTCTTTATGCTGAAGTTGCTTCTTCAAAAACGGGTATAGCAGAAAAATTACAGGCACAGAACGTTATGGTTGCAGGTCCTTCTACAATAACTGCACTCCTTAACTCCTTTGCAATGGGCTTCAAGGCAATGGCAATTAACGAAAAAGCCGACGAGGTAAGAAAGCTTCTTTCCGTTGCCAAATCACAGTACGAAACCTTCGGAACAGTTCTTGAAAAAGCAAGAAAGAAAATCGACGAAGCAGGCAAATCTCTTGACGAGGCACAAAAACGAAACAACATTATTCAGAAAAAGCTCAAGGGCGTTGAGGCTATTGACACAACATCTGCAGAACAGTTTTTTATAACTGAATCTACAGATATCGAAGAATAACAGTAAATAGACAAAGGCTATGTGCTGTGGAAATTCAAAATTCAAAATGCAAAAAGCAAAATTTCGGGTCTGCGACGCGATTATAATGCTTCGGATTTTGAATAAACTGTGTGTTGCGAAGCCTATCCTCCTTGCGAGCTTTAGCTCGGAGGGAGGGGGACCATTCTCGGGTGCAACTGTTGTCATAATGTGTTTACCTTGAGCGATAAACTGTTTTGTAAAGCAAAGCTCGGGCGGAATGGTGGAAGGTGCTTTTAAATTGTAAATGGCAAGTTGCAAATGGCAAATTTCAATTATAAATAGCTTCGCAGTTCCGAAACTCCTCATTCCTCACTTTATTTACCTTTTCCCCTATACAATGAAAACACAACCACCGGTTCATTCAATGAACCGGTGGTTACGTTTATTTATTATTCGGGTAGAGCAAGAATTGTACAACTGCTGTCTGTATACTTCACTACCAAAAATTCACCGCTGTTACCCAGATTATAAGCCATAAAGGATTTTTTAATGAGGTTTTTTGCCTCTGTGGGAGTTATTTCCTTTTGAGGTGGCTCTTCAATTCCGCCGGATACCATAGTGTCATATTTGTAATCCGGGTCTAAATAATAGTCGAGCATTACATTGCCGGAGTAATCCGAGAGATAACCGCAGCCGAGAACGAGATAATCTTCTCTGTAAGAATTATTCACAGTGTAATAAATGCCGTGCTTTACAGCTTCGTTATAAATGCTTTCTGAGGTTGCTGGAGTTTCAAAAGAATATATTGCTTGTATGAATCTTGTAAGGTTATCAGCCGTAACAATATGCGCCTTTTCAACTTCCTTTGTACACTCAAAATATTGGAAATATCCGTGTTTTTTCAGAGTATTAACGGTGTTTGTCATATTGGAATTAACGTAAAATGTATAATTCAGTTCAGAGAAAACATCGTTAAATTCTACACCATCCTGATGTATGGTTGAAGCGCTGTCAAAAATCAAAGCGCCATACTGTTCTTCGGGCATAAACCACTCTTCTGCTGAAAGAGTGCAAATATCCTTATAAAGCGCCCCCATAATTTCAAGCATAATTTCGTACGTGATGGTTTTATCGGGATTCTCATCCGAAGAACGTGATAAAACGGTTAACGTAAGATCCTTACTTGCAATAACAAGGGGATTAACTGTGGATAATGGCTGATTGTCGTAATAATAATCATCTCTTGATTCAAGAAGTTCAGCGTCTTCAGTTGCTTCTTCGGGCTTGCCTTGGTTTAACTTCACCTTGTAATATTCTTTCACCGCTTTGGTGTTCCATAATTTAATGCTTTCCATTGCGGTTGTTTCGCTTACATCGTAATAATAACGTCTTATTACGTCACCGTTTTTAAGAGTGTATTCAATATCACACGCAACCGAGGTTTCACTTATGCCTTTTGTTTTTATTGCGCTTTGGTGAATGTTCTTTATTATTTCAAAATCATCCTTATCGGTTATATCAAGGGAAGTGTATGCATAGCTTTCTTCAAAATAAGAATTAGGTGTATTTTCGTACATGTCGTCAAAGGGAACGTAAACATATATACTGCTGATATCTTCAATATCCGGAATTTTCGTTGAAAAGCCGAAGCAACCGGTTAAACCGATTATAATCAGAAGCCCCATAACTCCTGCAGAAATACCTATACCTAAAAGACCTTGTTTAATCTTTTTCTTTCCCAACATCACAAGAAGATTTATGATAATTGCTGCCACACTTCCCACGGCCAGGCCTAAAAGAATACGAGTTACGGGTTTTATAGCTGTGTATGTGTAATCAGGGTTTGTTTGTTCAATAATTACTGATGACAGAAGAACTGAAGGTGTAAAAGAAATAAGCGTAAGTGAAAGCTTTGAAACACCTTTTTTACCGCAGTTTTCAGGCTTGAAGCGTTTTTCAAAGAAGCTTGCCGTTAAAAGTAGTGCGCCAATGCAGGCACCAATGCAAATAATGCACCAGAGTATTTCTCCGCCAAAGGCAGTTTTTTCGGTTATACCATAGCTGAAATAATCAAATTCACCATAATCAAAGAGCATTGTTATAGAATTGAGATTATAAAGCAGATTATTTATTTCGTTTTCAGAGTATAGATTTTCACCGTATCCGAAAAGTGTAATTGAAAAAATATTGCGGATTAAACCGGAAATTGCATACGGTAAAGCTATTACCGAAGCTGTCAGCAATATTGTTTCAAGCTTTCGCGTGGTAATAACATTGGCAATTACCGTTACGGTAAAGGAAAATATAATCGGTATAACTGTGGCAAGTGTGCTCAGAACAAACATTTTTAAAATGTTAACGTGAAAACCAAGGTATATGATATTTACAATTACCGATGAAAGCCTTGAAATAAATACAATGAAAACTGCACAAATCAAGGGATAAAAGGCGTTGTTTAAGAATAACGCTTTTCTTTTTATACCAAAAGAAAGTCTTGTGTAGCAAGCATCCTTTTCAGATAAAAAGCGGAATTGGAATAATGCAAGTAAAAATCCAACAAGCGCGCCTACGTACACATCTGAATAATATGTGTAAATAATGTAAAAGGGGTCCTGAGATTTTAATTCATTGTTCAAATCACTGAACAAAGTGCCGGTTTCTTCATAATATGAAAAGCTGATAAATGTTGAAAACAATGCTACAACCGCAAAAATTGCAAGACACACAACAATCGGTGTTGTAAAAATCTGTCGCAAACTGACGCTGACAGAGGCAGACTTTGTTTTATCTGAAGATTTAATCATTTTTATTCCTCCTTTTTAGAGGTTTTTAATTGTTCTTTTCGGGAACAACAAGCATTGCTTGTGTTCCGTCTGCAAATTTAACCACAAGGAATTTTCCGTGGTTACCCACATTGTAAGCTAAATATGCATCCTTTACCAAACCCTTTGCATAGGTAAGGTTGGTTATAGCTTCTTGTGTGGTCATATTATAACCGTCTTCATAAACGGGGAAAAGCTCGTCGGGATAAAAAACTTCTTTTACCTCACCGTTTTCTGAAAATATGTTTATATTCCTGTAATTACATCCGTTTACGATATAGCCTGAAATTTCATAATAATCCTGTGTGAAATATGTGCCGTGAAGACCTTTCTGATTATAATGGTAATCCGATAAATAGGATTCGTTTAGTGAACGCTTCCATTTTACTACATCATTTACATCAACAAGGTGCGCGGCTATAACTTCTTTTTTGCACTCGAAATATTTTGTGTAGTCGTACTTATCAAGAACGGCAAGGGTGTTTTTCATATTGCTGTTAATGTAGAATATCGCGTCAGCAAGTTTAAAAAACTCATAAGTAGCGATGTTGTCAGCAGTATCATCATATTCACAAAAGGCAATTGCACCCAATTCCTTTTCGGGAGCGAACCATTCTTCAGCACTAAGAAGCTGTGCATCCTTGTAAATTGCTCCCATAAGCTCAAGGGTTCTTTCCTCGCTGAAATCGGGAAGGCTTTCAGCATCCTTTGTGACTGCGGAAAGTGAGGTTACCTGCATATCCTTTGAGGCAATAAAAACATTTTCAGGCTTAATGGCAAAAACTACATCAGAGCTTGAACCCCATACATCCTCGTGTTCATCGTATAAATAGGGATTAACAGTTGAAGAAGAGGTAGAGTAAGAGGACTGATCCTGTGGATAAGCCTTGTAATCGGCGTTTTCATCCTGATTCAAAAGAACCTTAAGTCCGTCTTGTATGGGCTTGGTTTTCCAAACATTTATAAATTCCTTTGCGGCACTGTCGCTGATATAGGGGAATCGACGGTTAATCGAGCGTCCGTTTTTAAGGGTATAAGTTACATTAAATGTAATTGATGTTTTATCATCGCTTTTTTCTAAAACAGAGTTGTGAATGTTTCTAACAATGTCAAAATCCGATTCATCTGTAATTAAAATACTATCATCTGTTGTTAAAATACTCTCTGATACCCAAAAATCATCATAGTATTCAACACTATCGGAAAAGAAGAATTTTTCGGTAGTGTTACTAATCATATCATCAAAGGGAAGGGAAACCTTAATAGATTCGATATCATTTTTATCGGGTATTCTTGTTGTGAAGCCGAAGCAACCTGTTAAGGCAATAACAAGACAGATAACCTGCATTACAGCGATTGTACCGCCGCCGATAGCACCCCATAAGGAGGCTTTTGCAGAACGGGTTATAAGTATAATAATTATGACAGCCGTAAACATCACAAACGCAATGCCGGTGCTCATCAATATAACGTACATATTTTGAGGATTATCTATAGCAAAATATGAAGTGCGGTTTATCTGCTGAGTTACAAATAAAGGTATTGAAACACTTGAAATTATTGTAACGAGCTTTGATTTTGCTTTTTTTCCTACGTTTTCCGGTTTGAATTTACCTGAAAAATATTTTCCGCAAAGAATAAGTGCACCTATAAATATGCATAACCATAATGTAGAAATAATGTACTCGTATTTGAAAGATACAAAATCTTTTACAGATATATATTCACCGCTTGCAGAATAGTCTGTTATACAATATGTGGGGTTGGCGTATTCAAAGAAATGGCTTACCTCATTGCTTAGTGGTGCATAGCTATAATAGTCCTGGCGAGCGAAGCCGCTGAGGTTTGCCGAAAAAGTGTTTATTACAGTGCATTCAATTGCATTGGGAAGCGTGAATGCAGAAGCTATAAACATATACGCTTCAACGCGTCTGCCTGTGAAGAGGTGAGCAATTACGGTAACTGCATAACCCATTGTAAACAGCATAAAAGATGTCAATGTGCTTGCAATAATACCCCGTATAAGGTTAGAGGTAACACCTAAATATATTCCGTTTGCAATTGCGGATATAAGCTTCACAGCGCTTATGACTATTCCGCCGCAAATAAGAGGTATGGCTGTTTTGCCGATATAAAATGATTTTCTGCTTTTTGCAAAGCTCAGATGAGTGTACAGCTTGTTTTTATTAAGCAGGAAATTAAAGCTTATCAAAGCAAACAGTATGCCGAACATAACCTCGCAAGGGGCTGTCTGGCTGTAAGCGAAGGTATAGTAATGAAAGCCGAACTCTTCCAACGTTGCATTGCTTGCGGAATATCTCAATTCCTGAAACAGACTGTAATTACCATAAAAATCATTATATTCAAAATCATAAAAGTCAAAGAATGTGGCAAAAAAGTACAATATGGCAAACCCGGCAACAAGAATCAGCAGAGGCAGATTTATATTGTTTTTTACAGATTTTTTATTTAAACACGTTTCTGATTTTTTCATTGTCGCTTTCAGCCTCCGTTTCTGCAACAAAAACTTCTTCTAAGGTAAGCTTTGAACATTCGGTTTCAAGGGCGTTTAAATTTTTGAGCTTTTCCATTTCTTTTTCAATATCACCGCAGATTGTGAGAGAAACTGTTTTACCTGAAATTTTAATGTTGCGGTGGTTAATACCGTCGAAAATGCTTTCTTCAACGGGATTTTCAAAGGTTAATACAACCCGTCTGTAATGGTTGCTTATATCGTCCATTGCGCAGTTAAGAATAACGTTCTTGCCGTTTATGATTGCAACGTGGTCACATACGCCTGATATTTCACCCAGGTCGTGTGATGCAATAATAACGGATGCGTTTGTGTCGTTGATGTATTCAAGTAAAAGTTTTTTTAGAATTTCTTTTTTGTGGGGGTCAAGACCGTCAAAGGTTTCGTCGATGAGTAAATATTTCGGCTTTGCACCAAATGCAATGGCGATAGCCGCCTGCTTTTTCATACCTTTTGAAAGGCTTCTGATGCTTGCTTTTTCGCTTAATCCGAAAAGCTCACAAATTGAAGTGAAAACCTTGAAATCAAAGAAGGGGAAATAGTCAGCATAATATTTAGCGGCATTTCTTATGGTTGATGTTGGCGGAAACCAAATATTGTCTGCAAGATAAAACATAAATGCTCTTTTTTGATTATTGTCAAAAACATCCTCACCGTCTATATAAACAGCACCGTCGTCCGCTTTAAAAATGCCTGCGCAAACGTTTAAAAGCGTTGTTTTACCGCTTCCGTTAAAGCCGACAATACCAAGCACCGAGGAGTCTTCAACAGAAAGGCTTATATTGTCAATTGCAGTAAACTTACCGTATTTTTTTGTTACCGAATTAATTTCAATCATTTATCTCACCTGCTTTATATATTTCGTTAATTAATGAAATAACGTTTTCATAGGGGACGCCCTTTGCCTTCGCAGATGCAACAATGCGTTTGATTTCGGCAGTGGCGTTGTCAATAACAATAGTATTTTCAATTGCGCTGTGGCTTACGAAACAACCTTTTGCGGGAATTGAGTAAACTACCTTTTCAATTTCAAGCTCTTGAAAAGCGCGTTTTACTGTGTTCACGTTAAGATTAAGCTCCGAAGCCAGCTGTCGGATGGACGGGAGCTTATCATCGGGCTTTAATTCGCCCGAGGTAATCAGCCCCAGAATCTGTTCTTTGATTTGCTCAAAGATGGGTGTTCTGCTTCTTTGGTCTATAATTATCAAACAATCACCTCTTTTTCAGACTGTGATATCAGTAATATCACAGTTGCTACAGTTATAAAATAGCATATTAAATTAATTTTGTCAACAAAAAATATCCGACACGGAAAAAACGTGTCGGATATAATCATAATTATGTATTTGTTTAACACAAATTATTGCTTGCTTGAAGTAGTAACATTAACCAATTGAACCGTTGATAATTCTGAGAAGAGCATTAATATAGTCAAGAATTACACGTATAAAGTGATAGTTAGCAAGGCTGTCGTTGTAATCAGCAGTACCGAATGTGTCTCTTGTAAGAACTGCACCGCAATCTGAACAGATTGAAGATTCTGTACCGTTGTTAAGGAATGTCTGGTCATTGTTGAATGTCCAGCATACGATATCACCGTTTTCGTCAAGCACGGGATCACCGTTTTCGTCAAGTACGGGTGAGGGATTATGGGGCTGTGCATCGTGTGCTTCACCGCAACCGTCACAAAGAATAGCGTGGTAACCGGGGTTGCCTTCTGTTACTTTGTTTGTTGTAATGCTTACGTAGCTGCTTGACCATGCGTGTTCAACCTTTACGGGTAACTTTGCAAGCTCAACACCGTCAAAGTAAGCAATAACTTCATTTACGTTAACGTTAAGCTTTTCATCCTTTGAGGGGTTAGCTGTGAACATGTTAGCTGTTTCGGGACCGTATTCAACAAGACCTGAATAGCCTTCTTCAAAGGTATAATTGCCTGAAAGAGAATCGTAAGATGTAGCGACCTTTGTTTTAACAGCAACCTTTGTGCCTTCAAAGTCGAACTTTTCGGTATCTTTATAATCCTGCTTTGTGGGTCTCTGGAGAATTTCCATCTCGTCAAGAGAGGGGAACTGCCAAACGTTACCGTCAAATGAAACGTTGATGGGAAGTGCGACGTTTGATAAAGCGTCGTCAACGGGGCCAAGACCAACTGTAAGAGGAGCCATAAAGCCTGTTACGTTAACCTGGTAATCGAGAGTACCGAAAACCTTGTCGCTTTCAAAGTTGATTGTGAATGTAACCTCAAGAAGAGTACCTGAATAATCCTCTGAATCAAATGCTGCAAAGAATGCATCCGGGTCTGTAAGGTAGTCGATACCGTTTGCAACGATAGAATCAACCTCGTATGTATAAGCTTTTGATTCACCGTCAAGAGCAGCAATTTTAGAGTCGTCAATAATAAGGTCAAGATTGAAAAGCTCTTTCTGAGCATCTGTACTTTTACCAAGTGCATAGGTGCCTGTAACTGTGTATGAAAGGCCGGGAGCGGGAGCAGCAACAGAAGCGATACTGAAGCTTGAAATAAGCAAAACCGCTACAAGTAAAATTGAAAGTAATTTTTTCATTAGTATATACCTCCGATTAGCGAATACCGATAAGGGCCTGGATAAGTGAAACTACGATCATATAGAAATAACCGATGATTTCTGACTCGAATTCGGTCATTTCACCGCCGAAGATGAACCGGAAGCCTTCGGAGCCGGGGATTGTTTCAGTAACCTTGCCATGGCAGATTTCACAAGTACCTGTCTGTGTCTGGGGAACAAACAAGCCGCCGTCATCGTTGGGGATGAATTCGGGGATTGAATGTGCTTCATAGTTATGAACCTTGCCGCAACCGAGACAATACTGACCGTGACCTGCTTCACCAAGGTTTGTGATTTCACCAAGAACGTGTGAAACCTCAACCTGGATTGTGCCTGCATACTGGTTTTTGTAATAAACTTCAACAGTGTTGTAAGGCACGTCTTCACCGTCAGCGTTTACACCTACGGTAAGATATTCGTCAAGACCGGGCATAAATGCAAAATCTTCGTCAATGGGTGTGTAGGGAATTTCTTCACCGTCAAATGAAATAACAAGACCCTGAGGGATGAATTTTTCACAGTCGGTGTATGCTGTTTTGATGGGCTGTGCAACAATTTCAGGTGCTGCGTATGAAACAACAGCAAAAGGAATTGCAAGCATAACAACTGCGAGCAAAACAGCAATAGCTTTTTTTGTTCTCATGTTAGATTCCTCCAAATCTGTTAATGTATACTACTAGTGACCGTATTATATCACAGAAAATTCAAAATGTAAATACAAAATGCGCATATTTATTATTAATTGTATAAATATGTGAATAACAAAACTTTTGTCAAATCGGGTTGACTTGCGCAAAAATGGGTTATATAATTTTTACGGTGATAAAAAATGATGATAAAAGGCTTCCAAAAATTGACTTTGCTTGATTTCCCGGGTAAAACTGCATGCACGGTTTTTACGGGCGGCTGTAATTTCAGATGTCCCTTTTGCCACAATGATTTGCTCGTTAATATGCAGGATAACGCTTTTTATGATGAAAGTGAAATCTTCGAGCATCTTGAAAGACGAAAAAACGTTATTGACGGCGTGGCTGTAACGGGCGGTGAACCGCTTTTGCAAAAGGATATTGAAAGATTTTTATATGAAATAAAGGAAAAAGGCTTTGCTGTAAAGCTTGATACAAACGGCAGCTTTCCCGAGAAGCTTGACGGTATTCTTCAGCTGGGACTTGCAGACTACGTGGCAATGGATATTAAAAACTGCCCCGAAAAATACGGTGAAACCGTAGGTGTGAAGAATTTTGATATAAAGCCCGTAGAGGAAAGCATGGCGCTTCTCAGAAACAGCGGTGTCGAGTATGAATTCAGAACAACTGTTACGGGCAATTTTCATACAATCGATGATATTGAAAAGCTGGCAAAGTGGATTGAGGGCACACCGAAATACTTTTTGCAGAACTTCGTTGATTCGGGCAATCTTATTGATGCCTCCTGTTACGGGGTTACTCGTGAAGAAATGAGGAAAATGCTCGAGGTTGCAAAAAAATATATTCCCGATGCACAGTTAAGAGGAGTATAATTAGTATGCCTGAGAAAACAGACACAATATATAGTGGTTGGAACACAATATATTGTGCCGTGTAAAAACAAAAACACAATCTCAAAAGCAAATATGTACAAAACAAAGCCTGAATAACTGTGTATATTTGCTATATTTTAACAAAAACCAATCAATATCTTGTGTTGAGTGTGAAAAAAATTTTTACAAAACACAAGATATTGTGTTTTATCTATTGACAAAGTATTGTCCATCTGTTATTATCAATACCAGTCACCCTCGGAGAAAGTGCGATTTCCGAAGGTCAATCCGGTAAAAACACAAAGAATAAATAATAATGAAAGAAGGAGAAGTTATGTATCAGGTAATTAAACGTGACGGCAAAATTGCAGATTTTAACATTGAAAAAATTGCTATTGCCATCAAACAGGCTTTTGAGGCTTGTAACAAACAGTATAACGATAATATCATTGATTTTCTTGCACTTAAAGTAACTGCAAACTTTGAACCTAAAATCAGCAATAATCTTGTTGCTGTTGAAGATGTTCAGGACAGTGTTGAGTCAGTGCTTGTTCAGGCAGGCTATGCAGATGTTGCAAAGTCATACATTCTTTACAGAAAACAGCGCGAAAAAATCCGTAATATGAAATCAACAATCCTTGACTATAAGGAGCTTGTTGACAGTTATGTAAAGGTAACTGACTGGCGAGTAAAGGAAAACTCAACGGTTACTTATTCGGTCGGCGGTCTTATTCTTTCAAACTCAGGTGCAATTACAGCTAACTATTGGCTTTCTGAGGTTTATGATGAAGAGGTTGCGAACGCTCACCGTAACGCAGATATTCATATTCACGACCTTTCTATGCTCACAGGTTACTGTGCAGGCTGGTCTTTAAAGCAGCTTATTCAGGAGGGCCTCGGCGGTGTTCCCGGTAAAATCACATCCGCACCTGCAAGCCACCTTGCAACTCTTTGCAACCAGATGGTTAATTTCCTCGGTATTATGCAGAATGAATGGGCAGGTGCTCAGGCTTTCTCATCCTTTGACACATATCTTGCACCCTTCGTAAGAGTAGACAACCTTGATTATAAGCAGGTTAAAAAATGTCTTGAAAGCTTCATTTTCGGTGTAAATACTCCTTCTCGTTGGGGTACTCAGGCACCCTTCTCAAACATCACTCTTGACTGGACTGTTCCTGCTGACCTTAAAGATATGCCTGCAATTGTCGGCGGCAAGGAAATGGATTTCACTTACGGCGATTGTAAGAAAGAAATGGATATGGTCAACAAGGCATTTATTGAGATAATGATTGAAGGCGATGCTCACGGCAGAGGCTTCCAGTATCCCATTCCCACATACTCAATCACAAGTGATTTTGACTGGTCTGAAACAGAGAACAATAAGCTTCTTTTTGAAATGACAGCAAAATACGGTACCCCCTATTTCTCAAACTACGTTAACTCCGATATGGAGCCCAGCGACGTTCGTTCAATGTGCTGCAGACTCCGTCTTGACCTTCGTGAGCTCCGTAAAAAGAGCGGCGGCTTCTTCGGTAGCGGTGAAAGCACAGGTTCAATCGGTGTTGTTACAATCAACCTTCCCAGAATAGCATATCTTGCAGAGGATGTTGAGGATTTCTACAGAAGACTCGACAAGCTTATGGATATTGCCGCACGTTCACTTAAAGTTAAGAGAGATATTATCACAAAGCTTCTTGATGAAGGTCTTTATCCCTACACAAAGAGATACCTCGGAACATTCAACAACCACTTCTCAACTATCGGTCTTATCGGTATGAACGAGGTTGGTCTTAATGCAAAATGGCTCCGTAAGGATATGACACACAAAGAAACTCAGGAATTTGCAAAAGATGTTCTTAACCATATGAGAGAAAGACTCTCTGACTATCAGGAGCTTTACGGTGACCTTTATAACCTTGAAGCA
This sequence comes from Clostridia bacterium, assembly GCA_017621885.1. Taxonomy (GTDB): domain Bacteria; phylum Bacillota; class Clostridia; order Oscillospirales; family Acutalibacteraceae; genus DTU089. The sequence goes on along the minus strand of JAGASD010000051.1, from coordinate 4,257 downwards.
ACACCTGCCGAGTCAACAACCTACCGTTTTGCAAAGCACGATAAAAAGCATTATCCTGCAATTATCCAGGCTAACGAAAACGGTACACCTTACTACACCAACTCTTCACATCTTCCCGTTGGTTACACAGCAGATATTTTTGAAGCGCTTGACGCACAGGACGAGCTTCATACCCTTTACACATCAGGTACTGTTTTCCATGCATTCCTCGGAGAAAAGCTTCCTGACTGGAAGGCTGCTGCAGATATCGTAAGAAAGATTGCTGCAAACTACAAGCTTCCTTATTACTCAATTTCTCCCACATATTCAATCTGCTGCAATCACGGTTACATTGCAGGTGAAGAATATACTTGTCCCGATTGCGGTAATGATACAGAGGTTTACAGCCGTATTACGGGTTACTACCGTCCCGTTCAGAACTTCAATGACGGTAAAGCTCAGGAATTCAAGGACAGACGAGTTTACGATATTGCTAATTCTAACCTTAAAAAAGAAGAAAGAACGGTTGACCACGCACATTGCGATTGCTGCAAAAAAGAGGCAACAGCAACTGTTGATGAAGATACAAAATTCCTTCTTTTTGCAACAAAGACCTGCCCCAAATGCAAGATAGCTGCTCAGCTTCTTGATAAAAAAGGCATTGCTTATGAAAAGCTCTTTGTTGAAGAAAACAGAGAATTTGCAACACAGCTTGAGCTCAAGCAGGCTCCCACTCTTGTAATCCAGAAGGGTGACACATTCGAAAAGGTTGCAGACCTTCCTGCAGTAAAAGCATTTATTGAAAGTCTTTAATAAACTGAAAATTACCGTCCTCTCGGGCGGTAATTTTTCAAATGCAAAATAAAAAATTCAAAATGCAAAATTTCGGGACTGCGTCAGCATTATAATTGGCGCAAAGCGCCCCGATAATTACGCATTACGCATTACGAATTACGCATTCAAAACCAAAATTACTCACTACAGGAGAGTGAATTTTATGTATGACATCATTGTAATCGGTGCGGGTCCTGCGGGTCTTACCGCGGCGCTTTACGCATTGCGTGCTTCAAAAAGTGTTCTTGTTATAGAACAGTCAACCTTTGGCGGTCAGGTAACGTTTTCACCTAAAATTGAAAATTATCCCGGCATCCCTGAAATGAGCGGTAACGAGTTCGCGGACAAGCTTCTTGATCAGGTGCTCAGTATGGGGGCAGACGTTGAAATGGAAAAGGTTACGGGTATAATGGATGAGGGCTCCCGTAAGCTCGTTTTTGCAGATAATAAAAAATATGAGGCATCGGCAGTTATTATTGCTGTTGGTGTTCATCACCGTCAGTTGGGCCTTCCTAATGAAAATGCACTTGTGGGCAACGGTGTTTCTTATTGTGCGGTTTGTGACGGCGCATTTTTTAAGGATAAGGTAGTCGGTGTTGTGGGCGGAGGAAACTCTGCTTTGCAGGAAGCCGTGTTGCTTTCGGATTTGTGTGAAAAGGTTTATGTTTTCCAAAATCTTGCTTTCCTTACGGGTGAAAAAAAGCTTATTGATATTCTTTCAAATAAAGATAATGTTGAATTTGTTCTTGAAGCAACTGTTAAAGAGCTTAAAGGTGAGGCTGAGCTTTCGGGTGTTGTGCTAAACACAACCTCAGGTGAAAAAGAGGTTAAGCTTGACGGATTATTTGTTGCTATAGGTCTTGAACCTAAAAACTCCGCTTTTGCAGAAATTGCAGGCCTTGACGAAAACGGATATTTTGATTCGGGTGAAAGCTGTGTTACAAAAACAGAGGGTGTTTTTGTTGCAGGGGACTGCCGTCAGAAGAGCATCCGTCAGATAACAACCGCTTCTGCAGACGGTGCTGTTGCGGCTCTTGCAGCCTGCAGATACATTGACAATAAATAAAAATGAAATTTTTGTAAAATGACGACGAATTATGGTATTCGTCGTCATTTTATGTTACAATACTTGTAATGTAGTCGAAAAAATAAAAGGAGGTGCTTTTTGTGGTAGAAATCACGGAAGAAGAGCTTGTTAACCTTGATAATCTTGCAGACGGGTTAAGCGAGGTGCGAAAATACAAATCAAAGCCCGAAAAAGGGAAAAATAAAAAAAGTGAATCACTGCAAAAAGAAAACCCTTCCGATAAGGGAAAGCTGAAGGGCGGAGTTGTGGCAATATTCATCTTTTCCCTTGCCGTTTTTCTCAGCGTGGCAGGTTATGTAACAATTGTTTACGGCAATATTCCTTTTGTTGTGAAATGGCGTAATATATGGATCGAAACCGCTATGACAACTGACCAGCATAAATGGCTCGCAACGGCATTTTTCCCGGACAGATTGATTGATGAGGTTATGTCAGGGCAGATGAAAAGCGGCGAAATATACGTTACCGATGTTTACGGAGTTAAAAGCACGGACGTTTTGGGTCAATCCCATCTTAAAGAGGGGGAAAAGGATAAATTCGGCAACGAGGTTCTTGTTAATAACCAAAGTGAGAGCATTGTTATATTAAAGGTGAAAAAATCAACCTTTGAAGGAAAATTAGTGCTTGTTGACGACCCGTCAAGGGTCACGTTGAGCGTTACCGATTACAAAAATTCCCGAGGTGAATTTGTTTGTGATTATCTTGAACGGGATAATGGTATAGTGGGGATAAATGCTTCGGGCTTTATTGACAAAGGCGGTACAAGTCTCGGAGGACTCATTACAGGTCAATGTGTTTCGGGCGGAGAATACTGGGGCTCGTATTCTCCGGAATTTACTTTACTCGGCTTTGATGAAAATGACCGTCTCGTTGTGGGCGGAACGGAAAATTGGAAGGATTATAACATTCGTGACGGAATCCAATTTCACCCCACACTTATTGTTGACGGTGAAAAGGTAGTAAAAGATTCTGCCGGTTGGGGTTTGCAGCCCCGTACCGTTGTGGGTCAATGCAGAAACGGTGTTGTACTGTTTTTTGTTGTTGACGGCAGGCAGCCCGGTTATTCCCTCGGTGCAACAATGGAGGATTGTGCCGATGTTCTTTTGCAGTACGGTGCAATTTCTGCCGCGGCTTGTGACGGCGGCTCTTCCTCGGTTATGGCTTATGACGGTGAAATTATAAATAAACCTTCAACTGATATGCCAACGGGACGTTATCTTCCCAATGCCTGGATAGTTGAAAGAAAAACTCCTGCAGATAATGAATAAGGTGATATGAAATGAAAAGGCAACAGGCTTTTATGAATCAGAAAAGAATGCTTAAGGGCGGACTTCATTGCCACACAACCCGTTCCGACGGTAAAGGCTACCCCGATGAGGTTATAAGACTTCATAAAAAGAACGGTTATGATTTTCTTGCACTTACCGACCACAGAATTTATAACTATAAAAACTATGCTGAGGATGTTGAGATAACCATAATCCCCGGTATGGAGTTTGATAATACTTTTGTAAGAGGTAACGGCTTCAGAACATATCATACGGTGTTTATCGGACCCGATGATGATACAAACGGCTATGCTCAGAATGAGGAGCTTCCAAGCGGAACGGCAAAAAATCAAGAAGAGTTTCAAAAATATCTTGATGAAGCCCACGAAAAGAACAACCTTACAATATATTGTCACCCTCAATGGAGCTCAACTCCCACAAGGTATTTTGATAAATTAAAAGGTAATTTTGCTTTTGAAATCTGGAACAGCGGTTGTGCCATTGAAAATGATATGGATACGGACAACGGCGCATATTGGGATGAGCTTTTGGGCGAGGGCGTTAAGCTTTTTGCTGTTGCAACGGACGACGGCCACGCAATGCATCAGCATTGTAACGGTTGGGTAATGGTAAACGCGGAAAATAATGTGAAGGATATTCTTTCTGCTTTAGAAAACGGTGCTTTTTATTCATCCTGCGGTCCGGTTATTAAGGATTTTTATGTGGATGATGAGGGTGTTGCCCATGTTGAAACAAGCGGGTGCGAAAAAATCATTTTCCAATGTGATAAAAAGCCATCAAGAAAGTTCACCGCACAAGACGAGCTTCTTACAGGTGCACAGTTAGATTTAAAGGATGATTACGATTACATCCGCGTAACCGTTGTTGACAAAGAGGGCAGAAAAGCCTGGACTAATCCCATATTTATAAAATAAAAAACTACCATAGGGGGAGCGTAAATTAGGGATTTATTAGGTTTTAATTTAATATTTTCCGTTAATACTTTATGAAAATGCACCGTAAGGCGTCAGCCTTGCGGTGCATTTATCATTTCGTCTGAACGAAAACTATTCAAATTAAAACTGCCTT
>JAGASD010000050.1 GCA_017621885.1 Clostridia bacterium | reverse complement strand
TTTGAGGAACGACCCCCCGTGCGTTTTTGTCCTTTGATAAGAAGAACTTCGTTGTCCAAAGCATCGCAATAGAAAAACTCTTTCCATTGATCCGCAAGAACACCGCCAACGGCTCCTATACCAGCTTTAATAAGTCCCATAATAATTTCTCCCTTCGATTAACAATTTATTTTTCAGCACAGTCCTTGCAACAAAGGCCTCCTTGGAGGTCAACTCCATAAACAGTACACTCTTCACAAACCATATTACCGCAAATTTCGCATTTATTAAGCTCAAGACGAACCTCGTTGTTTGCTCTTTCGTAAGCCCTTGCGTGGTCATTTGCATAAATAATGGCTCTGGCTTCCCGTTCATCGTTACTTAAAAACTTTTTATTTTTGAAACCTGAAACAAATTCATAAGCATCCGTTTTAACTGGCTTACCGCAGCAATCACAGTAAAATTCAAATTCAAATTGCTTTATTGTTGATTTGTCGGCAAACCTTTTTGTTACAGCTTTCAGCATCTTACGACCTCCTTTTCTTTATTGTTACACTTTAATTTTAATTACAAATACACATAAAAATAAGTAGCCCTACAGGTTACTTTCTAAAAAAGAAGGCTACCTTTAGGGCTACCGTATCAAAAAACAAAACATTGTTTTGTTCATATTGTACAAGGATAAAGAATGTCAGCAAATTGACACAAAAATCAAATTATGCTATATTATGATATATAAAAATATAGAGTTACGTTATGAAAATTAATATAAATAACCAGTCGTAACGGTATAGAGTTAATCACAGCGAAGGAGGAATAATATGACCACTTTATACGGCATAATTTTTATTATATCGCTTTTAATGATAGGTGCTTACTTTCGTGTAGACAGAAAACGCGACGCTTGGTTACTTATGCTTTTTGTTTGCGTGGCTGTTTGTGATTTAGGTTATTTTCTCCTCTCTGCTTCAAAAACGCTTAACTTGGCTTTGTGGGCTAACAGAATTGCCTATGCAGGAAGTGTATTTTTACCCTTCTCGATACTTATGATGATTATGAATTCATCAAGACTAAGTTATCCGAAAGCTGTTCCGCGCATTTTATTATGTGTCAACATCGTTATGCTTTTTATCGTTTCAAGCGGTGGTTGGTTGCCGATATATTATAAAAATGTCTCGTTTGAAATTGTTAATAATTCGGGAATACTCATAAAAGAATACGGTCCGCTTAATAGCCTTTATAAAGTTTTTCTGTTTCTGTATTTTGCCGCAATGCTTGCAGTAATTTTATACGCAGCAATCAAAAAAACGGTTGTTTCAACAAAGCACTCTGTTTTTCTTGCGATTGTTGTAATCGGTAATATTGCAATATGGCTTATCGAAAACGCAATAAAAGCAGGCTTTGAATTCATGTCAATTTCTTACATAATTACAGAGGGTCTGATTCTATTCCTTTACGGTATATTGCAGGATTACGGGTTAGCCGATACAGAAGCAATTTCCGCCAAAGCAAGCAACCTTCAAGCTGATAAACCGTCACCTGAGCCGGCCCAAGAAAGAATTCGTTTTAACAAGGAACAAATTGATGATATTTTTAACAATTGGAGTGCTTTGAAAGCACTTTCTCAAAGGGAAAAAGAAGTTTTGCAATTGCTTATGCAAAACAAAAAGCGCAAAGATATTGCTGATGAGCTTTTTGTAACAGAGAGCACAATAAAAAAACACACGTCAAGCATATTCAAAAAGCTAGAGATTACAAACCGTTCAGAGCTTTTTGAATCAGCAAAAAAGTACATAAATAAAGTGCAGTAACTAAAAAAGCTACTGCACTTTTTCACATTTTAAATTAAACAATATCAGAATTAGGCACTGTCGGTGGTTGTGTCGGCTGTGTTGTTTCTGCCGCGGCAACCGACAAAACAATTGTTGCTGTTTTATCAAGATTCGGTGCGGAAGAATGCGACGGAGACTGACCTATAACCGTACCCGCGCGTTCAGATGAGGGCACTTCTATAACCGAAATGTTGTAATATCCTGCTTTTTTAAGCGCAGTTTCTGCAGCACTTCTGTCAAGACCGACAACATTTATATAGAACGCAACACTGTGATATTTTTCACCCGTTACATTCACGGGCTCCTTGGTAAAGTTACCTGTTGCCTCATAATAAAGCTTGCCGTTTACAAAAACCTTTATTGATGCCGCTGCAGACTCGCTTGTTACACTCAGGGTATATTTACTGTTTTTGTCAGTATCAACGGTAGTTTTTGACACAACAGCATTATCAACCATAACTTCAATATCAGCCACACCGATTTTTGACGGTATATTTATTGATTTTTCAAGCACAACCTTACCTGAGCTTATTGTGAGTATAACACCGTCCCCCTTTTGCACCGGTGAATTCTTTGAAGGCGACTGCATAACAACACGGTCTTTTTCAACGTTTGTATCTACAACCTCTGTTTTTGTAAGAGTAAGACCGTATTTTGTGAGCATTTCTTTGGCTTCATCTAACGTTTTACCTGAAAAATCGGGCATTTTGAAAAGCTTACCGGAATCCTCAGCCGCATAATAAACTGTAACGGTCGAACCTGCAAGGGCGCTTGAGCCTGCTTCAGGTTCGGTTTTCACAACCGAGCCGATTTCATTATCACTGTCAGGCATCGGCACCGCATTAACAACAAAGCCCATTGCCTCAAGGGAGTTGCAAGCCTCGTTATAATTTTGTCCTTTAAAATCAGGTATAACCTGACCCTCACCCGACGTGGCAACATAAAGCTTGAGAGCAAAGCCCTTAACAACCATTGAACCTGCCTCAGGGTCCTGCTTGAACACACACCCCTCTTTACCGTCTGTAAACGGCTCATAAACAACTTCAAAATTGAACTTTTCGTTATATTCTTCGTTATCTTTAATTTCCTCAATATAATTCATACCGACGAAATTATCAACCTCAACCTTTTTACCGCCGAAGGAAATTGTACCGTTTTTCAACATATTGGCAAAAAGAATAATAATGAATATAATTACTGCTACTGCAATTCCTGCTATGACCCCAACAGTTTTAGTGTTGATTTTCCTTGTGGGACCAACATCCTGTACAGCGCCTATGGTTTTTGCGTTGTTGTTTTCAAGTTTTTTATGAATATCTGTAGCCGGAGGCACTGTTTTAACCTGAGTTTTTTTGACAACAGGTGTATCAACCTTTGTTGCAAATCGATTCGAATCATCCGAAAAATCTGTTTGATAATCGAATTTAACTGACGGATTACGTTTAAGCTCTTCAAGGTCATACAAAATCTCTGCCGCACTCTGATATCTGTCACGGGTGCTCTTCTGCATTGATTTCATAATAATCTGCTCAAAGCCGACGGGAATTTCCCGTTTAATTGTTCTGGGAAGCTCAGGCTGCTTATTAACCTGCATAAGAGCAACAGACACAGCACTGTCACCGTCAAAAGGCAGCTTACCGGTAAGCATTTCATAAAGAACAATACCAACAGAATAAATATCTGCTTTTTCGTCGGTGAGCTCACCTTTTGCTTGTTCGGGACTTATATAATGCACAGAGCCGATTGCTTTTTCAGTCATAGTTCTCGTTTCGCTATGGCTGAATCTTGCAATACCGAAGTCCGCAACTTTAATCGTTCCGTTTTCGAGAAGCATTATATTCTGAGGCTTAACATCCCTGTGAACAATCCCTTTATCGTGGGCATGCTGTAAAGCCTTGAGAATCTGTATTGCAAAAAACAGAGCCTCACGCCATTCCAGACTACCCTTTTTGTCAATATACTCTTTAAGGGTAATTCCCTCAATATATTCCATTACAATGTACTGCAATCTGTCACCGAAGCTAACGTCAAAAACCTTAACTATATTTCTGTGTGACATCACAGCAATTGCTTTTGATTCATTTTTAAATCTGCGACGGAATTCTTCGTTTGCAAGATACTCTTCTTTAAGAATTTTTACAGCTACAATTCTGTCATCAATGTTATCGTAAGCTTTGTAAACAACTGCCATTCCGCCAACGCCGATAACATCTTGTATCTCGTATCTTCCGTCGAGCCTTTTACCTACATAGTTTTCCATACTTACTCTCCTTGATTATCGGAAAAGAGTACAACCGCCGTTATATTATCACGGCCACCCGATGAAATTGCGGTTTCAATAAGCTTTTTCGGGGAGTTTTCACCATACTCTTTAATCACTTCAAGAATTCTGCTATCTTCAACAGCACCGTTCAGACCGTCTGTACAAATAAGAATGCTGTTATCTTCATTCACATCAATAATATCAAAATCAACATCAACAAAGCTGAGAATACCGACCGCTCTTGTTATAATGTTTCTGTCGGGATGAATTTTAGCCTCATCCTCGGTGATTTTACCCGAATCGACCAAAAACTGAACAAGTGAATGGTCTTTTGTAACAGGTTTTATACTATCACCGAAAAGGTAAGCACGACTGTCACCCACGTGAGCAATAACGGCAATGCCTCTTATTACCATAACGGCAACAACAGTTGTACCCATACCACTGAGAGTTTTATCCTTCTGTGCTTCGTCAAAAATTGAAGCGTTTGCTGCGCAAATTGCAGAATTAAGAAGATTCTGAGCGGTTTTAACAGTCATATTGTTACGATAACCTCTGTTTATGGCGTCGCTCACCTTTTCAACACAAACAGCGCTTGCCACCTGACCGCCTGATACACCGCCCATACCGTCGCAGACAACTGCCCAGCAATCGCCGTTTTCAAAAACACCTGAACGGAATGCATCCTGGTTGGTTTCTCTGTGTGCGCCGATATCTGTTTCACCAAAAACTCTCATAGTATTTCACCTCACTTTAACAAAAGCTGTCTTCTTTTATTTTTTCACGCCTTAACTGACCGCAGGACGCATTAATATCAGAACCCAAGGTTCTTCTTACTGTTGCGGTCAAGCCGTGTTTTTCAAGTATTGTTTTAAACTGAATAATGCTTTTATCCGTACTGCGTCGATGCTCTTTTTCGGCAACCTCGTTAGCTGGGATAAGATTAACGTGACAAAGAATATTTTTAAGCCTTTTGGCAAGCTCTTCGGCACATTCGGGTGTATCGTTGACACCGTTCATCATTGCGTATTCAAAAGAAATGCGCCTTGATGTTTTTTCACCGTAAATCCTACACGCGCTGAGAAGCTCATCAATATCCCAGCTTTTATTAACCGGCATAATTTTTGAGCGTATTTCGTTATTGGGTGCGTGCAAGGAAACGGACAAAGTGAGCTGAAGGTGTCTTTCAAGCAGGTCGTAAATGCGCGGAACAATACCGCTTGTGGAAAGGGATATGTGACGCATACCGATATTAAGACCGCGCTCGTCGCTGACAAGCTCAAGGAAACGCATAACGTTATCAAAATTATCAAGAGGCTCACCCATACCCATAAGCACGATACGGGAAATCCTTAACCCAAGGTCATTCTGAGCGGTATATATTTGACCGAGCATTTCCGCAGGCTTCAACTGTCTTTTAAATCCGCCGATACCCGATGCACAGAATGAACAACCCATTTTACAGCCAACCTGAGTTGAGATGCAGATGGTATGACCGTATTTATACTGCATTACAACACACTCAAGGTACTCACCATCGGTTAATTTAAAAAGATATTTTACCGTACCATCATAACCCGAAACGAGTTTTTTTTCAATAGCACAGGAAAAAATTACAAAATTGTCATTTAATTTGTTACACATTTCTTTTGAAATATTGGTCATTTCTTCAAAAGATTTGACACATTTTTTATGTAACCAATCATAAACCTGGGTTGCTCTGAATTTAGGAAGATCTATTTCGGCAAAAGCCGCACAGAGCTCTTCAAAATTAAGTGATACAATATCCTTCTTTTCCATAAAATTACTTTCTTTCAAAAACGGCGATAAAAAAACCGTCACAATTATTTTTATGCATCATAAGGGTAAGATAATCACCCTCGTCAACTGTTCTTTCTATATGCGGTAAAGCTTTAACTGAAGCAAACTCGGCATGCTCTTTCAGAAAAGCCTCGCAAATTTTTCTGTTCTCATTAGGATTGACGGAGCAGGTTGAATAAACGAGTCTGCCCCCTTTTTTAACATATCCTGAAGCGGTTTCAAGAATCTGCCTTTGCAAGGGATAAAGCTCTTTAAACTCATCAAGCTTTTTATATTTAATCTCAGGCTTTTTTCCGATAATTCCCATACCCGAGCAAGGCACGTCACAGAGAACTCTGTCAGCAACGGGGAAATCCTCATTAAAAACCGAAGCATCGTTAACCATTGTTTCTATACAATCAAGGCCGAGCCGTTTTGCACCTGAGTTTATTAAATCAGTACGTGATTCATAAATATCACAAGAAACAACCTTACCTTTGTTGTTCATATACTCTGCGATAGTGAAGGTTTTGCCGCCCGGTGCGGCACAAAGGTCAATAACCGTTTCACCTTCCCGGGGTGAAAGAGCTTCGATACAAAGCTGCGAAGAAATATCCTCAACGTGAAAAAGCCCCTCTTTAAAAGGCTCCAACTCATAAACCGCTTTGTTAACGTTTATTTCCAGTGCGTTTGGTAATGCGGTTTCTTTTACCTCAACACCCTCATTTTGTAACATCTCTATAAGCTTTTGTTTTGTTGTCTTAACGTTATTAACACGTATAAAAAGCTTTTTGGGTTCAAGCGCGAACCTCAGAAACCCTTCGGTATTTTCTTCACCGTAGTGGTAAGAAAGGAACTTAACAAGCTCCTCGGGGGCTGAATATAAAACAGAAATTCTTTTAACCTCATTAATACCTTCTTCTAAAACGAAACCGTTTTTAGAAACGTTTCTTAAAACAGCATTAACAAGACCCGAAGCAAAACCGCATTTATTGCTTTTTGCAAGCTTTACGCTTTCGTTTACAGCCGCAGATTGCGGTATTTTATCTGAAAACAAAAGCTGATAAACACCAAGCCTGAGAATAACCAAAACTTCTTTTTTCAGTTTATTCAATGGCCGGGTAAGATTTCTTTCGATTATGTAATCAAGAGTGATTTTTCTCTCCGTAACCCCGTAAACAAGATGTGAAATAAAAGCACAATCAGTGCTGTCGGGGCAAAAAGCCTTAACAGCACTGTCAATTGCAAGGTTAGAATAAGCCTTATCTTTTTCAATTTTAAGAAGTATTTCAAAAGCAATCTGTCTTGCAGTTTTTTTCATTAACGTCTTCTCCCGGTAAATCTTAAAACAAGTCTCAAAAGCTGGGCAAGACTAACAGCCAAGGCAGCAACGTAAGTCATAGCAGCCATTTTCAACACTTTTTGTGCACCGATTTTTTCTTCAAAGGTAAGCAACCCGTTTGACTCAATAACACTTATTGCGCGACGGCTTGCATTAAATTCAACAGGAAGCGTAATAAACTGAAAAAGCGCAGTAAATGCAAAGAAGCCTATGCCCACCCAAACAAGCGGTTCAAAGCCGAATATAATTCCCGCAATAAGCAACGGTATCGATAAAGTAGAGCCGATGTTACAAACAGGCAGAATTGTGTTACGGATTCTGATGGGTGCATAATTCTCAGCGTGCTGTGCAGCGTGCCCGGCTTCATGACAAGCAATACCTATCGCGGCAATTGAGTAATTATTAAAAACACCCTCCGAAAGCTTAATCACCTTTTGGGTAGGATCATAGCAATCGGTCATTGTGCCGTTTATGGGTACAATATTGACGTCGTTAACACCGTAATAATTCAAAACCATACGCGCTGCCTGTTCACCTGTAATTCGGCGTGCGTTACCGACATTTGAATACTTTCGGTAGGTCGATTTAAGTTTTGAGCTTATCACAAGAGAAAATATGATTGCCGGTAAAACAAGAATAATATAATAATAGTCATAAAAGAAAAACATAATATCTCTCCACACTACTTATTTTTTCTATATTTTACACCATTATGATAAAAAAATGAATAAATCCTTGTAAACAATTTTTGAATTTTATGTTTTATTGCAGTAACGTACCATCTTCCAAGTGGTAGCCCCTGAAGAAATCCAAGGCTTTCATACGTTTTTTGCCTTCATACTGTACTTCATTTACGGTAACACATTTACCGTCACCGCAGAAAACGGAAAAGCTGTTTTTGGTAAGCTTGATTTCACCCGGCTTACCTCCGCCCTCTTCACACCCGAGACGAGAGCCGAAAAGCTTCAATTTTTTTCCGCCCAATGTGGTTTGCGCCACAGGCCACGGATCAAGACCGCGGATTGTATTATGAACAACTGCAGCAGGATTGCTCCAATCAATATTACACATAGATTTATCAAGCATTGCAGCATACGTGCTTTTCGAATCATCCTGCTTTTTGGGATGAACGTCGCCGTTTTCTATGGCTTTAAGAGTTTTTATAAGCAAATCTGCGCCCATAACGGCAAGTCTGTCAAAAAGCTCACCCGACGTTTCATTCTCACCGATTTCAGTTTTCTCAACGAAAAGCATATCACCCGTATCAAGACCCTCATCCATCTGCATTGACGTAACACCTGCATATTTTTCACCGTTAAGCACACAGCGTTGAATAGGTGCCGCACCTCTGTATTCAGGCAGAATCGAGCCGTGAATATTTATGCATCCGTATTTCGGATAATGAAGAAAATCTGACGGTAATATTTTTCCGTAAGCCACAACCACAACAATATCAGGGTTTAACTCTTCAAGAATTTTCACCCCTGCCCCGTCTTTAAGCGAATTGGGTTGAAAAACAGGTATCCCTGCATTTTCGGCAACCGCCTTAACAGGCGGCGGAGTCAGAATTGCCTTTCTTCCTACGGGTTTGTCGGGTTGAGTAAACACCCCCGTAACCTCATAGCCGTTTTCAATAAGTGCATTAAGGGGATTCACCGCAAAATCCGGAGTTCCCATAAAAACAATTTTCATCTTATTCACCGAAACAAATTATTCTTCCTCTGTTCTGTAAAGGCTTTCGCCCTCATCAAGTCTGTCTTTATATAAAACACCCTCAAGATGGTCTGTTTCGTGACAGAAGCAACGGGCTTTAAGGCCTTCACCCTTATAAAGGCACCATTTACCGTCTCTGTTCTGTGCTTTTACTTTAACCGTCATAGGTCTTGTTACAACACCGCAAAGCCCGGGAAGAGAAAGACAGCCCTCACTGCCTGTCTGGCTACCCTCTTCTTCGTAAATTTCGGGGTTTATAAGCTCAATATAGTCACTTTTGTCTTCGCTTACATCCATAACAACAACACGCCTTAAAACACCCACCTGAGGTGCGGCAAGTCCTACACCGCCCGATTTATACAAGGTATCCTTCATATCATCGAGAAGCTCAAAAAGTCTTTCGTTAAATTCTGTTACAGGTCTTGCTTTTTTTCTTAAAATAGGGTCATCGTCAACCCTGATATTTCTGATTGCCATAAACTTTTCCTTTCCTCAGAGCGGATTGATATCAACCACGGCGGTTGCACCGCCACTCTGCGTTTTTCTCATATATTCCGAAAGAAGCTTTGCCATCATCTCGCGGAAGCGCTTATTATTTTTACACTTGATTGTAAGCACGTGTCTGTACTTGTTGCTGATTTTATTTACACGGGGTTGAATAGGCCCTAAAACATTTATTTTAACATCGGTATACCCAACGGTAACAGCATCCTTCAGCATTTGAAAAAACATATTTGCTCCGCCAAGAGATTTGTTGTACTGTTCACTTAAAAAGGTCACAGAGCAAATATCACAGTATGGCGGATAAACCATACTTTTTCTTATGATGTTTTCGGTTTTGTAGAAAGATTCGTAATCCTGACTTGCAGAAAGCTCTATTATATCATTATCGGGAAGAACGGTCTGAATATACGCTTTACCTGCGTAATCGCCCCTGCCTGACCGACCTATAACCTGGGTCAGCAAATCGAACGCTCTTTCACTGCTTCTGAAATCATCGTTATAAAGCTGTTGATCAATTGATATTATACCCACAAGGGTTACCTTTGGGAAATCAAGACCCTTTGCAACCATCTGTGTACCGAGCATTATATCATATTCACCGTTTGCAAAAGCCGTAAGCTTATTCTGATACGAATAACGTGCCATTGTTGTATCTGCATCCATTCTCAAAATTTTTGCAGACGGAAAAATATTTTCAAGCTCATCCTCAATACGCTGAGTACCGAAGCCTGCATAGGTTACCGCTTTTTCACCGCATTCGGGACAAGTATCCGTATGGCTTTGAGAATAGCCGCAATAATGACACATAAGCCTTTTATTGGCACTGTGATATGTAAGCGATATGCTGCAATTAGGACAGCTTAACACAGTTTTACAAGCACCGCAGGAAGCAAACGTATTAAAACCTCTTCTGTTCATAAGAAGGATTGCTTGCTGCTTATTTTCAAGGCATTCCTCCAAAGCGTTATAAAGCTCGTTGCTGATAACACCCTGATTACCCGATGTGTCAACAGTAATAACCTCGGGCAAAACAGCCTTACCGTACCGTTTTGTAAGCTTAACAAGAGTATATCTTCCGTTTACGGCATTTGTGTAGGTTTCAATTGACGGTGTGGCAGAAGCAAGCACAAGAAGTGCTTTGTTGTAAGCGCATCGGAATCTTGCTACGTCCCTTGCGTGATAGCGGGGCGACATTTCAGACTTATAAGTATGCTCCTGCTCCTCGTCCATAACAATAAGCCCCAGGTTCGGGAACGGTGCAAAAACCGCAGAGCGTGTGCCGATTGCGATTTTTGCTTCACCGTTTTTCACACGCTTCCACTCATCGATTCTTTCTCCTGCAGAAAGTGCACTGTGAAAAACTGCGACCTTATCACCAAAATGAGAATAGAAAATACCGAGTGTCTGAGGTGTAAGAGCAATTTCGGGCACCATAACGATAACGCCTTTACCGTCATTAACCACATCTTCAATAAGCTTTAAAAACACCTGTGTTTTACCGCTGCCCGTAACACCGTAAAGAAGTGCGGCGGCGCCTTCGGGACTTTTATATTTTTCGAGAAGTGTTTTATACGCTTCATTCTGATCATCTGTCAGCACAGGTGACTTTCTTACGGAATTATTAATATTATACTTGGGCTTGCGGTATATTTCACTGTCAAAAAGCTCTACTATTCCTTTTTTTTCCAAAGCGGATATAACCGCAGGGGTTACTCCCGTGAAATAACAGACCTCTTTAACGGATGCACCGCCAATATCAATAAGAAGCCTTGTTACGCTTTTTTGTTTAGGTGTCAGATTTTTTAATATGTTTTCAGCATCGTTCGGAGCAATTGACAGCCTTACGTTTTTTACGGTCAAATCCCCTGTTTTTCTTTTTGCATCAACATTGGTAAATAATACACCTTGTTTAACAAGCCTTTCTAAAACCTGAGAATCGGCAGAAATACCCAAATCCTTTAAAATTTTATCACGTTTAACATAGGCACTGCCGTTTTTAAGGTATTCATAAACAGCCTTTTCTTCTTCAGAAAACCTTCCGACCTTTTTCTCATCCACGCTATCTGCCATATAGGAAATAACGTAGTTGAGACCTATACCGGCAGGAAGCATGGCTTTTGCCGCTTCAAAAAGCGTACAAAAAGCGTTCTCTTTAAGCCAGAAAACAAGCTTCAGCATTTCATCGGTGAACAGCGGTTTTTCATCCAGAACCGATGATATTGATTTAAGCTTTATGCTGTTTTCTGAATCATCAAGAGCTTCCACAGACAGTATAAGTCCCTGTTTTTTTCGATTGCCGTTACCAAAGGGCACCATAACTCTGCATCCCGGAACCGCAAGACTGAAAAAGCGCGGCGGAATTTCATAAGTATAAGGTGCATCAAAGTGATACACAAGCCCCTCAACGGCTACTAAGGCGCAGTATTTATCCACTGACATAATCAGATATTTGCGATTTCTTCAGGCTCAACGATTTTGTATTTGTCATTAAGAAAATCGTTAAGTGCAAGGCTTACAGCCTTTTCTGTTGTGATAACTTTATCTTCAAGATTCTTGTCAGAAATTTCGCGTGCGCGCTTTGCGGTTGCGGCAACAAGAGAATAGCGGCTGATGTTGCCGGAAAGAATTTTACTGAGATCCTGATTAAGCATAAGAATTTTCCTTTCAAAATTAACTACTGTAAATTATAAATTATCAACAAAGTCTTTCATTTGTGAATATTTTGAATGTTCGGCTTTTATTATTGCACAAACATCATCAACACAATCATCCAACTTGTCGTTAACGACTATGTAATCGTACTCCTTAGCACGGGAAAGCTCTTCACGTGCGATTTTCAAACGGCGGTCTAACGATTCCTCTGTTTCGGTACCGCGGCCTTTAAGACGCTCCTCAAGAGCACAAAATGAAGGCGGAACTATAAAAATCGAAATACAGTCGGGGAAAATTTTTCTTACATTTCCTGCTCCCTCAACCTCGATTTTCAGAAAAACGTTATAACCGGATTCAACAAGCTCTTCAATCTTTTTTTTGGGTGTACCGTAATAATTTTCACCGTACTTTACATATTCAAGAAAATATCCGTCTTGAATTTTCTGTTCAAAATCCGCAACATCCGTAAAATAATAATCAACACCGTCGGTTTCTTCTTCTCTTATTTTACGGGTGGTAACAGAAATTGACTGTTTAACATTACAATCTCTTTCTTTCAGAAAAGAAAGTACCGTATCTTTACCGCATCCTGACGGTGCAGATAACACAAAAAGTGCACCCTTATTCACCGAATCCAAATTCACGTCCCCCTTTTTGGTCATTAAATCTGACAAGCAGCTGCTCTGCTGTAAGGAAGGAGAGAACAACGTTATCACTGTCAGTAATAATAACACCTTTAGTTTTTCTTCCGTGTGTTGCATCAATAAGCTGTGCTCTTTCACGGCACTCCTGAATCATTCTCTTTGCAGGTGCAGAATCAGGGCTTATAACAGCAACGACTCTATCGGCATTTATAAGGTTGCCGAAGCCTATGTTTATAAGTTTCATATCATTCTATATTCTGAATCTGTTCTCTGATTTTTTCAACCTCTGCCTTAATATCAATTACTCTGCGCGCAATGTCAACATCCTGAGCCTTTGAACCGATAGTGTTTGCCTCGCGGTTTATTTCCTGAACAAGGAAATCAAGCTTTCTGCCGATTGCTTCATCGGAATTAAGCATATTATCAAGCTGTTCAAAATGACTTCTGAGTCTTACGGTTTCCTCTGCAACAGCAACCTTATCCGCATAAATTGCCGCTTCTGTGAGTATTCTTGCTTCATCAACCTGAACATCGCCTAAAACGTTACGCATTCTTTCAAGTAATTTTTCGGAATACTGCTTAACAGTTTCAGGTGAACGCTGTTCAATATAAGCAACGTTATCAAGTATTGTTGCGGCTCTTGAAAGCACGTCTTCTCTGAGCTTTGAGCCCTCCGCTTCACGCATACTAACAAAGCCCTCAAGGGCTGATTTCACAACGGGCTCAACCTTTGCCCAAAGAGCATCCTCGTCAACCGGTGCCTTTGAAATCGAAAGAACATCCGAAAAGCGGGCAACTGACAATGCAGACAAATCGCTTGCTATTCCGAACATTTCCGAAATACTGTCAACAGCATTAACGTAACCCCTTGCAAGAGGCTCGTTCACGGTGACAACAACGCTCTCATCCGCTGTTGCCTCAATCTGAACGGAGCATTCAACCTTACCGCGTGATATACCGCCCGAAAGAGTTGATTTAATTTTCTCTTCGAGGAATGCATACGTACGGGGAATTTTAGCGTAAAACTCAAAATAACGATGATTTACGCTACGGATTTCAACAGTAATATTATAACCTTCAACAGATGCCTGTGCCCTGCCGAAGCCTGTCATACTTCTTATCATTTATAACTCCTCTGAAAAATAATTTACTGCTTATTATAATAAATATACAGATTATTGTCAATTTTTTATTGTGATTGTAAGCGGTGAACCTCATCCTCAGTAAGCTCACGCCACTGACCTACTTTAAGCATTCCCAGCTTAACCGAGCCCACAGCGTTTCTTTTAAGCCTTATAACCTCAAGGCTTACCTGCTCACACATTTTTCTTATCTGACGGTTTCTGCCCTCAAAAATCGTAATTTCAAAAACACTTCTGCCTGCACTTTTTTCAATAATGCGCACGTTAGCAGGTAATGTGTTTCTGCCGTCACCGTCAATGTCCACACCGTTTTCAAGCTTTTCCACCTGAGCATCATTGATGTTTGAACGAACAGTAACCCGGTAGGTTTTGGGCACGTGCTTTCTGGGATGCATAACTGCATTTGCAAAAGCACCGTCATTTGTAAGAAGAAGCAAGCCCTCTGAATCTCTGTCGAGTCTGCCGACGGGATATACTGCCGCACCTACATCCTCAACAAGCTCTGCAACACATTTTCTGCCAAGCTCGTCACTCATGGTGGTAACGTATCCTCTGGGCTTATTAAGCATAATGTAATATTTTTGTTTAACAATGTTGACCTTTTTACCGCTTACGGTAACAGAATCCTTTTTAGGGTCAACCTTGTCACCGATTTGGGCAATTTTGCCATTGACTCTGAC
The DNA here is from genome assembly GCA_017621885.1 of Clostridia bacterium. Lineage (GTDB taxonomy): Bacteria > Bacillota > Clostridia > Oscillospirales > Acutalibacteraceae > DTU089. Next base: position 21,226 of record JAGASD010000050.1, on the reverse strand, counting down.
TTTGCCCTGCTTTATCAATTCTTCCGCCTTACGACGGGAAGCAACCGAACATTCTGATAAATATTTTTGTAATCTTTCCTGTGCCATAATTCACGCCTGTCTCTCCGACAGTCCTTCTTTAATATTTTCGATTATTTTTTTATAAAAAGGTTTATCTTCCTTTTGTGTTTCCGTAACACTCGGGGCAACATCCTCAACGGCATACAAATATGAAAAGGTAATTACCTTGCCCTGTTTATTTAAAACCGCGACCCTGCCCAAGCAGTCGTTTTTATTAATACCTGCATACAAAAAGGGAGTAACGTAAGTCTCGGTTTTGTACCCTTCAAAATTTTCGGTTGCCCAAAAGCACAAGGGTGTAAGCAATGCCGCTTTAACATATTTTTCATTACCGCCCACAACGGGAATCTGTATGCTTTCGCAATCCGTATTCACATTAATCCTTTTGAGCTTGTTAAAGCTGTAATCGAACATTTTCTTATGATCGTTCCAATCATCGGGTGCTTTAAGTGTAACACCGACAAGAACGGCACCGTCTCTCTCCACAGCCGTAATAAGGCATCTCCCCGACGCCTTTGTAAACCCTGTTTTTATTCCGAAAGCACCCTCGTACATACTGAGAAATCTGTTATGGTTATAAAATGTAATCTCTCTTGACGGAGAGCCTAAGGCAACACGAAAGCTCTTTGCACTGCAATATTCTCTGAAGGCTTTATTTTTAATTGCTTCACTTGCGAGAAGAGCCATATCAAAGGCGGTTGAATAATGCCCCTCTTCCGTAAGTCCCGAAGGATTTTTGAAGGAGGTTGAGTTCATTCCTATTTCTTTTGCCCTTTTATTCATAAGAGCTATGAATTTCTTTTTACCCGGTCCAATCGCCGTGGCAGTTACGTTAGCCGCATCGTTCCCGCTTTCAAGGAGCATACCTTTAACTAATACATCAAGGGAAACTACGTCCCCGGCTTTAAGCCCTGCAGAGGTTCCTTCTACCGCAACGTCAGCTCCCGTAACCCTGAACTGCCGTTGCAAAAGGCCTGATTCAACAGCTAACAGCGCCGTCATAATTTTCGTGGTGCTTGCCATACCTCTTTTTTCGTAAGGGTTTTTAGCATAAATAACCTCACCGGTAAAAGCGTTCATAACAACAGCAGAATGCGCAGAAATACTGATTTCCGCTGCACCTGCATTAATTGTAAAAATGCTCGGAAGAAATGCGAAGGTAATAACAAAAACAATTATTTTATTTAGCAAAACAACCACCTGCTTTCAAGAAATAATATGCAGGTGGTCAAGTTTTTTATTCAGCAGTTTCTTCTGCAGGAATTTCTGCTTCGTTTTCTTTCTTTTTGTTTACAAAGTTCACAACCTTATCAAACATTTCGGGAACCATTGTAACTGCTCTTTCAACAGCGTTTTCATTGGAAATGATATGCTTGATTGTTACTTCACCGTCTTTAACAACAATAAATGCAACGGGGTTGATTGTGATACCTGCACCGCCTGCACCGCCGAAGAGCTCAACATTGTTTTTTGAGGGGAAATCCGAGCCGCCTGAAGCAAAGCCGTAGGTAACCTTTGAAACAGGGATAATTGTAAGACCGTCGGGAAGAGTGATAGGCTCGCCGATAATTGTGCTAACGTCAACGAGGTCTCTTACCTTTTCAATTGTTGTAGAAAGAATTCCGTTTGCTGATTTTTCCTTCATGATGAAGCACCATCCTTATTTATATTTATTTTGTTTTTTGTATCTTCAGCTGCCGTATCCGGTGAATTGAGCACCTCTGCAACAGCAGATTTTACCGTCTTACTCTTGTCGCTTTTCTTTTTAGCAAACAAGATTTTAAACAATACCTTAAACACAAGCTTGACTGCAAGAGCAATTACCGCATTTGTAATATGTATAGGTGTTACGTGTAATCTGATATAAGCCTCTGCCTGAGACTTTTTACCGAGAAAATCGGGACTGAAGTCAAAGTCATACTTTTTAACCTTGCTTGTAGAAACAAGCTTGCCCAAAACAGGAAAAGCCCACGCACAGAGCTTACCGTGCTTTATTGCGGTATCTGCCGCATCCGAGCCTACGGTTATCATTGTTATATAAAGCTCATCAAAAACAAGCGTTTTATATAGCTTTCCGAAAAATTTGCCCAAAGAATTACCAACTGCCCTGAGCATTTTTTCGATGCCATCGTAGCCTTCATCAATATAAAGCTGTTTTAAAAGACTGTTACCTTGGTTTTTTTCGGGTTTAGCTGTTTCTGTTGCGGTTGACGTGCCGTCGGTTGCGGCTTCTTCACCGTCGGTTGCTGAAACAGTAGCATCAGCTGTTTTATTTTCGTCTGTTTTCGTGTCCGTTTCGGTATCTTTTTTCTTATCGGTTTTTTTCTTTTTTTCTTTCTTTTCCTTTTCGGGCTTTGAAGTATCGACTAAAGGAATTTTCAAAAAAAGATATTTCAGCGTTACAACTGTTTTATCGGAATAATCAATTATAAGTGAAACACGAAGAGAAAAAAGGATGACAAACAGTGCAACTATCCCTGCTAAAACATATAAAACAGGCATTTAATCACCCCTGAAAATACATTGTATTATTGTTCTGACGATTCGCTGTCATCTGAGCCGTCGAACAAAGAAAGCTGTCCGTTATCCACATCGGACATAAGCACTTCTTTATCTTCTTTAGGAAGCTCGGGAAGCTCATCAAGACTTTTTAAAGAGAAGCATCTCAAGAAATCGGTTGTCGTTCCGTAAAGAACGGGTCTTCCGGGAACGTCGAGTCTGCCCTTTTCTTCAATGAGTCTGCGCTGACAAAGGGTATTAACAACACCTGAGCAATCAACACCTCTGATTTGCTCTATGTAAGGCTTTGTAATGGGCTGATTATAGGCAATAATTGCAAGAACTTCAAATGCGGCTTGTGATAAGGGCGCATTGCGTTTCAGGTCAAGCACGTTACGGACAGCCTCAATATATTCTTTTTTACTGCACAACTGGTATTTTGTGCTTAACTGCAGCAAACAAATACCGCTGTCTTCGGCATCATATTTGCTTTTCAGTGCATCTATACAAAGTAAAATCTGCTCATCATCCATACCCAGAGCCTGAGCGATTTTATTGTATTCAATCGGTTCAGCCGCAGCAAAAAGCACCGCTTCGACCGCAGCAACCTGCTTATTATTTATCAAGAATTCTCATTTCCTTCCAACAATTCAATTTGCATATCCTCACCCTCACCCGAAACATAAATCGTTTTATTCTTTGCAAGCTCGAGAACTGCGAGGAACGAAGCAATAAGGTCAGACCTTGATTTAGCCTGAGTGTAGATATCTAAAAGACGTGTTTTCCTTCTCTTTTTAAGAGATGAAACTATGGATTCGATTTTTGAACCGACCGACACTATTTTGCGTGTTACGATAGCCTTAAAGGTTTCGATAGGCGGCGGTAAGCGTCGGAGTTTTTTGCCTGCTGCAAGTGAATATGCGCTGAGAAGCTCGCCCGGCTCGTGAAGACGTTTATAAGAATTATCGGGTGAAACATCCTCAGGAAACTCTCTTACGGAATAATTGAAGCCCTCTGTCATCTGAGAAAGCTTTGCCGCAAGAAGCTTACAGTCACGGTACTCAAGCAGCTCGTCACGCAGCTCGTTTTTCAACTCCTCCCCTTCGTCATAAACAGGAAGAAGAGAAACTGTTTTAATATAAACAAGACGAGCCGCCATTTCAAGAAACTCACTGGCTACATCCATATTTTCTTCTTGCATTTCACGTACGTATGCAACGTACTGGTCAACAAGCTCGGAAATAGGAATGTCATATATATCAATTTTGTGTTTTGTTATGAGGTGCAAAAGCAAGTCCATAGGACCTTCAAACACCTCAAGCTTATAAGAAATTTTTTCCATATTTAACCTATAAATGCAAAGGGAAGCTTTGTTACTAATGCAAAAATGCCGATAATAGATGAAGATATCGCTGAGAGCGGTTTTGAAAGAACACCGGTGAAGAGCAATACCCAAAGACCTATCATTATATAGCGTTCGTACTGCATTACTTTAAAATAAATTCTGTTCGGTAAAAGTGCAGTTGCAATTCTTGAGCCGTCAAGAGGCGGAATGGGAATAAAATTGAAAACACCCAGATTCACATTAACCGTTGCCGCGAAGAAGAAAAATATTGAAATATAGTTCAGGGCTTCATTTTCTGTCTTATAATAGAAAGTGGACACGCCCGAAAATACAAGCATAAAAATAAATGCCTGAATAAAGTTGCTTACGGGACCAGCCAAAGCAACAAGAGCCATATCTCTTTTGGGTTTCTTAAAATGCCTCATTCTGACCTCAACGGGCTTTGCATAACCAAATCCGAAAAGGAATATCATCAATGCACCGATAGGATCAATATGAGCCGTAGGATTAATTGTAAGTCTGCCGCGAAGTCTCGGTGTATCATCACCTAATTTAACTGCTATAAGAGCGTGGGCATATTCGTGCAGCGGCGTTGCACAAAAAACCACGAAACACATTGATAAAATGTAGACAATTAAATCAATTGCCTCTAACTCTCCGCTGAAAAAATCACCTAAATATCTTATCATAACAATCTTCTTTTCATTTTCCTTTAATTTTACTATAAAGACACAAAAAGGTCAATACGTGAAAGTTATAAATCACCTTGCAACGGTAACAATGCGGTCAATTCCCGATGCATCCTTTATAATCTTTCCTTTATCTGCTTTACCGACAAACATCGACATAACGTGCGCCGCCTGGTCTTCACCGCATTCCATCGCAAGATAGCCTCCGCGGTTTATAAAGGGATACCATATTTCCGACAGGCTTCTGTAAAAAGCGAGCCCGTCTGCACCGCCGTCAAGAGCCAGTGTGGGCTCAAAAGCAATTTCGGGTTGAAGTGTATTTATTTCATCCGTACGGATATAAGGCGGATTTGAAAGAATAATATCCGGACGGGGTAAGCCTATAAATCCTGCGCTTTCGCGTATATCCGACTTGACAACAGTAACGTTATCCGCATCAAGCAGTTCTTTATTAAGACGCGTATACTCCAATGCTTTGTCGGAAATATCTATGCAATAAACCTTTACGTCACGGCAAAGCTTTGCAACGCTCAAGCCTATACAACCGCTTCCGCAGCACAAGTCAAAAACAGTTTTATACTTATGCTTCTGAATTTTTTCAACAGCAAAATCAACGAGAATTTCAGTCTCCGGACGGGGAATCAACACACCCTCACCCACTTTAAACGTAAAGCGGTGAAACCCCCACATACCGATAATATATTGAAGCGGCTCGTGATTGCATCGTTTTTTTACACAATCCTCAAAGTGAATAAGCTTGATTTCATCAACCGCAACACCCGAATTCAAAAGGAGCTGGGTTTTATTATATCCGAAACAATAAGCCACCAGCTGCTGTGCATCAAACTCGGGACTGTCACACCCTGCACCCGAAAGGGATTTTATCGCCTCTCTGTAAACTGCATACAGTGTTTTCAATTTCCATCTGCCTCCGATTCATCGGGTATTGCATCATTCTTTTCGGGCACATCATCCAAAACAGCTTTGAGGGATTCAATACCAACCTCAATAATGTCATCCGTGGGCTCATTGGTTGTCAATCTTTGCATCCAAAGACCCGGTGCTGCAAGAATTTTAACCAGAATGTTGTCGTGCTTTCCTGCGTATCTTATAAACTCATAGCCGACAGCCACGGTCAAAGGCACAACAAGAAGCTTTATTGCCATCCACAAAAGTCTGTTTGAGTCAATACCGGGAAAAGCCACAACGAGTACGGATGAAATTAAAATGCTGATGATAAGTATTACAAAAATGAAGCTTGTGCCGCAACGTGGGTGAAAACGACTCTGTTTTTTAACGTTTTCAACGGTAAGCTCAAGTCCTGCCTCATAACAGAATATTGATTTATGCTCCGCACCGTGATACATAAACACCCTTTTAATGTCAGGCAATCTTGATACGAGCCAGATGTAAGCAACAAAAATAATCATTCTGAATATGCCCTCAAATAACGGATGTAATTTTGCAAGAGCATTTCTGAAAACGAACTCGTCCACCTTGTCCACAATGAACGTGGGGAGATAGAAAAACAAGAGAAATGCAAGTCCGCAACCGAGAACGGCTGAAACTGCAGTAACAACCGCCATCATCTTAGGTCCGAAATGGTCTGAAAGCCATTTGTCAAGCTTAGACATATTTTCGGGGTCCGTACCGTCATCTATACCGACCTTTTCTGCTGATTTTTCCATACACTTGAAGCCGAAAAGAAGACTTTCAACCATATTGAAAATACCTCTTATAAGCGGCCAGCCTGCCGGCTTAAATTTATCACGAACGTGCTTAACCTCAAGCTTTTCGGTATCAATTGTTCCGTCGGGCAATCGAACGGACATTGCCGCCCCCTTAGGCCCCTGCATCATAATTCCTTCTATAAGCGCCTGTCCTCCGACGGATATTTTTTCACATTTACACTTTTTTTTCTTACTCATCTTCGTTCACCATCATTTCATCTATAAGAGACGGAATCGGCTCAATCTCAATTTTTTCAATAGGGAATACAATTGAAACGGTCGTTCCTACATCCGGTTCACTGTTTATTTCAAGAACTCCGTTATGGAGCTTAACGATTTCATCAACAACTGCAAGACCGATACCTGAGCCGCGTGCCTGCAGATTTGCTTTATAGAATTTTCTTTTAACCTTAGGCAAATCTTCGGGTGCTATTCCGCAACCCGTATCTGAAATATTAATTGTAAGTGTGCCGTCATCGACAACGGCCTCAACGTCAACTAAACCGCCTTGCTTATTATATTTAAAAGCGTTGTCAAGCACATTTACAAAAACCTGTTTAATTCTGTTAGGGTCACCCATCATAGGTGCAGGAATTTCAGGCGCATTGTAATTAATCTCAATGCCGTCACGCTTTGAACGTTCTTTAAAAACGAAAACGGTTTCATCAAGCTCTGCTAAAACGTCAATTTTTTCAAGTCGCAGGGTAAGCTTTGAACTCTGCATACGGGAGAAATCCAGAAGCTCCTCAACAAGCTTTGAAAGTCGGTCCGACTCGCTGATAATAACCTCTGTGCCTCTTCTTGAAATTTCTCTGTCCTCCCCGTCAAGCTCCTTGAGCATTTCGCCCCAGCCCTTAATAGCCGTGAGAGGGGTACGAAGCTCATGCGAAACAGTTGAAATAAAGTCATTCTTCATTTTGTCGGCAACCGCAACCTCGGAAATCATCGTATTTATTGACTCCGCAAGCTCTGTGATTTCGTCATTTTCTTTATATGTTGTTTCGATTCGCACGTCATAATTTCCGTCTGCAATAAGCTTAGCCGTGTCGTTGATTTTGCGAACGGGCGCAACAATTGTCTGTATGAAGAAAACACCCGAAAGCGAAACGAAGAACAGTGCCACAAGATATATAATGAAGATTATCAGCACAAAAGTGGCTATCTGGCTGTCAATATTTTTAAGAGAGGTAATAAACCTTACAGCACCCGAAAACTCACCGTCTGAGCTTACGGGTAAAACCATTGCAACAGAGACAACGTGCTCACCGTTACCGTTAAATCCGAACCATTTATAAATACCGCTTGAAGATTGCATTGCATTCTGCACGTCAACCAAATCTTCTATAGCTTCATCCGAATCAAATCCCGAAGACGATACACAGACCTGACCGTTGCGGTCAACCACCTGCACCTCTACTCTTGATTTATCTGAAAAGCCGTCAACAAACTCTTTGGATTTTTGTTTGAAAACATCATCGCTGCCGTCAACGTAAGGTGTAAAGAAGGTTGTAACACTTTCGTTCGCATAGCCGGAAAGATAAGTAACGACATAATTTCTGTAATACTGCACAACAAAAAATATTGAAGCAGCAACAAGCACAAGTAAAATTAAAGCGGTAATAAGCAATGTATTTGTAGCCCAACGCTTTGTGATACCCGTTATAAACTTTTTTGAATTATTATTTTGGGTTTTATCCTTTTTAATTTCTACGTTGTTTTTTTTATCAAAACGCGGACGGACTTTGGAATAATTGGCTGATTCGCCATTATCCTTTGAACGGGATTTCAACACAACGCGGTCTTTTTTTCTCATTACTTATCACCCCCTCTGTTTTTATTTACCGTTAAATCAAATCCATTTATACCCCATTCCCCATACCGTCACAAGATGCTTGGGAATAGAGGGCTGATCTTCAATTTTCATTCTTAAACGACGTATATTAACGTCAACAACCTTTTCATCGCCGAAATAAGACTCGCCCCAGACCTCTTTAAGAATATCATTCCTGCTTAAAGCCTTCCCGGGGTTTGAGAAGAAATATTCAACAATCTGAAATTCGACCTGAGTTAACTCAATCTGAACAGTATCCTTGTAAAGCGTTCTGTTTCTGAGATTAAGCTCAAAGGGCTCGAGAGTAATTTTATCTGCTCTGACGGGCTGTGCAGGTGGTTGTGTATTCATCGCAACCCTGCGATACACACTGTCCACACGTGCCATAAGCTCAGAAGGAGAAAACGGCTTTGTTATATAATCGTCTGCACCCATAAGAAGACCCGAAACCTTGTCCATCTCCTGAGTTTTAGCAGTAAGCATAATAATACCGACCGTGCTGCTTACACCCCTGAGACGTTTGCATACCTCAAGGCCGTCAACATTTGGCATCATAATATCGAGAAGCACAACGTCAAACTCGCCGTTTCTTTCGGCATATGTATCAAGAGCCTGCTGCCCGTCACAGGTTTCTGTAACCTCATACCCTGCTCTTCTTAACGTAATGCCTATTATCTCTCTGATAGCTGATTCATCCTCAGCAATAAGAACTCTTTTCATAAACTTCTCCCAAAATCAAATTTTTATAAAATTCTGTTTAAGCAAGTCTGCTGTTACACCGAACGATACACCTTGCTGTGTTATTTCAAAAAAATAGGCGGTGTTGTCATCCTTATAAAGGATATTGTTATTTTCGAATTTTTCATCGGAATCCCTTTGTGCAATGGCAAAAAGCTCATCCCCGTACTCGTGTTCACTTTCTTTCCATTCGTAATACACAAGTGCATCCCTGACAGAATCGTATTTAACGGAAACCTCGCCTTCCCACGGGAACAGCAATAAATATTCATCCAAGGGATTGCTGAGCGTTTTCAACGTCTGATTATCATTATCGCCTTTCAGATTTTTCCACTCAAGCAACGTGAAAGTATAAACCTCATCATAGTACGAAACAGAAAACTGCTTTTCATCACCTGCCAAAGAGGTAATAACGGGAATCTCCAACAATCCGTCACCGTCAACGTCCATACTGGAAACCTTATAACTGCGAGTATTTGATAAAGACGGTTTTGAAATTGCTCTGACAGGTACAGAAAGCTCGGAATTCCAATAAACCATTTCGGTAAAAATCATTTTTTCGCTTTTCTGACAGTCAATAAAAAGTCTTGTGATTTTATCACCGTTAATCGAAATAACGTCGCTCTGAATACGTGAAACCGAAGTAATTGCACTGTCAAGAGGAATCTCACCGTATTTTACTAATTCATAGGATTTTGATAAAGAAAACAGACGAAGAAATGTCTTTTGTGTATCACCCGTATCATCGTGATAAACAACAACAAAATCCTTTTCCGTATCACCGTTAAAATCAACAAAGCCGCGGGCATCACAATACTCACTGCCCAACGATTTCAGTGTAAGCACGCCGTTTTCTGACATTGCAGGTAAATAGACACCTGTAATTTTTTTCACTTTGCTGTCAAACAATGACCAGCTTACGAAAATCTCGCTCAAGCCGTCATTATTCATATCAGAAAAGGCTATATCGTAAACACCGTTACCGCCGCCTTTGATATCAGCCGCAATCTGCCACTCATTATCAATGCATTGCAAAAAAGCCATCCGCACAGACGCATCAACAGAAGCATCCGTATAAAATATAAACGCTTCGTCGTTTTGGTCATCATTAACGTCAAACAAAACGAACGACGTCTGATAGTCACCTGCAAGAGGCGTCTTCAATTGAATCTTTTCTTTTTTCATAAGGGTGTTAAAGGCTTCCTGTACTTCACCGTTTTTGCCGCTTTGCATGGGCGGTGAAAGAAGACTTTCAACCGAAAAGAAATTAAGAGAGCAGCCTGAACAAGTCAGCAGAAGCGAAGCTGCCAACAGAAGACCTATGATTTTTTTCATAAACAAGCCACTCTCCTTTCAAAATCAAGACATCGAAATTTCCACTGTATAGTTACCGTAAATCCAACACGTCGGACTATTTACACTTACAATTGCAGGAACCGATACGGTTTCTCCTGCCTTCCACTCTACCTGTGATAAATCCACATCGACCTTAATCATATCCTTTGTGATGGATTTCAAATCCTCCTCTGTACCGATTATGACAACAGATTTATTGAAATTTGAAATCTCGTAGGTTTTATCGTCAGGGTTGTTAACGTTGATTGTTTCCGAAGAAAGAGTCATATATTCTTCAGAAAAGCTGTCCATATCAACCTCTACAACAAATTCATCAACAGTACCTTCAACAACATCGGTGCTTTCCCCGCTGAACACGAAAACATTGTTTGTTGGCGACAAGGATTTAAAATCAATTGTACCCACGGAGCAAGACGTCGTTTTATCATACTCATCAACGAAAACATTGAATTGTGCATTTTGCGGTGACACTGAATATTTAAGGGGGTCAACCGAATATGCATCAGGAATGTTTTTGAAGGTTACAGAAGTAGCAACGTCTTTCACTCTCAAGACGGGAATCGCCATAACTACTCTGTTTACGGTAAGTGAAAGATATTCAAAATCACTGTTATTCTCATCATCAAGAGGAACTACATCCGCTTCAACGGTGAGATTGGATGAAAGTGATTTATCCAGCTTACATTTAGCAACAACCTTCTCTATTCTGTTAACCTGTGTAGATGGTCCTGTGATTGTTACCGAAGACTCCGACAAAGTAATATCACCGCAAGAAAAGCCATCCTCAACAACGGGAAAATCACCGGTTTCAATTGCCGGCTCAATAGGAAGCTGCACGGTTTTTGCAGTATCAAAATAAACATCAACCGTTTTAATTGAGGTGGACGAAATGGTATAGTCTACATTTTGCGAAACAGGTTCGGCTTTTAACTGTAAAGTTCTGAAGCCGGGTGAATCAACGTTTGTAGTAACCGCAGTGACGATTATGTCGTCAGCCGAAAGATTTGCAGATGAAATCTGATATTTTTTTCCGCTTACGGTAACATCGGCGGTAAATTCCGATTCGCCGAAAACCTCAAGCCCGAACTGCGAAGGAACAGTGTTATCAATAACTACCTTTACGTCTTTTATGACCCTTGTGGTCTGAGGACTGACATTGATTACAACGAGCAACCATATAACAATTGCACCCACAAGAGAAATAATAAGCGAGAACAATTTACTGTCGAAAAGATTATTCAGAGATTTCTTACTCTTCATCAACGTCACCGCCTTTATTTTTACGTTTTTTCTTTTTGTCCTTGTTTTCGTTTTTGCTATCCGATTCAATCAATTCACGTAAAAGAATTTCACGGAGAGTACCGTTTTCAACATCGCGCCGAAGATTACCGTTAATCGCAACCGAAACCTTGCCGGTTTCCTCGGAAACAACAACCACAACAGCATCACTGTTTTCACTCATACCGATTGCTGCTCTGTGGCGTGTGCCAAGCTCGCTTGCCAGAGCGGGATTCTGAGTAAGGGGTAAAATACAACCCGCTGCGAAAATCCTGCCGTCGCGCACAACAACCGCACCGTCATGAAGCGCAGAGTTTTTGAAAAACAAGCCGTTGAAAAGCTCTGTTGACGAAAAAGCATCAAGCGTAGTGCCCGAAGCAATAACCTCCTGAAGAGGTGTTTTTCTTTCAAAAACAACAAGCGCACCTGTTTTGGTTTCACTCATATCAATTGATGCTTTACAAAAATCGTTAACCGTATTTTTTATAGTTTTTTCATAGTCAATATTATTTTTAAATCCAAAAAGTGAAATCCCTTTAATTGACTGTCTGCCGAATTTTTCAAGAATTTTTCTAAGCTCGGGAGCGAACAAAACCACAAGTATAATCAAAGCGTTTTCAAAAACTAAGGAAAGAAGATACTCGCTTGCCTCCATATTAAGCAATTTTACAATAGCAAAGACAACAAAGAGGAAGGCTATACCCTTAACAAGCTGAAAAGACCTTGAGCCTTTTATAATTTTGATTGCCTCGTATATAACCAATGCAACCAAGAGAATATCCGGAAGGTCTGTCAGTATATTAAAGCTCATAAAAGCCCCTGTTATTTTGTCGAACACACTCGATAAAACTTCCATAAACTCGAACTCCTCGCTAATTTAAGTCATTTTTATCCAATATAGTTGTAATTATATCATATAAATTCTTTAATTGCAATTTTTCTTACTAAATTTAACAGAATATTTATATCTTTTTTGCAGGTTGAAGCAGACGGCGAAATTCTTACTGTACCCGTTGATTTTGTCCCGCGGGAAATATGCGCAAGCGGTGCACAATGGTAGCCTCCTCTTACGGCAACCCCGCCTTTATTAAGCAGCGCGGAAACCGTTTCACTGTGAAGCGCATTCACATTAAAGCTGACTAACGGTGCATACTTAATATCACCCTTGGGACGGTATATTTCAACCCCTTCAATGCGTTTGAGTCCGTATATTATTTCGTCGCAGATTTCCGTTTCCGATTTTAAAATACTGTTTATGCCCTTTGCCTCAATAAACCTTAAACCCTGCAGCAAACCGCACACGCCGGGAACATTAATTGTACCGCCCTCAAGCCTTTCGGGATAATCACGCGGCTGAAGAAGATTAAAGGATTCAGAGCCCGTGCCACCGTAAACGAGAGGTTCAAAATCAATATTTTTATGGAGTATTGCGCCAATACCCATAGGGCCCGAAAGACCCTTGTGCCCCGGTATACAAAGACAGTCTATGCCCTGTTTTTTCATATCAACAGGAATTATTCCTGCACCTTGCGCACCGTCAACAAAAAGCTTAGCACCTTTTGAATGCGCAATTTCCGACAACTGCGCCAGAGGAAGTATATCACCGAAAACGTTAGAAACTGCAGTAACAACACAAAGACGGGTTTCGGGCATAAAAGCATTAATGAAGTTACACAAGGTTGTTTCTTTATTCAGTGTTACATCAAATACCGAATAATCAATTATTCCCCGTACCTTTAACGTTTCGAGCGGTCTTACCACGGAATTGTGCTCAAGAGAAGAAATTACAACGTGGTCGCCTTTTTTCAAAAAGCCCTTAACGGCTGTATTCAGAGCCTGCGTGCAATTCTGAGTAAAGCTCACAAGCTCCGCCCCGTCACCGTTAAAAAAATCGTTGAGTGCTTTACGGGCTTCATAAACAATATTTGCTGTTTTCACCGAAAAATCGTGTCCGCTTCTGCCCGGATTTGCACCGTAACAAACCAAGGAATTTTTAACGGCATTTATCACGGATGCCGGCTTGGGATACGAGGTTGCGGCATTATCAAGATAAATCATAAAGCATCCCCCATATCCACAACACCCTTAACCGTTATACCGTTCCTTTTTAACACCTCAAAGCATTTTTTATCAATATTGCTTACATAAATAACATACCCGCATCCCTCATCTTCAAACGGATGGGGATTGCGGGTCAGATATGCTTTATAGCCGTTTTTATATAGAATATCGCGACCCTTCATTGCATAGGTCAAAGAGCCGACTTTTATACCTTTTTTGCTCATAAAAAGACCCTCCGTATTATGTGACTCCGCAAGAGGAGTCCTTGTACATAATATGCAAGGGTCTTTGTAATGTTTCTTTGTAATATTATTTCTGTGATAATGTTTATTTTTCAATAAGGCAAACGCAATGGGCAGAGATACCCTCCTTGCGCCCTGTAAAACCGAGTTTTTCTTCAGTAGTTGCTTTCACACTGACAAAATCCGCGTCGATACCTATGGCTCTTGCGATATTATTACGCATTTCATCAATGTACGGTGCTAATTTCGGCATCTGCGCAATAACTGTTGCATCAATGTTATTGACTTTATAACCCTTGCTTTTAACGAGATTGCAAACATTCTCTAAAAGCACAAGGCTGTCGGCACCTTTATAGCTCGGGTCATTATCGGGAAAATGCTTGCCGATGTCACCCAAAGCCGCCGCGCCTAAAAGACTGTCGGAGATTGCGTGTAAAAGCACGTCTGCATCCGAGTGACCTAAAAGACCTTTTTCACAAGGCACATCAACACCGCCGATAATACATTTTCGGTTTTCTGCAAAAGCGTGTACGTCATAGCCGTGACCGATTCTCAACATAAAATCACCTTATTTGCAAAGATTTTCAAGACAAGCGAGTCTTACACAAACGGTAAGCACCTTAACAGCCTGCGAAAGAACCTCGGGCGTGGGGAATGTAGGAGCAATACGGATATTGCTGTCCGTTGGGTCTTTTCCGTAAGGGAAGGTTGCACCAACGTTTGTGAGTGTAACACCTGCTTCCTTACAAAGCACACCGACTCTTGATGCACTGCCGCCCGTTACGTCAAGGCTGATGAAATAACCGCCGTTAGGTACATTCCACTCTGCTATTCCAAGACCTTCAAGGTCTGCATTAAGAGTGTCAATAACCGCATCAAACTTGGGTTTAAGTATTTTTGCGTGGAGCTGCATATGTGCTTTTATACCCTCGGCATCCTTGAAAAATCTTACGTGGCGGAGCATATTTACTTTATCATAGCTGATAGCCTGAATTGTAAGTCTTTTAAGTATTGCTTTTATGTTATCAGCCGATGAAACAAGGCAGGAAACACCTGCACCGGGATAAGAAATTTTTGAGGTTGAAGCAACTTCAATAACCATATCCTTGTTTTTTTCGGGAAGAACATCAAAAATATTTACAAGCTCGTCTGTTGTTTCCGTAAGGTCGTGAACAATGTATGCATTATCCCAGATAATTCTGAAATCATCTGCGGCAGTGTCGAGATTTGCAATTCTCTTTACGGTTTCTGCAGAGAACGTAATACCCTGGGGGTTAGAATATTTAGGCACGCAGAACATACCTTTAACCGAACAGTCTTTAACCGCTTCTTCAATTGCATCCATATCAGGACCCTCTGCAGTCATGGGGATATTTATCATTTCAATACCGAAAAATTCACATATTGCAAAGTGTCTGTCATAGCCGGGACAGGGGCAAAGGAACTTAACCTTACCCTGCTGTGACCACGGAGTAAAGCCCACACCCTGATACATACATTGAGAAACAAAATCGAACATCAGCGAAAGGCTTGAGTTTCCGCCGACGATAACGTTTTCGGGCTTAACCTCAAGAAGGTCCGCAAAAAGCTTTTTACATTCGGGAATACCGTCAAGCATACCGTAGTTACGCACGTCAAGTCCTGATTCACATTTGAAATTACCGTCGTCAAGCACCTTCAGCATACCGTCTGAAATGTCAAGCTGGTCTGCACCGGGCTTACCGCGTGACATATCAATCGAAAGCCCCTGAGCCTTTAATTCTTCATACTCTTTTGTTACTTTTTCAAGCTCTGCCTGCAATTCAGCAGCAGACATAGAAAGGTAAGATTTAGCCATATTTTTTCTCCTATACACACATAAATTTTTATATTTTAAAACTCAGCCGTACCCGTTGTACGCGGGAAGGGAAGCACGTCGCGGATATTTGAAATACCCGTCATATACATAATGAGCCTTTCGAAGCCGAGTCCGAAGCCTGCGTGACGTGTACCGCCGTAGCGGCGAAGGTCAAGATACCACCAATAATCATCTTCGTTAAGACCCATTTCCTTGATTCTGTCAAGAAGCACGTCAAGACGCTCTTCACGCTGACTTCCGCCTATAATTTCACCGATTCCCATAACAAGAAGATCTGCGGCGGCAACAGTTTTACCGTCATCATTAAGACGCATATAGAAAGCCTTAATTTCCTTGGGATAATCCGTAACAAAAACAGGCTTTTTGAAAACCACCTCGGTAAGATATCTTTCGTGCTCCGTCTGTAAATCGCAGCCCCAATGAGCTTTGAACTGGAAATTATCATTATTCTTTTCAAGCTCTTTTACGGCATCCGTGTAAATAACACGGGCAAAATCGGAATTCGCAACGGTTGTAAGACGCTCAATAAGACCTTTATCTATAAATTTATTGCAGAATTCAAGCTCCTGCGAGCAATTTTCAAGAACGTATTTAATGACGTATTTTATCATATCTTCGGCAAGGTCCATATCATCATTAAGATCCGCAAAAGCAATTTCAGGCTCAATCATCCAGAATTCCGCCGCATGGCGCTGAGTATATGAGCGTTCTGCTCTGAACGTGGGACCGAAGGTGTAAATTTTACCGAAGGACTGCGCCATAATTTCACCTTCAAGCTGACCCGAAACCGTAAGGAATGCGGGCTTACCGAAGAAATCCTGCGAATAGTCAACAGAGCCGTCCTCTTTGGTGGGGACATTATCAAGGTCAAAGGACGTTACCCTGAACATCTCCCCAGCACCCTCACAGTCACTGCAGGAAATAAGAGGTGTATGCGCATAAATAAAGCCTCTTTCCTGAAAGAACTTATGGATTGCAAAGGCAGCAACAGAACGCACTCTGAAAGCGGCAGAATAAGTATTTGCACGAGGGCGGAGATGCCCTACGGTACGAAGATACTCAAGGGTATGGCGTTTTTTCTGCAAAGGGTAATCAGGTGTTGATTCACCTTCGACATTAATTTCGGTTGCATTTATTTCAAAGGGCTGGGCAGCATCGGGAGTAATTATAAGCTTACCCTTCACAACAACCGCGGCACCGACGTTTATTTTGCATATTTCTTTAAAATTTGAAAGCTTAGCTTCTTCAAAAACAACCTGCAAGCCCTTAAAGCAGCCACCGTCGTTTATTTCAAGAAAGCCGACAGACTTTGATGCTCTTTGGGTTTTAACCCATCCGCAAACGGTGATTTCAGCATTTGCAAATTGCTCTGCATTTTTATAAAGTTCAGCAATTTCAACACGTTTCATTAATTTTTACTCCATAAAGCCTTTGATTTGATTGCATAGACCAAGTAATTATATCAAACATTGCACTCTTTGTAAATAATTTTCACTTATTTTTTGATATAATACATTTAACCGTGCTATTGTATATTTATTAAAAATGCGCTATAATGTTACGGTAAATCTTTGAAGAAGGGTCAGGGCGCTGTTTTGAAAAGCAAAAAGCTTGCCGTAATCGGCGGCGGTGCATCAGGCTTATGTGCCGCAATTGAAGCAAAATATTTTGATAATTCAATAAACGCAACCGTGTTCGAACGGATGCCCAAAGCAGGCAAAAAAATTCTTGTGACGGGTAACGGAAGATGTAATTTCACAAACGAAAATCTTTCTCCTTCGCATTTTTACGGCGATTCCATATTCCTGAGACGGATTCTGACATCAGCCTTCGCCGATACCGAGAATTTTTTCCGTTCTCTCGGTGTACTCTCTTTCCGCGAAGACGGCAGAATTTACCCTCGTTCACAGCAAGCCTCAACCATTCAGCAAGCACTTGTTGATGCTGTTGAAGCAGCGGACGTAAAAATGCGGCTTGAAGAGCCCGTTACGAGCTTAAAAAAATCAGGAAACATTTTTTTTATTAACGGTGAATGCTTTGACTGTGTGATTGTAGCCGGCGGCGGAAGGGCATCACCTGTCCACGGTTCTGACGGCTCGGCTTATCCCCTTCTTGAAAGCATCGGTCACACAAAAACCAACCTTTACCCTGCCCTTTGCGGACTTACCTACAAAGGCAAAAAGCTTAATATGCTTAAAGGGGTGCGCGCCGAATGCAAGGCAACCCTTTCAGCAGACGGCAAAAATCTTGGTGAGGAAACGGGTGAAATACAGTTTACGGAAAAAGCCATATCGGGTATACCGATAATGAACCTTTCACACCTTGTTAAGAAAAACAAACAGCTTTCGCTCACCCTTGATTTATGTGCAGATATTTCATACAGCGAGCTTTTGGAACACCTTGAAGGTGCAAGAGGAAGCACACCCGAAAAAGAGCTGGAAAGCGTATTAAGCGGAGTTATCAACACAAAATTAGGCTTTGCTGTGTTAAATGCCGCCGAAATCAAGGCGCACACACCCATTAAAGTTGTTACAAGAAGCCGAATAAAAAAGCTTTGCGATATTCTTAAAGGCTTTGAAATTGAGATTACCGGTACAAGAGATTTTAACAACGCACAAATCACCTGCGGCGGTATAAAAACAGATGAAATCTGCGCCGAAACGATGATGTCAAAAATCACAGAAGGTCTTTTCATCTGCGGTGAAATACTTGATATTCACGGTGATTGCGGCGGTTACAATTTACACCTCGCGTGGACAACCGGCAGAATTGCAGGCTGCTCCGCGGCACAATATTTGAACAAATAAGGGAAAAATAATGATAAGATTAAACGAAATCAAAATGCCTTTGGGCGCAACGGAGCAAGAGGTTAAGCTTGCCGCTGCAAAGGCTTTAAAAATAAAAGAAAGTAACATTAAAGAATTTTCACTTGCAAGGCGTTCAATCGACTCAAGAAAAAAAGATAACATTATTCTTGTTTACTCCGTTGACCTTGAAACAGACCTTAACGAAGAGAGCGTTGTTGCGTCTTTTCCGCCAAACAAGGCTTTTGTTACTGAAAAATACTGTTACGAACTACCCGAAGCAAAAAGGAATTTCCCGCTTCGTCCTGTTATTGCAGGCTTTGGCCCTGCAGGTATGTTTGCGGCTCTCACTCTTGCAAAGGCAGGTCTTAACCCCATTGTACTCGAACGCGGTGCCGACGTTGACGAAAGAACAAAGGACGTTGGCGTTTTCTGGACAAGCAGAAAGCTCAACACCGAGTCCAACGTTCAATTCGGTGAGGGCGGTGCAGGCACATTTTCCGACGGCAAGCTGACAACGGGTATTAAGGACCCCCGTTGCAGAGAGGTATTTTTAAGATTTGCCCGGTTCGGCGCACCTGCGGAAATTCTTTACTCCGCAACACCGCACATCGGTACGGACAAGCTTAAAACAGTTGTAAAAAATCTCCGTGAAGAGGTAATCCGCCTTGGCGGTGAAGTAAAATTCAACACAAAGCTTGTTGATATAATTACCGCTAACGGGTTTGTTCAGGGTGTAAGCTACGAGAATCCTGACGGCTCAATAAGCGACATTGAAACAGATGCACTTATTCTTGCTATCGGTCACTCTGCAAGAGACACCTTTGAGCTTGTTTACAAAAAAGGTCTTGAAATTACGCAAAAGCCTTTCTCCGTCGGTACAAGAATTGAACATCCGCAGGAGCACATCAACAAGGCGCAATACGGCAAAATGTGGAATTCGCCCCTGCTACCTGCTGCAGATTATAAGCTTGCTTGCCATCCGCCTCACGGCAGAGGTCTTTACACATTCTGTATGTGTCCCGGCGGCACAGTTGTTGCCGCATCTTCCGAGGATGGCGGTATGGTTGTAAACGGAATGAGCGAATATGCCCGTGACAAAGAAAACGCTAACTGCGCTTTGCTTGTTGGAATTGAGCCGCCCTTTGACACAGACCACCCCTTAGCAGGTATGTATCTTCAAAGAGATATTGAGCAAAAGGCATTCAGGCTCGGCGGCGGTGATTATACAGCTCCTGCTCAGCTTTTAGGTGACTTTTTAAAGGACACCCCATCAATAAGGCTCGGCGCGGTTAACCCCTCCTGCCCCACAGGTGTTACAATGACTGACATACGCCGGGTTTTACCAAAAAAGGTAACAGACACCATTGCAGGTGCAATTTACGAGTTTGACAAAAAGCTTAACGGCTTTAATCTTTACGATGCAGTATTGACAGCACCCGAATCACGAAGCTCTTCACCAATAAGAATCTGCCGTGATGAATTTTTCCAGGCAACGAGACTGCGCGGACTTTATCCCTCGGGTGAAGGTGCAGGCTATGCAGGCGGAATTGTTTCTGCGGCAGTTGACGGCATACGCTGTGCAGAGGCAGTTTTAAGCGGTGAATATTAAAACAAAAGTATAGAAAATCACCTCAGGGAATATATTTTCCTTGAGGTGATTTTTTTGAAATTCAAGGTAATATCACTTAACACAACAATTATTTTTATGGTCATAATGGTGCTTACGGGATTTACGGGTGCATTGACATTTACTCAGGCAACCATAACCGCAAACGCTACACCGAAAAAGCTACCTATATACTCTGTTGAAACTGCAGAAAAGAAAGTTGCCGTTACCTTTGATGCCGCATGGAGTGCCGAGGACACGGATAAGCTTATTGAAATTCTTAACAAACGCAATGCGAAAATAACAGTTTTTGCCGTTGGTGACTGGGTTAGAAAAAACCCCGAAGCGGTAAAAGCCTTTTATGATAACGGTCACGAAATTGCCAATCATTCTGACACCCACGCACTTTTCGGAAAAGTCAGCGCAGAAAAGGTAAAAGAGGAAATTTTAAACTGCAACAATGAAATTGAAAAATTAACGGGACAAAAGCCCAAAACAGTGCGAGCACCAAGCGGTGATTATGACAACAAAAGCATTGAAATTGCAGAAAGCCTTGGTATGAAGATGATTCAGTGGGATGTTGACTCTCTTGACTGGAAAAAGCTTTCTGTTGACGAAATATATAATCGTGTAACCGAAAAAGTGCAGAACGGGTCGATAATTCTATTTCATAACGGAGTTAAAAACACCCCTGCTGCTCTCGATAAAATTCTTACTGAATTAAAAACCGACGGCTACGAATTCGTAACCGTCAGCGAGCTTATTTATTGGGATAATTATGAGATTGACCATACGGGCAGGCAGAAACCAAGCAGCTGATAATTCTACCTCTCTGGCCTAAGAGAGGGGGACCATTGCGCAATCAATTGTTGTTTGGATAGGCTGAATTCCGGGCGAATTATTGATACTTGAATAAAGTCGGGGCGAATGGTGGAGAGTTCCCGATGCTTCAGCATCGTGGAAGCACTGCTTCCATTGACATAAAGTTTCTGTTACCGAGTTTAGATTTGTTAATGATAAATTTATTGTTCTAATTTGTTTTATCGGTACGGTAAATTTATTACAATTGAATCTTACGATTCAACGACACGCCTATGGTCGTGTCGGGAACTCTCCACCGCTCCGT
>JAGASD010000049.1 GCA_017621885.1 Clostridia bacterium | reverse complement strand
CTATGGTCGTGTCGGGAACTCTCCACCGCTCCGTCAGACTACGTTTTTTAATATAATTTTAGGCGCGTTTGGTACATATTGTGAAAGGAAAATTTATAAAAAGGCGGTCCCCCTCTCTTAAGCCAGAGAGGTAGACCTTCAATAAGTATCTTTTTCGCTTGAAAGTTTACTGTTTACGAAAATTGTGTTAAGTCCTCTTGCGGTGCCCAAAATTGTTTGCTCGTTGTTCACTTCGCACAATTTTGACCGCTGCGCCAACTCACACTCCCTGTATCGCCCACAGGGCGCGGTCGTGCTCCTTGCCCCCTCTCTTAAACCAGAGAGGTAGGAAAAGTAACCGCTTTTTCGTTCCATCGTAACTCCACTCCGCATTTCGCATTTCGCATTACAATCGGCGCTTCGCGCCCCTTAATTTTGCATTTTTAATTTTGAATTTTGCATTTTGCGTACGCTTCTCTTCTCGTTTCCCTCAAAAACTCTTGAAATTCTTCATCTGAAAGTTTATTGGGGTAGCTTAAAATCAACAGAGGCACACCTTCACCGCCGTGGTATGAGGGTTGGGTGTAATCGAAGTCGTTCACCTTGAAATCCAAACGCTCGTAAAACCTGATTCTTTTTATTTGTTGCTCCGTAACAGGGGCTTCCGCTTCAAGGATTATGGGCTTACCGAAGGTTTTCTTTATAAGCTCAATTGTCTTTGACCCGTAGCCGCCGCCGCGTTTATCCCCGTCAACGGCAATGTGTTCAATAAATACAAACCCGTCAAAAATCCATAAAGCGGTGAAGCCCACAGCAGTATCACCGTCATAGATTTCCATAAATTTAAAAAATTTATTATTTAAACAATCCTTCTGGTCGGAAAAGTCACGGCGCTCCTCATAAGGGAACGCCGTTGTCATTTTTTCAAAGACCGTATTGAATGTTTTTTCGTTAACATCAATAAATCTTAACATATTTAAACCTCTTATTTAATCTGTGTGCCTGCAGGAACGCAGTCGGGAAGGATTACAACCTGGCATCCGCAAGCACCGTTTGTAGCGGCAAGAAGCATACCGTTACTCTGTACACCTGAGAATCTTGCAGGCTCAAGATTTGCAACAACAATAATCTTTTTGCCAACAAGCTGTTCGCAAGTGTATTCACTCTTGATTGATGAAACAATAACTCTGTTTTCACCGCTGCCGTCGTCAAGAGTAAGCTTGAGACAGCTGTGTGATTTTCTGATTTCCTGTGCTTTAAGAATTTCGCAAACTCTGAGGTCAAGCTTTTCAAAGTAATCGATGGAAATCTGCTCTTCCTTAAAGGGAACAAAAGCATCTGCTTCACCGTAAACGTGCTTGTCTTCGTTTTCTTCAACAACCGCAGCCTTTGCTTCTTCCTCAGCTTTTGCTTCTTCAGCGGTTTTCTCATAAGAGAAATCAAGAAGACCAACGTATTTCTGAGGGTCGATTGCATAAAGGAAAAGGTAAAGACGGGGACCTTTTTCCTTGTCTATAAGCAATTTGTAAATATTTTTGAAGAATGTACCCTGCAAAGCCTTGAGTGCCTTTTCATCAAGGTCGCCGCCGTTGATTTCCTTAGGGATAGCGTAAAGCTTTTTGTTAAGCTCATCAAGGTTATAGCCGCCTGCAGAAATGAAATCGAAAAGAGCCTTAACCTCTGCCTTCTGAGTTTCGTCAAGTGTTTCGTAGATTTCCCAGTTTCTGTATGCTCTGAGTCTGTTTACCTGGTCGGGAGCACAGTTTTCAAGCCAGTATTTAGCCTTTTCAAGTCTTTCACCGAACTGCTCGTGCTTATAGGGTGTGCCGATTTTTTCAAAAACGGTTTCAAGCATAGGGACGTTGAAGTCAACAACACTGCCGAGCTGAACGAGTAAGCTCATGGGAACTGTGTCAAGCACCCTGTCACCGACTGTGGTGTTGTACATAATATCCTTCTGTGCTTCGTTTGCAGTACCGTCTTTAACAGCATTATACATTTTGTCAAATTCAAAGTACTGTCTTAAAATACCGTCGTCAAAGCAGAAATCAAATGCCTTGAGAGGCTCTGTTTTTGAATAAAGCCAGAGAATAACCTCGGGGTCATAAATTTTAAGAAGCGTTTCGGGGGTAAGGTTAAGACCTGATGAACCTGACATCTTACCTGTTGTGCCCTTGATGCCGATGAACTCGTAGCCCTGGAAAAGGGGAGGCTCATAGCCGAAAATCTTTTTAGCAATATCCTTGCTTGTATCGTAGCTTCCGTGAGGGCTTGCGTGGTCCTTTCCGCCGGGTTCAAAGTCAACACCCTCGTACATCCAACGCATGGGCCAGTCAATTTTCCAGGCAAGCTTGCAGTTGAAATCGGTTGTGAAATCAAATGAACCCTCGTGACCGCAAGCACAGGTGTAGGTTGCTTTTGTGCAGTCGTCGGAAAGTGATGTGATTTTTGTTGTATCCTTACCGCATTCGGAGCAATAAATGCTCACGGGGTAGTAGCTTTCTCTTTCACCCTCCTGAACGGGCTGTGTGCGGTGAGAAGCAAGAATATCAAAGATTTCGCCGCGCTTCTTGAGAGAATGAAGGATATGCTCCGTGTATTTACCGCTTCTGTACATCTCTGCCTGGTGGCGGTAATCCATATCAATACCGAATTTTACAATTGAACGCTCAAATTCGTGCTCAAAATATTCAGCATAAGTTTTTTCTTCTGTATCAAAGGGGTTTTTTACGTCAACATAGGGGCAACCGATATATTTTTCCATATCGTCGTCAATAGCCGCAACATTAACGGGAACCTTTCTCATACGGTCAAATTCATCCCAGGAGAAAAGGAGCTTTGCCTTTTTGCCTTTTTTGATAAGTGCGCGAACAACAAAATAGCTTGTTGCAATATCGCGGAAGTTACCTATATGAATAGAGCCGGAGGGGCTGATACCCGCCGCGCAGACATATTCTTCCTTGTCGGGGTTGCGCCTGATAATACGATCAGCAATCATTTCTGACCAATGCATAAAATCACTCTCGTTTCAAAATATAATACATAATTCAACAGTCTATCATTTTACAATAAAGAGAGATTTATGTCAAGAAGTATAAAAGAAAAAAGCAGACCACAAAAGAAAAACAATAAACGGAAAGGTGCGTCAATCAACCGATGTTGATTTTATAAATATGCGAAAACGGTATCCCGCAATGTTGATTTATTCAGGTTTGTATATGTTTTGAACAAAATTTCAAATATTTTTTTAGTTTTTTATTGACTTTTGCCGAAAAATCCTTTATTTTAAAGTTAAGATATATAATATCTATTCCAATTAAAGGAGGCTTGTATATGGATAAATTACCATTACTCTTACTTGATAACAGCAATATGATTACTGCTCTCAATGAGGGCGAATTCCAATGTAGCAATCTTACTTTTGAAGAAGCACAATGTTTGTTGGATGCTCACAGTGAAGATGAGGTTGTTCGTTGCTTCTCGAACCCGGATATTGAAAACGTTATTTTAAATCACATCGGTGCAGCTAAAAAAGACTATCCTTACAAGCGCATACGGAATATGTATCCCAAGCAGGATGCAATTGTTTTTAAGCTTTACATTACCCCGTCTGAAACTCAACCCATAATCAAAGCTGATGATGGAGTTGAAGCCAAAAAAATACAAAATGTGTATGTTTATTGCCAATATCTTAAAAGAATAAAATAGGCTGACGGTACATAAGACGGGCGATAGTTTTTTATATTACTCGGTGATAGATAATCAAAGGACATACCCAAGGGGAGCGTAAATTAGGGATTTATTAGGTTTTAATTTAATATTTTCCGTTAATACTTTATGAAAATGCACCGTAAGGCGTCAGCCTTGCGGTGCATTTATCATTTCGTCTGAACGAAAACTATTCAAATTAAAACTGCCTT
>JAGASD010000048.1 GCA_017621885.1 Clostridia bacterium | reverse complement strand
TACACCCTTCCTTGCTGTTTTATCAAGGTATGCTGTGTTATTTGTGCCGCCTACTGCTGCAATGCGTACCCAGCTTGAGTTTGCTGTTTTGCGGTATACGTAGTAGCCTGTTGTGCCTTTTACTGTGCCCCATTTAACTGTGATACCAGCACTTGATGATACCGCACTTGTAAGTGTGGGGTTAGCAAGGCGCTTGAGGTAAAGGCCTGTTGTATCAAACTTGCTGTGATAACCGCCATCTGCAATTACGGTATATCTGAAATATTCACCGCTTCTGTTCTTTACTGCATTATCAATAAAGTAAAGATTTTTTGTTGTACCCAGATATGTCCAGTAGGTTGAGCCTGCTCCCCGACGATACACACGGTAGCCTTTTGTTACACCTGAAACGGCATTCCATTTAATTGCAAGACCGTTTGCGTGGTTATAAATAGTTGTAAGCTTTGGTGTTGCCATAAATTTACGGGTACTTGTGTTTGCACTTACAAAGTCACTATACTGACCTGCATTGTTGTAAGCTCTTACAGAGTAAAGGTAATAAATACCGCTTGTAACCTTGGTGTCTGTAAGTGATGTCCCCGTTGTTGTGCCAACGTAAATCCAGGAGTTTGAACCACCCTGTCTGCGGTAAACATTATATTTAACCGCACCATCAACCGCATTCCACGTTATGTTAACACCGTTGATTTCATTTGTTGTTGCAACCTTTGGTGTTGCGGGTTTAAGCTGAGGAATTACTTCAGTTTCAAGAACTTCACCACATTCGGTACATTCTTTGTGTTTTGAACCTGGTGCACTTACAGTTGATTCTGTATCAATAATCCATTCAGATGAAGTGTGACCTGTTGCAGGAACAATTGTCTGTGCTTTGATTACCGCATTACAAACAGAGCAATGGCTACCCTCTGTTTTACCTGCAGTTGTACAGGTTGCTGCTACAGCCGCATCCTTAACTGCTGTATGTCCTATTGTAGAAATTGTCGCAGTTTCAAGAATTTCACCACATTTAGTACATTCTTTATGCCTTGAACCACTTGATGTGCATGTTGAATTTATGTCAACAATCCACACAGACGCAGTGTGTCCATTTGCAGGTATTGTAGTCTGCGCAATAATAACTATATTACAAACAGAACAATATTTACCATCCGTTTTACCGCTTGTTGTGCAGGTCGCAGCAACACCTTTATTTATGATTTCCGTATGTCCAATCGCAGGGATTGTTGTAGTTTCAACAATTTCTCCACAAACAGTACATTCTTTATGCTTAGAACCTTTTACTGTACAAGTTGCATATTTATCAATAAGCCAATCACCGACTATATGCTCCATATCATTATCGGTGCAAGTTATAGGTATAAACTCAATATTATTTTCATGTTCATAAGATTCCGCACAAGAACCCCTATAGCCATTAATGGCAAGCCAAGAACAGTTCAAAAAGGCAAACTCACCTATTGATGTTACACTATTTGGAATTGTGACAGATTCAATGCTTATACAATACTCAAAAGCACCCCTGCCTATACTTGTTACACTATTGGGAATCGTGACAGATATAAGCTTAATGCAATATTTAAAAGCGTAATCATCTATACTCGTTACGGTATTTGGAATATCTATAGAGTCAATATTCCCACAATAAGAAAATGCATACTCACCTATACTTGTTACACCAACAGGGATTGATATCGATGCAAGATTTGTACAACTAGAAAATGCATAATCGCCTATACTTGTTACACCATCAGGAATTGAAATCAATGTAAGATTTGTACAACCGGCGAATGCTGAAGAAGCAATACTTGTTACACCATAAGGAATGTAGTAAAACGAATCTGATTTTCCTGCAGGATAGCTTATGATTTCTGTTTTTTTAGCATTAAACAGAACGCCCTTAACCGAAATGTAATTTGTGTTTCCGGGGTCAACATCTATTGAAGTAAGATTATCGCAAAAAGCGAAAGCACCCTCACCTATATTTTTCACACTACCCGGAATTGATGTCCATCTAAGGTTATCGCAACCTGCAAAAGTACCTTCTCCTATGCTTGTTAATGAAAATGTAACAGTATTATTAAATAAATATATAATTTTTTGAAGGCTTATACAATTACGAAAAGCATAATCACCTATACTTGTTACGGTATCAGGAATTGTGATAGAACTTAATTTTTCAAAATCGCTGAATTAAAACTTACCTATACTTGTAACACCATATTCTATAACGAGATGACGAACATATGACCTTTCGTTTAAATACGGATTAAAACCCGAATATGAATAATCATCTATTTTACCTCTACCACTTATGGTAAGTGTATCGCCATCAAGAGTCCAAGTGCAATTACCTATCGTGACCGCCTTTGCCTTGACCACAAAAAGCCCATCAAAGTCAACCTCACTAAGCCCTACGTATGCAGAGCTGAAGATGATAGCAATAGCAAGAAGGAGAGATAAACTTCTTTTAAAACCCTTTTTCATAAAACAATCTACTAAAATTATAATAATACATATCTATATTACCATAATTTGTCAGAATATTTAATTATCAAAATCACCAAAAAAACTCTCTCGTTTTGTACATTCAAAAACAAGATTAAACGATTTAACTTACCAAAACCCAAATTATCCTTCCTTGCCCGATTACCAAATAATCGGTATAATAAAAACATACCACCGCATACGGTAGTATGTAACAACTGAATATATACGGAGTATTTATGAATTGAGCGCCAATGGCGTGCTTAAATAATAAATAGACTTTTTACAGAAAGACACTCTGAAGGTTCAACCCTTTGGAGTGGCTTTTTTGCAAAAAAATTACCAACAACAGAACCTACGTTCTATCATTGGTAATTTTGTTTAAGCTTAATGTTCTGTAATTCGAAAAAGCCGTTTACTCTTCCGTTTCGCCAACTTCATAAGAGTCATCTGTAACTTTTGAAATATCTGTTACATCTTCACCGATTTCTTCAACAGTTTCTTCAGTATTTTCTTCTGCTTTAACATCCTCAGTAGTTACAGCCTCTTCTGATGGTTCTTCAGCAGTGGGGTCGAAATTCTCGTCCATAAGCTTTAAGAACTCGTCTTTGCCGATTTTTTCTTTTTCAATAAGAGTTTCGGCAATTAAAGTAAGTTTATCGTTATGAACGGTGAGAAGCTCCTCACACTTTGCGTAGCATTCGCTGAGAATGCGCTTAACCTCATCATCAATAAGGCTTGCATAGGCTTCGGAATAGTTCTTTGAGTTTGAGTAATCCATACCAAGGAACACTTCATCATTATCCTTACCGTAAAGAACCGGACCCAGCTTATCACTCATACCGTACTTTGTAACCATCGACCTTGCAATTTCTGACGAATGTGCAATATCCTGGGAAGCACCTGTAGAAATATCACCGAAGGTAATAGCTTCGGCTACCCTACCGCCCATTGCAGAAACAATTCTGTCAATCATTGCGGATTTAAGCATATGGCTTGAATCCTCGTTCTGACGGTAAAGTGTATAGCCGCCTGCCATACCGCGAGGAATAATTGAAATCTCGTAAACAGGCTCACAATTTTCAAGATAAAAAGCAGAAACAGCGTGACCTGCTTCATGGTAAGCAGTAATCCTTTTATCTTTTTCGGTATATTTTCTTGATTTCTTTTCTGCGCCCACCTCAACCTTAATTGTAGCTTCGTCAATTTCAGCCATGGTAACAGCCTTTTTATTCTTCTTTGCTGCAAGAAGAGCAGCTTCATTAAGAAGGTTTTCAAGATCTGCACCAACAAAACCAACAGTACCGTGTGCGACTGTTTTTAAATCAACGTCGGGTGCAAGAGGCTTATTCTTTGCGTGAACCCTGAGAATTTCTTCTCTGCCTTTAAGGTCGGGTCTTCCGACAGTTACCTGACGGTCAAAACGACCGGGACGAAGCAATGCAGGGTCAAGAATGTCAGGTCGGTTTGTAGCGGCAATAATAATTATACCTTCGTTATTACCGAAGCCGTCCATTTCAACAAGCAACTGGTTAAGTGTCTGCTCACGCTCATCGTGACCGCCACCCATACCTGCGCCACGGTGACGACCGACAGCATCTATTTCATCAATAAATATTATTGCAGGAGAGCTCTTCTTTGCCTGGTCAAAAAGGTCACGTACACGGGATGCGCCGACACCGACGTACATTTCAACGAAGTCCGAGCCCGAAATTGAGAAGAACGGAACGTCTGCTTCGCCTGCAACAGCACGCGCAAGCAATGTTTTGCCTGTACCGGGAGGGCCGACAAGAAGAACACCCTTGGGAATTCGTGCACCGAGCTCAGTAAATTTCTTAGGATCCTTCAGGAATTCAACAATTTCCTGAAGCTCATCTTTTTCTTCATCGGCACCTGCAACCTCCTTAAAGGTTGTTTTACGCTTTTCGTCCTTACCGAATTTAACACGTGCTTTACCGAAATTCATTGCACGGTTATTTTCAGAATTAATCGTATTATTCATGCGCTTCATTAAGATATAGCCGCCAACAACAAGGAGAACCAACCCGAAACCAATAGGTATAAGCTGAAGCCAGAATGAATAAGATGCACCTGATACGTAATCGAATTTAATGGGTTTATCGGGATTTTTACGATTGAATTCAATAACATCATCGTGAACGTCCTCAATAAACAAATTAACGTTAGGTACCGTATATTTCTTTGTTGTGCCGTCTGACAAGGTAAAGTCAAGTTTACCCGAACCGATATTCAACTCGTACTCAGTAACCTCACCCGTATTGAAATACTCAACAACCTGATAATACTCGAGCTTTGATGATTTTGCTGTACCGTTAGAATACATTGATACAAATAAAATTAGCATCGCAGGTATAAGGATATACGGTAAAAAAGACTTGATTTTTTCGCTGTTTTTAATGACAGCTCACCTCATTTCAAAAAAATTATTCTTCGGTATAAACCGATCTTTTTAAAATACCGATAGATGGTAAATTTCTGTAATATTCGTTGTAGTCAAGGCCGTAACCCACAATAAACTCATTAGGAACCGGTGCACCTATATAATCAGCATACAAATCGACCTCGCGCCTTTCGGGCTTATCGAAAAGTGTGCAAATTTTAATGCTTTTGGGATTACGTGCAGTAAGAATTTCTCTGATATAATTAAGCGTTCTTCCGCTGTCAAGAATATCCTCTACAATCAAAAGGTCCTTTCCCTCAATTGATTGGTCAAGGTCCTTTATAATTTTAACAACACCCGAAGACTTAGTCCCGCTGCCATAGCTTGAAACAGCCATAAAATCAATATTACACGGTAATTTTATTTCACGCATAAGATCAGCCATAAAAATAACCGAGCCTTTAAGAACGCTAACAAGAAGCAAATCCTTACCGGTGTAATCTTGGGTAATCTGTTCACCCATGCGTTTTACAATATTACCGAGCTCTTCCTCAGAAATCAAAACACGCTCAATATCATTCATTATGCTGTTATCATTCATTATTCTCTCCCCTGACATAAACAATATTAGTTGAACCGTCATCAACTTTACAACGCTCTGCAACGCCCACGTAACAAACCCAAATAACGCCCTCATCGTCAGCAAGAACGGGCACATTATCACGTATTTCTACGGGAACGTTCATTTCACTGAAAAGCTTTTTTAAGGATTTGGAAACGTTTCTGCGCGGTAATCTTATAAAATCACCGTTTTTTCTGGTACGCAGACAAATTTTCCCAACAATTTTATCACAATCAACAAGATTATCCAATACTAATTTATTAATTTTTTTTAAAGAATTTGTGTATTTAACAATTTCAACGTTGAATAATTCGTTTTTATACGTAAACGGTAACGCTTCGATAAAAACTTGTTCAGCTGCACAAAGTTCTTTATTTTTATAAAAACGCAATACGCCCTTAATAACCTCAACAAATTCATTGCCAAACAACTGCAATCTTCCGCCGTTACTAAGCAAAGAATAAATAAAGTCAATTTTCATGCTGTCAATTGATTTGGCAGAAAAACGGAAATAGGCTTCAACAATACATTGCTTACAAATGCTGATATCCTGCTGTAATATTAAGTCAGCCTTATATGAATTATCATCAATCCGTGATTTTGAAAGCACATCTGAAACCTGCTTATTGACAAAAGAATTAACACTTCGCGCAAAAGAAGAAAATGAATTGATGTTATTAATGGCACCGCTATTAATTTCTTCAAGAACAGGAAGAACGAGATGTCTGATTTTATTACGTGAATAATCGACTGAAAGATTCGTGCTGTCTGTCATATATCGAAGATTATTTTCCTTACAATATCCTTCAATTTCAGCACGACTGCAAAACAGCAACGGTCTGATAATATTATCTCTCACGGGAGGAATACCACAGGCACCGTTTAAAGAAGCGCCCCTTACAATATTAAAAATAACCGTTTCTGCATTATCGTTAGAATTATGTGCGGTAGCGATTTTTGATTCAGAAGAACAAAGAGAATTAAAAAAATCATACCTTATTCTTCTGCCGCATTCTTCAAAGCTCTCCCCTGTTTTTTTCACCTCAGCAGGGCAATCCGCATTAAGAAGCTTAAATGAGATTGAGTTTTCCTTGCAAAAAGCCTCAGAAAACTCTGCATCACGCAGAGCTTCATCGCCTCTGAGCCCGTGATTTACATGAGCTGCCGTTAGTGAAAACCCAAACTCGCCCTTAAGTTGATTCAGCACATGCAAAAGGCATACAGAATCTGCCCCGCCCGAAAAACCTACGACAACCTCGTTTGCAGATTGCAGCATCGCAAAATCAGTTAATGCTGAAGCAACCTTTTTTTTAACCTGTTGAGAAATATTATTCATCTCTGTACTCCAAGGTCGAGAAAAGCGTATACTGTGCATCCCAATGAAGCTTAACTCTCTCTGTAGCGCCGTGACGGTTTTTGGCAACGTCCACGTCAGCCTGAGTCATATCAATTTCATCAGCGTTCTGCGAGCTGTTTTTGTAATAGCCTTCACGATAAAGCATCATAACTATGTCAGCATCCTGCTCAATTGAACCGGAATCTCGAAGGTCGGAAAGCATAGGTCTGTTTGAGGATTTACCGTTTTTTTCAGGACCTCGGGACAACTGAGCGCAAACTACAACAGGAATCATCAATTCCTTCGCCATCATCTTGAGGCTACGTGTAATTTCAGTAACCTCCTGAACACGGTTCTCTTTTTTCTTCGCAGATTCCATCAAACCAAGGTAGTCAATAATAACGCAATCAACGTCTTTGGCTCGCTTAATCTTGGATTTAATTTCAGGAACAGTAATTGAAGCGGTATCATCAAAATAAAGATTACACGCAGTAAGCCTGTCAGTTGCTTGTGCAAGACGCACCCATTCTTCAGAAGAAATTTCACCCGAACGTAATTTATTAGACTCAACACGTGCTTCAGTTGAGAGAACACGCGCCGCCAACTGTTCGTTAGACATCTCTAACGAGAAAAACACAACCTTACGTCCCGTAAAAGCAACATTTCGTGCAATGTTCAAGGCAAAGCTGGTTTTACCCATAGCGGGACGCGCACCGATAAGCACCAGGTCAGAACGGTTAAGACCGGACGTAATCTCATCAAGCTTTGAAAAGCCCATAGGAATACCTTTGTATTCATCAGCGTTCTCAGACGAAATTTTCACAAGATTGGGATAAACCTCAACAGAAATTACGTCACTTAATTTTTGAAGCGCGCCTGTTGTTTTACCCTTTCTGATATCGTAAATTTTCTGCTCAGCCGCATCAAGAACCTTGTCTGCTTCAGCACCGCCGTCCAGAGCAGAGTCAATCGTTTCTTTTGAAATTTGTATTAACGTGCGAAG
The DNA here is from genome assembly GCA_017621885.1 of Clostridia bacterium. Lineage (GTDB taxonomy): Bacteria > Bacillota > Clostridia > Oscillospirales > Acutalibacteraceae > DTU089. The sequence goes on along the minus strand of JAGASD010000048.1, from coordinate 128,324 downwards.
AAAATGCTTTTCACGTACGATTTTACAATAATTCTCAACGTTTGCTGCAGAAGGTACTATCTGAGCAATCTGGAAAAGGTAGTTTTTTCCTGACTCCATATCGAATTTATCATCAGAGCTTAATTTATCAAGTATTGTCAGAGCATCTATTCTTGAACCGCGTGCATCGAGAAAAACAATTGCCTCCATAATCGACTTATGCTGGGGCAAATAAAAATAATCAGGTTTAAGATGCGAAAGAACAACGCTTACACATTCGGGATTTATAAGGATTGCGCCGATTACAGCCTGTTCGGTTTCAAGACTGTAAGGCACATCCAACCCGTCAAATGTAGGAAGACTGTTTTTATTTTCAGCCATAAACATATCCCTTTCAGAAAATTTTTAACCCTCAACAACCTGAACTTTAAAATCAGCAGTTACCTGAGGATGAAGCTTAACCTGGGCATTATAAGTACCGAAAGCCTTTATATCTTCAACAGTAATTTTTCTTTTATCAACCTTAACACCAAACTGATTGGAAACAAGTGTTGAAATCTCTTTAGCAGTAACAGATCCGAACAATTTTCCGTTTGCTCCGCCTTTTGCTTTAATAACAACAGTTTTTCCTTTGATTTTTTCGCCAAATGCTTTTGCAGCCTTGAGTTCTTCATCTGCCTTGAATTTTTCAGAAGACTGTTTATTTTTAAGCTCAGACATAAGCTGTGCGTTCATTTCTGCAGCAAGACCGCGAGGAAAAAGAAAGTTACGGGCATAGCCCTCAGATACGCTGACCTTTTCACCTTTTTTTCCTAAACCTTTAACATCACTTTTTAATAAAACTTCCATTTTTGTTACCTCCGTCGGAAAGATTTATTTATTTGAAATATAATTATCAATAGCGTTAATTAATTTTTTCTTTGCTTGTTCAACACCGGTGGATTTAATTTGAGCCGCCGCCATTGTGCTGTGACCGCCGCCGCCAAGACTCTCCATAATCAGCTGTACATTCTCCTCACCAAGTGAACGTGCCGAAATCTGAAATTTACCTACACCCATTTTAGAAATAACAAACGATGCTTTAACTCCTTCAATATTCAGCATTTCATCTGCAGCAGAAGATGTAACTATACGAAGATTTTTATTCTCACTACCCGTAAGTCCGATTATAAAGCCGTCATGCAATTCAGCATCAGCAATAATATTATTACGCAACGTTACCATATCCGAATCAATTGAAAAGAGCTTCTTTACCGCAATGGTATCTGCGTTATTATTGCGCAGAAATCCCGCCGCTTCAAAAGTTCTTTTTGAGGTACGCAAAACATAATCCTTTGTGTCAAGAACGATACCCGAAAGCAACGCCGTTGCAACTATATCGGGAAGCTCGTCCTTAATGGTAGAATACTCAATTAATTCCGTTACCATTTCACAAGCAGAAGACGATGAGGGTAAGCTATAAAAAATTTGCGCATCGTCAAGATAATCGTCTGCACGTCTGTGGTGGTCTATAACAACCGTTGCCCCTGCAAGAGCATATAAATCAGATGAATCCAGCAAAGCACTGCGATGAGTATCAACAACAATCACAAGGGTATCATCACCGCAAATATCAAGTGCTTTTGAAGGAGAAATAAATGAATTATAGCCGCTGCTGTGAGCAAGCTCCACAAGACAAGCAGATAATGTTGTTCTGCCGTCAGCTACAACATATCCCGTTGCGCCGTTAGCCTGTGCAAAAAACTGCATACCCATAGCGGCACCCACTGAATCAAAATCAGAATATTTGTGACCCATTATAATAACTTTGTCGAATTTCTTTATGAGATTCGAAATATTAGCGGCAGTCTGACGCGGAGAAACACGGGAATTATCATTGGCTCGATTTGAAACACCGCCAAAATATATGTAACCATCCTCTGTAAATATCGCAGCCTGGTCACCGCCTCTGCCGAGTGACATATCAAGAGATCTTCTTGCATTATGCTCACATTCGGTAAAATTGTGACCCATACCTACACCGATAGAAAGTGTAGCATTTACCGGAATATCCTCAAAGGAGTAGTCACGCACATCATTAAGCACGGAAAACTTATTTTCAGAAAGATGGTCAAGATTATGTTTTTCACCGATAACAAGGAATTTACCGTTGCCGACCTTTTTTAAAATAACATTTTCATCTTTAAGCCATTTTTCAATTCTGCTTTCAATTCCGCTTAAAAAAAGTGCAAATTTACTGTCTGTAAGCGCCCTTGATAAGCTTTCGATATTGTCAACAAAAATATGCATCACAAAAGGTCGTGATATTTCATATTTAAAGGCAATATCCTTCAGATGCGTATCTTCAAAAAAGTAAATACCCAATAGAGAAGAACCGTCAACAAGTGTTGAAAATGCCGTGAACTTTTTATCAGAAAATACGGCGTCTGAAACTCTCTCCTCAGAAAGTTTTTCGAAGGAAAAATCCTCGAAAAAATCAGACATTGACAATTTTTTTATATCGTAATCATCAATTACTTCCTGCTGAAATAACTGGTTAAACCAGATTATTGTTCCCTCCTTATTGCAGACGACCGCGGGTAAAGAAAACACACCGCCGTCATCACCGTCAGGAGCAACAACCTTGTTCATATACTGAACGGATTTTTGAATTTTTTTAAATGATAAAATGGTTTGAATAAGGTTTGCAACGGTGATAAGAACAAACACCGTCAGTAAAACGAAAAAAACTTTTTTATCAATGAAAAAGAACGCTACTGACAAACATAAAAAAAGCAGGGTGCAAATAAACCCGATTGGGTTTTGATAAAAAAACGCCTTAAACTTCATAAAACCACCCCACTATACCCTCATTAAAACGGGTAAAATCATAGGACTGCGCTTTGTTCTTTCATACATGAGCCTTGAAATTTCATCCTTGAGCTTATTATTCATTGCATTTATGTCGTAACTGTAAGGCGGAAAGCTGTCAATTACGTGCATTGACAAAGCAACCGCTTCCTTCATAAGAAGCTCAGCCTCTTTCACGTAAACAAAACCCTTTGATAAAACCTCGGGACCCGAAAGGAGCTCACCCGATGCACCGTCAATAGTAGCGGTAATGATTATAATACCGTCCTGCCCCAAGTGCTGACGTTCTTTCATAACACGTGTACCAACGTCTCCGACGCCGTAGCCGTCAACATAAACCTTTCCATGGGCAACAGTACCGCTTACAGACATATTTTTATTGCTCAACGAAACCTCGTAGCCGTTATCGGTAATAAGAATATTATTATAATCCATACCAACGCTTTCAGCGATACGAGCGTGATAGCGAAGGTGCTTCTGCTCACCGTGGACGGGAATAAAATACTTCGGCTTAACAAGGGAAAGCATCAATTTTAATTCCTCCTGGCAAGCGTGACCCGAAACGTGAACATCATACATTTTTTCATATATAACGTCCGCACCTAATCTGAGCAAATCGTTAATTACACGATAAACCGTTTTTTCATTACCCGGAATCGGTCTTGCGGAGATAATAACACAGTCGTTAAAAGAAATGCTGACTTTTCTGTGATTTCCCGAAGCCATTCTTGAAAGCGCAGACATAGGCTCACCCTGACTGCCGGTAGTAACAATAACCAACCTGTCATCAGAATATTTTTTAATTTCATCAATACCTATAAGCGTGCCGTCGGGAATATTAACGTACCCGAGCTCCGAAGCAATTGCAACTACGTTTTCAAGACTTCTGCCGGAAAGGGCAACCTTTCGCCCCGTTTGAACAGCAATATCTATAATTTGCTGAACTCTGTGAATATTAGAAGCAAAGGTTGCAATAATGATTCTTCTGTCACCCGCACGCGTAAACAAGCTCCTGAAAGTTTCACCGACCTTGCTCTCACTTTGAGAGTATCCGGGCTGCTCAGCATTAGTAGAGTCAGATAAAAGACAAAGCACGCCCTCGTTACCTAATTCAGCAAAACGTGACAAATCAATAATACCGCCGTCAATGGGGCTTGTGTCAATTTTAAAGTCACCGGTCTGGATAACCGTTCCCGCAGCACATTTTATTGCAAGAGCAACAGCATCGGGGATTGAGTGGTTCACCTTAATAAATTCAACAGAGAAATCACCTAAATTAACCTCATCCCCTGCTTTTACAACGTTAATTTCAACCTCGTGGTCAAGCTTATGTTCAGAAAGCTTACCGCGTATAAGCCCTGCAGTAAGAAGTGTGGCATAAACAGGCACGTTCACCTTCTTCAACAGATAACAAAGAGCACCGATATGGTCTTCATGACCGTGAGTTATAATAATGCCTTTAAGTATATCCTTGTTTCTTTCAACAAAGGTAAAATCGGGAATAACAAAATCAACACCCAATTGGTCAGATTCGGGAAATGCAAGTCCGCAATCAACAACAATCATTGATTTTTCATACTCATAGCAGGTCATATTCTTACCGACTTCATTTATACCGCCAAGGAAAGAAATCTTAACGGGAATATTTGAAGCAGGCGGTGTAATACGCGAATAATTTGAGCTTTTGCTTGATTTTTGATAAGAATTTGTTTTCTTAGTTTGTTTCGTCATTTTCTTTTCCTGTCTTTTTTTACCGTCGACACTTTTTTTGCCTTCCGAACGGACATTTTTCTGTTTTGTCGACTTAAATTCATTGCCTTTTTTCTGGTTTTTTACACTATTCTTTTTTGTTTTGCCGTTTTTATTATTTTTAAACGATTTATTTTCTTTTGTATTTACGGCATCAGTTTTATTTTTCTGTTTGATTTCTTTTGACATAAAAATACTCCTATCCATAGATGATAGTCCTCAAAATATATGTAAGCCGACAAAAATGACGGCATAATCTCCTATTTTCCATTTATATATAATACAATTATTCTCATTTAATGTCAAGAGTTGGTAATTTACGTTTCGGAAATGCTTTTTAGAATATCACCCACTATTTCTTCGGCGGTTTCACTGCTCAGAGCTTTAGCAATAATCCGCAAATCATCATTTGATTTGTTAATCACAGCTATATTATCTCCGTCTTCAATATATATGTCTCCGGATTTGTATTTTATCCTACCCTTGCCGCCTATTCTGTTTATTAGCGAAGACACGGATTCGTTGTATTTCAATGCACCTTCGGCAATATAAAACCGCGGCAATGATTTAGCCGCCTGCTTTAAGCTAATATTTTTAATTTTTAAAATATGCAATAATTCAAAGCATAGAATAACAGCATCAAAATCCCATAACTTTGGTGCAAAACTGTCATTACCGTAATAATCAACAATTTCACGGAGTTTTCCGTCAGAATACATAACACCTGCGTATTCAGCGCTCACTTTTGTGCCATCACTGTTTAGATTAAACACAATCGGATTTTTCCCGGAGGAAATCCCCACCTTAGATGAGGCAATTTCAGCGACACTCAGGATTCGTTTGTTTTCACATTTAAAAATCGGCATAGAATCAAATGGTGAATTAAAATCTTTAATAAGGTTCTGAATATACATACGTGACATTCCGTGTATCTGTCTTATATTTTTACAATCTCCAAAGCTACATCTGTCTATTTTCCCCGACAGCATCAACGTCTTAATATTATAATACTGCGACGATGTAAGTGAATATGAGCGATTAGTAAAAACAGTTATTACCGTACCAAATCTGTTACCGCTGACAAATACTGCACATTCCAATTCACAAAAGCTCATAAAATAATGCAAGGATGATAAAAAAGTATTTCCGAAATCGTAACAGGTTGCACCGGTTGTTATAAGACCGCCCAGCAAACCTAATTTTAAAGCAGTTGAATTTAATTCACCATCACTTGCCACAGCAACAAGCGGACAATTAAACACCTTACCTACAGCGGCACCTAAAAGCGCGGATTTTTCGGGCGTGTAGCCGTAAAAGCCCGCCGGAGATTCATTGGTTTCTTTTTTAAAGTTAATATACTGATGCTTTCTTTCGTCAACTTTTGTATAAGGCAATATATACGAATTGTTTTCAATAACAGTTTCTTCACCTATTGTTGAATTATAGCCGATCACACTGCCGCCCATAACAACTGATTCTTTTCTCACGCTTACGTTTTCGCACAGTAATGCATCATCAACAAAAACATCAGATGAAATATACACCCCGTTTAACAGCACGCTGTTCTTTATATTTGACTTTTTTGAAACAAGCGTCTCCTTCGCGAGAATTGATGCAGGTCCTATTACAGCCCCATTCTCGACCTGAACCTGTTCATCAAAATAAACGGGCGGAATGATAGTGAAATTCCCTTCGGGAATTTTGTCTTCTGCATACACCCCCTGTGCAATTTCAGGTAATTTTACAGATGTTTTACCGTACAGAATATCGGTTAGGAAATCCTTATAATTCAAGGGAGTATCTAATTTTTTGCTGTATCCGTTATATATAAGCTTCTCTGCGTTATTATCGAGCAGTTTTCTTGAACAGCCGTAATTTTCCGACAATATTTTTGCAGCCTTTCTATTCTTTAAAACACTGCATATAATTTCAAATTCATCAGAAACAACGTTAATTTCTTTTTTTTCGGTGATAAAATCGAAAATAAATTTTTCATTAATATCAATGTAAAAAGAGCTCGAAAATATAGCAGACATCCCCTCTGCTTCGGACGAAAAGAGAGCGATTAAATCATCTTCATTATCAATTAAATCGACCTTGTCTGACAATACGTTTTTAATATCATTCTGAGAAAAAACGATTATCCTTTCCGGTGAAATACGCATTATGCTTTTCAATAACAGGGTATACAAATTTTCCGAAAAAACCGATAAGTTAAGTAACGTTCCCCGTTCACTCCAATTACCTGTTCGCTTTTTGTCAATTATTACCGCAAGCATATTGTTCCCCCGAAAAAATATAATTTATATCTTTAAATTGTTCAAAAAATATGTTAATATGTAAAAAATATTTTTTGAAAGTAAATGAACGAAAATGAAAAAAGTAGAAATTTTTACAGACGGCGCTTGCAGCGGCAATCCCGGACCCGGCGGATGGGGAGCCATTCTCAGATTTGCAGGCGTAGAAAAAGAGTTAAGCGGTGGTGAAAAAGTCACCACAAACAACAGAATGGAATTAACAGCGGTTATTTCTGCTCTTAAAGCATTAAAATACCCTTGTGAAGTTAACGTTACAACAGACTCAAAATACGTTTACGAATCTGTTACCAAGGGATGGGTGTATTCCTGGAAAAATAACAATTGGCGAAAAGCTGACAAAAAACCTGCACTTAACTCTGATTTATGGGAAGAATTATTAAATTTGCTTGAAGTTCACAATGTTGCCTTCACCTGGGTTAAAGGACATAACGAACATCCCGAAAACGAGCGATGCGACAGATTGGCAGTTGCGGAATGTAATAAATTCAAATAACAAAAAGACTTGTGTTGCATTTTCCTTCGCAACACAAGTCTTTTTCATTCTTCTTTACTGTTTTACGGCACTTATCAATTCTATTACAGTGTTTGCAATAATTCCTGCGGTTTTCGGCCCCATAGAATTAGTTTCTTCGTAATGGCGACGATTATGTCTGTCTCTGCCGTTATCAACATAGGGTGATTTTTCATTAAGACAAAAATCATTTGGCGGTAAGACGTAGCCGAGCTCATCATTAGCAAGCCCGAAAATCAATATATCTTTATCACCCACAATATCACACAGAAGAGGCGGATTTGCTTCCGGACCTTTACCCGAGGCAGACTCTTCTGCACTCAGTGCACCGCCGAACGCAAGCTCAGGGAACAATTCACAAGGCATGAGCAGCATCTTTTTGCCGCCGATTTCATAATATGATATTTCAGATTTAAGCTTCCAGAATAAAGGTGAGGATTTATCCGCATATTTTTCAGCAGTTAAAATTCCAATATCACAAGCGATTGTTAACACCGGATTTTCAACGTCTGCATAAAACTCCTTTGAAGCAAAATTAACAATCGGTTCAAGCTTCACATCATTAACGATTGACATTGCATAATCCGCAAGCTTGTACCCGATATCCCTTGTAGATTCAATCAGTCTGTGTTCTTTTCTCAACAAATCCTCATCCGGAATATCCATACTGATCATACCGCCGATTGCACCGACTGTATAAAAGGTTTCCGCATTTGTTGTTTTACGGATTTTTTCACGCAAATAACAGGGAAAATCAGCGCTGACAAGGTGGTTTGAGCCTTGTAAAGATTCAGAATGGGAAGCAAAATTCAGAAGCCAAATTTCATTACCCGAATCATCGGGAACAAATCGAAAACGAGTCAGAGTTTTTGAATAAACAACAGGTGTTCTTATATCCTCCTGCATATCGGGGACTTCAACTGTACCAAGAAACAAATCCCCTTTTTTTCTGCATTCGTATGCCTCATAAGCCGATTTTTTAACCGCTTCAAAAAGTAAATCCATAAATTTTTTGTTTTTACCCGAAAACGGCAAGGGTCCCCATATTCCCATTGTATCTATACCTGCGTGATTATGAGTGGAAAAAACATCGATTTTTCTGCAACCGGTCTTTTCTGAAAAAGCTTTAAGAATATTACGAATTTTCTGAACATCCTTGTTCAAAAGTCCAACCACATCAAGAGAAATCAGCAAAACCCCGCCTCTGCCGCTGTTATCATCAATATAAACCGCGTGGGCATATTGGGGATCTATAACTCCTCTTGCAGGATTATTTTCACCATAACCCGCTATGTAATATTTGCTTTTTTCAATATCATCCGGAAGCACGTAATTTCTTGAAAAGCCCACAGTGAATTTATCGGAAGCCGGGGTTGAAATAAAATCTACAACGGCCTCCTTTAAAGGAACAGGTGCTCTTTTATTTAAACTAGCCTTACCTCGGGATTTAACAACACCCGTTAAAAGCTTTGAAACAACCGACATAACTGTTTTCCCCTTTTTTATAATTTACTTCGTTCTTTATAATCCGGCATAAACTTTTCAATAAATGCGTAAAAAGCCTTACTGTGATTATGATGAACAATATGTGCAAGCTCGTGAACAACAACATAGTCTATAAAGCGTTCATCCTTGTCCATTAAAAACAAAGAAAAATTCAACGAATTTGTACCCGAGCAAGAGCCATACCTCTTCCTTGCAGAATTAATTTTAACTCCCGCAGGCTCTACACCCATAATTGTTGAATAATAATCCACCTTCTGCGGTATAATCTCCTTTGCTTTGCGGCGAAGCAGCTTTATCTCCTCTTCCGAGTAGCTTTTAGTGTTTTTTGACTTGCGCATTTGTTCGGCAACCGCTTTTTCAAGCCATTTTTTCTTTTCAAAAACAAACGACTCTATTTCTCTATCACTCATTTTCAAAGGTGCTCTCACGGTAATATTACACTCCGCGTCAACACTTATAGAAATTGTTTTTCTTTTCGAACGAATAACATCATAAGAGAATTTCATATCAAAAACCGTTTTTATATTCCTCTAATTCTTTGCCGCCGCGTGCAAGATATTCCTTGTACAGTTTTTCTTTATATTCTGCAGAATATTCATACCCCCACAAATCATAAACACCTTTAAAGCTTTCAAAGGTTTCATCGGGATAATGCTTTATATTTCCGTTTTTATAAGGTAACGGAATTTCAACTGTACCGTTAGAAGCAATATGATATTCATCAGCAATATCAATTGCCACCTTATTTGCACCATAACGGTCAAAATCGCCATCAAACATAATTTGTGTTACAGGGAACAGCACAACACGTGCATCAACAAGCCTGTAAAAATCTTCTGTTGTACCAAAATGTCCATGGTGAGCAGATTGAACTATATCAGCATTAAGGTACTCCGGATACCGTCCCTCAAGAATATAGCTCTCTTCGTGACCGGCGTCACCGGGAATCAATATTTTTGTATTTTCTGCAGTAAGCATAATAACAACGGAAGAATCATTAAAATTCGTGTTATCCTCAGGAAAAACATCCTCGTGTGAACACAATACATCAACTTTAAGATTATCTATGTAGAAGGTCTGACCGGTGTGTAATCTGATTACGGGAATTTCAGGATGTCTTTCAAGTGCTCCGTAGAACAACTTATAATAGCCTCTGTGTGAATCCATCCAATCCGCACCGTCGCGATGGTCTAAAGGACATAGATTAAAATAAAGGCAATCTATAACTGTATCCTTGCAAAAAAAGTCAACATAGCTGATAAACTGAGCAATGTGATCCTCGTGACCGTGAGAGAAAAACCAACCAGCAATACGTATTTTTTCACCGTCAGAAGTTCTCTCTCTTAAAAAATCGTGTATTCTTTCGCAGTCATTAATTGAATACGTGTGAGGGCTGTCAATTATAAAAAAGGCGCCTGTGCTCAACCGCATAATGTAACACATACCGCAGTCTATAAGTGAATGGTCTACCTCAAATTGCCAGAATGTGGTTTCAGTTTTTTGTAAAACGTTTACATTCGGAACGAAACGCGGAAAATCACTCTCTGTATCAACAACAAGCCTTAATTCATTTTTATAGGTGTAATAGCCGATACAAACGGTTGTTTTATCTTTTTTTAAAAACGCAAACAGATTATTTTCTATGGTATTTTTATTAACTAATGAAAATGAGTTTTCTGCAAGCTCATCAACATATTTAAAAAACAGCTCCGCACCCGCATCCTTAAATAATGCAAGCTCACATCCTTTGCCGGAATGATAACACAAATACTCCTTGTTGATATTAAGCGGTAATTTTTCGATTAAGCTTTCCACAAAACCACGTCACCTCGATTCATCAATAAGTGTTTTCAATAAAATCAATAATTTTTTCCTTTGATGCGGTTACTTTACCTTGAATCATAGTATCTCTTCCGCCGCCGCGGCCGTTTAAAGCAGAATTAATTGTTTTGGCAGCATTCTTCATATCCAAAGAACTACTGCCGGCAATATAAAAATAGCCATCATTATCGTTTCCCGAAAAAACGAGGCAGATTAGATTGCTTTCCATACCGAAATTAGCAATTGTACGCATCATTTCAGCATCATAATTCCCGGAAATCAAATATGCGCAATCGCCCGAAACAATCAGATTATTTTTATCATTTTCGGCAACGGAAATTTTAAAATCATAAAACTCTTTGCGCACCTTGTCCAATTCATTCATGGTATTTTCAACATAAGATGAAACATTATCCTGCTTTGCTGATAAAAGATTGGAGATTTCGTAAACAGATGTATATTTTTTTCTGTAATCGTGTAGTCCATCGCTACCGCATTTCATAACAATACGCACACCACCCCTATGACGCATAAAATCGAGAATTTTTATTATTCCGATTTCACCCGTCATTTTAACGTGAGGAGCGCAGCAAGCGCATAAATCCGTATTTTCAATCTCAACTAATCTTACATTTTCCGTAAGATCAAGCTTACTCCTGTAATCAAGTTCATCAAGACTTTCACTGTCAGGGAAATAACAGTTAATCTTGTAATTAGAATATACTGCAAAATTGGATTTTTCTTCAACCGCATCAAGCTGTTCTCTGTTTAACTCTCCGCTGAAATCAACTGTTACGTAGTCATCCTCCATATGAAAACCAACGTTATCGTAACCGAAGAGAGAATGAACAATACCCGAAACGATGTGTTCACCGCTATGATTCTGCATACGGGAAAATCTCAAATCCCAATTGATGCTGCAATCATAACATTCACCCACGTTTAATGGCTTATCGGCAAAATGGATAATTCTGCCGTCGATTTCCTGAACATCGGAAATTACAGCATCTGAAATAAAACCGACATCAGCCTTCTGACCGCCGCCCTCAGGGAAAAATGCAGTTTTATCTAAAACAATCTTAAAGTTTTTTCCGTCTTCTTCACAAGAGAGGACCCTTGCATTAAAATCCTTAATGTAAGCATCCCCATAAAATAATTTTTCTGTCATAATAATTTATCCTTTATAAAAAGCAAGTGATAGCACAATAAGATACTGTGCGATAAAATAAGTTAAATGATTCAAGGTGATTGCAAGCTGATTTTTTCTGTCTTTTTCAGTAATTCCGAAATATGTACCCGAAAGAAGGAAATCAGAAATAAGGAAAGCAATCATAGCAATAACAAACATACGTGTATGCACCGAATGTTCAACCATTGAATAGCTTACGGCAAGACCTACAGCAATACCCACAACACCAATATAAATTGCTGTAATCAGCCTGAACCTCCCCATATCAACCGGAAGAATTCTTTCAGCAATAAAAACACCGATAAAGCAAACGGCAAATCCGACTGCTCCGAAAAGGATATTTGTCTTATTTATTCCGTAAGCCGTTATTAAAGACGCAGAATAAAACAAATGTCCGAACAGGAAGCTCATAAAACCGATTTTCAAATATTTGTTGCCGTCATCGGGATAAACAAATTTTAAATCCAGAACAATATCCCCGATCAGACCAAGGCACGCACCTGCAATTGTCAAAGCCCCCATATATTTAGGTAAAACCGCATTTTCAGTCATTGCGATCAAGCCTGTAAGAATAAACAAAAAGCTTGCAATACCCTTTATTGTAACTATGCTTACGGCAACATCTGGTCTTCTTTTAATACTAAAAATTATTACCGCACAAAGACCCAAAGCTAAAACTACATACAGCACCTTATAACACCTCACACCCTATGACTTTTGTTTAATTTTAACATATACAGCTATAAAAAGCAATCAAAGGCGGATAGGTATATTTGCATAATTTTAACAGATAATATTTGTGCAATATAACAAGCACTTTTCACTTGATTTTCTTGTCAAAGAGTGATAACATAACATTAAAGTTAATACGCCAATAACTTTACGCAAATAACGAGAGCCGTTTTTCAAAAGACGGCTCTCGTTATTTTATTTTTGTATATTTTTCATAATTTAGAGCATTGATTTTTTCATAATCAGAAAAGACAAAAGCCGTGTAAAACATTGATTTATATTTTTTTATATTGTATTATTAAATATATATTGATTACTATGTATTATTCGTCGATGAAGGGTGTTTTTATGCCATTGGTTACGTTAAAAAAGCTTATCTCAAATGCTGAAAGCAACAAAACGGCTGTGGGTGCATTTTCCGTTGGAAACATGGAAATGATTTTAGGTGCAGTTAAGGCTGCTGAAAAAACCGACACACCGATAATTATTCAGATTGCGGAAGTTCGTTTACCTACCTCACCCCTTGAAATTATCGGCCCGATGATGGTTGCTGCTGCACAAAACAGTTCCACAGATATCTGTGTTCACCTTGACCACGGGCTCAATTATGAAACTGTTGAAAAGGCACTTGATATCGGTTTTTCTTCAGTTATGCTTGACGGCTCGTTACTGAGCTTTGAGGATAATATAAAGCTTACACGAAAAGTGGTAGAAAAAGCGAAAGAATACGGTGCTTCTGTTGAAGCAGAACTCGGTGTTGTGGGTGGAAACGAAGGCAACGGTAAAGCTCATAAAGTACAATGCACTGACCCGCAATCAGCAAAAGAGTTTTGTGAAAAAACAGGAATCGACGCCCTTGCCGTTGCTATAGGTAATGCGCACGGACATTATAAAGCTCAGCCTGAATTAAGGCTTGATATTCTTAAACAGATTGATGCCGTTTGCGATACACCTCTTGTTCTGCACGGCGGAACAGGTATTGCGCCCGAAACGTTCAGAGATTGTATAACAAACGGTGTAAGAAAAATTAATGTTGCTACCGCAAGCTTTGATGCCGTAACAAACGCTTCTAAATCCGCAACCGCTCTCGAAGGTGCAAATTACTTCAAGCTATCCGCCGCAATGGCTGAGGCAGTTTGTGAAAATGTTGAAAAACATATAAAAATTTTCAATATGAAAAACTAAGAATAGGAGAAAACTATTATGAAATACATTGAATTTGACAACAACAAAGAATTTGACTTAATACTTTTAGGTCGTGTGGCAGTCGACTTCAATCCCGTCGACTATTACTGCCCCCTTTCGGAAAGTACAACCTTTAAAAGATACCTGGGCGGCTCACCTGCCAACATTGCCGTAGGTCTTTCAAGGCTCGGCAAGAAATGCGGCTTCTTTGCGAGAGTTTCTGATGACGAATTAGGTACATTCGTTGAAAACTTCTTTAAAAACGAGGGTATCGACTGTTCTCACATTACCCGTTGTAAAAACGGAGAGAAAATAGGTCTTACTTTTACGGAAATCCGTTCTGAAACAGAAAGTTCAATTCTTATGTACAGAAACGAGGCGGCTGACCTTAAGTTATCCGTTGAAGATATTGACGAGGATTACATAAACAAAGCCAAAGCTATACTTATTTCAGGCACAGCTCTTTGTGAAAGTCCTTCAAGAGAAGCGGCATTAAAAGCAACTATGATTGCTAAAAAGAATAATATTCCCGTTATTTTCGATATAGATTACCGTGCATACAACTGGAAAAACGCTGATGAAATTGCAATTTACTATTCAACAGTTGCGTCAAAAGCTGATATTATCCTCGGTTCAAGAGAGGAATTTGACCTTACAGAAAAGCTTATCGGTCTTGACGGCACAGATGAAACATCTGCAAAACACTGGCATTCTCAGGGAGCCAAAATCGTTATTGTTAAGCACGGTAAAGAAGGTTCAACCGCTTACACCAATGACGGTCAAGCTTACAAAATCAAGCCCTTCCCCGTAAAGCTTCTCAAGTCCTTCGGCGGCGGTGACGGTTACGCCTCCGCTTTCCTCTACGGCATTTTTGAAGGCTGGGATATTATGGATGCTCTTGAATTCGGTTCGGCTTCAGCGGCTATGCTTGTTGCAAGCCATGCCTGTTCGCAGGATATGCCTTCCGTTGATGCTGTTAAAGAGTTTATCAAAAAAGAAAAAGAAGAATACGGTGTAATGATTGCAAGAGGGTGAGTTTATGAAAAAAAGCAACGCTGTCAGGAAAAAGAATGCACTGAAAAAATCGATTTCATTTTTTCTTATTTTCATTTTAATTGCAGCACTTGTTCCGTTAATAATGAACATCTATGTTGTTTCTTTTTCTTCCCGTTATATTCTCACACCTGATGAGTTTGCAGAACAAGACGTTGACTGTGTTATGGTACTCGGTGCAGGTGTATGGGATGACTCTCCGTCACATATGCTGGAGGAACGTCTCAACAGAGGTATTGAGGTTTACAACTCCCCTGCAACCAACCGTCTTTTAATGAGCGGTGACCACGGCAGAACGGAATACGATGAAGTCAACGTTATGAAAAGCTTCGCAATGGAAAGCGGTGCTCTCTCACACGAGGTTTTTATGGACCACGCAGGCTTCTCAACTTATGAATCAATGTACAGAGCCCGTGATGTTTTTGAAGTTGAATCACTCATAATTGTTACTCAAAAGTATCATCTTTACAGAGCGATATACGATGCTCGCAAATTAGGTCTTGATGCATACGGTGTTGCGGCAGACGGGCAATACAACTTTTCTTTGGATATGCGTTTATATAACAATTTCCGTGAAGCACTTGCAAGATGCAAGGATATAGTATGGTGCATTGCTCAACCAGAGCCTACTTATCTCGGTGAAGTCATTCCCATAAGCGCCAGCGGTAATCTTACTAACGACGAAAACACAGTTCAATCTTAGGAAAGGTGTGAATATAATGTTCGAAAAACTTTCATTTAATGAAAACAATGAGCAGATTCTTTGCGAAATGAACGGTAAGCACTCTGAAATGATGATGAATATCAGGGTCAAGGATTTTAAAGCTGATGAAAACTTCAGCCTTTTTGATAATGATTGTGAAACTGCCTTCCTCATTCTTTACGGTGACGTTGAAATTTCCTGGAACGGCGAAACAAGAAATATGGCAAGAGAAAATCCTTTTGTAAAGGCTTCGTATTGCTTACACGTGCCCAAAGAAACCGAGGTTTCAATTAAAGCAAACAAAGAATCCCGTATTCTCATCCAGCAAACGGATAACGATATTATTTTTACTCCCGTTTTTTATACACCCGATATGATTCTTTACCAGCACTTCGGCAAAGATCAATGGGAAGGTACGGGTTACAGAATTGTATCAACCGTGTTTGATCCCGACAACGCCCCCTACTCAAATATGGTTCTTGGTGAAGTTTATAATCAACCCGGCAGATGGTCAAGTTATCCGCCGCATCATCACCCTCAGCCTGAGGTTTACTACTATCAGTTCGACAAGCCCCAGGGCTTCGGTGCCGCATTTGTTGGCGATAATGTATACAAAAGCGTTCAGGGCAGCGCTGTATTTATTACCGACGGTAACGACCATCAGCAGGTTGTTGCCCCGGGTTATGAAATGTGTTATATCTGGATGATTCGTCACTTACCCGATGATCCCTGGTATAAAACAACACGTTTTGTTTCAGACGAGCATCAATGGCTTACTAAATAATCTATTTCTTAGGAGTGATATAAATGGCAATTATGACAATGGGTCAGGCTCTTGTTAAGTTCCTTGACAACCAATATGTATCATTTGACGGCAAAGAAAGCAAATTCGTTGACGGTATTTTTACTGTTTTCGGTCACGGTATTGTTTGCGGTCTCGGTCAGGCACTTGACGAGAACAAAGGCGCTTTAAAGGTTTATCAAGGCAAAAACGAACAAGGTATGGCACACGTTGCCGCAAGCTTTGCAAAGCAGCATAACCGCAGAAAAATTATTGCTTGCTCTTCTTCAATCGGTCCCGGTGCTGCAAATATGATTACCGCGGCTGCAACAGCAACGGTTAACAACGTTCCCCTTTTGCTCTTCCCTGCTGATACATTCGCCTGTCGTCAGCCCGACCCTGTTCTACAGCAGTTTGAACAGCCCTATTCTTTAGCTGTTACAACAAACGACGCTTACAAACCGGTTTGCAGATATTGGGACAGAGTTATGCGCCCCGAACAACTTATGTCAGCTATGATAAACGCAATGCGTGTACTTACCGACACAGCTAACACAGGTGCAGTTTGCGTTTCTCTTTGCCAGGACGTTGAGGGTGAAAGCTACGATTATCCCGATGAATTCTTTAAGAAAAGAGTTCATAAAATCACAAGAATTGCCCCTGCCGAAGATGAGATTGCCGAAATTGCTGAAATCCTCAAACTAGCAAAAAAGCCTCTGATTATTGCAGGTGGCGGTGTAAGATATTCTGAGTGCGGTGACACTTTACAAAAATTCTGCGAAAAGCACAATATTCCTTTTGCAGAAACACAGAACGGTAAATCCGCTGTTCTTTCTTCGCACAAGCTTAATCTTGGCGGTGTTGGTGTTACAGGTAACCTTTCTGCAAATCTTATTGCAAAGGCTGCTGACGTTGTTATCGGTATCGGTACACGTTTCTCTGATTTCACAACTGCTTCAAAATCACTTTTCAAAGACGATGCAAGCTTCGTTACAATCAACACAGACAGATTTGATGCATACAAATTAGGTGCTGTTAAGGCTGTTTGCGATGCAAAGCTGGGTATTGAAGCACTTGATAAAGCAATCGGTGATTACAGCACCGAATACACAACAGAAATTGCTGATGCAAAAAAAGCATGGTCAGAAGAAATGGAAAAGCTTTCTTCTTATACATACTCAGATGATTTTGAACCTATTATCAAAGCGAGATATGAAAAAACAATTCCCGAGTTTGTTGAGAAAACCGGCGGTAAAATCACACAGACTGCAGCCCTTGCTCTCATCAGAGAAAAAATTGACGATGACGCAATTGCAGTTGCAGCCGCAGGCTCTCTCCCCGGCTGTATGCAAAGAATGTGGACAACAGATTCTCTTTATTCTTACAATATGGAATACGGTTATTCCTGTATGGGCTACGAAATTGCAGGTGCTCTCGGCTCAAAGCTTGCTGAGCCTGAAAAAGAGGTTTATGCTTTCTGCGGTGACGGCAGTTATCTTATGCTTCACAGCGAATTGGTTACAGCTATTCAGGAAAACAAGAAAATTAATGTTCTTCTCTTTGACAACTCAGGTTTTGGTTGTATCAACAATCTTCAGATGTCAAACGGCATCGGCAACCTTGCTACAGAGTTCAGAAAGCGTGATGAAAACGGTGACCTTCTCGGTGAAATTTTCACAATAGATTTTGCCAAGTGTGCATCGGGTTACGGTGTTAAAACTTACACCGCAACAACTCTTGACGAGCTTGCATTTGCTCTTGAGGACAGCAAAAAGCAAACTGTATCAACACTTATTGATATTAAAGTTCTCCCCAAATCAATGACTGACGGTTACGGTGCTTGGTGGCATGTCGGCATTGCTTCAACATCATCAAAAGAAGCGGTAAACACTGCTTTTGAAAATAAAGAAGAAAATCTTAGAAAAGCGAGGAAATTCTGATGCTTGATAAAAACAAAGTAAAACTCGGCATTGCACCTATCGCATGGACAAATGATGATATGCCCGACCTTGGTGCAGAAAACACATTTGAACAATGCATTTCCGAAATGGCTCTTGCAGGATTTACGGGATGCGAAGTTGGTAACAAGTATCCTAAGGACACAAAAGTTCTAAAAAAAGCGCTCGATTTACGCGGAATGCAGATTTGTAATGCTTGGTTCTCAACATTTCTTACAACTAAGCCTTACGAGGAAACAGAAAAAGACTTTATTGAACACATTACATTCCTTAAAGAAATGGGTGCTAAGGTTGTTGGTGTTTCTGAGCAGGGGCACTCTATTCAGGGAACAGATCTTTCAATCTTTGATGACAAGTACGTTATGAACGATGAAGAGTGGGATATGCTCTGCACAGGTCTTAACAAGCTTGGTAAGGTTGCAAAGGATATGGGTATTACCCTCACCTTCCACCACCATATGGGTACAGTTGTACAGACAGAAGCTGAAATAGACAGACTTATGGAAAACACAGACCCGGAGCTTTTTAATCTTCTTTTCGATTCAGGTCACCTTGCATATTGCGGTGAAGATTATATGAGCGTTCTTAAAAAATACATTAACCGTATTAAACACGTTCATCTTAAAGACATCCGCCCCGACGTTATTGCTGACGTTAAGGCAAACAAAGAAAGCTTCCTTCAAGGTGTAAGAAAAGGTACGTTCACGGTTCCCGGTGACGGTGTAATTGACTTTGCGCCTATTTTTGAAGTTCTTTCGGAAAATAATTACGAAGGCTATGTACTTGTTGAGGCCGAACAGGATCCCGCAATTGCAAATCCCTTTGAATATGCAGTTAAAGCAAGAAAATACATTTCAGAAAAAGCAGGCTTATAATACGGAAAGGTGTTTTAAAAATGTCAGTTGAAAAATTAAAATATTTTTGCAACGGTCAGTATCTTGAGTCAAAAACAGACGTGTGGTACGACCTTCACAATCCCAGCACGGGCGAGGTAACAGGCTACGCTCCCTGCTGTACAAACGAAGAAGTTCTTGACGCTATTGAAGCGGCAAAGGCTGCCTACCCTTCTTGGAGTGCAACCCCCGTAATCAAGCGTACACAAATTCTCTATAACGTAAGAAACCTTCTTATTGAGCATATGGAAGAGCTCACAACACTTGTTGCCGAAGAAAACGGTAAGGTATGGGCTGAAGCTGAAGGTGATGTTCTTAAAGCAAAAGAAGGCACCGAGCTTGCTATTCAGTCAACTTCACTTATGATGGGCGAAAGCCTTATGGATGCCTCAAAGGGCTATGACACAGTTCTTTACAGAGAATCAATGGGTGTTTTTGCAGGTATTGTTCCGGTTAACTTCCCGGCTATGATTCCCTTTGGCTGGATGGTTCCCGTTTGTGTTGCCTGCGGTAATACTATCGTGCTTAAAGCGGCTTCCCTTACTCCCAGAACAGCTCTAAGAATTGCAGAGTTATATAAAGAAGCGGGTTTACCCGACGGTGTTGTTAACGTTGTTACCTGCTCAAGAAATGAAATAAATACCATACTTGACCACCCCGATATTAAGGGTATTACATTTGTTGGTTCAACACCGGTCGGTAAGCTCATTTATGAAAGAGCTGCAAAGGCAGGCAAGCGTGTTCAGGCACTTTGTCAGGCTAAGAATCATGCGCTTATTCTTGAGGATGCTCCCATTGAAAGAACTGTTGCGGGTGTTATTAACTCTGCTTACGGTTGTGCGGGTCAGCGTTGTATGGCACTCTCCTGCTGTGTTGTTCAGGAATCAATTGCTGATGAATTTGTTGCTGAACTTAAAAAGCAGGCAATGAAGGTTACAGTCGGTAAATCGGTTGACAAGAGTTCAAAGCTTGGACCGCTTACATATAAAAAGCATTACGACGAGGTTGTTGCAGATATAGAAAAAGGCATTAGAGAAGGTGCAACTCTTGTACTTGACGGAAGAAATCCCGAGCTTCCCGATGAAATCAAAAACGGTTACTTTGTAGGCCCCACAATTTTTGATAATGTTACTGCAGATATGACTATAGGCAGAGATGAGGTTTTCGGTCCTGTGCTTTGCGTTAAGAGAGTTAAGGACTTCCACGAGGGACTTGCCGTAATGAACGCTAACCCCTACGCAAACGGTTCTGTTATCTTCACACAGAACGGTCACTATGCACGTGAGTTCACGCGCCATACACACGGCGGTATGGTTGGTGTTAACGTTGGCATTCCCGTGCCCATCGGCTTCTTCCCCTTCTCAGGTCACAAAGATTCGTTCTTCGGCGACCTTCACTGTTTAGGCAAAGATGCCTACAGATTCTTCACTGAAAGCAAATGCGTAACCACACGTTGGTTTGATGAAGAAGAGATGAAGAAAACAGAAGTTTCCACATGGGACGGCACCATCTGATAAATAGATAAAGAAAGGACATAATAACTATGCTTAATATTGGTATCATCGGCGCAGGACGTATTGGTAAGGTTCATCTTGAATCAATTTCATATCACGTTAAAAATGCAGTTGTAACAGCAATTGCAGACCCCTTTATGAACGACGATACCAAAGCTTTCTGTGAAGGCTTTGGTGTTGAAAAAATCTACACAGACTACAAAAAGATTATTGAAGACGATACGATTGATGCCGTTCTTGTTTGCTCTTCAACAGACACACACGCACCAATTTCAATCGAAGCAATCGAAGCAGGTAAACACGTTTTCTGCGAAAAGCCTCTTGCAAACACGGTTGACAAAATTCTTGAAATTGCAGACGCTCTCAAGGCTCATCCCGAAGTAAAATTCCAGGTTGGCTTTAATCGTCGTTTTGACCATAACTTTGCCGCTGTCAGAAAAGCTTATGATGAGGGCAAGATAGGTGAAGCACAAATTCTTAAAATCACTTCCCGTGACCCTCAGGCACCACCTGTCGGCTACTGTGCAGCAAGCATATTCCTTGATATGACAATTCACGATTTTGATATGGCTTGCTTCCTTACAAACAGCGATGTTGAAGAGCTCTACGTATACGCTGCTGCTCTTATCAATCCCGGTATCCGTGAATATGGTGATTTTGATACAGCAATCATTTCAATGAAAATGGAAAACGGTGCCCTTGCAGTTATTGATAACTCACGTCAAGCTATGTACGGCTACGACCAGAGAGCTGAGCTTTTCGGTTCAAAGGGTATGGTTGCAACTGCAAACGATACCCTTTCAACAGCTGTTATTGCAGATGCTAACGGTGTTACAGGAGAAAAGCCCCTCTATTTCTTCCTTGAAAGATATATGGGTTCATTCTCTGAAGAAGTAAGACAGTTTGTTGACTGCTGTATAAATGACAAAGAAACACCTGTTGGCATTCATGCAGGTCTTCAGTCAGTAAAGATTGCTCTTGCTGCTGAAAAATCTGCTAACGAGGGCAGACCTGTTAAACTTTCAGAAATACATTAAAGAGGTCTTATATTAATGTCTGATAAAAACTATGATATTATAGTTATAGGTGCAGGTTGCGGCGGTTTATCCGCCGCAGTTTGTGCTGCAAAAGAAGGTAAAAAGGTGCTTCTGCTTGAAAGGCACAACGCTCCCGGCGGCTTTGTGTCAAGCTTTGTAAGAGGGCGCTTTGAATTTGACATATCACTTCAGCAGCTTTGCGGTTTTTCACAAGACGCAGAGCATGGTGAGTTACGTCAACTTTTCGATAAATTAAATATAACAAATAAAATTGAATGGGTTAAAATACCCGAAGCATACAGACTCATAAGCAAATCAGCCGATGGCTCAGAAATTGATGCTATAATGCCTTACGGCATAGAAGAATATATTGATGCTATGGAATATTATGTTCCCGGCAGCAAAAAATCCATGAAAAAGCTTTTTGAATTGGCGGACGAAATTGAGAAAGGCTTTAACTTCATAGCCGAAACAAACGGCTCAACAACGCTAAAAGAGAAACGACGTTTCAATAAAGAAAATGAAAATTTTGTAAGAACAGCCCCTTACTCTGTGAACGAAGTATTAAATGCACTGGAGGTTCCCCTTAAAGCAAGAGAAATTTTCAATGCACACTGGATGCACTTCGGCATTGACTGTGACAGAATGAGCTTTGTTCATTACGCTAACACAATTAATTTCCTGATAAAATACGGAAGCTCAATACCAAAAAACAGAAGCAACGCTATAACAATGGCTCTGCTTGGCGAATTTGAAGACAACGGCGGTGAAGCACGCTTTAATTCTCATGTTATGCGTATTTTATTCAATGACGGCAAAGCCTCAGGTGTAATTTTAAAAAGCGGTGAAAAAATTGAGTGTAATCACATTATTTGCACCTGTTCACCTACAACGGCTTATGCAAAAATGATGAAAAAAAGCGACATACCCGTTACAGCCGTTAAGCGCACAAACGCGCGCAATTACGGCGCAAGAGGTGCATGTGTTTACATTGGATTAAACCGCTCGCCCGAAGAATTAGGTATTGAAGACTATTTAGTTTACATTACGGACAGTGCAGACACAGCCTCGCAATACACACTTATGAAATTGATAGATACCAACAATGCTATAAAAGCAATTTGTTTAAATATAGCAAATCCCGACTGTTCTCCGTCGGGCACAACAATTCTTTGTCTTTCAACTTTTTACACTGATAACTGTTGGGCAAACATACCGCCTGAAGGTTATTTTGATGAAAAGGATTTACTTGCAGCCCGACTTATTGCAGCATATGAGCAGAAAACCGGTGTTACTATTCACAACAATATTGAGGAATTAGAGGTTGCAACCCCTGTAACCTTTGCACGTTATACAGGCACACCCCAAGGGACAGTTTACGGTTATCTCGGTGATGATTGGGATAGTCTTCTACCACGTGTTATGACAGAAGCTACCGACTGTGACACCAAAGGATTAAGATTCTGCGGCGGTTGGGGTGCACAACTGACAGGAGTTGATGCTGCTGTTGTTACCGGCAGAAATGCAGCCTTCGCAACTATTGCTGATATTGACGAGGAAAGGAGCATCAACAATGAGTAACAGAATTATTGTTCGTTCCCCCGTTAAGGATGTGCGCAATTTCACAAACATTCCAGAGATGAGAAAAGGCGTTATAAAGGAAGCACCCGAAACACCTTTAAACGCCAACAATGCAGTTAATTCAATTGCAAATTTTTTGCATCCCCCGACACAATTTTTAAAGGTGAAGCAGGTTGCAGAAATATCGAAGGATACAAGAGCATATATACTTGAACCCGATACAGCCCACGGCACGGCAAAGCTTGCTTACTTCAGACCCGGGCAAAGCATAAGTGTTATTCTTGAAATCGGAAGCGCAATTGTTACAAGAGCGTTTACAATTTGTTCTTCACCTACACGCTCTCTTGACGATGAATACGTAATCATCGTTAAAAAGAAGCCCGACGGCTTTGCTTCGGATTTTATTTTAAACACATGGCGCAAAGGTACTCAAATCAGCGCCTCCGCGCCATTTGGTGAGTTTTATTACCAGGCTTTAAGGGACTCAAAAAAAATTATAGGTATTAGTGATAACTACGGGATATCCCCATTTTTATCTATGGCGGAAGCAATAGCTGACGGGAGTCTGAATCTTGATTTAACGCTTATATTTGCCGCAAGAAAGCAAAATGAAGCTATTATGTCAGAAAGACTTAATGAGCTTGCAGAAAAAAGCGCACATTTCAAAGTTGTGTATGTTTTCAGCGACGAACACGTATTCAAATGCGAGCGCGGTTTTGTAACCAAAAGCCTTATCGAAAAATATGCTACATCCTCAAAATTCAGCATTTTTGTTTCAGGAACACAAACACTTTATAACAGAGTTGTGCCCCAAATTGCAGAATTAAAGCTCGAAAATAAATATATTCGCTTTGCAGCAAACGGTAAGATTGAGAATCCTGCTTCTCTCCCCGATTTTCCGAAAGATGCTATTGACAAAACCTTTTTATGTAAGGTTGTGCATAATGGCAAAAACATCGCAACGGTACCTTGCAAGGCAACTGAAACACTCCTTACTTCTCTTGAGCGCGATGGTGTAAAAGTTCCCTCACACTGTAGTTCCGGTGAATGTGGTTTTTGCCGTTCAAAAGTGATAAAAGGCAATGTTTTCATCCCTGACGGAGTTGATTCAAGACGCCTTGCTGATTCAAGCTATGGTGTCATTCACCCCTGCTGTTCATATCCTATGAGCGACCTGACCATAGTAATAAGTTAAGAATAACCACTTGCAATTTTTTGAGTTGCAAGTGGTTTATCTTTATATAAAATCTTTTAAATAAACAAAATACTCGGGTGAACGGAACTTGGGGAGCATTGTGGGATTTAACGCAAACAAATGCTTATCCATTTCACCTCCGTCTGTTTCAAGGCGGTACGCATTAAAATAAACTTCACCGTCACCGCTTAATATTTTTTCTTTCGGGAAGGTAACAGTTGCGGTGTAGCCATTATCTCTTTTGACAACTTCACCCTTTACAAAACATTCTTCAACAAAATGAATATCAAGAATGGGCTCGTTGTTTTCATCAAAGCCGTGATTGACCATTTCGGCTAACATCAAATCGTTATCGGGGCTGATTTCAATTTCATAATACACTTTTCGTTCAGGGTCAGAGCCGATTAAAACCTCACAAGCATCCCCTTCCGAATGAAGTATGTTATAACCGCTGTGGGGGGCAGAAAAACGTTGTGTTTTCCGCCTCAAATTTAAAAGAAACTACACCGTTGTTTTCAGTGATATCAACAGTTGTTCTGTATATAGAATGAGAGCCGTCACGACATTTTTTTAATTGGTATAACATAAATACCTCACATTATTCATTCTCTTCTGCAATGCGTTTAAGACCTTCAAAGCCGATTTTAACGCTGTCATAAGGGTCTTTGTCGTAGCAAAGGTCCTGCTCAATAACAATATATTTCACACCGATTTCCTTGCAGGTACGGTAACATGCACCTAAATCAAGATTACCTGTGCCGCATTCTGCAAATTGCTGTTGATTGTTAACAATCCTCATATCTTTAAAGTGACAAACATCAACTCTGCCTGCAAGCTTTTTCATATATTCAGCAGGATTTACACCACCGACCTGCATCCAATAAGTATCGGGAATAAATCGAAGAAGCGGCACCTCATCAATAAGTCTTTCAAAAGTGCGTTTGCCGTCATAAACCTCAAATTCAAGCGCATGATTATGATAATTAAGGCTTTTGCCTTTCTTCTGCATTTTTTCTGCAATTTCATTGCATTTTACGATAAAGCCGGTAACACCTTCTGCCGATTCGTGCACATTACCGGGCATTGCACCGATTCCGATATTATTACAATGAATAAGATTATGCTCTTCAATAAGAGCATCAAGGTCATTTTTCATTCTGTCGTACGGCTTGTGTGTAACACAAACATCCATTTTATATTTGTCAACAATTTCAGCAACTCTCTCGGGATGAATATCGCCAATTGCAGAAATCTGTATAACGTTACAGCCTATGCTGTCAAGAAAATTCAGAGTTGTATCAAAATCCTCTGCAGTTTTGCATTTATCTCTTAAAGTAAAAAGCTGAACACCAAGTTTAATATCGCTCATAAAAGTACCTCCTACACTTAATTACTCTACCATTTTATCATAAAATTACCTAAAGTAAAGAAAAATTAAACAAATAAAACAAAAATTTATCAACACCCTTGATTTATTTTTCACAAGTATTATAATAAAAAGGAAATAATGAATAAGAGAGGAAATCTTATGGCTAAATATTTAATCGTTAATGCCGATGACTACGGAATGTGCAACGCTGCTAATGAAGCGGTAAACGAACTTTTTCTCGGCGGTTGGCTTAAATCTTCAACAATTATGATGCCTTGCCCTGCAGCAGCAGATGCTGTTGAATTCTCAAAGGCTCACCCCGAATATGCAATCGGTGTACATACCACCCTTACAAGTGAATGGGGCAAATACCGTTGGAAGCCTCTTACAGACGGTAAAACACTTATCGATGAAGAAGGCTTTATGTGGCACGAAAGCGACCAGGTTGAGAAAAACGCTTCTTATGAAGACATTGAAAAAGAAGTTCGTGCACAGATCGATCTTGCTCACAGTATGGGAATGAAGCCCTCACATATTGATAATCATATGGGCTCCCTTTACGGTCATTACACAGGCAGACTCGGTCTTTCAAAGCTGGCTCTTAAAATTTGCGGAAGCTACGGCTATGCTTACAGACTTTACACAAAGCACGACAAGAGAATCTGTCCCAACGGTACACCTTACATCGCTTATGCTGCGGTTACTCTTCTTTCAAAGCATTGGGGTAAAAAATACAATGTTGTTATACCCGATTATCTTCTTTTCCCGGATTGGAATGACGATATGCGCGTAAGCTATGAGGTTTATCGTGACACAATCCTTAAAATCTGGACAGATATTCCCGAAGACGGTGTTACAGAAACCTTCATACATCCTTCTGTTGAGTGTGATGAGCTTAAAGGAATTACAAGCAGATGGCAGGACAGAGTTTGGGAATATGAGCTTATGAAAGATCCTTATGTACATAAATACCTTAAAGACAACGGTGTTGAGCTTATCAGCTACAGAGAGCTTATAAAAATGAAGGGCGGCACTGTTAAAGGCTAAAAGAATGAATCCCTGCATTTTGCAGGGATTTTTTATATATAAACACTTGAATTTTATAAATTAATATGATAATATATTTAAATGTAAATGCGTTGAGCAAGAGAGTAGAAGATTTCTGACGTTACAGAGAGATGTGCCTTGGCTGTAAGCACGTTACAAAGGGGTTCTTTGAAGTTCACTTGTGAGCAGCGCGGTTGAAACTAAGTAGGCCGCGACGGGTGTGACCGTTATATGACAAAAGAGTGTTTGCTCTGGAGCAAAAATTAGGGTGGTACCGCGGAGTTTGTCTTCGTCCCTTTGGGGATGAGGGCTTTTTTTAATGCAAAATCAAGGGGCTTACACCGATTTTGAATTGCATTTTAATTCAAAATGGTACCATATACAACCATTCATTGCAGATGAAAAAGTTTGAAATTTTTGAATACATATTGAAAGGATGAAAAAAATGCTAGATAAAGCACAACAGTTAAAAGTGCAATTCGGCGAAAAAGTCGCTGTTGCCGCAACACCTGCTGATCTTGAGCAGTTGAGAATTGAATTTCTTGGCAAAAAGGGTTACATTTCTTCACTTATGGCTGAATTGAGAAATGTTCCCAATGAGCGAAAAAAAGAAGCAGGTCAGATTATCAATGAAGTAAAACAGTTCATTGAAGAAAGCATCAAAACAAAAAACATTGAGCTTGCAAAGCTTGAGGAAGAACGCCTCATCAATGCGGCTGAGGATTATGACGTAACCTTCCCCATCACTGAGGATAAAGGTTCATATCACCCTATCACTCTTGTTCAGCGTGAGCTTGAGGATATATTTGCAGGTATGGGCTTTTCAATTGAAGATTATGACGAGATAGTTGACGACTACCACTGCTTTGAGGCTCTTAACATTCCTAAGCATCACCCTGCGCGCGATATGCAGGATACTTATTATCTCAGCACAAATCAGCTTTTAAAAACTCATACATCTGCGGCACAGAATGCAATCCTCAAGAAATACACTCCCGAGCTTGAGGCAGACAGACCCATTCGCGTTATCTTCCCCGGCAGATGCTTCAGAAACGAAAAGATTGACGCTTGTCACGAAAACACATTCTTCCAGATGGAAGGTGTTATGGTTGATAAAGATATTTCCATTTCAAACCTTATTTACTTTATGAAAACAATGCTTTCCGAGGTTTTCCGGCAGGATATTACCGTAAGACTTCGTCCCGGTTTCTTCCCCTTCGTTGAACCCGGCTTTGAGCTTGATATTCAGTGCACAATCTGTAAAGGTGAAGGCTGCCCCTCTTGTAAGGATTCAGGCTGGCTTGAGCTCTGCCCCTGCGGTATGATTCATCCCAATGTACTTATTTCAGGCGGTCTCGACCCCGAAAAATACACAGGCTTTGCTTTCGGTCTCGGTCTTACAAGACTTGCAATGATGCGTTACGGCATCAAAGACATCCGTGTATTTAACTCTTGCAACCTTAAATCACTTTCACAGTTCGAAAACACAACTTTCACAACACCCGAAAAGGAGGTCAAATAAATGTTTGTTTCAATAAATTGGATAAAAGAATATGTTGACCTTGAGGGTCTTGATATTAAAAAGCTTATTAACAGCTTTACTCTTGCAACCGCAGAGGTAGAAGACATTATTGTTAAGGGTGATGATTTACGCGACGTTGTTGTCGGTGAAATTCTTTCTGTTGAAAATCATCCCAACTCAAAGAAGCTCCATCTTCTTAAAGTAGACGGCGGTGACAAAATTTATGATGTTGTTTGCGGTGCACCTAACGTACACGAAAACATGAAAATTGCTTTTGTAAAAGCCGGTGGCAGAGTGCCTGCAGGTGAAATCACAAAAGCAACGGTCGCAGGCTTTGAGTCTGAAGGTATGTGCTGTTCAGCATTCGAGCTCGGCATATCCGATGATAAGTCAGGTCTTATGGAAATTGACGTTGACGCTCCTAACGGTACGGATCTCAAAGATATTTATCCCATTGAAGATATTATTTTTGAAGTTGACAATAAATCACTTACAAACCGTCCCGACCTTTGGGGTCACTACGGTATTGCCCGTGAATTTGCAGCCCTTACAGACAGAGAATTAAAACCACTCCCCTTGTCAGAGCTTGCATATGACGGTGACGAAAAAATCAAGGTAACAGTTGCAAGACCTGACCTTGTTTACCGTTATTCTTGTGTTAAGATGGATAACATCACAAAAAACACAAGTCCTATGTCTTTACAGATAAGACTTTATTACTGCGGTATGAGAGGCATAAACCTCCTCGCTGACTTAACGAACTATATTATGCTCGAAATGGGTCAGCCTACCCATGCATTTGATGCAAATAAAATCGACGAAATAGTTGTAGATACACCTAAAGAAGATTGCAAATTCACAACTCTTGATAACACCGAGAGAGACATAACAACAGACACGCTTCTTATACAGAACGGCACAACTCCGGTTGCTATTGCAGGTATTATGGGTGGTCTTGACTCCGAAATTGTTGGTAACACAGATGCCGTTGTACTCGAATGTGCAAATTTTGACGGTGTAAGTGTAAGAAAATCCTCGTCAAGACTCGGTCTTCGTACAGATGCTTCTGCAAGATACGAAAAAATGCTTGACCCTGAAATGACAGTAACCGCAGCAAAGCGTTTTGCATACCTTCTTACATCAATTGATGCCGGTGCAAAGGTTGCTTCACAGCTTACTGATGAATACGTAAGAAAATATCCTGAAATTTCAATTGACTTCAACAAGGCTTACGTTGATAAATACACAGGTATTGACATCACAAACGAGCGTATTGTAAAAACTCTTACAGCTCTCGGATTCGGTGTTACTGAAAACGGTGACAATTTCACTGTTAAAGTACCTTCATACAGAGCAACAAAGGACGTTACAATCAAGGCTGATATCATTGAAGAAATCACCCGCATTTACGGTTATGATAACTTCAGCATTATCACCACAAAGAGTCCGCTTAAACCTGTGAGAAGTGCTCCTGTGCGTTCTGAAAGCAATGAAATCAAGGATATTCTTGTTAAGCATTACAATCTCCACGAGGTACATTCATATATCTGGGGCGATGTCAGAAAATACAAGAAGCTTGGAATTGATGTTGAAGAGAACGTTAAAATTCTTAATATAGAAAGCTCCGATAACGGCACAATAAGAAACTCTATGCTTCCTACCCTCCTCCTTGCCGCATCAGAAAACAAGGACTTCGGTGAAAGCTACGGTATTTTTGAAATCGGCCGTGTTGTTGACGGACTCAAAGAAAACGGCTATGCAAACGAACGTCGCAGATTAGGTATTGTTCTTTATGACAAAACAGTAACTGAAAAAGACTTATTCTTTAAAGCGATTACGATTATTAACAACATCTTTTCACAGATAAAGCACAAAGCGCCCGAATTTAAAAAGGTAGCGCCTGTTCACGCATGGCAGCACCCCAAGAACACAGCAGAAATCACTTGTGACGGCAAAAAAATCGGTATTCTCAACACATTACATCCCACAAACGCACAGAAGCTTGACAAGGTTGCAAAGGTTGTTTGTATTGAAATTGATGTTGACGATTTCATTACCGTTAAAGGTGATAACATTGAATTCTGTGAGCCTTCAACCCAGCAGTCAACATATTATGATTTATCCTTGATTATGAAAGAGGGCACAACGTTTGCAATGCTTTCTGAATGTTGGAACGCACTTAACCTCAGTGAGCTTGACAGCGTTAAGGTTATTGATACCTATGACAACGGCGAAATCAAGAGTGTTACGGTAAGACTCATTTTCTCCGCAAAGGACAGAACTCTTGAAATGGACGAGGTTCAGGGCTGGATAAATACAATCCTTGAAAACCTCAAAAAAATCGGTATCGAATTACGTAATTAACCAAAACTTAACAAAATATCTGTTGTAATTTTGTTCTGAATGGTTTATAATATTCATAAAGTCTTAGGAGGTGTATTTATGACAGATAAAACAATCCAATTCACAATCAGTGATGATCATGAAAAAGAGATGCGTGAGATACTTGTTTCAGTTTATAATTCTTTAGTTGAAAAGGGTTACAATCCTACCAGTCAGCTTGTAGGTTATATACTGTCTGAAGACCCCACCTACATCACAACCCACAACAATGCAAGAAGTCTTATCAGAAAGATAGACAGAGATGAGCTTCTTCAGGCTCTTCTTAAAGCATATCTCAACTAAGTGTGGGCAAAGGAGTGTTCAATTTGGCTGATAAGCAATCAAGCTTTCTTATGTATAAGGGTAAACCCCTTGTTCGTAAAGGCAACACAATTTACTACGGCAATGCCGGT
This sequence comes from Clostridia bacterium, assembly GCA_017621885.1. Lineage (GTDB taxonomy): Bacteria > Bacillota > Clostridia > Oscillospirales > Acutalibacteraceae > DTU089. The sequence goes on along the minus strand of JAGASD010000048.1, from coordinate 97,036 downwards.
GATCCATTTATAATTATGTTCTCAATAGCATCAACCAACGAGGTGCACGGTGTTAAAATCGCTGACAAGGTTATTGTTCAGCTTCTTAATACTGACCCCAACATCAACCCCCTTGAGGCAATCGTTAAAAGAACCGAAAAGAAGGGCTTGTGGGCAGCGGTTGATATTGGTTCAATCTGGCTCCAGAGAGCATTATCTGAGTAAATTTCCATATTAAAAACAAGATTAACACCCAACTATTTTCATTAATTAGTTGGGTGTTTTTTCTTTTTATTTATATTATGATTAAAATTCAAATTGACAAGACGAAAATTATTAGTGTATAATAAAAAATGTTAAGAGGTGTTTTTATGAAAAGAAAAGTATTATCAATCATAACATTTGTCATTTTTTCTATATTAACAATTCAATGTTATTTTCCCATTATAGCGTCGGCAAACCAAGGTTGCTTAACTTTTGCTTTGAATCCGAATGGTAAAACTTACTATGTAAAAGATTGTGATTTTACGTACACCGGTGACATTATTATCCCTTCAACCTACAGAAATAAACCAGTTACAACTATCGGAATGTATGCTTTTGAATATTGTGATAGTTTTAACTCTCTCACAATCCCCACCTCTATAAAATATATCGGTGATTCTGCATTCTCCAGAGCTTATGCCTATGCACCTATTTACTACCAAGGAAACGCTGACCAATGGGCAAGCATACATTTCAACAACGATGAATCATCCCCTTTGCGCTGGCCAAACTACCTTTACTTGAATGGTAAAAAGGTTGTTAATCTTGTTTTCTCAGATTCTTTAAAAGAAATAAAATCATATGCATTCACCAGATGTATAACCTTAAAATCTGTTAAACTAGGAAAAAACATTGAAAAAATTGGTGGCGCTGCTTTTGCAAGAAATGACATCACTAGCATAAATTTGCCTGATGGCCTGAAAGAAATTGGTGGCGGTTGTTTTTCGGAAACCAGCTTAAAACAAATTATAATACCACACAGCGTAACAAGTATTGGTGGCGGTGCATTCAGCTACTGTAACGATTTAACATACGTCAGATTACCTAATGGTATAACAAAAATAGAAATGAATACTTTTAATGGTTGTAAAAAACTAACATCAATAAAAATACCTAAATTAGTTACAAAAATTGATGAAAATGCCTTTAGCGGATGCAGTTTACAATCCATTAATTTCCCCAAAGCACTTAAACATTTTTATTTTGGTAACTATTCGAAAAGTATCTACTTCCCAGGTAACAAGTCGGAATATAGCAACATAAATATACTTGAGCCTTTCTATTTACAAAATTCCCCTGTATATTACAACGTCCCAATAATAAACAACATAGAAAATATATACAAGGGAGTTAAAATCGAATGGAACGAAGTAACTGACGCTACTGATTACAGAGTTTACAGAAAAGGCGCCGGTGAAAAAAACTGGCTCTATCTTGCTACAACAAAGGATACCCAATATATTGACAAAAACGTTAAAGGTAATAACTACTACAGATACACTTTGCGTGCTACAAATAGCACGGGTTTATACAGCAATTATTATCCTGATAGTGAATATATTAAGTACGTTGATGCACCTAACCTTTCTTCGATTACTAATGCAAAATCAGGAATTTATATTGATTGGAAAAAAGTTGACAATGCAACATCTTATAATATATACAGACGCGGTGCAGGTCAAACAACATGGACAAAACTTGGGAGCACAACCAACCTTTGGTATGTCGACAACACTGTTATAAATGCTAACGGAAACTACTATAGATATTCTGTTTCTGCAAACACAGGCTTTAACAGTGGTTTCGATACGAATGGTCTTACTATAAAAAGGCTTGCAAATCCCCAACTTTTAACTGCGGTAAGCTCCACATCGGGAATCACTGTAAAATGGAGTCAAATAAACGGCACTACCGGTTACTATGTATATCGAAAAACTGCTAATACAAACTGGTCAAGAGTTGCTGCGGTAGGCGGAACAAATAACACCACTTATATTGATAAAGGTACAACAAAAGGTGTTACATACACATACACAGTCCGTGCATGCTATGGTTACACATTGAGCTCTTATGACAGTGGAATCACATGTACTGATAAACACTAAACAATATAAAATCATATAAATGATAGAACCCCTTTATAGTTAGTCAATTACTATAAAGGGGTTTATTAAACATAAATATTTAAGTGCTTTTCGTCTTAAATTCAGCATAAACAAGATGGGGGTTACAAAAAGCTCTTAAAGGAAAATTGCTATAACCTATTCCCCTGCTCACAATTAATTTGGTAACTCCCGCTCTATAAAGACCTTCGGTGTATGGTGGAAAAAGCTTCTGATCAGGCGCTACAATAGGCGTACCAAACAGAGTTATCTGCCCTCCGTGCGCATGCCCCGAAAACACAACATCAATTTTAAACTTTTTATACACCGCGAGCGTTTCAGGATGGTGTGCAAGCAAAACATTAAACTCATCAATATTCATATCAAGCTCGTCACACAAAATTTCCGTACGTTGAAAGACCTGTTCATAACCGCCGTAAAAATAAGGGTCATGAATACCGTAAAGATTAAACGTATCGCCTGCTTCATTACTTATTTTTACAAAATCATTTCTCAAAAAAGTAACGCCTAACTCTTTCAGCCCGTTGATCAAATAACAAAAATCCGTAAAGTTAAACTTAGATACATTGGCTTCGTGATTACCCGCTACAAAATATACGGGTGCAATATCACAAAGCTCGTCGGCGAATGACAGCGCTTTATCGACATCAAGCTTTTCACAATCGATAAGATCACCCGTTATAACAATAATATCGGGTTTTTCTTCTTGAAGACTGCTTAAAATCTGCTTATCAACAAGAGCAGAGCCTCTGTTGTGATAATCAGCAATGTGTGCAATCAAATAATTGTTAAAGCTGTCTGGTAACTTATCGGTATTAATATCAAAGTGCTGTATATCCACATAAAAATTACCATACAGCAAATAACCGATACTGCAGACGAGTATAATTGAAATTATGCTTAACGCAATTTTCCTTCTTCGGACTTTTTTCATTAAAGTATTTCACCATTTTCAATAGCGGTAATCTGGTCAACTCTTCGCTGATGACGTCCACCTTCAAATTCTGTGTTTATAAACACGTCAACAAGCTCGCAAGCAAGACCTGCACCGATTACCCTTGCACCCATACAAAGAACATTAGCATCATTGTGAAGTCTTGTGAACTTTGCACTGAAGTAATCAGAGCAGCAAGCAGCTCTGATACCCTTAACCTTGTTTGCTGCCATAGAAATACCGATACCTGTACCGCAACAAAGCACAGCTTTATCACCTTCTCCGTTAATAACCTTGAGACAAGCGGTCTGTGCAAATTTTGCATAGTCAACAGATGCGGTAGAATCTGTGCCGCAATCTATGTACTCAACACCTTTTTCGTCAAGGTAAGCCTTGATTTCCTCTTTAAGCGGGAAACCTGCGTGATCAGAAGCTAAAATCAACATATTAAAACAACCTTTCAATTATTATTTTTCTTTTTTAGTTCACGTTCTGCCTGAGAAAGGCGAAGATAATTCGGCAGAATATCATTTGCAGTCTGCTCTGAATTTATACCAGCTTCAACCTTTTCAGCAGCAATTAAAGCAACGTCTGCTGCAGATTGGTAACAAACAGAAGCAACTGCTTTTTTTACAAAGGGTATTTTTTCAATCATCTTATTATATGTAACATGAGCACCGTCACCAATAAGAACAATTGGTTTACTGACGGTTAAAAGCTTTTCTGTGAGTTCATCAATTGTAATTGCTTCATCCTCTGTCACTCTCTTAAAACCGCTGTCACAATCAAACTGAGCTGTATACACCTGATTGCAACGGGCATCCATTACAGCTACAGCATAGCACCCCGTATTTTCAAGGGGTTTTGCAATTACTTCAAGAGTTGAAACCGCAACGCAGTTTTTATTAAGAGGCTGAGCAAGACCTTTAACGGCAGAAACACCGATTCTGACCCCCGTAAAAGAACCGGGACCGTTGCTTACAGCAAACAAATTAATATCTTTAATATCAACGCCGGCACTTTTTAAAGCAGCTTCAACCATAGGCATCAACGTCTGACTATGGGTCAAGCCTGTATTTGAATAAATCAACGAACGGATCTTTCCGTCTTCATAAACTGCGACGCTTGCAGCTGTTGCAGTACTGTCAACACCAAGAATTTTCATATATTTCGTCACCACTTAAACGTAAAATACGGCTATCGTCATTATCACCGCGAAGAATTTCAATTTTGATAAGCTTATCTTCGGGTAAAGCGAGTTCGATATTCTCACTCCACTCAACGGCAAGAACAGCGTTTCCACCAAGGCAATCATAAAACCCGGTAGAACAAAGGTCTTCAAACGTGCTGATTCTGTACATATCGAAATGATAAAGCATCGCATTATCACCGCGATATTCATGAACAAGCGAAAATGTAGGACTTGAAACATCCGCTTTAATTCCCAAACCTTTGGCAAGTCCTGCTGTAAAACGGGTTTTCCCCATGCCTAAGCCGCCGAAATAAGCAACTGTTTCACCACCGGACAAGGCTTTACCTAAAAGCTCCCCGTAATATTCGGTTTTTTCGGGAGAATCTGAAACAACTTGTATCATAAACACCTCAAAAAAAGTAAAACACTTGAAATAAAAATCTAATATATGTATAATAACAATATTATAAACTAAAATCAAGGGGGCAAAGCCTTGAAAAAATTATTTTCACGTACAAAACGGTTTATTGCAGAAACCGATAAAATATTATTCATAGCAATTATGGCAGCTTCCATCTTCGGTGTACTTATGGTTTTCAGCGCAACAATATGTATGCTGGAAGACGGTCAGTTTATCTCACGTGACGCAACAGTTATGATTATTGCGGCAGTTGTCGGACTTATTCTAACACTGGTTATTTCGGCAATTGACTATGAGCTGATAATGAAGCTATGGCCGATTATAGGTGTAGTTTGTATAGGATTAATGATAATCACTCTTATTTTCGGTGTTGCACCGGAATCGCGACCTGATGCCCGTTCGTGGCTCGCCTTCGGTTCAATTTACTTCCAGACGTCCGAGCTTGTTAAAATCGGCTACGTTATTACCTATTCAATGCACCTCGAGCTCTGCCGCGACACCATAAACAAACCTATATCCATCCTCCTTTTAGGTATACATGCAATGATTCCCATTGGTTTAGTTGTTCTTACAGGTGATATGGGTTCCGCGCTTGTTTTTATTTTTATGACAATTGCAATGCTCTTCTTTGCAGGTCTTCATATCGGATTCTTTGCAGGCGGAGGTTTATTGGCAATTGCTGCCTCACCCCTTATATGGATGTATGTTTTCGGTGAATATCAGAAAAACCGTTTTCTGGCACTTTTAAAACCGGAGGAATTCCCCGCTGAAAGCTATCAGCAGTTAAAAGGTCTTAACGCTCTCGGCTCGGGTGGCTTTTTCGGTCAGGGATTATTCAATGGAATATATACCCAAGGCGGCATCGTTCCCGAAAGTGAAAACGACTTTATTTTCACCGCAATCGGTGAGGAAACCGGATTTTTAGGTTGCCTGATTGCATTAGGGCTTCTGTTTTTCATTTGCTACAAAATGATTCAGACAGGAAAAAATGCCCGCGATTTCTCCGCACAGATTGCGTGCTACGGCATTGCTTCAATGATAGCGGCGCAGGTAATAATAAATATTGGTATGGTTCTTATGGTTCTCCCCGTTATCGGAATTACACTCCCCTTCTTCAGTGCCGGCGGTACAAGTACCCTTTGCCTTTACATCGGCGTCGGACTTGTTTTCAGTATATACCGTTTTAACCGTTCGAGAGAGGCGGTAAATTTCAGGCTGAGCAGAATCGCTTCACCTTTCTCAGAAATATAAAGAACGAGAGGTCAGTTGATTACTGACCTCTCATATTATTTATATTATTCTTCTGTTTTTGCTTTTGCTGCCGTTGCGGCGCGAGAACGCTCTAAATCAAGATACATTCTTTCTCTGGTCTTCTGATCAATGTTATAGAAGAACATAGGAACAAGACTTATTAAGTCAAAAATCAGCTTAGGAGCAAATGCGGCAACAAACATCTTCCACATTGTATCCTCTGTCTGTACCGCGGTAAGACCCGACTCAAAGCCTGCCCATCTTGCAAGTAAAAGTGAGTTGATTTTAGTTAGAGCAATGCCTCTTACCTTATTCATATAACCCGTTAAAAGATTTACGGTTGCTTCAACTCTGTAACCGTTCTGCCATTCACAATAATCAAGAACCTCATAGTTAATTTCAGCATCAACTATTTTCTTGGTTGCATAGAATACCATTTCCACACAGTTACCGATGCACATAGCTATTGCCATCGGCAATTTCTTTTTATAGAAGCCTTTTCCTTTACCGCCGATTAAGCCCACAAGGAAGAAAAATCCTTCGGAAAAGATGATTGAACTTCGTTGTGCAACCCATAGGAATTTAGTTGAAAATCTTCTTCTGAATTTTGTTGCCCAAGGGTAGCTGGCATAGGAAATGGGCATACCCGGTATACCTGCAATAGTTGAAATCATATTGAATTTCAACACGCTGTCATAATAAAGTGATTCAGATGTACCAATATCAATACCGTCAACAAAACCTGAAAGAGTGTAAATCAAAAGAGGTTTGTTTCTGAATACAGAGAACATACCCTTAACCACCTGCGGCGGTTTTTCCGACTGAGGAACACGTTCTTTACTTACAAACACCCAATAAACTGCAGGAACCGTGGCAATCACCCACCACCAGATTTTCATTCCTGAAAAAACACGGGCCAAATTGATTTTTATTTTGCCGTTTGCAACCAAATCGAAAATAACGCCGGCTATCTGTTCGGGTAATCGTCTGAATAAGTCACCGGCAAATCGGGAGGAAACCAAAAGTGAAGTTCTTTCGTTCGGGTTTGGAGTAAATACGTTATCAATATATCCGCCGCCGCCAAAGAAAGCGCCGACAGTTTCACCAATATATGACAAAATCATATAAAGAAGCAGACGCTGTGCCGCATTTAAAGCATAACTATCGCAAATAATCGGCAAAATACATGTAACAAAGCCAACAACCAGACTTGGCAAAAGAGAAAGATACTGGAACGGTTTAAATTTACCCCAACGGGTACGCATTTTATCAATGATAACCGCGGACAACGGGTCATTAATTAAATCATAGATACCCAAACCAACCGCTGCATTACCGTGAGCTTCAGGATCAAGTCCAAGAATTTTATACATAAAAAGCTCAGAGCCGGTATCATAATTTACCCATCGATAACTCTGCAGCTGCGCATTTCAGAATATATGCTACGCGTTCTTTGGTGGAACAGAATATTCTGTTCATATAAGCTGAGTTTTCAGTCATCTCAAAAACATACTCACGCTCGTTAACGTCTATGTTTTTATTTTCTTCACTCATTTTTTCACCTCCGCATCATTTAACTTTGCCTCTTGCTCCTCCTGCAACTTGGCAAGTCGCTTATACATTTCAGCACGGATTTCCTCTTGAGGAACACCATCCTCAACCATTTTAAAATATTCTTCAATAGGGATACCGCCAACAAAGCATTGTGCGTGTTTAACCTCAATACCTTGCTTAAAGATAGCTATATCAACAACAAAATTAACCGCTAATAAAACAAGATAAACAAAAGGTGCTAATATGAAATCAATTGCAAAATACGGATTCTCCGGAATAGCAAAAAACATTACACAGGAAACAACGGTTAACATAATAAGCGTTATATCAAAACCGAAGCAAATAGATTTGCCCTTTGGTGAGCATGCCATAGTAAGGCAACCGAATCTCACTAAAAGCAAAACAACTGATAATAACAGCAAAACAATTGCAACAAGGAATATTATCAAAGCTGTTTTGCCGTCAGGAGCATTTAACAGAGATAATATACCGTCAATGTCGAAAGCATCAATTTTATCTAAAAGAGTAAACAAACTGAAAAAGCCTTCAAATTCAATAAAAGGTGCTTTAAAAGAACAACTGAAGAACGGCACCACAATTGCTAAAATAGGAATAAGGCTCGTAAATATTCTTGCAACCGCAAGCTTTGTGCCAACGAAAGAAGCCTTGAGTCTGTCAACCTTTTTTTGGAAATGATAGTACTGAACCTCCGCGACGTCAGCATCCTTCATAAGTCGCTCCTGAATATCGTAAATAACGATATTACCGCCACAATGAGGACAATGTTGTTTCCAATCGGTAATTTTTAAATGCTTACCGCATTTTGGACAATCTGCCATTTTATCACCCCTGAATATATTTTTTACAAATTATAGTTTTTTCAGCTTCGCCATTTTTGCCATAATTTTTTTAGTTCCGCAACTGTCAAAAGCAATTTCAAGCACCATATCACCGCCAACGGAATTTGCGCTCAGAATCAGACCTTGTCCGAAAGTTTTATGCTCGACGGTATCGCCTACTTTATAATCAAGATTGACGGGTGCTGATTTTTTAACTTCTGTGGATTTGCTGAAACCGCCTCTTGAGAAGCCTTGTGATACATTTGCAGGTTTTCTCACACCCTGTCGCGTATCTCCAAAGGTGCTTTGTGGTTGCCTGTTACCGGAACCGCCTGAATAACCCGACGAATAACCCGACTGTGATGAAAAGCCGCCGTAAAACGTCTGTTGCGACGAGTTAAGATTGGAATCGACTAATTCCTCGGGTATTTCCGCAACAAATCGTGAAGGCCTTGTAATGGAAGTATTGCCGTATATCATTCTTGTTCTTGCGTTTGTGATATAAAGCTTTTGTTTTGCACGGGTTATACCAACGTAGCACAAACGTCTTTCTTCCTCTACCTCGCTCGGGTCATACATAACCTGATTTCCCGGGAAAAGTCCTTCCTCCATACCTACAATAAAGACAAAAGGAAACTCAAGACCTTTTGCAGAATGAAGAGTCATCATAACCACAGAATCGTTATCAGCGTTATAGTTATCAATATCAGTCATCAATGCAACCTCTTCAAGGAAGCCTGTAAGAGTTCCGTCCTCATTTTCTTCCATATACCTGAGAAGGTTGGCAAGAAGCTCCATTACGTTTGCTTTTCTGTCCTCGGCTGTTTCCTTATCCAACTCAAGATACTGCATATAACCGGTTTTGTTAATAACATCGTCAAAGAAATCCCGGAATTCTTTTTCTTCAAGAGATTCAGCAAGACTGTTTAAAAGATTCGTAAAATCCACAAGCTTCGCAGATGCCCTTGAAAGCATCGGATAGTCAGCTGCATGGGAGATAACCTCATAAAATGAAATACCGAGACTGTCGGCAATAGAAGCAGCGTTGTTTATTGTTGTTTCACCAATACCTCTTTTCGGTTCATTGATGATGCGGCGCATTCTTACTGTATCTGAAGGATTTGCAATAACAGAAAGATAAGCAAGAACGTCCTTGACTTCTTTTCTGTCATAGAATTTATGACCGCCAAAAATCCTGTACGGAACAGCGTTATACACAAGAGCACGTTCAATACTGCTTGACTGCGCATTAGTTCGGTAAAGAATAGCATAATCCGAAAGTTTTTTACCCACGGCAACTCCGTTGAGTATTTCATCAGCAACATAACGACCCTCGTCGCGTTCATCAGTAAGAAGGCGAATGGTAATTTTATCTCCCCCCTCTTGCTGAGTCCAAAGAGTTTTACCCTTTCGGCCTTTGTTATTTTTGATAACCGCATTTGCGGCATCAAGTATAACCGAAGTTGAACGGTAATTCTGTTCAAGTCTTATAACCGCGGTATCCTCATACTGATTTTCAAATGACAAAATATTCTCAATTGTTGCACCGCGGAATTTATAAATACTCTGATCATCGTCGCCAACAACGCAAATGTTACGATATCCGCTTGCAAGAAGGGATGTCAGAACGTATTGGGCATGGTTCGTATCCTGATACTCGTCAACCATAACGTAACGGAATCTGCGCTGATAATATTCAAGAACTTCTGCATTTTCTTTAAGCAATTTAACAGTATTTACGATAATATCATCAAAGTCCATTGCATCGGCTTTTTTCAGCATTTCCTCATATTTTGCAAAAGCTTGTGCAATCATCTTTTTATTCATATCGCATCCGACAGAATCAGCGTATTCTTCGGGAGTCATAAGAGAGTCCTTAGCTTTACTGATTTCAGAAAGAACGTATTTTACAGGCAAACGCTTTTCATCAATATCAAGAACACGCAAAACCTCTTTCATTACGCGCTTGGAATCATCTGTATCATAAATTGTAAAATGCTTTGAGAAGCCTATGCGCTCCGAATCACGTCTTAAAATACGCACGCAACAGGAATGAAATGTGCTTGCCCACACATCGTTCCCTTTTTCTCCAAGCATCGCTTCAAGTCTTTCCTTCAACTCGTTGGCAGCTTTATTGGTGAACGTTATGGCAAGAATCTGCCATGGTGCGGGAGCATCAACACTCATAAGTCTTTCGACCTCAGACGGCATTTCACCGTTACCGTTCAAATACTCCGAAAGATAAAAGCAATCACTTTCATTTACGGCCCTGTATGTAAAATCGGAATTATATGCATTACCGTATTTAATAAGATATGCAATTCTGTTTACAAGCACCGTAGTTTTACCCGAGCCTGCACCCGCAAGAATCAAAACAGCACCGTTAACGTTAAAAACGGCTTTCTTCTGCATATCGTTCATTCGGGAAAAATCTTTTTCTATTAACTTTTTTCTTAACTGAATAAAATCCATATTTACTTCCTAACTGTTATTTACTAAAACTCTGCCAATTTCATTATATGCTGTTTCAATTGACGAAACGGTTTCAATACACGATGAACCTATTGCATAAGAAATTAACGGATGATTATGAGAACAAATGCTGTCGGAGGTTTCTGCGAGTATAATTTTTTTGGCTTTTTTACATTCAAAAAGCTCACCTGAAAGACAACTGCAACCTTTTTCGGGCATCTTCAGTAAATCCTTCAAAGCAAAAACCTCACTTTGCTTATAAAACAAATTACCGATTTCTTTTAAAGAGTCAAAAAAAGCTGTCTGAGACAAACTAAAAAAATCACTTAGCTTTATCACACAACCAAACTCATTATAAAGGCAAAATGTCAGATTATAAATATCATTGCGCTCAATGGGAGCTATAAATTCATCTATCAACTTTTCCGACAATTCATTCCGTAATGCAGAAAAGCATAAATAATTCTTATTTACCGTTTTAGAATCGGATAAACAAGTAAACGACTCACAAACGATTACCGATAAGTCTTTTAACGTCTTGAAATAATCATAAGACTTTTTCAAGCATACCTCACAATTTATTTATATAGCGAGTTACCCTCGCAGTCAATTGCAACTATCAAAGAAAAATTTTCAACCCTAAGTTTTTTAACAGACTCACAACCTAATTCTTCAAAAGCAACAACAGTACATTCTTTAACGCAGTCGGAATATAATGCGCCTGCCCCTCCGATTGCCGCAAAATAAACAGCACCGTTACTTTTTATTGCTTCAACAACCTCAGGACTTCTGTTGCCCTTACCTATCATCGCCTTTTGCCCTAAAGACAACAAAAGCGGTGAATAGGCATCCATTCTTGAAGATGTTGTGGGACCGACACTACCTATAATCAGACCGTTTTTAGCAGGAGTCGGACCAGCATAATAAACCACCGAGTTTTCAAGTTCAAAGGGTAGCTCTTCCCCCGCCTTCAGAGCATGAACAATTCTTTTATGGGCGGCATCACGGGCGGTATAAATGCAGCCGGAAAGATTAACAATATCCCCCGCTTTTAAGGTTTGCACCCATTCATTTATATTTTTGGTGTTTAAATTATATTCACTCATTATTACTCATCATCCGTGTTTTTTGCCGAAAAGTCATATTCAACCTCGGTTATTGCATTACTGTTATCACAAATAACACCTGTTTCTGTAATAAGCAACTGTGCGGTTTTGCTCATATCACCCGTGAGTGCCTTGATTTTCAACTCAACATCCTCAACAGATTTAGCAAAACTACGAGCTATATCGCCGACACCTTTTGAAAGGTCATCAATTCTTAAAGCTGTTTCACCGATAGCAGTATAAACTGATTTTGTAACATTGTTGGCTCTTTCTCGCGCAGACTCGACAAGACCCTCTGAATGAACACGTGCATCAAGCATTGCAGCGCCGACCTGACGCTCTATATCCTTGCTTCTCTCACATTCAATTTTCAAACGCTGAATTTCAACTTTAAGACTCTCGATCTCTTTCTCGGCATCTTCCGACAAACACTTCTGAGACAACTCCTGAAGCGCATTGATTTCCGAGTCTTTTTGAGCAATTTCATCATTAAGAGAACTAATTTCATTCTGAAGCTCGTTGTTTATCGCAAGTGAACTTTCAAGCTCCGCTTTTGTATCTTCCAATGCTTTCTCAAAGGATTCGTTATTACTCAGTTCAATTTCAAGCTTTTGACATTTATCTTCAGTTTCAGATAAAGTTTTCTTCAAAAAATTAATCTCATTGTAAAGAGAATTAACAAAATCCATAACCTCTTTTTTATCATAGCCACCAAAAGCTTTTGTTTTAAAAATCACATCGTTTTCCACAACAGAAACCTCCAAAAAACAAAGGTACCTCAGGGTACAAATACAATATCAATAAGGCAATTATAACAGATACGGTTATATAAAACAACAAAAATTTTTCATATTGTATTTATTTTTTTGTCAAAATATAGTATAATTAACAAAAAGTAACGAAAGGTCTTGGTTTTATGAAAAAATCCGCAAAGGTTTTATTGGGTACAGCCGGCGTTTTTACAGGCATAGGAATCGCGATGAATGCTTGTGTTTTAACAAGATTATCCAAAACAATCAGCGATAAAAAATGTGAACTTGAAGAAAAGAAAAACCCTACCGACCCAAACTCTCCCGTTGCATTGCTCGAAGCAGAAGGTGATGCTTGGTTAGAAAAGCAGGATTACGACCACATTGTTATAAAAAATGCTAAAAATAAGCCTATACACGCTTACGTTGTAAAAGCAAAAGAACCCACAGATAAATGGGTTATCTGTGTTCACGGCTACACAAGCGAGCCTAAAAGAATGGGCAGCTACGCTTTGCACCATCACAACAGAGGCTACAACATCCTCTTACCTGCACTGAGAGGTCACAACGTCAGCGAACAGCACAATATCACCATGGGTTGGCTTGACAGACTCGATATGCTTGACTGGATAAACTATCTCATCAAAACATACGGTGATATAAGCATTGTGCTCCACGGTGTTTCAATGGGTGCGGCAACTGTTATGATGACAACGGGCGAAAAGCTTCCCGAAAATGTTAAGTGCTGTGTTGCAGATTGCGGATACAGCTCTGTATGGGACGAATTCAAAAACGAAATGAAGCAGACATATCATACACCGCCCCTTCCCATACTTATCCCCTCAACGGTTGTCAGCAAGGTTGTCAACGGCTACGGCTTCAGAGAGGCATCCTGCGTAAACCAGTTAAAAAAGTCGGTTACTCCCACAATATTCATTCACGGCGAAGAGGATGTTTTTGTTCCTTACAGAATGATGGACCTCAATTATAATGCGGCGGCTTGCGAAAAGGAAAAGCTTTCTGTTCCCGATGCAGAACACGCAGAAGCTCACCTCGTTCATCCTGAGCTTTATTGGAGCAACACATTCAGATTCATTGATAAATACGTAAAATAATTCAAAGCCCTGAATATTCAGGGCTTTTCTTCATAATATTAAGTTATACACTTTTCCCAAAAAAGAATATAGCTTTTGACAAAATTTTAACAAAATCATAATATTTAAAAATTTGCTTGAATTTAATCGTAATATGTTGTATTATATTCACGATTACATAATCGGTAATTTTTGGATATTTTTTATTACAGGAGGATATGTATAATGTCAGCATTAACAACCAACAAAAGCGTACTTTCCTGGATCGACGAAAAGGTTGAGCTTGTAAAGCCCGACAAAATCGTTTGGATTGACGGTTCAAAAGAACAGATCGAAGAGCTCAGAGCAACTGCTTGTTCAACAGGCGAGCTCATTAAACTCAATCAGGAGCTTCTCCCCGATTGCTACCTTCACAGAACAGCCGTAAATGACGTTGCTCGTGTTGAAGGCAGAACATTCATCTGCGCTTCCACAAAGGAAGAAGCAGGCCCCACAAACAACTGGATGGATCCTAATGAAGCATACGAAATGCTTTATGATATTGCCCGCGACAGCTACAAGGGCAGAACAATGTATGTTATCCCCTATTCAATGGGTCCCGTTGGCTCACCCTTTGCAAAGGTAGGTATCGAGCTTACAGACTCTATCTACGTTGTTCTTAACATGGTTATCATGACAAGAGTAGGCAAAGACGTTCTTGAAGTTCTCGGCGACAGCAATGACTGGGTTCGCGGTCTTCACTGCCGTTGCGACATTGACGAAGAAAAGAGATACATCTGCCAGTTCCCTCAGGACAACACAATTATCTCTGTTAACTCAGGTTACGGCGGAAACGTTCTTCTCGGTAAAAAGTGCTTTGCTCTTCGTATCGCTTCATACCAAGGCTGGAAAGAAGGCTGGCAGGCTGAGCATATGCTCATTCTCGGTATTGAAAATCCCCGGGGCGAAGTTAAGTATATCTGCGCTGCCTTCCCCTCTGCTTGCGGTAAAACAAACCTTGCTATGCTTATCCCCCCCGAAAGCTATAAGAAAAAAGGCTATAAAGTATGGTGCGTAGGTGACGATATTTCATGGATCCGTAAAGGTCCTGACGGAAGACTTTACGCTATCAACCCCGAAAACGGCTTCTTTGGCGTTGCTCCCGGTACTAACGAAAAATCCAACCCCAACGCTCTTGCTTCTACAAAGAAGGGCACAATCTTCACAAACGTTGCTCATAATCTTGACAATAACACAGTTTGGTGGGAAGGTCTTGACAAGAATCCTCCTGCAAATGCAGTTGAATGGAAGGGCAACCCCTGGAACGGTCAGGAAAGCGAAGAAAAAGGTGCTCATCCCAACAGCAGATTCACAGCACCCGCTGTTAACTGCCCCTGCCTCAGCTCTGAATTTGAGAACCCCAACGGCGTTCCGATTTCAGCTATCGTATTCGGCGGCAGACGTGCAAAGCTTGCTCCCCTCGTTTATCAGTCACGTGACTGGAACCACGGTGTATTTGTTGGTTCAATTATGGCTTCCGAAACAACAGCAGCAGCCGCAGGTGCTGTAGGTGTTGTTCGTCGTGATCCCATGGCTATGCTTCCCTTCTGCGGCTACAATATGGCTGACTACTGGCAGCATTGGATCGATATCGGTGCTGATCTTGATCCTGAAAAAGCTCCCAAAATCTTTAATGTTAACTGGTTCCGTAAGGATGACGAAGGCAACTTTATGTGGCCCGGTTTCGGTGACAACCTTCGTGTTCTTGAATGGATTATCGATCGTTGCGAAGGCAAGGTAGATGCTAAATCAACAGAAATCGGTTTCATCCCCTATGCTGAAGACATCAATATCGAAGGTCTTGAGGGTGAAGTTTCTCTTGAATCTCTCAACAGCATTCTTGAAGTTGAAAAAGAACTCTGGCAGGAAGATGCAAAGGGTATTGAAGAATTCTACGCTAAATTCGGCGACAAGATTCCTCCCGTACTTGCTGCAGAGCTTGAAACACTTAAAAAGAACGTACAGTAAAAAACAAAGGGTTATGCTTTTGCATAGCCCTTAAACTCTTTAAAAAATACATTTCAGAAAGAAGTAGTTATTATGTCAAAGTTAACAAGAGATAACAAAGACGGTATTTATTCACTTATGCTCACACCCTTCTTTGAGGACAGAAGCATTGACTACAATACATATGAAAAATATGCTGACTGGCAGGTTGAACAAGGTGTTGACCATCTTTTTGCAGTTTGCGGCAGCTCAGAAATGAGAGAGCTTTCTCTTGAAGAAAGACTCAAGCTTGCAACTCTTACTGTAAAACATAAAGGCAACACAACTGTTGTTGCAACTGCAAATATTGAAGAAACAAAAGAAGAAAATCTTGAAGAAATCAAGAAAATGGAGCAAACAGGTGTTGACGGCATTGTTCTTACAACAAAGGGTATGGGCGATAATGACGATGCACTTGTTGAATACATCCGTGAGCTTGCCTCTTCAACATCACTCCCCACCTTCCTCTATGAATTCCCCGGCTTCCGTCCACATATAATGAGCGGTAAAGCATACGGTGAGCTTACAAAGGACGGTCTTATCTGGGGCATCAAGGATACAACCTGCAAAATGGAAGGCGGCATTCAGGAGAAAATTGATAATATGAATGATTCAACAATCATTCAGGCAAATATGCCGTTCCTTTTTGATGCTTACGTTGCAGGTGCTCGCGGTGTTATGGCTACACCAACATCCTGTGGCGGTGCTTTCTTCCAGCGTTTCCACGAGGCTTTTGTTGCAGGTGATATTGAAACTGCAAAACAGAGATATAATGAAATTATACTTCTTGACAATGCGATTAATGATGGCTTCTGCGCAAGCGCTAAGGAGCTTATCAGACTTCAGGGTGTTGACACCTTTAACTGGTACACAAGGGGTTCACATCACCTTGACAGCGCAAGACTCCGTTCGCTCAAATCCTTCCACGATTGGTGCGTTGCAAACGGCTTGATGAAATAATTTTTATAAATAAACTCAAACCACCGATTTATCAAAAAATCGGTGGTTTTGCTATACAAAAAAGAGAGCAGAAATTATATCTCTCTTTTTAATATTTATGTTATTAACCATTTATTCATAATATTAATTTAAATTTTTTCTCTATTATCATTGAATCAGAACTAATTGATAAATTAAGATCCTCTAATCCCTAAATAGTATATTTACAATATTTTTTCTTTTGTTGTTTTATTATAAACACATAGAATAGATATAAATACTCTAAGCAACAAAGAAAATATAATTATAGAATTTTTTTATCTTTTATGAACATCATTTATTGTTTTTTACTTCGGAACCGCAAAATTTACAAAAAGTGCTTTTTCTTGAAATTCGTTTATCACATTTGTCACATTTCGTAATTTTTTCATCTTTCAATATAGACAAAAGAGTCCGCACAATTTCTTTTGTAGATTTCTTCTCCAACTTTTAAACTAAAAGCAAAACCCCGTCAAAAATGACGGGGTGAAACCTTTTACATATATTATGTAATTAAGCCTCTGCTTCTTTTTTCTGTTTGAAGCACTCGCTGCAATATACAGGGCGATCTTCACGGGGTTTGAAGGGAACTTCAGCAACACCGCCGCACTCTGCACAAACTGCTGTGAATTTTTCACGCTCGCCTCTCATAGCCTGCTTACGTGCATCACGGCATGCTTTGCAGCTTTTGGGCTCATTTACTAAGCCTTTTTCAGCGTAAAATTCCTGTTCTCCGGCTGTGAAAATAAATTCGTTGCCGCACTCTTTACAAATGAGTGTTTTGTCTTCGTACATTTTCTGCTACCTCGCTTGTTAATGATGTTGCCCTCTAACGGAATTGCACCGCCGCCTTTGGTAAAGTTTCGGATAAATTCCGTAACCAAAACAACGCTCTGCTTTTAAGCTAAGAGGACATTTATAGTAAAGCCTTTTCAGGCAATTACTTCTTTTAATTTGCGCCTTGCGCGCTGAACCGCATTATCAACAGATTTGGCAGACAACCCCAATTTCTCACCAATTTCAACGTAACTCATACCGCTCGCTCTGAAAAAAACAACGGTTTTTTCCACCTCTGAAAGTGTTACGTTGCAAGCATCAAGAACATCATTCAAACGCTCAGCCGTTATAAGGTGTTTTAACGGGTCTTCCGTGCTTTCAATAACTGTAAATGCTTCTGAATCAGCATCAATGGGTATATCATCCGAAACGTTACCTGCTGCCGTGTTTATGCTGTTACGCATACATACAGAAGCGTATGCTTCAAAAGGAACACCCTTGCTTACATCAAAGGTTCGGACTGCATTCAAAAAACCGAACATACCTTCTTGAACGAAGTCGTCAACATCAAGATAAGCCGCACCTGATACAATATAACGGGTATTTAAAAAGCGTGACGCTAAAGCATTGAATGCATATTCATCACCCTTCTGCGCTAAATCCACAAGTTCCTCATTGTTGGCATCAACATATTCGGAAAATTTTTTAGCGCCCACCGTACCACCTCAGACCAAATACACTTTAACGAGTCTTATCATAGCACACTTTTGTTATTTTGTCAAATATTTTTATCAATTTGCACATTTTTTTGTGAAAAATACAAAATAATTCTAATTTCGACAAAAAAACTCCTGAAATTTAAATTTTCAGGAGTTAGAGTTAACAGTATTTAAATATTCAGTATAAATTGTTTTATCAACCTTATACCACTTACCTTTAATTCGCATGCACCAGAAATCATCATAAACGCTGGTATAAGAACCGTTCGTGCCGTTTGCAACAATTTCAACGCAAAGAACGTCTACCCTGCCCGGAAACTCAATGTAACCGAAGCTTGCTTCAAGCACTTCTACGAAGACACTCATTTGCGCTTCTGTAAGTGTGCTTGATGATTTCACGCTATAATTAAGGTTATAGCCTTCACCGCATTTTTCAATATAAAACGCATTACTTTGTTCCATCGGAAGAACCATTTGTTCAAACGTTTCATCTTCACCAAAGTAGCGATTATCCTGCTTATACCTTTTTATGTTATCATCAAAAAGTGAATAATATAATTCAGAATCATTCGATTGTGTTGATTTAACGAAATTTTTAACAACATTCTCGGGCTTTGTGCCAGTAAATGAAGCTGTAAAAATTGCCGCAAGCACAAGAACTGCCGCAAAAGCAGAAACAATAATCAAACAGTTTTTTAAAGAAAATTTTATATTGATTTTTTTCTTTTTTACGAATTTAGACGGTGCCTTTTTATCAGATGATTCAAGCTTTGCGCCACAATAAGCGCAATTAACAAAATTTGAAGGACTCTGCTTGTGACACTTATCACAGTACATTACATCACCACTTTATAATCCGAAGCCGCGATTAACGCAGCGGTTCGGTGTTATTTTTTAACTATTTCAAAGAATACAAAACCGTAGAAAGACAAAGCCCTTCTACGGTTTAATTAGCATTAACGGTTGAACCGTATATATTATACGGAAGAAGAGAATTATTCTTCAGCAGTATCTGCAGCTTCTTCAACGGGAGCTTCTTCAACGGGAGCTTCTTCAGGAAGAAGTGCACGTATTGAAAGACTTACTCTCTTTCTTTCTTCGTCAATGTCAGTAATCTTAACGTTTACTTTTTCACCGATTTTAAGTACATCTGCAGGTTTTGCAACATGCTTATTTGCAATCTGAGAAATGTGAATAAGACCGTCAATTCCGGGGATGATGTGTGCAAAAGCACCGAAATCAGTAAAGTTAGCGATTTCAACCTCAACCTCTGAATCTACTGCATAATCTCTCTTAAAGATTTCCCAAGGATTATCTTCAAGTTTCTTGTAGCCGAGAGCAATCTGTTTCTTTTCGGGATTGAGTGATTTGATAGTAACCTCAACCTCGTCACCAACACTTACAACCTCTGAAGGATCTTTGATTCTGTTCCAAGAAAGCTCGGAAACGTGAATCATACCGTCAACACCACCGATGTCAACGAACGCACCGAACTTCATAAGAGATTTAACAACACCCTTACGTACTTCGCCTACCTGTGCTTCTGCCCAGAATTTTTCTTCAGCGGCTTTTCTTTCATCTTTAAGAACAGCGCGAATTGAGCCAACAGCTCTTCTTCTCTGCTTGTTAACCTCAAGAACTTTGAATTTAACAGTCTTATTAAGAAGATCTTCAAGCTTGTCATTACGGCTTGCAGTTGCGTGTGATGCAGGGATGAAAAGTCGTGCATTTTTTGCAACAACAATAACACCGCCGCGAACGATTTCTGTAACAACACCCTCGAATACAGTATCTGTACCCTCAGCGTTTACGATTTCGTCCCATGCTGCGATAGCATCGTAACGTTTTTTGGAAAGCATTGTAACGCCTTCCTGGTCGTTAGTTTTCATGATGATGAGATTAAGTGTGTCGCCGATTTTGAGTTCAGCTTTGGGATCTGCGTTGGGGTCGTTGCTGTATTCGCTGTAGGGAATATAGCCTGTCTGCTTCCTGCCGATATCAACCTGTATCTCTGTGGGAGATACACTCAATACTGTACCAACAACCTTCTGATCGCTGTTCATACTGTTGAGTGATTCCTCTAAAGCTGCTGCAAAATCGAATTCTTCAGTAGCCGCTGCAGAGTCCAGCACTGTCTCCTCCTCAATCATTTTGTTTTCGTTTACAATTTCGGACATGGTTTCAAGTACCTCCTTTATAATACCGGCGGGAGTAGATGCACCCGCAGTGAGACCGATTGAGCTGTAGCCGCGCAGAGGAATACCATAAAGCTCTGACGCAGTTTCAACAAGAAATGCAGGACAATTCCCCTCACACACCTTTAACAATTTACGGGTATTGGAGCTGTGCTTACCGCCAACAATAACCATAGCATCGTTCAAACGTGATAATTGGGCAGCTTCATTCTGCCTTTCTTCGGTCGCGCTACATATTGTATCAAATATTTTCGCATTTGTACATAGTAATTTTATTTTTTTTAAACTTTTTTCCCATTCTTTTATGCTAAAAGTGGTCTGAGAAACAAAAATCACCGGTTTTTGTACCAAATCAGGATACATTTTCAACAATTCTTCGATTTTTTCAGAGCTGCCTATTACGAAGGATTTTCCCTTAGCACAGCTTTTTATCCCCTTAACCTCAGGGTGATTTTCATCGCCTGCAATAAGTGTAACTACATCCTCAGAAGAATTATCAAGAACGATTTTATGTATTTTTTTTACAAAGGGACAAGCGGCATCAATAAATTCACATCCGCTTTTTTCAACCTCTTTTAACACCTCTCGGGTAACACCGTGTGTACGAAGAACAAGGATCGCTCCATCTTCAACATCGTTTGGGGATTCAACCACCTTAACCCCCTTAGAAGCCAGCTCCTCAATAACCTGACTATTGTGAATTATAGGACCGAGTGTTGCAACCTTACGACCTTCGGAAATCAATTTTTCAATCAGCTTTATTGCTCTGTCAACACCAAAGCAAAAGCCTGCTTTTTCAGCTAAAGTTATTTCAGCCATTAAAGTCGCTCCTTTATAACCCTAAGCATATATTCAATTGAACCCTCCAAATCCAATTCTGTTGTATCAACAAGAACGGCATCATCTGCCTGTTTAAGAGGTGCGATTTCTCTGTGAGAGTCCTGATAATCGCGCTGTTCAATGTCTGCAAGAATGCTGTCGTAATCAACATCCTGACCTTTTTCAACAAGCTCCTTATAGCGTCTGTCCGCTCTTGCGCGGGCTGATGCGGTAAGGAATATTTTTATTTTGGCATCAGGAAGAACAACTGTGCCTATATCTCTGCCGTCCATAATGCAATTGTTCTTTTCGGCAATATCACGCTGAAGACTGAAAAGGAATTCCCTTACGGCAGGAATTGCAGAAACGTTGGATGCAGCCATAGAAACCTCATTCTGTCTTATAGCTTCGGAAACATCCTCTTCACCGAGAAATACTCTTTGCTCTCCGTTTACAAAACGTAATGAAATATCAACACCTTCAAGTGTGGGAATAACATCATCCGGATTTTTTGTATCCTTACCCTGTCTTAAAACGTTAAGGCCGACCGTTCTGTAAAGAGCACCTGTATCAACGTAAATAAAGCCAAGCTCCTTTGAAGCTCTTTTAGCTATTGTGCTTTTTCCTGCACCTGCAGGACCGTCAATTGCGATGTTAATTATCATAATATATTCTCCTCGATATATAACATAATCTGATTTAAAATTAGGAGTGAGGAATCAGGAATTAGGAATTGTGGGTCTGCGACGCTATTTTTTAATAGTTGATTAAACACAACACCACTGTTATCCTAACTAAATTCTCCATAAAGCTGAACAATAAATAAACGGTAACCGAATACATAAAATGCGCGGTAAAAAAGAATAAGGCTCGAGTTTTCAATAACTTATAAATCGCCAACGCAGTTTCGAAACTTGCCACTTGCAATTTGTAACTTGAAACTTTTACAATCGGCGCCTTGCGTCCCGAGATTCCTCATTCCTCACTCCTCATTCCTCATTAGGAAACGGAGTTTCCTGCAAGTCTGCCCGTAGAAAATGCAATCTGCAGGTTAAATCCGCCTGTGTATGCATCCACGTCAATAACCTCACCTGCGAAATAAAGACCCTCTGTAATTTTACTTTTCATTGTTTTAGGGTCTATTTCCGAAACGCTGACACCACCTGATGTAATTATAGCTTCATCAATAGGTCTGAAATCTGTAACCGTAAGGCGAATATCCTTGAGCGTATCAACAAGTATTGAACGCATTTCTTTTGTTACCTGATTTGATTTAATGTTACCGTTAAGGCCTGAAAGTTTCACGATAACAGGTATCATTTTTCTCGGTAACATAAGAGAAAGTGTGTTATAAAGATTTTTGTTTGAGCATTCAAGCAAATCTCTTTGTAATCTTTTGTCAAGCTGTTCGTAAGTAAGAGCAGGCTTAAAGTCTATATGAATAACATATCTGCTGCGCTCCATATTACGCATATGGGAGGATGCAGAAAGTATCATAGGTCCCGAAACACCGAAATGAGTAAAAAGCATTTCACCGAAATCCTTGTAAACTTCTTTATAGTTTTTCGTATCCTCTACCCTTATTTCAACGTTTCTCAATGAAAGACCCATAGCCTCGGTACACCAGCCCTCGTGGCATTCTAAAGGCACAAGAGAAGGTTTAAGGTCTGTTATTGTGTGACCTGCTTGCTTTGCCAACTCATATCCGTCACCTGTAGAGCCGGTTGCAGGATAAGACTTACCGCCCGTTGCAATAAGCACGTTTTCAGCATAGAATTTTCTGCCGTCATCGGTAATACAGCCTTTAACTGCGCCTTCTTCAATAATAAGCTCCGTTACTCTGCCTTGCTTTCTTTTAACACCGTTAACGGTAATGAATCTGTTAAGAGCATCAACAATATCAAGGGCTTTATCAGAAACGGGAAAAACTCTGTTCCCTCTTTCTATTTTCAACGGTACACCCATACCCTCAAAGAAATCTATTGTATCATCCGTGGTAAATCTTGAAAACGCACCATAGAGAAACCTTCCGTTTACGGGTACGTTGCTTATAAGGTCATTGAGAAGCGGACAAGAGTTTGTGACATTGCATCTGCCCTTTCCCGTTATTGCAACCTTACGGGCTAATTTATCGTTTCTTTCAATAAGCGTTACTTTTAAGCCTCTTTGTGCGGCGGTACCTGCCGCCATAAGACCTGCGGCACCGCCGCCAATTACTATCAAATCCATATAACTAATCCTTAAAAACTATCAATTTATCTGTCATTTCTTTTCCGCAGACATCGGGGACCGGAAGACATAGTGAATATAAATCTCTTGCTCTGCATTCAAGCTCAAAAGACTTTTGCGCATCATTTGAAAGGCTCTTTATATCGGCAGATTTTGTAACAATGGGAAGAGTTGCTTTATTCTTCGCATCTTTTAAAATCTGTGCACCGCGACCGTTAAACCCTAACACCCTGATATAAGGAATATTATCACAAACATCATCACGGGTAATTCCTAAAAATGCATTTAGCGCAATTCTTCTGAGCCTTGAATGAGTATACCTCTTTGTTTTGACTTTTTCAAGTATTTCCGAAAGAGTTACACTTGTATTAACAGCTTCAACAAATCTGTATTCAAGTCCCTCACTTACATCGGGAATTTTTTTGAAATCATCAGCATTCATTGTCCTCAATTTAAAAACAATCGCTTTATCAATCATAGAAAAATCCCACAAGGCTTTACCTCTACGGATTGCCGAAGAAAAAATATCCGCAGATTCTTTCGGCATATATTTTGAAAAATCAGTTTCATTTTTCATCATTTCACGAATGGCAGATGCTGAGCAGATATCCTCCAAAATATCCTTAGAATCGTGTGATACCCCAATACGCTTAACAGCAAAGGGTTTTATATTAAAGCCATTTTTGTTTATAGCTTTAATGTACTCAATGCCTAAAATGTCATTGGGAGAGCCTAACACCTCAGCAAACGGCTCACCGCACATATCCCATAAAGCCTTTTGCCTTGCCACAGGGAAAGAAACACCTTCACTCAAATGCTTTTCAAGAAAAGGTGCAAACTCGGGACTTTCTAAAAAACGCGCACATTCTTGCAAAACGTCTGTATCTCCGCTTTCAGACCCGAAGCCCAGAGCATCAATACAGCCTAACGAACCAAGAATCTGCACACCGCCCTCTGCAAAGCGCTCGGCGGAAGCTGTAGCATACGCCACAGGCAATGACAGAACTAAATCCACACCGCAGGAAAGAGCCATCTGCACACGCTCGTTCGGAGAAACACAAGCCCCCTCACCGCGCTGAACAAAGCTTTCTGACATTACTGCGGTTACAGTATTCTCTCCGTTGTTACGCAAAGCATCAACGATATACTTATGACCGTTATGAAACGGATTAAATTCAGCAACGATACCGTAATTCACAGAACGCCCCCTCTTTACGACGATTATATACTAATTATTTCACTTTTACTCTTGCAAAACAAATAAATAGTGGTATAATTATTACTTGGTTAATATTTTACACAATTAACACTGCTTTTATTTTCCTAAAAAGAATAATAAGTGTTTTTATTGGAGGTTTATTAATGAAAATTCTTGTAATTAACTGCGGAAGCTCTTCACTTAAATATCAGCTTTTTGATATGGAAGGCGAAAAAGTTCTTGCAAAAGGTATTTGCGAGTCGATTGCAACAGATATGAGCCACACAAAGGGTTCAACCTTTGACGGCAGAAGCTTCGACGAATACGTTGATATTCCCGACCACAAGGTTGCATTCAACATTGTTAAAGATGCTCTTGTTTCAGGTGACTGCAAGGTTATTGACAGCCTTTCAGAAATCGGTGCTATCGGTCACAGAGTTGTTCAGGGCGGTGACGTTTTCACAGAAAGCGTTCTTGTTGACGACAGCGTTCTTAAAGCAATTGATGAGCTCAGTGTGCTCGCTCCCCTTCACAACCCTGCACACGTTATCGGTATTGAATGCTGTAATGAGGTTTTCGGTGACTCTGTTCCTCAGGTTGCTGTTTTTGACAACGCTTTCCACAGCACAATGCCCGAAACATCATATATGTTCGGTATTCCCTACAAATATTACGAAGAGGACCATATCCGCCGCTACGGTGCACACGGCACGTCTCACCGTTTTGTTGCTTACAGAACTGCAGAAATCGTTGGCAAGGATCTTAAAGATATCAAGCTTATCACCTGCCACCTCGGTAACGGATGCTCCATAACAGCAATTAAAGACGGTAAGGTTCTTGACACAAGCATGGGTCTTACTCCCCTTGATGGTTTTATAATGGGTACACGTTGCGGTGCTATCGACCCCTCAGTTGTTACTTACATTATGGATAAGCACAACATTTCACCCAAGGAAATGGATACAATTATGAACAAGCAGAGCGGCGTTCTCGGTATTTCAGGTGTTCACTCCGATGACAGAGCTGTTCGCGCTGCCGCAGAAGAAGGCAACAAGAGAGCAAAGCTTGCACGTGATATGCAGTGGTATCAGATTCGTAAATGCATAGGTTCTTACGTTGCTGCTATGGACGGTGTTGACGTAATCACATTCACAGGCGGTATAGGTGAAAACTGCACAGACCTTCGCGAAGACGTCCTCAAAAACCTTTCATACCTCGGCATTGAACTCAACGACGAAGCTAATGCCGTGCGCGGTGAAGAAATTGAGCTTACAAAGCCCGGCTGCCCCGTAAAGGCATTCTGCGTTCCCACAAACGAAGAGCTTGCAATCGCAAGAGATACAAAAGAAATTGTAGAGAAGCTTTAATAATTAAACTCAAACCACCTCAGCGGTCCAATAAAACCGTTGAGGTGATTTTTTGTGTAGAAATATTCATATTGTTGCGTACATACAGTAATATTTGCAGGTTTCGGTATCGTACAAATAAATAACCCATTGGGAGTGACCATTGAAGTAGTAATAATCTTCTTGATTTGTTATAATTTGCTCTTGATTCGGGTCATAAACGCAAACGTAACATTCGTGTTCCAAAATGCTTTTATTTAAAATCTCGCCTCCGCCATAAAAGCCATCAAATTCTTTTATTCCGTAATAAATATTATCGTTTAACAAAGTCCAGTTTCCGTTTTCTATATCCGCAAGAACTGCCTCTTGTTCTTCCGTATTTAATTCATACACCCAATGCATATATTCATCTATACAAAAAATTGTAACATGAAATTTGCGGGGAAAACGGGCTTCACCGGGAGTGAAAACAATATTACCGCTACCGGAAAATTCCGGTATGCTGAAGATTTCACACAATGGCTTATATAACACACCTACAAAAACGCTTACACCAATGACTACGACTATTAATATACATATAACGGTAACAGCAACATTCCGTTTTTCCTTTTTAATCATCACTTACCACTATCCTCCAACTCACCAACCGGCAGACGCTCTTCCTTTTTTATTCTCGTCTGAAATCATATATATCCTTTAAAACGTTCAACTCCTCACCGTTTATAATGACGGTTTTTTCGTCTACCCAATATATATCTGCTTCTTCACAATTATAATTCCAATATATATTTTTAGTTTTTCCCGTTTCGTTGTGGGTCACGGTTCCCAGCACAGCCCAACCTGTTGTTGCACCACCGCTGTTTAAATACGCTGTCACTGTATATTTATTATCCGATGACGAAACCTCCTCGATTTTCTTCTGTCCTTCAAAACGCTGAATGTCATAAAACATCCAATATACACCATAGGCGAAGAGGCTTGACACAATCAAAGAAACACATAATACAATTATAGAAATACATATCGCTTTATTTGATTCTTTTTTCAAATTTACTTCTCCCATTCAATACGATTGATGAATACAATAATAAACGTTTTCTACCGAATCATATATGAAAATTATCCAATGCGATGTTAAAATTGAAATATCAATCTGCTTGACTACTTCCTCTTTCACCTCATCATAATAACAAATGTATGTACCTTGGCTGTTCAATTGTTGATTTATCACCGGTTTAGTATATTCATTACCATAGTAATTAAAAGAACGCAAAACATCATTAGACTGCTCATTAAAACTACTCCAATTTCCGTTTTGTACATCTTCGAGAAGTGCAGCCTTATCATCTTTATCAGGTTTTATAACCCAATATTCAAAAACATCATTCCCGAAAAAAAGCCAAACTAAATCATAGTGAAATTTATGCGGTAAGGTTTCAGGAACGAAAACAATCTGTTTATCCGTAATATACGGATTGACCTTTTATAACTTGAACCAAACGAAGCCGAAAGCTGACGAAACAATTACCACAATAATTAAAAAGGCTGAAACAGCGCGTTTAACGACTATCTTGTTCTTCATACAAATGCTCACTCCTTACCGAGCATTTTTGCATAAACTCCTGAAGCAACCTTTGACACAACACACAACAGCGATGCAACTACAATGCCTGACACCAAAAATTTAACAAGCGAACCCGAAAAATCAAAGAAGGTTCCTTTGAAATGAACAATCGCCCAAACGAAACTTATTATATTTATAATTAAAGTTATAAGGCTTGAACAATTTGAAAAAACGCGTCTGTTCTTATACATTCTTACAAAAAACCAGTTAGAAAGTGACAGTGTAAAGCTTGCAAAGGGAACAATGACCGAAAAAGCCCATATACCGTTTGTTGCACCATACGGTGTGTACGCCTCTAATGTAATTCCTACCGCCAGAACAGCAAATGAAACAAACAATAACGCAGCCTGCAAAACAGATGCCTTCCAATCATTTATTTTGTTTAATTTCTGCGGTGTAAAAAGCTCATTCCCGTCACCTGCGCAGTCGCAGCACATACTTTCAAAAACAGCTTTGCAGTCAGCGCATTCATTCAAATGTGATTCCACAATATCCCGGCTTTCTTCCGAGCAGCATTTATCTATGTAAAGGGGAAGCAAGTCTTGCACAACATCACAGCTCATATATACTGATTTATTCATAAATTTCGTTCATCCTTTCTGTCAATTTTTGTTTTGCACGGTAAAATGTGACCCTTGCCCAGCTTTCACTTTTTCCGAACATTTTGCTTATATCTTTTAATGAAACCTGACCCAAAACAGCCAACATAAAAACCTCTTTATACGGTTCATCAAGATTATGCAGACAATTAAGAGCTTTTTCAGTCAACTCCTTATCAATAAACTGCTGTTCAACGTCAACAGACTCTTTAAGTTCCATTGATTCTTCAAGCTTTAAGTGCTTTTTCTGTGCATTATACCAAGCAAAATATGTATTTTTTGCAATCTGACATAACCATACCGATATTTTGCTTTCGTCGCGCAAGGTATTCATATTCATATATGCACGAAAAAAAGCTTCTTGCGTTAATTCCTCAGCAAGAGCTTCATCACGGCAAAGCTTAAACAAAAACTTAAAGACAAAGCCCTTATATTCCTGAAATATTTTTTCAAAATCAGCCACATTCTCACCGCCTTCCGATTATTAGATAAGAAAAAAATATATTCGTTACAAAAATTATATAAAAAACATTGAAAAGATTCAACAGTAAAAAAACAACGCATACGAACGATGCGTTGTTTTTATGCTTTTATTCAACTCTTTTTTTTAACAAATTCTCAACAGGAACCTGCGCAAGAATTATTGCAGCAAACACAAGAGCGCAACCAACAATTTCGTTTGGTGTAAGACGTTCTCCGAAAAATGCACCTGCCAACGCGGCAAAAACAGATTCAAGACTCATAATAAGACTTGCAACTGTGGGATTAAGGTTTTTCTGCGCCACAACCTGCAATGTGAAGGCAATACCCGAGGAAAGAACGCCAGCATAAAAAATGGAGAACCATGCATCACCGATTGCCACGGGGTCAACCTCTTCAAAAAGGAACATACCGATTGTTGAAATTACAGCCGCAACCGCAAACTGAACAAGAGAAAGCCTTACTCCGTCAAGCGTCTTAACAAAATGGTCGACAATCATTATTTGCACCGCAAAGAGGAATGCGCACATAATGAGTAAAAAATCGCCTATGGTTATTCCGCCCGTTTCGGTAACGCACAAAAAGTACATACCGCAGGTTGCAATAACAACACACACCCACAAAATCGGCTTGATTTTACGTTTTAAAAACACTCCCAAAATAGGCACTATAAGTATATATAAGGTTGTTAAAAAGCCTGATTTACCCACTCCCGAGTACATAATGCCATATTGCTGTACAAGAGATGCCATACAAACGGACGTTCCGCAAAGCACTCCGCCTAAAAGAAGTTTTTTGGAAATAAAGGTTTTGTGTTCTCCGTGTTCGCCGTCGCCTATATGTTTTTTATTATTTTTGTAAATAAAAAGTGAAACGGGAGTCAAAAACACAACTGCAAGATATGAGCGCAAAGCAAGGAACGTAAAATTACCGATTTGTTCAAGACCCTCTTTTTGCGCCACAAAGGTTGTTCCCCATATAAAAGCGGCAACAATCAATAAAAAGGAAGAAAATAGTGTTCTTGATTTTTTTATTTTTGACATAACTACCTCTGTAAAATGATTTTATAAACAAATGGTATAATATCACACCAATTTACATATTTCAATATAAAAATAACTGCTGAGCATCCTCAACAGTTATTTTCATCATATATTGTAAAAATATTCAAATAAGGGCTTTTCTTACAAGCATTGCGCGCAATTTATCTCTTTCAGCTCTGTCAAGGGGTCTGTCAACGGAAAGGGAAATGGTTGCAGGCTGCATATGAATCATAAGTGCCTCTATCTGCGCACATTCCATTTTGATTAAGCCCTTTACCGCGCCTAATCTGACTAAGGAAATCAAATCCATAAATTCATTGGTATCAAGAAGTCTTGCGTATTTTAACACACCGTATGCACGGAAAATTCTGTCTTCAGTTACGGGTGCTTTGAAAATCTCCTCACGGGCGGCTCTTTCCTGTGCAGCTATTTGAAGTGCAATTGATTTAAGGTTTTCTATAGCCGCTTTTTCGGAAATACCTAACGTAATAGTATTGCTCAGACGGAACATATCCCCTTTTGCTGCGGCACCTTCGCCATAGGAACCCCGAAGAGAAAGGCCTAATTTTGAAACAGTTGTAATGAGCTTTGTAATCTGCGAGGTTGTAACAAGAGCAGGAAGATGTAAAACAACCGATGCCTTCATACCTGTACCGAGTGCTGTAGGGTCTTGGGTAAGATAGCCTAATTTATCATCAAAAGCAAATTCGAGCTTTTGGGATAACTTGCGGTCAATGTTACTTGCTGTTCTGTATGCCTCATCAAGTGCAAAACCGGCGTACATAACCTGACACCTGATATGGTCTTCTTCATTGAGCATAATGCTTACAGCTTCATCCTCTGTTAAAAGCAATGCTCTGCCGTCACGGGAAGATGCAAACTCGGGACTGACAAGGTGACGCTCTGCAAGCGAAACAACCTCTGCCTGAGAAAGTGTTTTCATTTCATAATAATTAAACGAATAATCACCAATAGAATCCGATGCATTTTTAATAACAGAATTAACATTCAATTTTTCGGGTAATGTAAGTCTCGCAGGAAAAGGGAATTCTCTGATATTGCGGGCAAGATGAACACTTGTGTTTATAACAACATCGTTCTGTGCACCCGTGCCCAGGTACCATTTTGCAGACATCAGTTATCCCCCCTTTTGCTAAGTATATTATTTATCTCATCACGAAGCTGTGCCGCAAGTTCAAAATTCTGAGCTTCAATTGCAACGGCAAGCTTTGATTTAAGCTGATTCAAAGCTTCGGATACATCGGACTCCTGATGCGATACAGGTCTTGAACCCACATAAGTTGACTTGCCGTGTATACGTCTGAGCGACGGAAGCAATTTATCATAATAAACGCCGTAACACTCAGCACAGCCCATTTTGCCGTCAGACAAAACCTCATCAAAAGTTTTTCCGCAACCGGGACAAACAAGACCCGTATTTGATTTTGACTCTTTTGAAAGAAGCTCACCGAAAAAATCACCCAAACCGAGTCCGAAGCCGGAAAAAGCCTCGCCGTAACCGAGAGAACGCGCACAGTCGGAGCAAAGGTGAACCTCCCCTGCTCTGCCGTTAATAATACGTTTCATATGCATATTGGCTTCATTTTTATTACAATTCTGACAAATCAAAATATCACCTCAAAAACTAAGGATTAACTTAAATATATTATACGATAAATTTTCTCACAATTCAATGATTTAATAAAAAGTAAAGAATTGTTAACAAAATGCAGTATATTTCGGCAAAGATTTTTCCATTCTCGGAAATACACACCCTACGGTTGAGCAAATTACTATTGCAGAACGATACACCATCGTAAGAGACGGATCCATCCGTCCCGCGTGTAAGGAAAATAAATTCTCCTAAACAACAGATTTAAAAGAGGTACGTTACCTCTCGCGGTACGCATAGATGCGTACCTTACTGTGGTAGTTTTTTCTACGCATTGTTTTGTTAGAGCAACATCCCATCGTAGGGTTTAGGCTTATCCTGCTCCCTATAGTAGTTAATGTTCTAAAATTTATTTATAATGGATATAGTAGCGTTTTTATCTACCTCTCTGGCTTAAGAGAGGGGGACCGCCTTATAATATTTTTTCTTTTAAAATTTGTAGCAAGCGTGCCTTGAATTTTATTTGAAAATATAGTCTGACGGAGCGGTGGAGAGTTCCCGACACGACCATAGGCGTGTCGTTGAATCGTAAGATTCAATTGTAGTAAACTCACCACATTGATAAAACAATAAGAACAATAAATTTTTACTCACAAATAAAATATCAATAATATAAAATTTATGTCAATGGAAGCAGTGCTTCCACGATGCTGAAGCATCGGGAACTCTCCACCATTCGCCCCAACTTAATTTTACCATTTAATTAACATCCCGGATTTAAGCTTATCCAAACAACAATTGATTGCGCAATGGTCCCCCTCTCTTAAGCCAGAGAGGTAGAAACAACATCCACTTTTTTCGCTCAACCAAGAGGATTTTATTAATCACTTTGGCGGTTCAGACAACCTCAGCGCCTGCGATAGTTGACTATTCTACACAAATCAAAAATAGCGGTGAATTCCGAAAAGAACTCACCGCTAAACTCAAGTATCATATCTGTCCACATCGCCGTATTCATCTTCAAATATAAACTCTTCTGCATATTCATAATCAAAATCATCCTCGATAAAGTCAGAATAGTCCATTGGTTTACCTTTTTTAAACTTATCAAAATCAAATACAAAGCCCATAAATAATACCTCCGAATTTAAAATTAAAATGACACACATATTCTGTTCTTAAATTTCTTTTATATTCAACTGTAACATAAATTTGTCATTTACATATTATGCATTGAAAGGGGGATTAAGAATGGGTTGCTTCTTCAATAACGGTAATAATTGCTCCTGGATTATTATCCTTATAATCATCTTCTTAGTTTGCGGCAACGGTAACAACGGTTGCGGTAACACTTGTATGCCCAATGACTGCGGTCGTAACGACTGCGGCTGTGGCTGCTGCTAAAAAATAAAAGAAGTTTACCGCCACCTCAACAGAGGTGGCGGTAATTCATTTAAAAAACTATTCCTAAAACTGCACTAAAAACGCTTAAACCCATTAAAGCGGCAAGCACTATACATACAATTCTTTTTGCCTTATCACTAAACATTATTCAATACCGAGAAGAGCTTTTACACTGCCGGAAATCACCTGAAGCTTATTCTCTGCTTCCTCTCTTGAAGTTGCCTTTGCGGTAATGTAGATTTTAATTTTAGGCTCTGTGCCCGAAGGTCTTACAATTACTGTGTCCCCGCTTTCCATTCTGTAAGAAAGAACGTTTGATTTGGGAAGTCCTGTTTCACCATCGGTTGTAACACCGGTTTTATAGTCACCAACCCAGATAACCTTGCTGCCGCAAATCTCCTTTGGCGGTTCGTTCCTGAGGGAATCCATCATATCAGCCATTTTCTGCATACCTGCAGCGCCTTCAAATGCATAGTTATCAAGCTGATTGAAGAAATAGCCGTATTTCTCATAAATGCTGTTCATAAACTGCCAGAGAGTGATACCCTTTGATTTATAGAATGCAGCCATTTCACAAATGATCATAGCACCGTTTACAGCGTCTTTATCACGGGCGTGAATACCTGTAAGGTAGCCGTAGCTTTCCTCAAGACCGAGAACATATCTGCCCTCTTCACCCTTTTCTTCAAGCTCTGTGATACATTCACCAATATATTTGAAGCCTGTGAGAAGGTCACGCATATCCGCATTATATTCTTTGCAGATTGATGCAATGAGAGGTGTTGTAACAATTGTTTTAACAATAACGGGGCTTTCGGGAAGCTGACCCTTTGCTTTAAGCTCTGAAAGAAGGTATTCACAAAGCATTGCGCCAACCTCGTTACCCGTCATAAGCTTGTATTCGCCCTCATCACGAACGGCAATACCAACGCGGTCACAGTCGGGGTCGGTTGCAATCATAATATCTGCAGGGAAATCCTCTGTCATTGCAAGACCTTCTTCAAATACCTGACGAATTTCAGGGTTGGGATAAGGGCAAGTGGGGAAATTACCGTCGGGCTTTTCCTGAGATTTAACAATCTGCAATTCCTTAACACCTAATTTTTTAAGAACTCTGCGTACGGGCTTGTTTCCGGTACCGTTAAGGGGGGTATAAAGAACCTTAATGCCCGAATTTTTAACTACGTCCTTGTTTATTGAACAGTCAAGAACGCAATCAAGGAATTCGTCCTTTAACCAATCCTCAATAAAATCAACCATATCGTCTGCAAGCGCATCTTCAAAGGACATACGTTTAACACCGTCGAACATATCAACGTTTTTCATATAACCGTAAATCTTTGCAGCAGCCTCATCAGTAATCTGGTATCCCGTGGGATCGTAGCACTTAAAGCCATTATATTTTGAAGGGTTATGGCTCGCAGTAAGCACAATACCCGAAGAGCAATGCAATCTTCTCACAGCGAAAGAAAGCATAGGTGTAGGCATAAGCTCAGGGTAAATATAAACCTTAACACCGTTAGCGGCAAGAACACCTGCAGCACATTGAGCAAAAACGTCTGATTTAATACGGGAATCGTAAGCAATAGCAACTGTGGGCTCTTCAAAGGTTTCATTGAGGTAATCTGCCAAACCCTGTGTAGCCTGACCTACGGTGTAAACGTTCATACGGTTTGTACCCGCACCGATAACACCCCTCAAGCCGCCTGTACCGAACTCAAGACTTTTATAAAAACGGTCGAGAATTTCTTCCTCGTTTCCGTCAACTGACGCTAATTCCTCCTGCAAATCGCAATCCAAAACAGCTTTCTCTTTCCAGAGCTTGTAGAGTGCGTGAATATCGTTCATAACAATCGTCCTTTCTTTTGTATCATAACAAAGACACTAACAGATAGTATATCACCAATAATCATCAAAATCAATTATCTGATAAAATTAGTTTTTATTTTTGCTTCATCCTCAGGTTTTAAGATATTATTACGTCTGCCGCAATCAATGCATCTGAGCATCCAAGACATATTTTTACCCAAGGTTCTCATAATCTGAAGACCTTCTTGATCCTGAAGAACATCCTCTGCTTTTGAACCGTGAACCATATTCCAATAGCCTGAAGAAATAATGGGCATATTGCTTATGGTAAAATATTTATTAAGAACGTCAAAAGCCGCCGTTGAACCGGCTCTTCTACAGCTTAAAACAGCAGCACCGGGTTTATATTTGAAATTCTTTCCTCCGGCATAAAATGCTCTGTCAAGAACCGCGCAAATTGTACCCGAAGGTGCCGCATAGTGAACAGGTGAACCAAAAACAAAGCCGTCACATTCAGCCGCTTTATCAATAAGAATATTGGCGACATCATCATTAAACACACAATGACCGTCGTTATCTCTGCATTTGCCGCAACCGATACAACCTCTTACGGATTTATTGCCAAGCCAGAAAATTTCGGATTCAATACCGTTAGCTTTGAGTTCTTTTTCAATTTCACAAAGAGCTGTGTATGTACAACCTCTTTCGTGAGGACCGCCGTTAACAAGTAAAACCTTCATAAAAACACCTCATTCTATAATTTTTATAATTTCTTCGGGATTATCAATAATATATTCAGGTTTAAGACATTCTAAAACCTGTTTATCTCTGAAGCCCCAGGTAACCGCAATACAAGGAATAGCTGAATTAGATGCAGTTTCAACATCCACCTCTGAGTCGCCTACGTATGCGGTAGTGTCCTTGTGTGCGCCAAGGCAATGCATTGCTGTTAAAACAGAGTCGGGAAACGGCTTACGCCTTACCCCCTCTTTTTCTCCTACGGCAAAATCGAAAATACCGTCAAAATACTTCTCAACAAGCGGTTGCACGGCAAAATCCGCTTTATTTGAAACAACGGAAAGCTTAACGCCTTTGCTTTTTAACCGATACAGCACATCAACAACACCGTCATACGGCTTTGTTAAATTTGCAGAATTGTTTTTGTAGTGCTCTTTGAAATCCGCAAAGCATTTATCGACAACTTCTTTTTCTGTGTTAAGCGGGACTGCTCTTTCAATCAGAAGACGGATTCCGTTACCGACGAAAGCGCGTATTTCATCCGTACTTCGACAAGGCAAGCCGTTTTTTTCTAAAGCAAAATTCACGCTGTCCCTTAAATCACCAAGGGTATCAAGTATAGTACCGTCCAGGTCAAATATTACTGTATCAAACTTCATCTTCCGGGCCCTCCAAGTCAACAATTGTATATTCTCTGCCTAAAGCAGGAAGAACCTTTTCTTTTAAATCGCTTGTAAGGAAACGAACCGTTGCTGTATTAACACACGGATGACAAGCAAAAAATTCATCGTTAAAAACATTCTTTTCAATGAGAAGCTCAACAGTTTTTTCTTTGTCATACATAAGCGAAAGAACTGTCAAAGAGCCCGGTGAAACGTTAAGAAGCTTTTCCATTTGTTCACCGCTTGCAAAAGAAAGACGGGATGAATTTATCTGAGAAGAAAGATACTTTGTTTTAAAGGGCATATCGCCCGGAATAAGCAGCATATAAAACTTTGTTTGCTGACGGTTACAAAGAAGAAGGTTTTTACAGATTTTTGCATTAATAATCTTCTCGACACCCTCGCAAAGTTCAATTGTTGCTGCCTCATCGTGCTCTGCACGGATATAATCAACACCGTTATTTTCAAGAAAAAGATAGCTTTCCATTTCTTTTTCTGTTGCGGTTTTTTCGGGATGAATGTTAAAAGTATTTTCGTTTATGTACATATTTTCACCATCAATAAATCAATATAAATTTAACGTCTTTTCTGCCATTTCTCTCAAGCAGAAGCCTGTAAGAAGAGTTCCGTCGGAATTGTATTTTCCGGTAAGTTCCGAAAGAACACTCATATTATCCTTGGATGGATTTTTCTT
The DNA here is from genome assembly GCA_017621885.1 of Clostridia bacterium. Classification (GTDB taxonomy): domain Bacteria; phylum Bacillota; class Clostridia; order Oscillospirales; family Acutalibacteraceae; genus DTU089. Next base: position 60,323 of record JAGASD010000048.1, on the reverse strand, counting down.
TGCGTTGGAAATTGCATCAAGTAAATCGCAACACATTGAAAATTTCTTAACCCATTTTTTCATCTCTTTGAAAAGCGGTACTGTTTCTTCCTGAAGCATTTCAAGACACTCGCGCATATTCTTGTTATACTCGTCAAAAACCTCAAGTCCTTTTTCAATTTCACCTTTGCTCAAAAGGAAACTGATTTTAGAAAGAGTTTCACTCATTAGCGAAGAGCTGTATTTTGAGAGACAGGAAACACCAAGGTGGTCAGCAAAATATTTAAACAATTCTGCTTTTTCACCCAACATTTCATAATGTGCATTTCTGAGAGAATTATCAGGATTATAAGCTTGGGGATTCCACAAATAATCTGCAATTGTCATAAGGGGGATTTTACTGCACTCGGCATATTCCATAACGTTTGAAATAAGCCCGTCACACGCTTTATAAAGTTCTTTATCCCTGCCTATGAGAGCACCAAGGTGCATTTCCCGGAACATTTCACAATCGTTTACGGGATAATTATCCCAGAAAAGCGGTCTGTGCTCAGTTGCACGAAGCAGCTCCTGTGATTCTCTTACAGTCAAAACTCTTGAGCAGATTTCCTCACCCGTCCAGAACATTTTAACGTCGGACGGTATACCCTTACCGAATTTTGAAACATAGTAGCCGTTTTCGTCACCGCTGTACTGGGTAGGACAAACAGTTAGCTTTATATTACTGTCAAACTCTTTAAGTGCGTTATACGTTCTGTTTACAAGGTCAATGTGAGCATCAACTATACCGTCATATTTTTCGGCATCTTCATCATACTGAAAATCCCACGGAATATCATCAAGCAGCAAGCCGAAGCCTCTTACCCCCATAGAATAAATGCTCTTGAATTTTTCAATAAGCAAGTCAAAATCTTCATCAGAAGTATATTTATACGAAAGTCCGGGACCTACGCACCAATTGAAATCCAGATAATTCTCGGCAGATGCATCAAACAATGCTTTAAGGTCATTCCACTCCTTCTGCGGATATTTTTCACGCCATTTTTCGCGGTGATAAATATCATCCTTGGGCGCATAAAAATATGTGTTCATCCCGTATTTTGCCATAAGCTGCATTACGGAAAGCCTGCTTATATGACTCCACGTAGGACCGTAAAAGCCTTCAATATAACCACGGGTTTCAAAAAGCGGATAATCCTCAAGCTTACCCGTTTTCAGTTCGTTTTTATTTATAAGCTTTGAAAGGGTATTAACGGCTCTGAAAACACCTTTGGCGGTGGAAGTTTCAATAATTGCACCGTTTTCTGAAACAGTAATAAAATATTTTTCATCACTTATTCTTGAAATTTCTTCAATATAAGTAGTTTTTCTTGAATTGGTTATTTTAATTGAAACATCAAAATCTCCGTCTGTTTTGATGTTCTCTCTATTGAACACAAACCCGGCAATTTCTTTGAAATCACCGCTGATTTTCACAGAATCAATATTTAAAGGATTTCCGTTAAGTTCATTTTTCTGTATTTTGGGATAAATCATAAATGCTTTATCTCCTTTTTATATTTCTCTAATAGTTTATTATTTATTTCATCGCCGCCGTCAATGTTGGCACTCGCAAAATGCTCGGGTATAAAACCTTCTGCTGCGCAAAGCTCAACGCAATGGGAAACAACGCAATTAAGAATCAACGAGCCGATAACAGTTGACGTGGGGCAGATTTTTCCTTCTACTCCCGAAACTTCAATACATGCATCCCCCGTACATCCGTAATTATCAAGAACAATATCTGCAATTTCACAAAGTCTTTTTCCGCTTTTATGACGGGACGCACCACTCATTGTGTGATTTATATTGGTAAGAGCAATAACATTAACGCCTCTGTCTTTACACAAAAGAGCCATATCAACAACTACACCGTTTCTGCCTGAGTTGGAAATAATGACAATTACATCACCGCCGCTTATTCCATATTCATCAAAAAGGCTTTCTGCAAGACCTTCTTTCCTTTCAATAACAGTGCTTTCGGAGGCAGATTCGTGAAGCATAAGAGGTTCACACAAAATCGGTCTTATTTCAACAAGACCCCCTGCTCTGTAAAAAAGCTCTTCTGCCAGCATATGAGAATGCCCGGTACCGAAAAGGAAGAGCTTTTTACCATGCATTAAGGCATCCTTAAAAACCTCAGCAGTTTTCAATATACTACCGACACCATCAATTTTAACTTTTTCAATGATACTCTGTATATTTTCAATATACTCAATGTATTTACTCATACTGTTCCCTCGCCAGCTTTAACGCGCCTTCGTCGGGCGGTAATGAGAGTAATTCCGCTTTTATTCCCGGAAATTTTTCGTTAAACGATTCAGTAAAAAGCTCTCTGAACAAAGTGCTATTCTGAAAAACTCCCCCATAAAGATAAAGAATGTCACAAGAATTCATTTGATCGATAAGAGAATAAACTGTTCTCAGGAGCTTATTGCATTCACCTTTTAATATATCAAGAGATATTTCATCACCGTTTTCGGCTTCACCGGAAACACATTTGGCAAAGCCCGCAATAACGTCCTTAGTTGTATTTTCATTATAAACTACATCAATTATATTGCGTAGGTTATCAGTTTTAAAAAAATGCTGAGCAGCTTTAACCAATGGCGAATCTGATTTGTTTTCATCAAAAAGATTTACCGCTTCACTTAAACCGTTAACTGCAATTGAATAAGCAGAGCCTCCGTCACCTATAACGTGACCCCAACCGCTTTTAGTATGAATTTTTTCGTCAATGCCCGTTGCCATTGAACCTGTGCCGCAGATAACAACAGCACGTGAAACTGAACAGTCCCCTGAAAAAAGTGCAACGTATGTATCACTGTCCATAGTGATATTTTTACTTATAATTATATCTGAGCAAAGAGCGTTTGTAGTATCGGAATCCGCTCTGTTATCTAAGGCAGAGCAACCGATAAAAGCATTCTCGAACGTGACTTCGCCTATATTTTTATAAACATCGCTCATAATTTCCGAAAGGTTTTTACGGGCATTCCTCATACCGATAGAATAAAAATTAATTGTTTTCCCCGTAACTTTGCACACCAATGTCCCCTTCTCGTCACAAACACTTGCAGTTGTACGGGTTCCTCCGCCATCTATGCCGAGATAAAATTTCATATAAAAACTCCTGTTCAGCGATTTTCGTTAATTAATCCGGATAATTCAACAAAGCCTTTCATTACAGAAGAACCGGTTTCACACCCCAATGAAATTAGCTCGTGATAATGATGCTGCGGATCACCCATTGTATAGTCGTTATCCGGAACAATATAACCCACTGCATCATTTGCAAGGCCGAAAACAATTGTGTCTTCGCCGAATATTTCACCAAGTGCAGGAAGTCCGAAATCAGTATGGGTGACGGAACCTTCAGCATAAAGGGATGCACCGCCCACTAACAAATCACAGCAAAACTCACCGGGGACCATTGCGATTTTAATCTGTTTGCCAAGCTCTATATAACCTATCTCGGACCAAACATAGTATTGGTTTTCTTCACAAATCACCTTAAAGTTGGCAAGTTTCAGCTTGCCAACCGCCACCATGAGATTATTTTTTACCGGTATTTTAATCTGTTTTAATCTGATATTGAGAATCGGATCAATTTTAATTTCCTGCACCGGCTCCCAATTCTCACACCAAAGGGTATATTTACCGCCGTTTCTTTTTGCAAGCTCGGCCTCTTTTTTTATTTCCTGCTCATCATAGAGCAGGTTATCTTTTTTAATTTCATCAAGTGTTTTGGTAAGAGAAAGGGTAATTTTCCCGATTTCTCTACCGAAACGTACAGACATTTCGTATCTGTGGTTAAGCTTTAAGCCGTCGTTAGACTTATCGCAGGACATATAAATAGCACAAATTGCACCATTAAAAAACATAAAGTTATATCCTGCTTTATTTATCACTTCGCCCATATAATACACATACTCACCTGAAAGGCGACGACCTGAACCCTTTTCACCCTTAACAGCCAATCCGGCAACATCGGGATGTGCAGGAAGATTAACTATTATAGTAGGTGTGTTATTCATATCATCGGGTGTAAAGGTAAGCCTTGTGATATCCGTAACAATACCCGTTGCAGAGGGTCTGTTTTTATTGACAAAATAATCCTCGGTAATATCCTTTCGGGCAAAGCTCATTTCACCGGGTACCATATTGCCCAATGCATTCATAAGAGCCTCGCTTACACGCTCATACAAAAAACGCATATACTGCTCATCCGCACCCTTTTCAAGAACACCTTTGCCCGTATATTTTCTTCTGAGATTTCTCAGAAGCTTTGACGGAAACTCAGTCCACAAGCCTTGTGTATCGACACAACTGTGAGCATGAGTTGAAAAAATATTTATCGAGTTAATTTTCTTATCGGGATAAATCCTTTCGGCCTTTTCTTTAAAAAGCTTTCTGATTTCTTTTATATCACTGTTCGCAATACCGATACAGTCAATCGTGCAAAAGAGAGATACACCTCTGTCGGAACCGTCATCAAGAGCAACAGCACGTCCCATCATATTATCAACAACATCTTCAACAAGGTTTTTAAACTTGTTATCGGGAACCATATAGCCACCCATATAATACTCGCGCTTTTTATAATCGACAGGGGTTAAAACAACATCCGCAAAGCCAAGACTCCATTTGGAATTACTGATACATTCATTTAAAAATGCAGGCGTTCCGATATAGAAATTATCGGTGACAAAAGAATCCGACGTCAGGACCTCATTACCCGATTTAACGGAAGCGGCAAAAGCTCTCAGTGCACCGTTTATAGTTTTATCAAGGATTTCCCTCTGTTTTTGCTTATTCAAAAAAAATACCGAAAAGGGAGAAAACTCCCTACCTTTCTTCTAAGTTAGCACAGATACACTCTGTACGACTTAAATATATGTGCTTAGGAATGTAAACCGTTTTGCGCCTTGTTATATTTATTTCACTCTTTTCATTATATCGGCAACATTTTCGGCAATCGTTTCGTTTGTGAGGTAGCCTAAAGAGTTTGTTTCGTGATAATGTCTCCTGTCGAAAACATCTGTACCCTGCTCAATGTAAGGCTGGGTTTTATGAAGAATGTAATCATTCGGAGTTACGCAGTAACCTGTCATATCGTTGGTAACGCAGTAAACGAGCAAATCCTTATCTCCGACTATATCAATAATGGGAGTTGGGTTAATTTCAGTACCTTTACCTGTTGCGGACTTATCAGCATCTGCGGCGCCACCGTAAATAACCTCGGGGAAAGGTTCACCCGGCAGAAGCAAAATCTGCTGTGTACCAAGCTTTATGTAAGCCATTTCCGTAAGAAGTGCAAGACCTAAATCACCCTTATCACAAGGATAACGCTGTGAAGAACAAGCATTGATTGTTGCCATAAGAGCAAGAAGTCCGTTATCAACGGGTGAGTAGTATTTATGCTGAAGAACTGTAATCTCAACAGGCATTTCTTTATCATTGTCGATACCGAGAGATGCTTTTGCAAGGGTAAGACCTTCAAGACGTGTTCTTTCTTTTTTATCATCGCAGAAATCACCCGGGTCAACTGCACCGATAGCACCTACACCGAAAAGAACGTTAACTGTCTTTTCATCGTTGATATATTTTCTGAGCCAATAAGGATAATCTGCACCGCACTCACGGTTGTCGCCACCCAAGGTGTTGGGATGTGCCTCGTAATTAAGGAACCAGGTTTCTGTTGAACCGTCATCGGGAACAAATTTTGTTCTTGTGAGAACATCGTGCAATGCATTAGGCTCGCGTTTGCAGAACTGTGCTTCGGGAACACTTACTGTGCCGATATAAAGCTTGCCGGGCTTTCTGTTTTCGTATGCTTCACGTGCAACAGCTTCAAGTGAGCTAAGCAATTTTTCCATATATTCAGGGTCCTTACCGCTCTGAAGCTTCATAAGCTGACCCCAATAACCGACAGTATCAAAGCCTGCGTGCTGATGAGTACAAGAAACAAACACACCTGCGCATTTGCTTTTTTCAATAAAATCACTCAAACGTGCGCGGACAATGTTAAGCTCGTAGTTTGTAAGACCGATAATATCCGCGCTTATATGTATAAATCCACCGTTATCATCTGCGCCAATCCACATTGCACTTACTGTAACAGGGTCGTGAACTTTTTCAATTACGTGGCCCATACCGTGGCCGGCAATCCAATATTTTTTCGCGTGAATATCATCGGGCATAACTTCTCTTACGGCGTAACCGCAACAATATTTATCTCCCTTAATAACTGTAGGCTCGGGTCTGGGAAGAGGTGATGCTTTAACACCTTTTCTGATAAGCTTTTTTGAGCTCATTTTACCGATTTTTCTAACCGCTTTTGCAGCAAATTCATTAACACCCATAATATAATCCTCCATATTCTGACAAGATATATTTATACGCTATATATTTTAACAATATAATTATGTAAAGTCAATTAATAATTATGTAAAGTCAATTAATTAACTAACCAAATACATCACCCATAAATTGGTAAAAAAAGAGAAAGGAACAAGCTTTTCACCTGTTCCTTTCGTTAAAAAATCAATAATTTTCTTTTCTTACTTCAAAATATGACTGTGGATGCTTGCAAACGGGACAAACCTCGGGAGCTTTTTTACCCATTACAAGGTGTCCGCAATTGCGGCATTCCCACATTGTTTCTTCAGATTTTTCAAAAACTGCCTGCATTTCAACATTGTTAAGAAGAGCTCTGTAGCGCTCCTCGTGAGATTTTTCAATCTGAGCAACCATACGGAAGCGTTCGGCAATTTCCGTAAAACCTTCTTCCTCGGCTTCTTTTGCAAAAGTAGCATACATATCTGTCCACTCGTAGTTTTCACCCTCAGCAGCAGAAAGAAGATTGTCGGCAGTTGTACCTATGCCCTGAAGCTCCTTAAACCACATTTTTGCGTGTTCTTTTTCATTGTTTGCGGTCTGCTCGAAAATTGCGGCTATCTGCTGATAACCCTCTTTTTTAGCAACAGAAGCAAAGTAAGTGTATTTGTTTCTTGCTTCGCTTTCACCTGAAAAAGCGGCACGAAGATTCTGTTCTGTTTTTGAGCCTTTAAGTTCCATAAAAAACATCCTTTCAAAAAAACTTATTACAATTATTTCCAACATTCGGATAATTATACTATAAATCAAAAATACTTTGTTGTCAAAGCTTTTTTGAATTGACTTATAGTAAAATATGTGTTAATATTCAAATCATAGTAAGTTAAAAGGAGATTTAATTATGGCAAAATTAAAAGACATCGACAACGCAGCAGAACAAAAAGGTTCGCTTTTAGTTACAATCTGGCAGTTTGTTAAATTCATCTTTGTAAGCCTTCTTGCAATGATAGTTCAGTTTGTATTGCTCAACACACTTCAGCTCATTCCCGCTATCAAAGAACTTTATACCGTTCCCTTCGAATGGCAATTCTTTGTGTATCCCGTAGCCATCGGCGGTCTTGGTTACTTTATAGTAAGTAACGTTGCTAACGTTATGGCTCAGATTGTTGCTTTTTTCGTAAACAAGGAAAAAACCTTCAACTCAGGTGCTAACGTTGCTGTTGCGCTTCCTATATACATAGTTTTCACAATTGCACTTATTCTTTTCTCAGCTTGGCTTAACCCCACTCTTAAAGAATTATTCGTAGGTTTTGATTGGTGCAATGAAACTCTTGCAAAAAATATTGCAACGATGATTTGTTCAGCACTTCAGTTCTTCCTCTATTTCCCTGTTGACAAAATTCTCTTCCACAAAAAGAAAGAAGAAAAAGAAGCATAATAAACTACAGCTATAAAAACTCCCGAAGGCAAGTCCTTCGGGAGTTTTTTCAGTCTCTTTTATAAACATTATAATTTAGGGATGAATAAACATCGCTTGCAATAAAATATTCAGCTCTTTCAGCAGTATACTCAGAAGCTGACATAATAAAATCGCCCTCACCATCTTCAAGACAAGCAAACATTTTATCAAAATCAACTATCTTGATTCTGAGCTCATATCCAAGATGGGTACACACCGCTTTTGCAATATCAAAATCAGTGCCGCAAACCTCACCGCTCTCTGAATAATAAAGAATATTTTCAAACAACGGGTCACATAGCATTACCAACTCCCCCTTAGGAGGAATTTTTTTCTGATATGTGTAAATCACACCTTTTATGTTTGACTCTTTAATCTGCGTTAAGACCCCTTCTTGACCGAGCTCCGAGAGTGCTCGGTTAAATTCATTCTTTAACTCTTTGTCTTCAGTATTAAACCAAGCTACGTATTCAATTTTATGTTCCGTGCTTTCAACAAACTCAAGCTTATTGCCTGCATCAATATATTCTTGAGACTCATACTCGTCAAGCACAACATAGTCTGCTTTACCGTTTAACACAGCAACAACTGCATCCGATGATAAATTATACCTTACTAAATCTCCGCCGATTTTTGCAGAATACGCCTCAGCAGCCAAAGACTCATCAGAGTCCGTTGCAACTGCAACAATCGGCTTACCGGAAGCTGCATCCGATGTTTTTGCACCACCGCCTAAATTGTCACAAGAACACAGTGTACAAAAGCACAAAACAACCGACAATACCCCTAAAATTTTTCTTTTCATATCGACCACATCAAAAAAAGACTAAGCTTGGTTCAATTTTATTTCGTTCCGAAAATTCTGTCACCCGCATCGCCGAGTCCCGGTACAATGTAACCGTGGTCATTGAGTTTTTCATCAAGAGAAGCGACAAAAATATCAACATCGGGATGCGCTTTTTTAAGGGCTTCAAGACCTTCGGGGGCGGCAATGATACCGAGGAATTTGATATGCTTTGGACCGCGTTTTTTAATCTGAGTTATAGCGTCAATAGCAGAGCCGCCTGTTGCAAGCATCGGATCAACGACAAACACCTCTCGTTCTTCAATATCGGCAGGTAATTTGCAGTAGTATTCAACAGGCATCAAAGTATCGGGGTCGCGATAAAGACCGATATGACCAACCCTTGCAGAGGGAACAAGTGCCAGCATACCGTCAACCATACCGAGGCCGGCTCTTAAAATAGGCACAACAGCAAGCTTTTTACCTGCAAGCACCTTTGTTTTTGTAACGCAGATAGGTGTTTCAACCTCAACGTCCTCTAAAGGAAGATCTCTTGTAGCCTCATAGCAAATCAAGGTTGCAATTTCGGAAATAAGTGCTCTGAATTCCTTTGAGCCCGTATTAACGTCACGGAGAATAGAGAGCTTATGCTGAATAAGCGGATGATCCATAATTAAAATTTTACTCATAAATACGTTCCTTTCACAAGCATATTATTACTGTATAAATATTATAAAATGACAACGCAACATTGTCAACAAACGTCGAAAATTTTGATTAAATACAGCTTTTAATTATTGCAACAGCGCCTTTAATATCATTTGCAAAATCATCTGTACGCGCTTCAACCGAGCAAGTATCGCAGCCCGATTTTTTCAATGCATCAAAAAATGATTTGTAAATATTCTTTATATTATCATCATCTGTTATCAGTGGATAGTTTCTCTTAACAGGTTCTGCAATGTGCGCATGCTTTATTTTATCTTTAAATTGAGCAATACCTTCAATGCTGTCTTTATTACCGTAAACGTGATAAAGGTCCGCAAGGCCGAAAACGTTATCTGCTTTGCTCATTTTTGCAATTCTGACACCGTCTGAAACAGTGTGTATAATTGAGGATTCTTTAAATCTCAGCGGTTCAATGACAATTATGCAACCTGCCGCTTTTGCTCGCGGAGCCGCAAACTCTTCAAGGAAAAAAGCGACCTGCTCCTCTGCTCTGTCAAAGCAAAAGCCTTCCTCAAAGCTACGTGCCTTTCCGCTTCCGAGAACGATTTTTTCGATTCCGAAAAGCTTTGCTCTTTCAAAGCCCTTATCCATATATTCACACAAAGCCGGATAATCAACGTTAGTGCCCACAATGGGCATATCCCCCGGAATAAAGCCATTAGAAGCAAGGCACTTTATGCCGTACTCCTCAAGCTTATTTTTGCAAACCTCAATTTTTTCATCATCAAAATTTGCAAGACAGCCAAAGCCTGTTTCCCAGTAATCAATTCCGACCCCTGATGCCGCATTCATTGCTTCAAAATCATCAAGACCTCTGCAAACACCGATTTTCATTGAATATCACCTGCATTTTTTAACATTTGTTCTGCATTTTCAAGCTGAATCTCAGAAACCTCACCGCCACTTGTGATTCGGGCAATTTCGGTCTTCCTGCCCTCAAAATCAAGGGGCGTAACACTTGTATAAGTTTTTCCGTCCTTTGTAGCTTTTTCTATAAGATAATGATTGTCAGCGTAAGACATAAGCTGAGCAAGGTGTGTCACACACAAAACCTGCTTCCCCTTTGAAACCTGTTTAAGCTTAGCAGCCACTTTAAGTGCTGCACGCCCGCTGACACCTGCATCAATTTCATCAAAAACCATTGTGTTGATTTTATCTTTATCTGCCATTACGGTTTTAAAAGCTAACATAATTCGTGAAAGCTCACCGCCGCTGGCAATCTTAGCAATAGGCTTGGGAGCCTCACCCACGTTGGCTGAAATAAGAAATTCACAAGAATCAATACCTTTTTCCGTAAGGTCTGTTTCATTGAAATCCACAAGAAATTCTACATGTGGCATATCAAGGAATTTTAATTCTACGCAAACCTTTTCTGCAAAATCTAGTGACGTCTTCTTACGTAACGCAGAAATCTCACAAGCAAGGTTATAGGTTTCATCATAAACGTCTTTATACTCAGCTTTTAACTCTTCAAGTTTTTCATCCGAAAAAGAGATTTCATTAAGCTCTTTTTTGGCATTTTCCAAAAAAACAAGAATTGCATCCTCGGTTTCGCCGTATTTTTTGCTCAAGTTATATATAAGATTTATTCTGTTTTCAATTTCTTCAAGCTCAGCCTGAGAATAACCCTCGTCATTCAACGAACTTCTCAAGGTATCTGATATATCTTCAACCTCGTAATAAAGATCACCGAGTTTTTTTGAAAGTTCTTGAGCGTCTTCGGAATACTGTGCAATTGAAGAAAGCTCTCTGAAAGCACCCGAAAGCAACTGAACAGCGCCGTTGAAATCATCGCCGCCCGAAAGAGCTTCATAAGCACCGTACAAGCCGCCTTGAATTTTCTCATAGTTTTGCAATTCTGTTCTTCTGTTTTTTAAATGTTCCCACTCACCGGGGTTTATTTCAGCCTTTTCAATTTCATCAATCTGATAAGAAAGGATATCTATTTTACGTGCTTTTGCCTCTTTATCTCCGGAAAGACGCTTAATCTGACCCTTAATTTCAGCAAGACGGTTATACAAACGGGAATACTCTTCGAAAACCGTTTTTTCACCGCTCATTGCATCTATGTAATCAATATGTGTTTCGTTGTTAAGAAGCTCCCTGTTATCCTGCTGACCGTGTATGCTTATAAGCTCAGCACCGATTTCACGCAATGCGGTAACGTTTGTAAGAGCATTGTTAACCTTGCAAACATTACGGTCAATACCTATTATTCGTGAAACAAGAAGGGTACCGTCAGGACTCAACGGTAAAGATAATTCCTCAAGCTTTTTTTCAACATTTTTTTCTATACGCGAAAACAACGCAGAAACTCGGGCCTCACTCTCCCCTGTTCTTATCAGTTCACGGGAAGTACGAAAACCAAGCACTGCATTGATTGAATCAAGAATTATTGATTTACCCGCACCCGTTTCACCGCTTAAAACGTTGAAGCCATCCGAAAACTCAATTTCGGCACTCTCTATAATTGCTATGTTCTGTATTTTCAAAAGGTCAAGCATAATATGTCACCTTTTATCTACCAATCATTCTGTTAAGCGCTTCTGCAACACCGTGAGCTTCATCGGTTGTGCGGCAAAGCATAAAAATCGTGTCATCCCCTGCAATTGTGCCCACAACCTCATTAACGTTCATAGCATCAATCGTAGCACAAGCGGCACCTGCAAGACCGGGCGAGCATTTTATAACACAAATATTCCCGGCATAGTCCACCTTTGTCATTGCACTCTGAAAAAGAGCCTCAAACATATCGGAATAGCCTTTATCCGTGTTTTTTTCAACAGAATATTTATAAATTCCGTTTTCACCCAAGGTTTTTAAAAGCCTTAATTCCTTCACATCGCGTGAAACAGTTGCCTGAGTAATGTCGAAGCCCTTTTCACGCAGCATAGCAAGTAACTCCTCTTGAGTGCCGATATCATACTGTTCGATCAAATCAAGTATCGCTTTATGTCTTCTTTTTTTCATCTTTCTCACCTAACCGGAAATTTTTTTATTCAAAACATCAATAAATGTATCTGATTTAATTTTGATAAATGAAACGGATTTATCTGAACGTTTAACCGTAACCCTTGCATTTTCGGGAATTACAACCGCACTCTGGCCGTCGCAGGATAAGATAGCTTCACCGCTGTTATCGTGAACAAGCTCAAGCTGAGAATCACCGCTGAGGACAATCGAGCGTGAAAAAATGCTGTGCGGACAAACGGGTGTGATAAGGATACTTTCAACACAAGGCTCAACAACAGGTCCGCCTGCTGAAAGAGAATATGCTGTGGAGCCCGTAGGTGTTGCAACGATAGCACCATCACCGAGATAATCAATCAGAGGTGCACCGTTACAAAATACAGACAGGTTCATTATGCGTATGTTACCGCTTCTTGAAACGACCGCATCATTCACACAGCAGGAATCATATATAGCCTTACCGTTTTTATCAACAATGCTTACGTCAAGAAGCATTCTGTCTTCCGTAACATAATCACCTTTTATTACTGATGCCAGCATATGTGTTTCGTCCCCTTCCATACAGGCAAGGTAGGCGAGATTTCCCGCATTCACACATATAAGCGGCTTATTCTTATCGTTTGCTTTTTTTGCGGCATTTATAAAAGTGCCGTCGCCGCCCACAGCAATTACCGCATCACATAAATCCATTGCAGCTTCTTCAAACACATATTCAACATATTCATTATTTCCAAAGATATCTTCAAATGCAACGTCAAAAAATGCCTTACAATCTAATTCACGTATATTTTCCAGAAGCTTACACGTGACAGAAAAAGCATTTTTTCTTGTCATATTCGGTATTATATAAAAATTCATTACATATCCCCTTTATTTATCAAGCACCTGATGGGAACGTTTTACAAGCTCTTTAATTGTTTCCGACGCTGCAAAAACCTCAGCCTTATCACTTTTTTCGAGATGCATAAGGTATTCAATATTACCTTCGGGACCTTTTACCGGTGAATGTTCAAGACCAAGAACCTTAAAGGCTTGGCTCGAGGCAAATTCAACTATAGTTTCAATAACACTCTCGTGCACAGCAGGATCTCTAACAACACCCTTTTTACCTACGTTTTCACGACCTGCTTCAAACTGCGGTTTTATAAGGCAAACAGCTTGTGCGCCGGCTTTAAGAAGCGTGTGCATCACAGGCAAAATAAGCTTTAGTGATATAAACGATACGTCAACCGAAGCAAAATCAATCTCTTCGGGTATTTGCTCACGGGTAACATATCTGAAATTTGTTCTTTCGAGGTTAACAACACGGTCATCGCTGCGCAGCTTCCACGCAAGCTGACCATATCCCACATCAATGGAATATACTTTTTTTGCCCCGTTCTGAAGCATACAATCAGTAAAGCCACCCGTAGATGCTCCTATATCCATACAGATGCATCCGTCAAGCTTTATCGGAAAGCTTTCCATTGCTTTTTCAAGCTTGAGCCCGCCGCGACTTACGTATTTCAACGTGCTTCCGCGGACTTCTATGCAATCATCAGCTTTAATGTCACGGCCTGCCTTAATTTCCTTTTGGTCATTGACATACACGATACCTGACATAATAAGCGCTTTTGCTTTTTCGCGGCTTTCTGCAAAACCACGCTCAAACAAAACTACGTCAAGTCTTTTTTTATCACTCATATTGACTCCTTAACAACCTTCAACATACCGTCGCAATTGAGATTATACTGTTTAAGAACACTGTCAGTTTTTGCTTGTTTCACAAAGCAATCGGGGAATGCGGTAAGAATAAACTCGGGAGAAAGCTTGTTTTCAAGAGCAACACTCGCAAAGCTCTCACCTACACCGCCGCTTTTCACCCCTTCTTCAAAGAAAAATACCTTTTCAACGCCGTGCAGAGCATTAACGGATTCACAAGGCACAGGAACAATAATATTGAGCTTTATAAGCTTTACTTTTATACCCTCAGCACTGAGCTTTTCATAAGCCTTATAGCTTTCGGAAAAAATTCTTCCGTAGGTTACAATTGCAATTTTTGCATTTTCATCACCAAAGACATCAAAAGCTTTACCGCTACACTCATAGCCCTCGGGCATATACATCTGCGAACCTCTGGGATAACGGATAACACTGGGGCCTTCGCTGTGGTAAATAGCATTAACAAATGCATTGTTCAAATCGGAATAGTACGACGGAGAATATACAGTAATATTGGGAATACCGTTAAAAAACGCTGTATCGTAAATACCGTTGTGTGTTTCACCGTCATCACCAACAACACCCGCCCTGTCAACCGCAATTATCATTTTTGATTCCTGTAGGGCGCAATCGTGGAGCAGCTGGTCATAGCAACGCTGTAAAAACGTTGAATAGACAACAAACACCGGCACCATATTCCCTTTTGCAAGACCTAAAGCAAAAGGTACTGCGTGTTCTTCTGCAATGCCGACGTCAAAAAATCTGTCCGGATATTCATCTGCAAAATGCTTGAGACCCGTACCTAAAGACATTGCGGCGGTAATTGCACAGATTCGTTTATCTTTTGCTGCCTGATTAAATAAGAACTCACCGAATTTTTCTGAAAAATTATTTGTTGATTGGGGCAAATTGCCTTCTTCCACGTCGAACGGAGGCACACCGTGAAAAGCTGAAGGATTATCCTCTGCAGGTTTATAACCCTTACCCTTAATTGTGTTTACGTGCACAAGTACGGGACCTTTAATAATTTTTGCACCTTCAAGTGCATCACACAAATGCTCAATGTTATGACCGTCAATAGGACCCATATAAGTAACACCGAAATCCTCAAAGAAATTACTTTTATACATTGCGTTTTTGAGGTTCGTTTTAAGCTTGAAAATTTTGTTTGCAAGCTGTTTACCGATAAGAGGAATTTTTGAAACAACCTTTTCCGCCACAGCCTTGAGCTTATAATAACCCGTGCGTGAACGCATAACCGCAAGCCTTTTTGCAAGGTTACCGACGTTTTTGGAAATAGACATACCGTTATCATTAAGAACAATAATGAGACGGGCATCCTTCATCCTGCCGGCGTTATTTATTGCTTCATAAATAAGTCCGCCCGTAAGCGCACCATCACCCAAAACAGCAACAGCATAATTTTTTTTACCGTTCACCTTGTTCGCAGCGGCAATACCCAGCGCGGTAGACACAGAAACACTGCTGTGACCGCTGTAAACAATATCATGCTCACTTTCGTTCGGCCTTGAAAATCCCGAAATACCGCCCTCTGTTCTTAAAGTTGAAAAATCATCATATCTGCCTGTAAGAAGCTTGTGGGTGTAAACCTGATGACCTACGTCCCAGATGATTTTATCTTCGGGTGAATTAAAAACCTTATGTATGGCAACAGTAAGCTCAACCGCTCCTAAATTTGAGGCAAGATGA
This sequence comes from Clostridia bacterium, assembly GCA_017621885.1. GTDB lineage: Bacteria > Bacillota > Clostridia > Oscillospirales > Acutalibacteraceae > DTU089. Next base: position 44,613 of record JAGASD010000048.1, on the reverse strand, counting down.
CCGCCCGTTTGAGAAACAGTTGTAATTATTTTATCGCGTATTTCTTCAGACAGCTTTTCTAAATCTTTTTCATCAAGCTTTTTTAAATCCGAAGGTAAATTAAGAGTTTTCAGTAAATTATGTTCCATATCAATACTCTCTTTTTGAAAGGTATTCTGCATACTCAATAAGCGCTTCGTTGTTTTCAAACACACCGAGTGCCTTCATGGCTTCCTGTGTCAACTCTTCAACAAGCTTCTGGCATTTTTCAACCCCAAGAAGCGTTACATAGGTTGATTTACCGTTTTGCTCGTCGCTGCCTACCATTTTACCAAGCTTTTCCAAGGTGCTTGTAACATCAAGAATATCATCCTTGATCTGGAAAGCAAGTCCTGTGTTTTGCGCAAATTTTCTTGCAGCTTCAATTTTTCCTTCGTCTGCTTCGGCAACAACACACCCCAAAACGCAAGCAGCTTCAATCAATGCACCTGTTTTAAGGTTGTCCATAAGCATAAGACTGTCAATATCGGCATCTGCATTATCTTCATTCAACAAATCAATAACCTGGCCGCCAATCATACCCCTGCTTCCTGCAAGATGAGAAAGAACAGAAACGGCATTTACTGCAACCTCTGCACTGTAAAGACCGGCTTTATACAAATCCGTTATTCTTTCAAATGCGGCTGTAAGAAGACCGTCACCTGCAAGAAGTGCGAAAGCTTCACCGTAAACCTTGTGATTTGAGGGCTTACCTCTGCGGAAATCATCATTATCCATACAGGGTAAATCATCGTGTATCAATGAATATGAGTGAATGTATTCAACGGCATCCGCAACAGGTAACGCTTTTTTTACGTCACCGCCGCACGCGTCACAAAAAAGTAGTGTAAGCAACGGACGCACTCTCTTGCCTCCGTTTTCAACACTGTAACGCATTGAGTCAAAAATGACTTTATAATCTTCAAGACAATTATCAAAATATTCAAAAAGATCTTTATTTATAAGTTCTGAAAATTCAGTAATTTTACTGTGCATTATTCTCACCGCTACCTAATATCGTAATTTTCTTCTCGGCATCATCAAGATATTTACCGCATTTTGCAATAAGTGCAGTACCTTCTGAAAATAACTCAAGAGTCTTTTCCAGCGGCTGCCCACCCTCTTCAAGAATTTTAACAATTTCTTCAAGACGCATTAATGATTTTTCATAGCTCTGTTCCATTATTTATTCCTCATTTGTATTAGTAACTCTGGCATTAACAACACCGTCTGAAAGTGTCAATGTAATTTCATCATCTACAGATAGTTTGTTTTTTGACGTAACGACTTTACCGTTGCACTCAACAAGAGCAAAGCCTCTTGATATAACATTCAAAGGACTTAACGCATCAAGCTTAGCAACCAATGCAGAAAACCTGCCCTTTTGTTCTTCAAGGTTACCCGAAGAAAGATTGACAAGCTTTTCTGAAATATACGCAAGCTCTCTTCTCTGCTCATCTATTCGTGCTGCGGGATTACGCATAACCTCTTTTTGTTCGATATAAAGAAGCTTATTACGTTCCTCATTAATTTTCTTTTTTGTAAGCTCTAAAATATGACGCTTATACGAAAGAAGCTCAGATACAAGCTCAATTTTATCGGGGACCGCAAGCTCAGCAGCCGCCGATGGCGTGGGGGCTCTTAAATCAGCAACGAAATCACATATTGTGTAATCTGTTTCGTGCCCCACCGCTGAAATCACCGGTATACGCGAATTAAAAACAGCTCTTGCGACAACCTCTTCGTTAAAGGCCCACAAATCTTCAATGGAGCCGCCGCCTCTGCCGACGATTAAAACATCAGCACCGTTCAAATCATTAAATTCGCAAATAGCCTTTGCAACATCCTCTGCAGCACCGCTCCCCTGAACCTTTGCCGGTCGCAGAACGATTTCAGCAACGGGGTATCGTCTTTGTAAGACGTTAAAAATATCCTGAACTGCGGCACCTGTTTCAGAGGTTACAACGCCTACCTTTTGGGGAAAGTGAGGTATAGGCTTTTTGTAAGCTTCCGAAAACAGCCCCTCTTTGGCAAGCGCTTCCTTCAACTGCTCAAAAGCGATACTCAACGCACCGATACCGTCGGGTTGCATATCACCGATATAAAGCTGATACGAACCGTCACGGGGGAAGAGAGAGATTGTACCTAAGATTAACACTTTCATACCGTTTTCGGGTCTGAAGCGCAATCTTGATGCATTACCTGCAAACATAACTGCCTTGACAGCTGCGGAAGCATCCTTAATTGTCATATACAAATGACCGCTGTAATGCGCCTTGTAGTTTGAAATCTCACCCGTTACAAATATGTGTTTAAGGTTTTCATCTCTGTCAAGAACACCTTTAACGTAATTATTAAGTTCCGTTACACTGTAAACAGTCGGGCTCGGGGTTAACATCTATTCACCTCTTGTGAGAAAGATATGCAAGGTAAGCAACACCTGCAGCGTTATCGCAGGAGTATTGGGGCTCTGCAAAGAAACATTCGTATTCAGCAGAAATTCTGTTTCTGATAATTTTATCTGACATAACACCGCCTGCGTAAACCACAGGCAATTTACCGTGCTTTTCAAAAGCATCCTTTGTCATGGCAATAACGGCATCCGCAATGTAGCATAGCAAAAACATTGCAACATCTTCACCGGAATCACCATCACTCAGCATTTTAAGACATTTATTTTCAAGACCGGAAAGCGAACAAAAGCCATCCTTCAGTTTAATTTTATTTTTATACACCCGTTGCGAACGTGATGCTAATTCTTCAATGCCGGCACCGGCAGGAAAACTCAGACCCATTTTCACACCGATACGGTCAACAGCCTGCCCGGCCTTCAAATCCGAAGACGATGCAATGGGGGTAACTTTAATAATTTCTTTTTCGTCAGGCTTGCACAGAACGAGATCAGTTGTTCCTCCCGAAACGTGAAATGCATAAAAGTGTTCATTAAAAAGCTCGGTTTTACCCGAAGAAAACAATGCAGCTGCAATATGCCCCTGCTGATGGGAAAAGGTATACACAGGCACTTTGTTGGCAGTGCCAACCGTAAGTGCCGCACCTTCACCCACAAGAAAACAAGGCATATACGAGCCTTCCTGCGTGGTTGGTTTTACAGAAGCGCCCACAGCATCAATATCCGAACGAACATCCGACATAAGCTCAGAAAGCAAATGCGGATACGCTTTTGTATGATGAAACACTGCATCACTCTGACGGAGCCCTCTTTCCCCCTCTTTAACGGGCAAAAGACGTTTTTTCTGATACATATTTTCACCGTCAAAAAAAGCTACCGAGGTTGTATAATTACTTGTATCAAAACCAATAAAACCCATATTATAACGTTTTGGCAACAGCACCGAGAACACCGTTCACATAAGATGCATCTGCATCAGTACCGTATTTCTTCATTAACTCAACAGCCTCATTCACAGAAACACCTGCAGGAACGTCATCCACAAATTTCATTTCACCGATTGCAAGACGCAGCACAGCTAGTGAAACCTTGGGCAGACGCGAAACGGACCAACCTTTTGCATTCTCAACAATAACACTGTCAATTGCTTCAATGTTATTTTCAACAGCTTTAAGAATAACATCAGCAAAAGTGTTAATTTTAATTAATTCTGCTTCTTCTGCATCTGAAACAATTTCGCTTATTGAAACATCTTCAAAAAAGGTTTTTTCAAAAAGCACCAAAAACGCCTGTTCTCTTGCTTCACGTCTTGTCATAATTCTCTCCTCTATCCACTCAAGTTATATTATTTCAATTAGTTATTATAACATAGTGATATTCAATTATCAAGCAATAAAAAAGAGGAAGAACAAGTTTTTCACTCGTTCTTCCCATAATATTAATCAATATACGAAGTTTGTATAATCGGAAACCTCTGTAACCGTACCTTTCGCTGTTATAAAGCCTTGTTCAACAGCTGCCTCATATTTAACAACCTGCTTCATTGAAACAATCTGACCGTTAGAAGGTCTGTAAACAAGCTCAACCGAACAATCAGAATAAACAAGATTTACAGATTCAACTTTATTATCGTCAACCGCTTTCATTACCTGAGCTGCTGTAACAACCGGGAACATTGCGCTTGTGAAGCTTGCCGAAGTTTTATCTGTAGGTTTGATGGGAGTGGGATTTTCTTCATCGTTAAGAACGATTACAAGCTTAACAGTACCGTCTTTAAGAACTTCTTTTGAAGCTGATTTAACGGCTTTTGTAATAACATCAAGCTTAGATACATCAAGCAAGCAAGCAGAAGCAGTGTTATTTATAGCAAGAGCTGTTGTTTTTGTTGCCTTGGGAACAACTAAGGGATTAGCCTTTGCGATTTCTTCTGCTACAAAATAGCTTGCATTATTTTCTTCAACGCCCTCATATCTCCAGCTACCCCAGAAAGCTCTGTCAAGAGATCTGTATGTAACCTTTTTGAAGGAAGGCTCTTTGCCGGGAAGCTTTGCACGAGTAAGAACATCCTTGTACAATTTAACAACAGCCTGATTCTGTTTTGCAATAACAACGGGGTCTGTAGTGTCTTCTTCCTTTTCGGGAGCTTCGGTTTCAGGAGCCTTTGTTTCTTCCTCTTGCTTGGGAGCTTCGGTTTCTTTTTCGGTTTCGGGAGCTTTTGTTTCAGCCTCTGTAGGAGCCTCAGTGGTAGTTTCAGATGAAGAATCTGATGAACTTGAGGAGCTTGAGGAATCAGAAGAGCTTGAAGAGCCCGAAGAGCTTGAAGAACCTGAAGAAGAGCTTCCTGTATCTGCAGGAGGCGGTGTTACCGAAGGTGTTTCGGGAATGATTGTATCAATAGCTTCCTCTATCAATTCAACAACGGGATTTTTAGTTGGCTGTTTGCTGTTTTTCATAAAAACAGTTGCAGAAGCAAGCTTCATGGCAGTACTTGATACAAGCCCTATAACAACGCATGTAGCAAGACCCAATGCCAAAAGTGCAGTTGCTTTGCTGTTAGAATTATTGTTTTTCATCACGAAGTATCCCCCTTGATACCATATTATTTCCATAACATTTTACACAAAAAAGGCGACGTTGTCAATACATATTATTTCATAAATCAAACATATTGAATTTGATATTGATTTTTGTGCAAAACACTAAACTATAGAGCAAGAATTTAGCTATAATGATAGTTGATTTTTTATTATATATATAGTAAAATATGGTATCAAATAATGTTGTCTTGAAAAAGGCAACGTAAAAGGAGACAAAAACAACATGAAAAAGAGCAGATTAACAAAACTCATCGCTGTTGTTCTCGCCCTCACTTTGGCATTCTCGTCATTCGGCGCAGTAACAGTAAGTGCTTCAAGTGCTTACCCAATCATTGACAGCGAAAATCCCATCGGTATCATTTTCTCAGATATCATTGATACCGTTTTAAGGTTCATTCTCGACTTGTTCGCAGGTCTGTTTGGCGACGGACCGGGATTCATGGACAGAGAGAGTGCCCTGGAACTCGCCGATGAAAACTATTATGAGGGTATCGGCAAAGAGTTTGTAAGCGAAGCTGAAGAAGATGCCAGATGGAACATCGGCTACGCTAATGCAAGCCTTATCCCCGAAGACTACGACAACGGCGAATACTATATCGGTGGTTACATTGCTCCCGAAAACGGCTTTACAAACGTTGTTGAAGGTATCGCCCAGATCCCCGGCCTCGGCAGAGACGATATGAAGGTAAGATGTATCGCTATCAACGACGGCACAGATAAAGGCACAGTTCTTTTTGCAACAATCGACTGTATCGGTATAACAAATGCTGATATTAAGGATATCCGTGCTATTCTCGCTGACTTTGCAGTAGCAAACAACATCGTTGCTATTAACGTTGCTTCTACTCATACACACAGCTGTATTGATACAGAAGGTCTCTGGACAAAGAACATTGCTAAGATCGTTTCTAACGGTATCATCAGCGGTACACAGGCTGACGAAGAGCTTCAGCAGGGTACAAACCCCGAATATATGGCATTCCTTAAAGAAACAGTTGCAGATGCACTTGTTGATGCATACTACGATATGCAGCCCGGTGTTCTTACATATTCAACAAAGGATATCGGTCAGGAATATTTCCAGAACAAAAACCGTCCTTCTTCAGGTGAAATGATTTACGAAGAAAACGCAGATGGCTACAAAGAATTCACAGGTGAAACACAGGTTGCTATGACAGATATCACCAGATTCGTGTTCACTCCTGATGATGACTCAGCAAAGAAAACTATGATTCTCAACATTGCAGCTCACCCCGACGTTGCAGGTCTTCCCACAGAAAGCAACTCAGGTAGAGAAATCAGCGGTGACTATGTATTCTACTGCGGTCAGTTCCTTGAAAAATACGGTTACAACTTTATGTTCTTCCAGGGTGCTATTGCAGGTATCTACATGGCTCGTTCCGCAACAGGTGACAACGTTGAAACACATCAGCGTGTTGAAGAGTCTCAGAGATTCGGTTACGAGCTTGCAAGAATCCTTCTTTCAATGAACCTTACAGAAGAAGAAATCCTTGCTGATGACGTTCTTTCAAACCGGAAAGAGGTTGAAGAAAACACAGAATTAGTTTCAATCTACAATGAAGACGGCAGTCTCAAAAATGAATTTAACGATTACGATTACTCGTTCGTTGATTACGTAAAGACCATCCTTACAATTGAAGGTATGGATATTACAATCCACAACATTAACGCCCCCTTCTCTGTAGATGGCGACGACACATTGAACACTATAAGCGTTAAATGTGATGACAGAGTTGTATTTGAATACGAATATGACCCCGAATTATACGTAGTTACAGCATTACCCTTGCAGGGTGTTTGCGCAGTAACCGATACTGACGGTAATCCCGTTGAAATTTTCGTTGACGAAACAAAGGCTACCGCAGGCGTAAATGATGAAACCGATATGTATGAAATTGCATATAACGGCGCAGCCCTTATTGAAATCCCCATGGAAGGCGCAAGCAAAAAGTCAGTTTACACAACATATGTAAAATCTTCGGACGGTAAAATCTACGAAGATTATATGATGCCCATCAACCCCGCCTACACAACATGGTACGAGGATTGGGAAGCTGTTGAAGAGGTTGAGGTTGCACCTTATCTTAACCTTTACCTCAAGCAGGTTGAAATCCCCGTTTCAAGCGCACTTATTGAAGCTGTTGGTAAGCTCAACATGGCTAACTACGTTGTTATAGCTAATGAAGATGGCTCTTATGCAACAATCACCGAAATCGGTTATATGGAAATCGGTGACTGCTTCAAGACAGTTTTCCTTCCCGGTGAAATTTGTCAGGACCTTGTTGCTCCCAACGGTATTTCTCTTAACGGACCTTATTCAATTACCGGTAAGAACTATCCCAGCCAGGCTGCATGCTCTATATTTGGCGAAGATATTCAGTGCTTCGGTCTTATGAACGATGCTATCGGTTACGTTGTTCCCGATAACGATTTCACAATGGGTGACCCCGCAAACCACTACCACGAGCTCATTTCTCTTGGTCAGGGTGTTGCTTCAGCACTTACAGACGGTCTCGCAGACCTCAACAGCGAAATTGTTCGCGTTTAATCTACTCAAATAATATACAACAACCGGAAGCCTCGCGGCTTCCGGTTGTTCTCTTATATATAATATGTATACAGATTTTCATTTTGCTATTGTTTTTTTCACAATATGTGATAAAATGTATTTGATTTGTCGGATAGTAAAAATCACACGACACACGGAGGTTCAATTATGTATAAAGTTGCACTTGTAGGCGTTGGCGGAATTAGCGGCGCACATATCCCTGCTTGGGAAGGAACGGACAATGCGGAGCTTGTTGCATTATGTGACATCAGACCCGAAAGAACTGAAAAATTTGCAGAAACCAAGCATATCTACACCGATTTTGAAGAGATGCTTGAAAAAGAAGAATTTGATATTCTTGACATCTGCCTCCCCACATACCTTCACGCTGATTACGCAATAAAGGCTATGGAGTGTGGTAAACACGTAATTTGTGAAAAGCCCATCTCTTTAAGGGAAGAGGATGTTGACAGAGTTTACAACACAGCAAAGAAAAACAACGTTAAATTTATGGTTGCCCACGTTTTAAGATTCTGGCCCGAATACGAGCTTCTTAAAGAAATTTATGACACAAAAAAATACGGCAAGCTTCTTTCAGGTACAATGACAAGATTAGGTTGCTACCCCAGATGGAGTTGGGACGGTTGGATGATGGACGAAAAGCGCAGCGGTCTCGTTCCCTTTGATTTACATATACATGACCTTGATTATATGGTATATGCATTCGGTAAGCCCGAGGTTGCTTACAAATACCGTTCACAGCTTCCCGACCAGGATTTCCTTACAATCAATTATAATTTCGGAGAATTTTCAATTAACACCGAATCATCCTGGTATGCAACAAGCTATCCTTTCACCGCGGAATTCAGATTCCAGTTTGAAAACGCTCTTGTTGCAAACGAAAACGGTAAAATGATAATTTATCTCAGAGATGATGAGAAAATTGATTTATCCGCAGATGCCGAAGGCGATACAGGTGAAATCAATCTCCCCAAGAGTGATGCATACGCAAACGAAATCAAATACTTCTTTGAGTGTATAGAAAACGATAAGCCTGTTGACAAATTCGACCCAGATGAATTAAAATGCGTTCTTAATATTATCAACAATTTATAATAATACACTAATAATAAGAGTACAAGCAAACCTGTTTAATTTGCTTGTACTCTTTAATTTTTATCCGATATTTTTAGGTGCAGGTCCGTATTCGCCGCCCCAGGCATATTTTGTTCCGTCTGTTCTTAATGCAATAACGCTTTCACCGTCTGCCGAAGTAAAGTTCGCGCAATTGCGCAACGCAATATAAGGTGTTGTAACAATTGATTCGTATGTTGTGGGGTAACCGTTCCCCTTTTTACCGTTACCGATCTGACCGTAAGAATTATCACCGCAAAGGTGCAATTGTTGATGCTCATCAATCCAACCGCAGGTATAACCGAATGCTTCGGCAAAATAAACGTTATCCGCAATTTTCAAAGGCTCCCCTATTCTATCAGCAATCTTTGTGCTTTGTCCGTTTTTGCTTTCACCTAAAAACCAAAGTGTGTTATCATTCTTGAGGAAAATTGCAAATTTTGAACCAACCGAAACGTATTTGCAATCCTCAAATAAAATTTCAGGAGTTGTAATATACTGTATGGGATTGTTGGGGTCGTATTCAGAAAAAATTCCCTCAGTATTTCCTAAACCGTAAACATCACCCTCATCAGTGAGATAAAGGAGCGTTCCGCCACAAGCGGAAATATGAATAATTTTTTCTTTAAAGGTCAGCTTATTCCATTGGTTGGGATTTAGAGAAGATGCATCTTCAAAAAAGTAATCAATATTCTCCCCTTTTAAATACAACGCACCATCTTCAACTTTGAAATCAACACCGAAATCGCTGATTTCATTCGTGTAACGCATTTTAGTAGTACTTAATTTGTTTTCAAAACCTAAAGTTGTCACTAAATCTCCAAAGTCAATTTCAGGTCTGTAGAATGTTTGAGGATTAGAAATTGGCCAAAGGATATCAGCAACTCCACTATTTATGTAATTATACTTAATTTCTATCAGTTTATCTTTGCTTTCAATTACAATTGTACCGTATGAACCCAAAGGCTCCCAGAGATGAGATAACCTATCATCTTTATAACAAATAACAGGTGAAATATAGCATTTTGTGTATTCGTCTATTTCGTGCGACTTGTATTTTTTGTAATCTGTAGCGTAATCTAATACGGGTGTATAATCATCATTTAAATCAGATACACGCATTGAGCCATCAATATACCCCGTATCAAATTCATAATAACCACTTTCCGTTGACAACAATGTTTCGTGATATGTTTTTATTGATTCGATGTCAACTCTTGCAGGTAATTTTATATCAGTAAAAACTATATATGCAAAGACAATCGACAACACCAGACTTATAACACAAATAAACACACTTTTCTTTTTGCGTTTATTTATTGATTTTGCCATTAACACCAACAAAACCATCGGCATTACAATAGCAAGAATAACAACAATAAATCTGAAAAATCCTAAAGCAATCTCAAACATACTTACATTCAGAGTTGTTTGCAAAATATCAAAGCTAACCATAATTAAGCCTCCAAAAACAAACATAAATCATTTTAATTATGATTTTTTCATTTATTTATCTTCCAATACCAATATAACACATTACATATACCCCGTCAACAACACAAAAAACTTAAAATACAAAAACACCCTCTTGTTTTTTTAATCGCTTAATGTTAAAATCATTAGCATTATATTCCTTTACAAAAGAGGTTTTTTCAATGTCTACGGATTCAGCACTTAAAATCCGCAAGGTTTATCTTGCGGTTGGTGTTTTTTCAATGCTGTTTTCGGGTGTGTTGTACGCCTGGTCAATTTTAAAAATACCATTTAAAGAAGATTTTGGTTGGAGCGATTCTTCATTAGCTCTTAACTTCACCTTAACAATGTGCTTTTTCTGCCTTGGCGCATTTTTCGGCAGTCTTATATGCAAACGCATCGGCCCGAAAATAACGCTTATTATTGCAGGTGTGCTTGTTGGTGCAGGCTTTATTATCACAAGTCTTTTAACACCTGAAACGCTTCCCCTTTTATATATTGCTTACGCATTCCTTGCAGGTACAGGTATCGGTATTTCATACAATGTAATTGTTTCAACTGTTAACGCATGGTTTCCCGACAGAAAAGGCTTTTGCTCGGGCTGTCTTATGCTCGGCTTCGGTGTCAGCACCCTACTTCTCGGCAACGCCATAAGCATTATGTTTGAAAACCCAAATATCGGTTGGAGCAAAGCATATTTAATAATAGGTATTATAATTGCAGTTGTACTTATTCTTTCGGGTATTATTCTTAAAAGACCCGATGAAAACACACAGCTCCCTCAGCCTAAAAAAACTAAATCTGCAAAAGCGGAAAATTTTAAGGCTCGTGATTTTTCCACTAAAGAAATGCTCAAAAGCTTTACCTTCTGGAGAGCCTTTATCTACTTTGCTTTTGTTACCGCTGTGGGTAACTCTGTTATAAGCTTTGCAAGAGACCTTATGCTCTCTGTTGATGCTGCCCCTGCCCTTGCGACTACACTTGTTGGTGTGCTTTCTGTTTTCAACGGTCTTGGTAGAATTATAACAGGTGCCGTTTATGACAGTTTAGGCAGACGCAAAACAATGATTTCCACAAACATTCTTACTATTGTTGCGGCAGGAATAACATTACTTGCAGTTGCGGTTAAATCTCTCCCCCTTTGTATTGTTGGCTTATGTCTTACAGGTCTTTCTTACGGCTCATGTCCGACGGTTACCTCCGCATTCTCTGCCTCATTCTATGGTCAGAAATACTTCCCTGTAAACTACAGTCTTACAAACTTTAATCTTATTGTTGCGGCGTTTATTGCAAATTTCAGCAACACCCTTCATATATCATCACAAGGCTACACAGCACCATTTGTTATGTTACTTATACTCGCAGTTGCGGCACTTGGTCTGAATCTTACAATTAAAAAGCCTGAATAAAACGAAACCACCGATGAAACTATAAAAAGTTTGTCGGTGGAATTTTTTATCAGTTAATTCAATTGTTTTTCAATGCTTCAACCCACTCAAATGGAATTTTAAGGTTTCCTCTACCGATTCCTAATCCGATGTGTTTTTTGTTGTCACCGTGGTAATCACTACCGCCACTGAATTTTAAACCGTGCAATTTAGCCATTGTGAGGGCTCTTTCTGTGGTTTCGAAAGTGTAATCTGAATAATAACACTCCATACCAACAAGGCCTCGTTCTTTAGCCAGAGGCAAAAACTCGCTCAATTCGTCTTCTGTCAAATTCAAAAAAGGATGAGCAATAACCGGTACGGCACCAATAGCTTTGATTCTGTCTATCATTTCCCACACAGTTATTCTTTTACGAGGTTTATAATACCCTGCTTCTTCAGACAAAAGTGTTTCAAAAGCCTCTTTTATTGAGCTTACATAATTCTTTTTCATTAAAGCAGTGGCTACTTCTACACGATTAAATTTTCCGTTAGGTGTAGAGTTTTTTATTGTTTCAAAATCATCAATATCATAACCATCACCAATTAATGATTCAACTAAAAGTCTGTTGCTTTTTTCTTTAAGCTCAGTATCATTTTTCATAAGCTCTGTTAACTCAGCGAACGCATCTTCAGGAATAAACAATGCTAAAAGGTGAAGCTCTTTGCCGTTATAATCAACAGAAAACTCCGCACCGGGTACTGCAACTATATCTTTATTTTTTGCCGCATTCAAAAAACGAGGCAAACCGTCAACACAATCGTGGTCGCACAAGGCAACAGCGCTTAAACCTATTTTTAAAGCTTTTTCTATAATCTGTTCAGGTGTATCCGAACCATCAGAAAACATTGAATGGGTATGCAAATCACAAAGCCTCACAACATCACAACCCTTAAATATTTTTCACTTGAATTATAACTAAAATTTCACAAAAAGTAAACATTACAAATACATTATTTTTTATTATTTTCTATTGACAACCGAAAACATTTTTGATAAAATCTTCACCGAAGACTCGGCTTTTGTAGAAAGTCTGTCAGAGATAGTGCGTCATCGGCTGAAAGCGCGCTTCAGATGAGTAGTAAGTTCGGGAACACTTCAGGTTATGCTTATTTTTGAATAAAAGAGTGGGTACATTTGTATCAATACGGGTGGCACCGCGGGTTATAAAACTCGTCCCGGGAATTATCTTGCATAATTCCCGGGATTTTTTATTTTTTAAAGCATACTATATAAATAATTGTTAAATAACATATTTTAAGATATGGAGGTATAATACAATGTACAGAACTCACCGTTGTAACGAAATCAGAGAAATGCACATCGGTATTGAGGTTGAACTCGCCGGCTGGGTTGATGTTGTTCGTGACCATGGCGGTGTACTTTTTGTAGATTTGCGTGATGAAACAGGCGTAACTCAGGTTGTTGTTCACGATGAAAATCTTCTTAAAGGCATCAGCAAGGAAACAGTTATTTCTGTTCATGGCACAGTTTCAAAGCGTGATGAAAGCACAGTTAACCCCAAAATCGATACAGGTCTTGTAGAGCTTATTGCAGACAGCCTCACTGTTCTTGGTGTGTGCAGCAGAGATCTCCCCTTTGAAATCGGTGCAAAAGACACTAATGAAAATTTAAGACTCAAACACAGATTCCTTGATTTAAGAAATCCTGCTTTGCATAATAATATTATCCTTCGTTCAAAGGTTATCGGTCATATGAGACGCCTTATGGAGGAAAGAGGCTTCCTTGACATTCAGACACCGATTCTTACCGCTTCTTCACCTGAAGGCGCACGAGATTTCCTCGTTCCTTCCCGTAAGCATCCCGGTAAATTCTATGCTCTTCCTCAGGCACCTCAGCAATTCAAACAGCTTCTTATGGTTTCAGGCTTTGATAAATATTATCAGATTGCCCCCTGCTTCCGTGATGAAGATGCCCGTGCTGACCGTTCACCCGGTGAATTCTATCAGCTTGACTTTGAAATGGCTTTTTCTACTCAGGAAGAGGTTCTTAAAGTCTGCGAAGATGTTGTAAGCGACATTTTCCGTACCTTTACCGGTAAAAAGGTTACTGAAACACCCTTCAGATGTATCCCTTACAGAGAGGCTATGGCAAAATACGGCTCAGACAAGCCCGACCTTCGTAACCCCCTTGTTATCTGTGACCTTACAGATATGTTCAAGAGAGTTAAGTTCAAGCCCTTTATGAACAAACAGGTTCGCGGTATTGTTGCCCCCTGCAAAAACGAAAGATGGTTCTTTGACAAATCTCTCAACTTTGCTACAAAACAGGCAAAAATGGCCGGTCTTGCTCATATCACTCTTCTTAATGCTGAAACATACGAGTTTAAAGATGATCCCATTTCAAAGGTTATGACCGAAGAAGAGATGAAAGAAATCGTTGAGCTTACAGGCGTTAAAGAGGGCGAAACAATCTTCTTCATTTGCGACACTATTTCCGATATTGCTGATAAAAACGCTGGTGTTATCCGCACATGGCTCGGTAACGAGCTTGGTTTAATCAACAATGATTCCTTTGAATTCTGCTTCGTTGTTGATTTCCCCATGTACGAAAGAGATGAAATCACAGATAAAATTATCTTTACACACAACCCCTTCTCAATGCCTCAGGGCGGTCTTGAAGCACTTGAGACTATGGACCCCACAGAAATTCTTGCTTATCAGTACGACCTTGTATGTAACGGTATTGAGCTCGCTTCTGGTGCTGTAAGAAACCACAGCCCCGAAATTATGAGAAAAGCCTTTGAAATTGCAGGTTATACAGAGGATGAGGTTAAAAAGCGTTTCAGTGCGCTTTACAACGCTTTCCAGTTCGGTGCTCCCCCCCACGCAGGTATGGCACCCGGTGTTGACAGAATTGTTATGCTTCTTGCAGAAACCGAAACTATCAGAGATGTTATTGCATTCCCCCTTGACGGTACAGCCCAGGATCAGATGCTCAGCGCTCCCGGTGAGGCTACAGAGCTTCAGCTTTACGAAGCTAATGTCAGCATCAGAGGTAAAGGCGGTGCAGAGGTTCTCGGCTCCGAGGGTGGCGATGGTTCAGCATTCAGCGCTACAACGAGCTCTGCAAAAGCAAAGGTTCAGACAAAAGAGAGTAAGCTTAACGATCTTGAACAGGTTAACCAGCTTCAGTTTACCGCAGACGAAAAGAAAGCTATGCAGACAATTCTTGATGATATGGGTAAATGCGAAGCCGAGCTTGCAAAGATTGACACAGAAAACGTTGAAGCAGCGGTATATGTAATGCCTATGACAAACGTTCTTCGTGACGATGCAAGAAATCAGGCATTTGACAGAAAAGACCTTCTTGCCGGTGCACCTCAGAGCACTGAGGACAGCTGGCAGGTACCCAGACTTGTAAAGTGAGGTGAAACAAGTGAAATATTATATTAACGAAATCAACAAAAACGGCACAATTGCTGTTGATGATACAATACTTATAAAGGATATACCCGCTACCGCAGGTTCAAAAATGCTCGAAAACTTCACTCCCCTTTTCAGCGCAGAGGTTGTTGAAAGACTTGAAAAAGAGGGATACGAAATTTCAGGTAAAACAAACGTTGGTGAATTCGGTCTCGACCTTTTAGGCGAAACAACATATTTTGCAGACGCAGAAGATAACGGCGCAATCAAGAATGCAGCCGCAACACTTGTTTCTGAAAGCAAGGTTAAAGCCGCTATCGGTGTTGACCTTAACGGTGCACCCCGCCGTGCAGCAGCCGTTTCGGGTGTAAGCTTTATCAAGCCCACCTACGGCACTGTTTCAAGATACGGTGTTATTGCTTGTGCTTGTTCAGGTGAACAGATTGGTGTTACTGCCGCTGACGCTCAGTCAGTAAAGGATGTTCTTGCGGTTATCGCAGGTCACGATGACAAAGACGGCACAAGCCTTCCCGATGAAAAATATGAATACAGCCTCACAGAAGATGTTTCTTCAATGAAGCTTTGCGTTATTAACGAGCTTTATGACAAAGCATCTGACGAAGTAAAGGCTAAAATTGATGCATATATCAAAGCACTTGAAGAAAAAGGTGCGACGGTTGAAAGAATTTCTCTTGACCTTGTTTTTGCGGCACAGACCGCTTGGCAGATTCTTCTTTCTGCAGAAACAACCAACAATCTTTCACGTTTTGACGGTGTTAAATACGGCTACCGTACACCTCAGTACAAAAACATTGATGAGCTTTACGTAAAGAGCAGAACAGAAGCCTTCGGCTTCCTTACAAAGGCAACCATAATCTATGGTTCGGACGTACTTGCAAAAGGTAAATACGAAGCTTGCTACGATAAAAGCTTACGTCTTCGCAGAGTGATTATTGATAAAGTAAAGGAAGTTCTTTCTTCTTATAATGCAATCATCACACCCCCTTGCAGTAAGCTAAGCTTTGAAAAATACGACCTTTCTGATGCTTTCAAAAAGGTATATGATGAAAGTCTTTACACAGCTATACCTTCAATTACAGGTCTTCCTGCTATGGTTAACGGCGGTGTTCAGCTTATTGCGGATTCATTCAAAGAAAGCACACTTCTGAGCATTGCTCACAGTGTAGAAAAGAAGGAGGCTTGAAAATGAAATACGAACTTGTTATAGGTCTTGAAACTCACGTTGAGCTTTCAACTGATTCAAAGCTTTTCTGTTCATGTGGCGGTCATTCAAGCCCCAAAGAGCCCAATGACTGTGTTTGTCCTGCTTGCTGCGGTATGCCCGGTATGCTTCCCGTTACTAACAAGCACGCAATTGAACTTGCGGTAAAAGCAGGCTTTATGCTTAATTGCAAAATAAATCAGTATACAACCTTTGATAAAAAGAGCTACTACTACCCCGACCTTCCCGCATCATACCAAACAACACAGTGGTTTAACCCCATCTGCGTTGAAGGCAGCGTTGATATTAACGGAAGAAAAATCGGTATCAAGCAGATTCACCTTGAAGAAGACGCAGGTAAGCTTGTTCATGACGAAGCAACGAATACATCATTTGTTGACTACAACCGCACAAGCGTTCCCCTTATTGAAATTGTTACAAAGCCTGATTTCCGTTCTTCAGATGAGGTTATTGCTTACCTTAAAAAGCTTAAATCAAGCCTTCAGTTTGCTGGTATTTCCGAATGTGAAGAAGGCGCTATGCGTTGCGACGTTAACATTTCAGTACGTCCTGAAGGCTCCACAGAATTCGGTGTTCGTTCAGAAATCAAGAATATGAGTTCACTTTCTGATATTAAAGACACAATCGAATTTGAAAAGGTTCGCCACGTTGACGCTATTGAGCGTCATACTGAAATACTTGTTCAGGAAACACGCCGTTGGGACGACGTAAAAAGACGTACGTTCCCCATGCGTAACAAAGAAACTGCCGCAGATTATCGCTATTTCCCCGACCCCAACGTTATGCCAATTGTTATTGATGATGCGTGGCTTGAGGAAATAAGAAAGAGTATGCCTGCTACAGCAGACGAAAAGACAAAATACTACGAGGATATGGGTATTGCCGCAAAAGAAGCTGCTGTACTTGCTTCCGACCGTAAGCTTTGCGAAGTATTTGATGCGGTTGTTGCTTCAGGCTGCAGCGCAAAAACAGTTGCTTCATGGATTCTTACTGAGTGTATGGGTATTATGAAGCGTCTTGAAATCACATCACTTGACATCAGCGCAGATAAGCTTGCAAGAATTATTACACTTGTTGAAAGCGGTGAAATCACCCGTGCAGCAGGTAAAAAAGTTCTTTCAGCTGTATTTGAAAAAGACGTCCAGGTTGATGCTTTCTGTGAAGAAAACAACCTTAATCAGAAAATTGATGAGGGCTTCATTCTTGACACAGTTAAGAAAACAATTGCTGATAATGACAAAATTGTTGCTGACTATAAGGGCGGTAAAACAAAGGCTATGCAGGCTTTGTTTGGTCTTATAATGCGTGAGCTTAAAGGTAACGGCGACCCCGCAGTTATCAGAACACTTTTAGAAACAGAGCTTAATAAGTAAATTTTTACGGCGTTGTGTTCCCACGAACACAACGCCGTTTCTTTATTTTCCAAATCATATTTTTATAGATTATCACAACTCACGCTATTACTAACGAATCATTAACAGCTTTTTCAAAATTACGTGCAGATTCGTTTCCTGCACCACCGTCAAACAGCGAGTTTTTCATAAATACCGCGGCAATTTTATTGGTCGGATCAACCCAAAAATGCGTTCCGAAAGCGCCACTCCAGCCAAAAGCTCCCACAGGTAAATTTTTATAATCTTCGTTTACTATCACTCTGACTCCGAGCCCCCATCGTTCACTACCGGGCATTATTTCTTCGGAAACAAAAGGAGTATGTAATAATTTGAATGTTTTTTCACTTATAATTCGTTTGGCTGATGTTTTGCCATTATTTAAAAGCATTGTTGCAAATTTAATGTAATCATCAAGAGTTGACACCAATCCTGCTCCACCCAAATAATTCGTGCAAGGATAATCAGCGAAAATCTTATCTTCTTCTGTTTCCACTACGCTGTTTTTTTCGTCAACCTTATTGTGCATTGCTATCATTGAGCGCCACTGCTCTTTGTCCGGAACAAAGGTTGTATTCAACATACCGCAGGGTTCAAAAATTTCTTTCTGCAAGAAACACTGATAATTATCCCCTGCTACTGTTTCAATAATCTTTGCTAACACATTAAAAGCACCAACGCCACTATACTGTTGTTTTGTTCCCGGTTCAAAATCCAAACCTATCCGGGAATAAAAATTCACACTATCAGTGATGCTTTTTTTATCCTTATCGGTCATTGTTTCTTCCTTCAACGGGTCACTGCCGATTCCGGAAGTATGCGTCAGCAAATTGCAAACGGTAATATCATTCTGCGCTTTACCCAAATCAATCAGGCTCTTTGATTCTGTGATTTTAGTTATACGAACATCCCTGAACTCCGGCAAATATTCCGACACTTTATCAGACAAAGAAAGCAAACCCCTATCCACAAGAATAAGGGCTGCCATTGCAGTAACAGGCTTTGTCATAGAAGCCAGACGGAATATTGTGCTTCCTGTAACTGCTTCAGAACTATCTACAGACGTGTTTCCAAAGCATTTTTTGTAAATCACTTTGCCATCCTGAATAACACAATAGGCCGAGCCAAAAACCTTATTATTATCAAAGTCATCTCGGGCGGCTTTTTCAATGTTCAGTTTTAATAATGAATCATCTAATTTTTTCATTGAAATCACTCCGCGATTTATTGTTTTACATTATGTTTACTCCACCATATGAACATTAACGTGGGGATAACTCATTGCTATTCCGTTTTTGTCGAATGTGGGTTTTATGTTGTCCATTATATCGTGATAAACAGTCCAGTAATCACCGCTTTTACACCATGCACGCAAGGTGTAACTGATGTCGTTAGCGTTATAAGCGCTCACATAGACAACGGGTTCGGTACCATCCTCTCTGAGAACCAACGGATGCTCACAAACCAACTGAAGAAGTGTATTTTTAACTTTTTCAACCTCGTCATCATAAGATGCGCTGACTGTTATATCAACACGTCTGTTAACGGCACTTGAATAGTTTGTGATATTTGAATTTGCAATTGTGCTGTTTGGAATCTGAATAAGCTTTTTATCATACGTATCAAGCTTTGTGTAAAAGAGCCCTACTTCTCGTACTATACCTGACTCTCCGCCTGCATCCACATAATCACCTATGTGAAAGGGTTTGTTTGAAATAATCTGTATACCGCCGAAAACATTTGACAAAAAGCCCTGAATGGCGAGTGAAAAAGCAACACCGACAACAGATAATGCGGCAACAAGGGATGAAACAGAAACACCAACGCTGCCCAAAACAATTATCACGGAAACAAACAGCAACAAAACCTTTACCGCTATGCGAAGAATTTTACAAATCAAGGCATCAAGCTTGACTTTTTTTACAAACTTATCAAAAAGAAACAATATCACCTTAACAGCAACAAGACAAACCACGATTAACGCCACCACGGAAATTGCCTTGGTGAGGGAAATGTTTTCAAGGGAAATATTTTTTATTATATCTGACATAAAAAGTCACTCCTTGTTATTTTATAATGTAAGTTTACCTTAAATAAAGATGTGACAAGAATTTGAAAACCTTGTTGTGCGGAGAATACCTTACAGGGAAATCAAACCAGGTAACCTTTTTATGAATACTCTTTTCGTGCGAAAAGGCATTGAAGCCCGCTTTGCCGTGGTAGCTACCCATACCGCTTTCACCCACACCGCCAAAGCCGAAGCTGTTAATGGCAATCTGCATAATTGTATCATTTACGCAACCGCCACCGAAAGCACAACGCTCAATAGTCATATTTACACTTTTTCTGTCTTCGGAGAATATGTAAAATCCAAGAGGCTTTGGTTTGTTTGCAAACAACTCATATAATTCATCATAAGAATCAAAAGTGAGAATGGGCAAAACAGGTCCGAAAATTTCTTCCTGCATAACTGCATCATCCCATGTTACATTATCCATAACGGTGGGAGCGATTTTAAGTTTTTCGGAATTTGTTTGACCACCGAAGACCACTTTATTCTTATCAATCAAATTACAAACTCTGTTAAAGTGCTTTTCATTGATAATTCTGCCGTATTCGGGATTTTCCAAGGGATTTTCACCAAATTGAACTTTAATCTGATTACAGATTTCTTCAACAAGTTTATCTTTAACACTTGTGTGACAAATCACGTAGTCCGGCACAACGCAGGTCTGACCGCAGTTAAGGAATTTGCCGTAAACAATACGCCTTGCTGCAGTTTTAATACGTGCGGTCGAGTCAACCACACAAGGACTTTTACCCCCAAGCTCAAGCACAACAGGTGTAATATGCTCTGCAGCGCAACGCAAAACCTCTTTACCAACAGCCTGACTGCCCGTAAAGAAAATCATATCAAACTTCTGTTTAAGAAGCTCTGCATTTTCTGCTCTTCCTCCCCTTACAACCGCAATATATTCCTCGTTGAAGCATTCCTTTATAATTTTTTCGATAATATCGCCCGTTGCGGGAGCATACGCGCTGGGCTTAACGATAATTGTGTTACCTGCGGCAATAGCGTCCGAAACAGGCTCCATTGTAAGAAGGAACGGGTAATTCCAAGGGCTCATTACAAGCACGTTGCCATATGGCACGGACTTTTTGTAGCCACTACCGATACATTGACCAATAGGTGTATAAATCCGATGCTTTGAGGCATAAGCAGGAGTATGACGAATCATATAATTAAGCTCCATAAGCACAAGACCGGTTTCACAAGTAAACGCCTCAAACTGACATTTACCAAGGTCTTTTTCAAGGGCTATGTTTATGTCGTCTTCGTACTTTCTTATACATTTGTAGAGCTTTATAAGATTTTTTATACGGAAGTTGACAGGCAATGTCTCGCCGCTCCTGAAATACTTTCGCTGTTTTTCTAAAAGTTGTTCAATATTCATATTTACCGCCTTTGTATGAATGATTTTAAGATGTGTTGATTATAGCATATTCAATCTAAAAAGTAAATTCACATAGTATAAATTCCATTTAATCACAAATACAAGTAACATAATTTGAGTTTAAGTGAAATGTATATATGAAAGCAACCGGAATTGTGATAAAAATAGAGGAATGGTTTATAATAGGGCAAGCCGCTTGAAACCCGCATAAACACCAGAGCTTCGATGATTTGCCGCACCCGACACATTGGTGTAAAGAAACGGTTTTTACATAGTAAAAGCGAGATGAATCTCACCCCGCTTGTGTTTTATTTTATAAAATATTCAAATCCCAGTATAACCATACCCAACACAACCAACACTACACCTACTACTCTATTGAGGGTTTGAGGCTTTGCTTTGTTTGCAAATCTTGCTGCAATGCGCGCCCAAACGAATGTAAAGATAATACACAAAGCCATAACCGTAATGTCGGGCGAGTCTCCAAGAGAAAAGTGCGAAATTGCACCCGTTAATGCGGTGAAGGTCATAATAAATACACTTGTGCCTACGGCAGTTTTTAATTCGTATCCTAAAACAGAGGTAAGTATAAGAAGCATCATCATACCACCGCCGGCACCTACAAAACCGCAGATGAAGCCTATAAAAATTCCGCAAACAACAGAACCTGTAATTTTTCTTTTTCTGCTGACAGACTCCATTTCCTGCTTGGTTGTCATAACCGGCTTTGCAATGAATTTTATACCTAAAATCAACGTCATAAATGTGCTGAGGCCACCCATAGTCTGAGCAGGAACAATACTGGAAACATAACTACCCACAACAGTGAACAACAGAACCATTGACATCATAAGCAAGCCGTTTTTGATATCTAAATTTTTATTCTTTTTATAGGTAAAGGCAGAAACAGCGCTAGCCAACACATCTGACGCAAGCGCAATACCTACTGCTGTATACGGCTCTATATTAAGAAACGTAATCAACATAGGCGTTATTACCGCAGCAGCACTCATTCCTGCAAACCCGGTACCGAGTCCTGCACCCATACCTGCAAAGAAGGTCACAATTATCGTAACAATGTAATCCATTAATTATATCTCCCAAAAACAATACTTGTTCAAACTATGCAAACAATTTGAGACACATTATATCACAAACAAAGCAAAAAGTAAATTACGATAGTATAATTTCCATTTAATCACAAATACTAACATCAAGATTTGATTTTTAAGGAGAATGATATATATGAAAGCAACCGGAATAGTTCGTAGAATAGAGGCTCGTGTAATAATAACACAAAAATGCGATAAACCCTCATGAGCACTGGTTTTTTAGCAGTTTTTAATTCGATTCAATTTGTTCAAAACATCATAAACATATAGCAAAAATGCGGGGTGGCAAATCCACTCCGCATTTTTATTGTTTTTTAAAAAGATTCTTAATATAGGTTTTAGGGGAAGAGCCCGTTTTGTTTTTAAAGACGGTTGAAAAATATAAAGGGTCGGTAAATCCCGATAGCAGGGCAACGTTTTTTATGGAATCCAAACCGTTTTCAAAGAGGGAAATGGCATATTTAATTCTAAAGTTTTGCAGATACTCAGTATATCCGATACCGTTTTTTCTCTTAAAAATATGAGATAAATACTTTGCGTTGTATCCTAATTGTTCTGCGATAGATCTTATAGATAATTGCGGGTCGGAAAAATCTTGCTCGGTGATTTCTATTATTTTGTTGATACAATCATCGGATTTTGTATATTCAGAGTTTAATTTTGAAAATGTGTATAAAAGGATACTTTCGGAAACAAGGTCGATATTTTCTTTGGAAGCTCTTGAAAGGCTTTCCATCCACAGAGGGATCAGTCCCTCAAAGCCGGAAAACATTCTGTTGGATTCGTTTATGCCGAATCGCCGAAACAGTTCGTTGGAACGCAGCCCCTTAAAATCAATATACATATATTGAAAACCCGCTTCACCTTCAAAATAATAGGTTTCGTTTTCAAAAAGTATTATGATGTCGCCGGCAGAACAACGATAAGAACCATTGTTAAGGCTGAGTTTCCCCGAGTGGTTCGTAATAAGAACCATTCGATAAACAGGCTTCGGTGTGGCATTGCGCATAGCTTCCGAATCGGTTTCCAAAATAAACTGTGTTGGCATAAGTTGGCTGGCTATATCTGCAGGAACAAATTTGCAGATGTTTTTTGATTTCACGGCACCCACTCCCGTTTTATGTCGTTTTTTACAGTATATCAAACAAAAACGAAAAAATCAAACTTATTTTAATGTTTCAATGGAAATATTCCATTGAACATAAGGAAAACGAACTATATAATGTATGTAAAAAATGGGGGGGTGAAGAATGTGTATTATGCACTTATCGTGTTGTCCGTCGTGATGTTCGGTGGTTGCTTTGCTCTTAACGACGCATATCGGCAAAGAAGAGGTAGCAGTATCAAAATTAGTCTGCAATTCTCTTTGATAGGCTCGTTAGCGGGCTTCGTTGTTTTAATACTGGTAAACGGTTTAAAACTTGAATTTACGCCGTTCACATTCATTATGGCAATACTTGCTTCCCTTAACGGCTTTGCATTCACTTTTTGCTCTTTTAAAGCTCTTGATAGAATTAACCTATCCCTTTATTCCTTATTTTCGATGCTCGGCGGTATGGTGCTCCCGTTTTTACAGGGCATACTGTTTTACGGCGAAAAAATCACGGTTGCAAAAGCGTTCTGTTTTTTATTCATAACGTTTGCACTTGTTTTGACGGTCGAAAAAGGAGAAAGAAAAAAAGGCACGATTTACTATGTATGCGTATTTATCCTTAATGGCATGTCGGGAGTGCTTTCGAAAATTTTTGCCGAATCGAACGTTCCGAAAACAAGCGCAACGGGATATACGAATTTAATATCTATTTGCAGTGTGGTTATTTCCGGTGTTTTATTGTTGATTATTTCCAAAAATCAATCAAAGGGAGAAACGTTTTCATTTGCGGGAACGGTTATAGGTGCTGCCTCAGGAATTACTAATAGAATAGCAAATTTAGTTCTTGTTATCGCATTAGCTCATGTTGATGCATCCGTTCAATACCCAATGGTAACGGGCGGAGTGATGATGGTTTCAACTCTTATCTGTTTTTTTGGAAAGAACAAGCCATCGAAAAAAGAAATTTTATCAATTATAGTTGCTTTTATTGGATTGCTGTTATTGTTTGCAATACCGATTTAAAAAATATAAGGAGTGGTTTTTATGGAAAAAATTAAAGTAGGTATTTTTGGTGTTGGCAGAGGAATGGATCTTGCAAAGGATTTTATGCTTCTCGGTGCTGACATTGCCGCTATCTGCGATTTTAATAAAGAGCGTTTAGATGCAGCGGCCAAAAAAGTAGGAACTGACACGGCGATTTATTCCGATTTCGATTCTTTTATTGAGCATGGTTTGGATGCGGTAGTGCTCGCAAACTATTTTCATGAGCACGCTCCTTTTGCTATAAAATGCTTTGAAAAAGGAATTCATGTTTTCAGTGAATGTATCAGTAACGGTACTATGGCAGAAGGTATAGAACTGCTCAAAGCATTTGAAAAGAGTAATAGTATTTATATGCTTGCAGAAAACTATCCTCAAATGATATTCAACCGCGAAATGAAACGCGTTTGCGATGGTGGAACTTTGGGTAAAATTCTTTATGCAGAGGGTGAGTATAATCATCCGGGCGATCCTAATGATGTAAAATTCAAAAAAACATATAACTATTTTCCTGAGCATTGGCGCAATTTCTTGCCGCGAAGTTATTATATAACGCATTCTTTGGGTCCCGTTATGTGGGCAACAGGAGCAACTCCAAAGAAGGTAACATCATTCGCCGCCTTTGCACCTATAGAGGGGGATGCACCAATAGCAAGCTTTAGCGGCGACCGTGTTTCCATTGTTACAACTCAAAATGATGATGGCTCTATCTTTAGAATAACCGGTTGTGCGGCATTTGGTGGGCATCATAACGCATATAGAATATGCGGAACAGAAGGACAGATAGAAAATTTACGTGGAATGGGCAATAAAGTAATGCTCCGTTATAACGGTTGGTCAAAGCCTGAAGGTATGGATGAAGTAAATCTTTATGAGCCTAAGTGGAATGACCCTGATGAAGAAATATTCAAAACCAGCGGTCACGGTGGTGGAGATTATTTAACCGCTCGCGTGTTTCTTGACTGTATAAAGAAAGGCAAACAACCGGAACATCCTTTTGATATATATAGTGCTACCAATATGTCTTCGGTTGCAATTCTTGCCCACCGTTCAATGCTTGAAGGCGGCAAGCCGTATGACATTCCCGATTTCACTAAGGAAGAGGATTGCAAGCTCTATGATAATGACCGTTTGTCACCGTTTTATAGTCAAGATGGCAGCAAACCCACCATTCCATGCTGCTCTCAAAGGGATTTCAAACCCACTGAAAAACAAGTTCAAAATTACAAAAAGGTCTTAGGGTTAGAATAATATTCAAAAATATAATCAGTATAAATCTCCTCAAAATACAGATAATAACAACACAATTTGTAATTTAAGGAGAAATGAATATATGAAAGCAACCGGAATAGTTCGTAGAATAGATGATTTAGGTCGTGTTGTAATACCAAAAGAGATTAGAAGGACACTTCGTATTCGTGAGGGAGACCCTTTGGAAATATTTACTGCAAGTGATGGTGAGGTTATTTTTAAAAAGTACTCACCTATGGGTGAGTTATCTGAGTTTTCCGGACAGTATTCCGATATTTTGAGCCGCACTGCAGATTTACCTGTGATTATCACAGACCGAGATCATGTTATTTCCGTTGCGGGGCTTCCGAAAAAGGAATATCTTGAAAGACACATTTCAAAAGAGCTTGAAGAGATTATGGAAAACCGCGATAATTTCATTAAAGTCCGTGAAAGTGACCGCCTCTACCCTATTGCAAACTGCGACATTGAGGCACTCACCGCCTTCCCCATTATTGCATCGGGCGATATCGGCGGTGCAGTCATTTTTTTGAGTAACGGTGATTACACAAAGCTTACTGATACTGAAATTAAGCTTGCGCAAGTAGCGGCAACCTTCCTCGGAAAACAGATGGAAGAATAAATAAACAAATATCAGCACGTTATTTTGTGAATTGTTACGAACGGCATTTTGTTGAATAAAACTGCTCTTTGTGGTAAAATTAATTGGTATGTGATTAATTTTAAGCAAGGAGCAGTTTATGGTTTCAAGAGCAGAAAGAACCGAGGATTTAGCCAAAAACTTAAAAATATTTGTAAGCGAAGCGCACATTTTCACATCAGATGCCATTATTCTTGCTGACTTTTGCGCTCCGCGGCACAAGGATAAATGCTGTGATCTCGGCACGGGTAACGGTATTATTCCCCTTTTATGGCTGAGGGATTTTCAGCCGAAAGAAATTGTTGGTGTTGAGTTAAGTGAAAGCGCAATAAGGCTTTTGAACAAAACACTGAAATTAAACAGTATTATCGGCAAAATCACCCCTGTTCATTGTGATTTAAGGGAGCTTAAAGGTGTTCTTCCTAATGAATACTATGACATTGTAAGCATCAATCCGCCGTATAAAAAGCTTGGTACAGGTATTGTAAACGAGGGTGAGGATTACAAAAACGCTCGTCACGAATTCACCTGCACTCTTGAGGATGCCGCCTGTGCTGCATCAAAGCTTTTAAAATTCGGTGGCAGATTCTGCATCTGCCAACGCCCTGAAAGGCTACCCGATATTTTTGAAGCAATGCGTAAATTTAAAATTGAGCCTAAATCAATGCGCGAGGTTATTCAGCGCGTGGGAAAAGAGCCCTCTCTTGTGCTTATTGAGGGAAAAAAAGGCTCATCCCCCGGCTTCAGAATTAATCCGCCTTTAATTTTAGAGGACGAAAACGGAAACTATACACCCGAAGCAGACAAATTATTCAATTCTTATAAATACAAGGAGTTGTTACATAATGAAATATGACGTTGTTATTGTTGGCGCAGGTCCTGCGGGTATTTTTACCGCCCTTGAAATGCGTAAAAAAGGCTGTAACAAATCAATTCTTATAATAGAAAAAGGTCAGCCCGTTGAAAAACGCAGCTGTCCGAAAGCAAAAACCAAAACTTGTGTAAACTGCAAGCCTTATTGCCATATTACAACAGGCTTTTCAGGTGCAGGTGCATTCTCTGACGGTAAGCTTTCATTAAGCTACGAGGTGGGCGGTGATCTCCCCGCTTTAATCGGTGAAGATTTTGCCCAGGAGCTTATTGACTACACAGATAAAATTTATCTTGATTTCGGTGCGGATGAACATATTGAGGGCATCAGCAACGATGCAGAGGTCAAGGAAATCCGCAAAAACGCAATCCAGGCAGGTCTCAAGCTTGTTGACTGCCCCATCCGTCATTTAGGCACAGAAAAGGCACAGACACTTTACCTCGAAATTGAAAACCACCTTCGTAACAGTAGTGTTGATATGATGTTTGGGTACGAGTGTAACGATATTCTTATTGAAAACGGCGTTTGTAAGGGTGTATTTATAAGCAAGGGTGGAGAAAAGCAACAAATTGATGCTGATAAAGTTGTTGTTGCCACAGGCAGACGCGGTGCAGACTGGCTTGAAAAGCTTTGTAACGAGCACGGAATTGAGCATCAGGCAGGTACTGTTGATATCGGTGTGCGCGTTGAGGTGCGCAACGAGGTTATGGAAAAGGTTAACCGTGTGCTTTACGAATCAAAGCTTATAGGCTACCCTAAGCCCTTTAAAAACAAGGTGCGTACCTTCTGCCAGAATCCGGGTGGTTTTGTAAGCCAGGAAAACTACGATAATGACCTTGCGGTTGTTAACGGACATTCTTACAAAGAGAAAAAATCGAACAACACAAACGTAGCAATCCTTTGCTCACACAACTTTAACCATCCGTTTAATCAGCCTATTGAATATGCTCAAAAGGTTGGCGAGCTGACCAATATGCTCGGTGCAGGTCACATCCTCGTTCAGCGATACGGTGATATTCTTGACGGTAAACGCACGTGGCCGAAAGAGTTGGCGCAATCGAACTTACGTCCCTCACTCCCCGATGCTGTTGCCGGTGATATTACTGCCGCAATGCCCTACCGCGCAATGACTAATATCATTAATTTCATTCAGGCAGTAGACCACGTTGTACCCGGCTTTGCTTCAACAGAAACACTGCTTTACTCACCCGAGCTTAAATTCTACAGCAATAAAATAAAAATGGATACATCTCTTAATACAAGTGTTAAGGGGCTTCATTGCCTTGGTGATTCATCCGGTTGGACAAGAGGTCTTATGATGGCTTCGGTTATGGGTGTGCTTATGGGCAGATTTATTGCGGATGAAAAATAACTCAATCAACAAAGCATCATAAACCATTAAAAAAGACCATTTCCGTTTCAGGAAATGGTCTTTAGTATTATTCGGCTGCCTCTGTTGTTTCGGCTACGTCAGTGGAATCCTGTGTTGTATCCGTGCTTTCTTCCGTAACGCCGCTATCAAGGTTATCCTTAATATCGGTTACTGAGTTAAGGCAGAACAAATCAATCTCGTTATCATAGTCAGAAGTCCATACAGAAATGGGATAATCCGTAAACAAGCCGTCAACTGTGAGGGCGCTGTTACCGATTTCATCTGCAACGACCTTCAATGAGTAAGTATCGAACTTACAACGAATCATATTCAGGCTGTCGTTTTTGCTGATGATAAAATCGTATTTATAATTTGCGCCGCCTTCAGAGAAGCCAAAGCAAACAAAGTTTGTGATAAAATCATTATTTAATTCAACGTAAGATAATTCATCCTCAAAATAAATGTCAAGCCATACAAATTTGCTGTTTTTTACAATCTGTACCTCTTTAACACCGTCTGCAAGGCTGACAGCATTAGCCTTGTATTCAGCGGCATTGTTTAATTCTTCAATACTTTTTCCGTAATTACCCACAACGGTTTTTGTAGGTATTGTCTGTGTTTTGCTCTGAAGACAAATGTTGAATTTATTCTCAAGAACGTTTTCATTCGTTACGGTAACCTCTTCCACAAGAGCAACAACATTTGCATAATCGGTAATATCATTAAGATAATAAACCGCTGAATTTCTTTCACCGTTAAGCTTTAGCTCACCCGGGCAATTAAGCTGTGTGCCGTCATTAAGATAAAAGCAAAAAACGGGAATAACACCGGGAGCGTTAACATTGGTTGCCGAATGCTCTTTAAGAAGAGAGGCGTTATCTTTGAATTCAACAGTAACCGCAACACCCTTGTCGGTTTTTTCTGCTTTAACAGATGTAATTGTGTTAAGATAATTTTTCACGTTTTTTACAGGTATTGTTTTATCCTCTTGAGTAGCACCCACCGTTTCTTCAACCGCTTTAGTCGTGGTTTCATTTTCAGAGCTTTTAAAGGTCTCTTTTATAGCGGGTACAAGGTTAATTACACCAAACAATGCAACTACAATAACGATTATTAACAGCACAAACATAAAAGGGTTCTTTTGAATTTTATAACTCAAACTTTTTTTATTCCGCTCAGCCATTGTTTTCCTCCGATTTTTTCTGATTATCGCGAACCGTCTCTTCTGCCGTTTCAGATTCACTGTTCTCTTGTTTTTCCGCTTCCTTATTTGTTTTTCTGGCAGTTTTTTCAGCATCACGCTTTGCCTTGCGCTCATCGCGGATTTCTTTTTCTGTCTTTTTCTGATTCTCGCGATTGGCTTTTTCTGCTGCTTCGCGCTCTTCTTTTTCTTGTCTTTCTGCTTCCCTGCCCGCTTTTTCAGCCGCTTTTTCCACGTCTCGCTTCGCCTTTCGCTCCTCACGGATTTCCTTTTTTGTAGGAGAAGGCGCAGGCGGTGTATCCGTAAGCTTCATAAAGTCAATTTTAGCCATACGTGTTCTCGGAAGCGCATCAAGAATTGTAACAGAACTGGGTCTTGAAAACCTTTCAAGCTTACTGTCACAATATTCTTTAATACATTTACGCACCTCATCAGGGTTGTCCGTAGGCTGATTAAGCGAAACAAAAAGCTTTATTACAGGCTTTGTATCAATATAACCCTGTACTGCGCAAGCCTCATTTATATAATCAAGCTTTAAAACCTCGTTTTCAATATCATTGGGATAAACGTTATAGCCTGAAATAATAATCATTCTTTTCTTTCTGCCCGTAAAGAAGACAAAGCCGTCTTCGTCCATATATCCAAGGTCACCCGAGCAAACCCATCGGATGCCGTTTTCATCAATATAGACGCCGTCATCCTCACTGTTATAATAACCTGCCATAACCGTGGAACCGCTTATAACAATTTCACCGATTGTGTTTGGAGGCAATTTTTTTCTTTCGTCATCCCAGATTTCAACAGTCATACCGTCAAGGGGTCTGCCGATTGAATTTTCTTTATATGAGCCTTTGATATTTGCCGTACAAACAGAGCTAACCTCCGTAAGACCGTAGCCTCTGTAAAGCTTACCCTTCGCGCGCCATTTTTCAAGCTTTGAGTTAAAAGCATTAAGAAAAATATCACTTATAAAATCGCCGCCGGCCCACAAAAGACGAAGCTTAGAGAGATGCGGTCCGTCAAAATTAGGTGCATCATACATCTTTTTGAACATTGCAGGAACACCAACGATATAAGTAACATTATACTTTTTAATAAGCCTGTTTGCCTTTTCAGCGGAGAAATTTGTCATTGGTATACAAGTAAAGCCTGCACACATACTGAAATGCATCACAACACCGAGTCCGAATGCGTGGAACATCGGAAGCACAGCAAGTGAACACTCCGCACCGGGAGCATGAGGGGCATCAAAAAAGCTTAATTTATAAGCAAGCTCGTTAAGATTTTTGTTTGTAAGTCTGATAGTCTTGCTTTTACCGGTTGTACCGCCGCCGTGAAGGAAAACCGCAATATCATCACCGTTGCTCTGAAGCTTGGGTGCCTGAAAATTAAGGTGGCAGATTGTGTGGTATGAGGCTGTTGTTGAAGAAGGAATCTTCTCCTTAACCTTAACCTTTTCGTAAATCTTGAATGCGGGGCGCTTAACCGGAGACACGTAATCCGAGGGTGAACAAATTATTACAGGCTTGATCATTTTTCTTAACGTGCTTACGTATTTTTCCATAATTATATCAAGAATAAAAATCGCCTTTGAATGAGTATTTTTGAGTATTTCTTCAAGCACGTCGGGCGGAGTGAGAGGATGCACAATATTAGCAATTGCACCGATTCGGTTGATTGCATAAAACGCCGCAAAGCTCTGCACTGTATTGGGAAGAAAAAGTGTAACAACGTCCCCTTTTTTAACATTTTTACTGTCAAGATAACCTGCAATAGCTTCAATATCTCTTACAATTTTTTTTCGGCTCACAAGATTGCCGAAGCTCTCAGCAACGTCATAAACCCCGAAATCCTTTGTACAGTCACAAAAGAATTCATAACAGCTTCTGTTTTCAGGCTTTATCATAAACGAAATTCCTTTCAAAGCATCGATACAATTTAATACATACACATTTATTTTATTATTTTTACCACTTATTGTCAAGTTTATTGGTTCTTTATTAAAAAATCCGCAAAAAGAGTTTTGTGGTTGCAAATCCAAGAATACCGCAACCCGGGAAGGTCAACAGCCACGTTAACGCTATATCCTTAATAACAGAGGTGTTCAGCGAGCGTTTGTTTTTTGCCGCCCCTGCCCCCATCATCGCAGTTGTTTTTGCGTGGGTTGTGGAAACGGGAAATCCGAGAACCGTACTTAAAAGCAACGCAACAGATGATGCGGCATCAGCAGAAAAGCCCTGATATTTTTCAAGCTTCACCATATCCATTCCAACGGATTTTATGATTTTTTTACCGCCCGTTGCTGTTCCTAAACCCATCACAAGTGCGCAAAGCATAACTAAAAACAGATTATTGCCACCTCCGCCACTTATACCTGCACACATTGTAAACACGGCAAAAAACTTCTGCCCGTCCTGAGCACCGTGCATAAAGCTCATTGAAGCTGCAGCGATAATTTCCGCTGTTTTAAAAAAACGGTTACTTTTGCTTTTTTTTACATTTCTGAAAACAACAATAACAAATTTACAAATCAAAAAGCCTAAAATGAAACCGCCTAAGCAAGACGTAAAAAGCCCGTAGACGGCCTTTAGCCATTCGGTGGGGTTAATTCCCTCAAAACTGTTATTTATGGCTATTGCGCCCCCTGAGACACCTGCAACAAGGGCGTGGCTTTCACTTGTTGGAATACCGAACCACCAGGCTATTACCGCCCACAAAACAATAGAAAAAAGCGAAGCTGCAACAGCAACACCTGCCCTTTCGGTATTATCGCCGAAATCGACCATAGTCAGAATTGTTTTTGCAACAGATGAATTTGTAAGAGTCATTACAACAACGCCTATAAAGTTAAAAACAGCCGACATAAAAACCGCGCTTTTTAATGACATACATCCCGTTGTTATACAAGTTGCAACAGAATTGGGGGCATCAGTTAACCCGTTCACATAAATCACAATAATTGTGAGAACAATACTTGTCATTTCCAGCATTTAAAAAACACCTGCCATAAATATTCCATCCCTGTATTTGTATACATTTTATTCTTAATCATATGAATTTATATTGAAAAATGATGGTTTTCGTGTTAAATTTATCTTATAAGTCATTTTCAAAAAGGAGAGACGATTATGAAGACATTGAAAAAAGTTATTTGTGTTGTACTTGTTATCGCCGTTATATTCGGTGGTGCTTTCGGTCTTATTGCCAGCGGTATTTTTAACAAATACACCTTCAGCATTGATACCTCTGCAACAGGCAATACATTGCATAACGTTGTAAACAACGTTAATATCTGGTCAATTGAAGGCAACCCCTTCAAGGATGCAACAGTCAACAAAGAAAATAATATTTTCGAATTTGTTGAATACGTTCAGTTTATGCAATGTACCGGCGGTACCGAGGCGCGTGATCTCTTTAAAGATCCTAACAATAAAACCGTCCTTAATGATTACGATTTCACGTTGCTTATCGACAACTGTCGCGGTGTGCTGAATTTAGGCGCAAAACCTATGTTAAAGCTCGGTAGTGTCCCTCTTAAATTCACAAAGGATGCTACAACGGAAAGAGGGTTCGGTATGAACCCGTATCCCCCTGATGATTATAATGTTTATTATGATTATATCCACGCAATGGCAACGGCTCTTGTAAAAGAATTCGGTAAAGAAGAAGTTTTAAAATGGCGATTCGGTGTTATGACCGAATACGAAAACGCAGATTGGTTCTTAGCACAGAACGAAGATCCCGAAGCATCCTGCGAGGCTTATTGCAAGCTTTACGATTATTCCGTAACCGCATTGCAGGAAGTAATAGGTGAAAATGTGTTTGTCGGTGCTCACTCAATGACAGTAACAGAAGGGCTTTGGGATGAAGCGGAATTTATCAAGCACTGCGGTGAGGGAACAAACTACAAAACAGGTAAAAAAGGCACTCGTGTTTGTTACCTTGCAACGAGCTTTTATGACTACGCCCCCGGTGAATACACAGAGGGTAAAACCTTGCCCGAAAGTGTTGAATATCTTCGCGAAACAGCCGAAAGCGTAGGACTTAACGACCTTATTTACGGTGTTGACGAGGGAAGACTTCTCGTAGGCAACACCAGCGGTAAAGACAGTGATGAATTACTTACCAGAACCTGCGGATATACATATCAAGCTGCTTACGATGCAAGACTTATTGCTCAGATGTTCAATAACGATATTGCATATTTTTCAGCCTGGTCTTATCTTTCGGGCGGATTTTTAAGCGGCAACCCCACGGTAAGCTATCACGTAGCACAAAATGCTGCAAAATTTACGGGAGCAAAGCTCGCTACAACCGACAAAACAAAATCCGGTGTTATTTTAGGCTCGGATGTTGATACAGTTTCTGCATTCAACGAAAAAACAAACACACTCCACGTTATGTCATATAATTTTAAAAACGATGTTGATTACAAAACATCAACAGAAATGACGTTTGAAATAAACGCCCCCCAATTCAACGGTAAAAACGTTAACGTTAAAGCTTACGTAATAAACGATGACTGCAACTATTTTGATGAATGGTTAGAAGACAGAAAAACTTATAACATTACAGACGATTGCTTCAGTTGGTCACCCGAAGACCCGCAGATTGATTCAACGGTTACACTTACTGATGAAAATGCAAGAAATGTTTATTTTGACGAGTTATATTCAAAATACACTGAATGCTCAAAATTAACACCAACAGAAACACAAATGGTTGCAAAAGATGGTAAAATCACACTTAACATTACACTTGAGCCTCATTCGGTAGTTTTTTATGAAATAACACCTGCTTAATGCAATAAATATATGCAAAAAAACATTTTTGAAATTTTTCCGGAAAAATATAAAAAAACACTTGCAAAATGCGTAACGATATGATATTATATCATTCGTTATCCGGGTGTGGCGCAGTTGGTAGCGCGCTTGACTGGGGGTCAAGAGGCCGTGAGTTCAAGTCTCGCCACTCGGACCAGAAAAAGACATCAATCGTTTTACGATTGATGTCTTTTTCAATGATATCCGTTCCTTGCGGAACGGGTGATATATCTTTGATATGATTTCCGCTATCGCAGGTGATATATGCCTTCGGCATATAAAGGAACGGATATCATATCACATTTTCACAAAGTGAAAATATATCATAAGGCAACGCCGTATATCATATCGCGTGAGTGATATATCATTTAACACATACCGAGGTGATACTATGCAACCAAACATTATTTTTTATTTCTCCGATCAACAAAGATGGGATACACTTACAGAAGAGCTTATGCCTAACGTGTGGGAATTGGGTGAAGAAGGTGTGTTGTTTGAAAATTCCTTTACCTGTCAGCCTGTATGCGGTCCTGCAAGGGCTTGTTTGCAAACGGGAAAATATGCTACCCAAAACAAATGCTACCGGAACGGTATCCCGTTAGATAATGATACAAAAACTCTCGCCGATTATTTTAATGAAAACGGCTATGATACTGCATATATCGGCAAATGGCACTTAGCCTCTGACCGTTCTCCGCTGAAAGGGATACATTGTGAAAAGACCGCAATTCCTAAAGAAAAACAAGGCGGTTACAAATATTGGCGCGGTGCGGATGTTTTGGAATTCACATCACACGGCTATGACGGATATGTGTTTGATGAAGATGGTAACAAAATTGATTTTACAGGCTACAGAGCAGACTGTATTAATGATTTTGCGGTTGAATATATAAACAATCACAACAACAAAAAACCATTCTTTATGTTCATTTCACAGCTTGAGCCTCATCATCAGAACGACAGAGGTCATTTTGAAGGGCCTATTGAAACTGTTGAAAAATACCGCAATTATCCTATTCCCGAGGATTTATCGTTCCTTAAAGGTGACTATGAAAAGGAATACCCCGATTACATAGCGGCAGTAAACAGGCTTGATGAAAATGTGGGTAAGCTTATAAAAGCTCTGAAAGAGAAAGGGCTATATGATAATACTGTTATCATTTACACAAGCGACCACGGTTGTCATTTTAAAACCCGTAATTCTGAATATAAACGCAGTTGTCATGAGTCGAGCATACACACTCCCCTTGTGTTCGGCGGCGGTGCGGTAACAAAAGGCAAAAATTTTGATTGCCTTACAAGCCTTATTGACATTCCGCCCACGATCCTTGACCTTGCAGGAATCCCTGTTCCCGAAAGTTACTCGGGTAACATTCTCCCCGTTAACAAAGATGATGTTCCCGAAAGAGATTGTGTTTTTGTGCAGATAAGTGAATCTCATATCGGCAGAGCAGTTCGCACAAAAAAATGGAAATACTCCGCTAAGGCAATAGGTTCAGGCTGGCACAAGCCCCGTGCAACCCACTATTTTGACGATTATCTTTACGATTTGGAAAACGATCCTTGCGAGAAAAATAACCTTGTTAAAAACGGGAATTATGAAAAGGTTCTTTGCCAAATGCGAAATCTGCTTTCAAGAGAAATGTTCAACGCAGGCGAAAAGAAACCGGTTTTCCATAAGCCGTTAAAAACAAAATCTTTTTAACATAAAAAACAGTTATGAATCCGCGGACTCATAACTGTTTTTATTTTTACTCTTTATTTTTAGTTTTTGATTGTTTCATTATAAATAACGAAACAATCAGTAATATGGGGAAAATTACCGCAGCGAACACACCGCGTTTTATGTCGTCATTTAAAATATCCGTTGCAACACCTACAACCGTTGGACCGAAGGAGCAACCGAAATCGCCTGCAAGGGCAAGAAAAGCGAACATTGCCGTACCGCCTTTCGGGAAGGTTTCTGAAGCGAGTGAAAAAGCACCCGGCCACATAACACCAACAGAAAAACCGCACATTGCACAACCGAATAAGGAAAATGCGGGATTACCCGAAAAAGCTGCAATTACATACGCTGTTATACAAAGCATCGCGCATCCCGTCATATATTTTGAAAGGTCAACCTTTTCACTTATTTTTGAATAAATAACACGTGAAACGCCCATTGTTATTGCAAAAAGGCTGGGACCGGCAAGGTCGCCAACTGTTTTTGAAACGTTAAGGCCTGCTTCCGCAAAGGTTGAAGCCCATTGGCTCATACCCTGCTCTGATGCACCTGCACAAACCATAACAAGAATGAAAAGTAAAAACTGTTTTGAAGAAAAGAGCCTTCTGACGGGTATTTGCTCCCCTTCTTCCGTCAGGTGTGCAATGGGTACTTTTGCAAAATAGAATGTATTCAAAAACGGAATTACTGCCCACACAATTGCGAGTATACGCCAGTTTTCAATACCGAACACTGTGAAAAATAACGTTGATAAAAGCACAACAAACAAGTGTCCCCAGCAATAGAAGGAATGAAGAAGGCTCATTGCTGCTTTTTTTGCTTTAATAGGACACGCTTCAACAATTGGGCTTACAAGAACTTCAATAAGTCCCCCACCCGTTGCATACAAAAGAATAGAGATAAGCAAGCCGTAATACGGGTCCGGCATAATGCTCGGGAAAACACCGAGTCCCGCAATACCTAAAGCTGAAAAAAGCTGTGCCGCAACAATGCATTTTCTGTAACCTATTTTGTCAACGACCTTTGCGGCAATAACATCCACAACCAACTGAAAAAGGAAATTAATTGTAATAAGTGATGTTATTTTCTCTAAAGGTATACCGAATTCGCTCCTAAAGGTAAGAAACAAAAGGGGCGCAAAATTATTTACTATTGCCTGAACAACATATCCGAAATAACAGGCAAAGACAGTATGATTGTAGTTATTCTTTATTGACATATTACCACTTTCTGTCTCCGACATCGGGACATTTTTGTTTTAAAAACGCTGCCCTGAATTCAACGTAGCATCCGCATTTCATACAAACGCCCGAAATAAGATTATCGCAGCTTTTACAAAGAAATAAGCGTTTTTCATACATATCGTCATTGCACCGTTCTTCGGGTGACAATGACGATATTTTCTCTTTTATAACATTAAGCATTTCGCCCTCTGCACTTTCAAGAAGAAGGCATTTTTTACACTCACGCATAACTATTTAATAATAAACTTAACAACGCTGCAAGGAGGAATGTTTGCTTTGAAACCATCATTTGTAACATTAAAATCGGTAAACTCAACCGTTTTGACGGTTTCTTTGCTGTCAAACGTATTGTAATCTCTTGCGTTTGCAGTAACTATTTCTGCATAAACACTTTTAACACTGCTGTGCGCCACCTGACACTCAATCTCAAAGGCTTCTGTGAGAGATGCGTTGGAAATCGTTGAAACAATTGTACCGTCAAGACTTACTGACGCACTTTCTGTTAGAGCAGGTGTCTTACCGGCATCAATAAAATCACTTGTGATAAAGCTGCCTAAAAGTGTGTTTTCTGCGTGGGATTTAAACATTTTAAAAATATGATATGTAGGTGTAAGCAGCATATCCTCACCGTCTGTGAGAATAACAGACTGAAGAACGTTTACGGTCTGGGCAATATTGGCCATTTTTATTCTGTCTGAATGTTTATTGAAAATGTTAAGGGTCAATGCGGCAACAAGGGCATCACGCATCGTGCTTTGCTGATAAAGGAAACCGGGGTTTGTGCCTTCTTCCACATCAAACCACGTACCCCACTCATCCACAATAAGGTCAACACGCTTGTCGGGGTCATATCTGTTCATAACCTCTGTGTGACGGCGCACAAGCTCTTCCATTCTGTATGCCTTGGCAATCGTTGTGTAGAATTCCTCGTCGGAGTATTCGGTAGCTTTACCTTTGTTGTCCCAATTACCCGGGATTGTGTAATAGTGAAGAGAAATACCATTGATTTTGTTACCGGCAATACGCATTACCTCTGCAGTCCAGTTGAAATCAAAGTCACTTGCTCCGCAGGCTATTCTGTAAATACGGTTATCAGGGTCGTAATCTCTCACATAAGTCTGATAACGTCTGTATTCGTTAGCGTAATAATCAGGGTGCATATTACCTCCGCAAACCCAATTCTCATTACCGACACCGAAATATTTGACCCTCCAGGGCTTTTCTCTTCCGTTCTTTTTACGAAGCTCACTCATTGGTGAAAGCCCGTCAAAGGTCATATATTCAATCCATTCGCTCATTTCACGAACAGTACCGCTGCCCATATTACCGTTAACGTAGGCATCACAGCCGATTTGCTCGCAAAGCTCAAAAAACTCGTGCGTACCGAAGGAGTTATCCTCAACAACACCGCCCCAATGGGAGTTTATCATTTTTTTGCGTAATTCCTTAGGACCGATACCGTCCTGCCAATGGTATTCATCAGCAAAGCAACCGCCCGGCCAACGAAGAACGGGTAAACCCATCGCCTTCAAAGCGTTAACAACATCTGTACGCATTCCGTTTTTATTTGGGATTGGTGAATCTTCACCTACATACACACCCTCATAAATACATCTGCCCAGATGTTCTGAAAACGTGCCGTAAATATCCTTGCTGATTTTTGATATTTTCTGCTCAGGGTTTATAAGATATTTTGCCATGCTACCACCTCATTTTATTGTGAATATAATATCACATATCAATTATTTTTTGCAATAATATTCAACGATAAATGAATAAAAATTGATTGATTTTAATATATTTTTCAGGCAAAGACTTTGCCCGAAAAACCTTTAGCCATCAACATTGTTAAACAGTAAACAATGTGAATTTTCATTCACCGATTATCACTCAACTTTTTGCAAAAAAATCGGTTTAGAAAATATTCATTTTTGTTTATAGTTACAATATTTATTGACACGAATAAAAATTTATTGCAATTGAGTTTTTATTGTTATAAAATATTTTGCGTAATATTTTGAAGTATTGTTTAACAACAGTAAATATATCATTATATTTACGAGCTTTGTTACTGAATACGTCGTTGCAAAAAGCAACAAAAAGGAGTGTTTTACATGAGTTATATCCAGAATACTATTGATGCAGTTGCAAAAAAGCACGCAAACGAGCCCGAGTTCGTACAGACAGTTACAGAGGTTCTCAACTCTCTCACACCTGTTATTGAACAGCATCCCGAATACGAAAAAGCAGCCTTACTTGAAAGAATGGTTGAGCCTGAAAGACAGATTTCTTTCCGTGTTACATGGGTTGACGATAACGGCAAGGTTCAGGTTAACACAGGCTACAGAGTTCAGTTCAACGGAGCTATCGGTCCTTACAAGGGCGGTCTTCGTTTCCATCCATCTGTTTACATCGGCATTATGAAATTCCTCGCTTTTGAGCAGACATTCAAAAACAGCCTTACAGGTCTTCCCATCGGCGGCGGTAAAGGTGGTTCCGACTTTGACCCCAGAGGTAAGAGTGATGCAGAAATCCTTCGTTTCTGTCAGGCTTTTATGACAGAGCTTTACAGACACATCGGTCCCGACATTGACGTTCCTGCAGGCGATATCGGTGTTGGCGGCAGAGAAATCGGTTATCTTTACGGCCAGTACAGAAGAATCCGCGGCGCTTTTGAGAACGGTGTTCTTACAGGTAAAGGTCTTTCATACGGCGGTTCTCTTATCAGACCCGAAGCTACAGGCTACGGTGCTACATATTACGCAGTTGAAATGTTCAAGCATTTCGGTGAAGACATCAAAGGCAAAACATTCGCTCTTTCAGGCTTCGGTAACGTTGCCTGGGGTGCTGCTAAAAAAATTGCAGAGCTTGGCGGTAAAGCTGTTACAATTTCAGGTCCCGACGGTTACATCTACGACCCCGACGGTATCGTAACTGACGAAAAAATCAATTTCATGCTTGAGATGCGTGCATCCGGTCGTGATAAAGTTCAGGACTATGCCGACAAATTCGGTGTTGAATTCTTTGCAGGTCAGAAGCCCTGGGGCGTAAAGGTTGACGTTGCTATGCCTTGCGCTACACAGAACGAAATCAATATGGCTGAAGCTGAAAAGATTGTTGCAAACGGTGTTCCCTACTACATCGAGGTTGCTAATATGCCCACAACTAACGATGCTCTTGATTACCTTAAAGAGAACTGCAAAGCAGTTGCTCCCTCAAAGGCAGTTAACGCAGGCGGTGTTGCTGTTTCAGCTCTTGAAATGAGCCAGAACTCAATGAGATACAGCTGGACTGCTGAAGAGGTTGATGAAAAGCTCAAACAGATTATGAAGAACATCCACGACAATTCAGCAGAAGCTGCTGAAAAATACGGTCTCGGTTATGACCTTGTTGCGGGCGCAAACATTGCAGGCTTCATTAAAGTTGCAGATGCAATGATGGCTCAGGGACTTATATAATTAATTAACTTATAACGTAAAAAACACAGTCTGTTAAACAAAACAGACTGTGTTTTTATTTTAAGAAGCCAGAGCTTTATTTACAATTGCTTGATAATCAGCCGCATCAATTATTCCGTCGCGGTTTATATCCCCTGCATCCATATAAGCACCTGAAAGTATTTCGTTGCAGTTTGTTGTTCGTTTAACTGAAAAGCAGTCAAGAACATCACAAACACTGTCACCGGTGGTATCACCTAAAACAACTAACGAATACTGTGAATGAAGGCTTTGTCCTTTTGTTACACTGACAACAACACCCGTACCTGCATAAACGCTGTTTGTTGAGCAGTTTACATCATCGGAGGTTGATATTATATTTTCTAATCTATCGGCCGAAATATCCGTACAAATCGTCTTATTATTTAAATCAACACTTGTCTTGTCCGTATGAGTAACAGCAGAAAGATTATTATCATCGGCATATTTATCTGCCGCACCGCCCTTGA
The DNA here is from genome assembly GCA_017621885.1 of Clostridia bacterium. Taxonomy (GTDB): domain Bacteria; phylum Bacillota; class Clostridia; order Oscillospirales; family Acutalibacteraceae; genus DTU089. Next base: position 3,186 of record JAGASD010000048.1, on the reverse strand, counting down.
TACAGAAAATTATCAGTTTATCACAATTGTCAAAAGCATAATCACCTATGACGGTAATGCTGCCGGGTAATGCTGCCGCCTTTAACTCAGAGCAACCAATGAATGCATAACCACCCACATTTGTAACTCCGTCGGGAATGGTTATGTCTTCAAGACTTACACAGCCCATACACATCGCGCCGGGTATGCTTGTAATACTATCAGACAAATCAACAGCCGTCAGCTTTGTGCAATCTCTGAAAGCAGAGCCTCCGACAGAAGTAATACTGTCGGGCATATCGACCGATGTTATTTCTGAGCAATCGCGAAAAGCCTCTGCACCGATTGCTGTTACAGGTAAGCCGTTAAACGTTTCGGGAACTGTAAGCTCACCGTTATAATCGGTCACACAATCCGTAAGAACATACCCCGTTCCGTTACTGTCAGGTTCAAAAGTAAAAGCAGCTGTATCAGAAGATATTTCACTGATAAAATCAGCAACATACGCACCTTCGTTGGAAGGAATCTGAGGATTGCCCGTAAACTCAAAACAATTAATTGTCACGGCAGCTTCAAGGGCTCTGCTGTCTTTCAGTTTAAATGTAAACTGAATATATTCCGTATTACGTTTTTTTGAGACTTCTGTTGTATTTGTGTGTGCAACAATGTAAGTATCCTCTGTGCCGTTTTTTATTCCATCCATAAAAATACCGCTGAAATTGTCAAGCTGATTACCGTCTGCGTCAACGATTCCTACTGCACCGCTTTTATCTTCAACGGGTTCTAAAACTTCCGGATCATAAACTGCCCCGAATATTGAACCTGAAACACCGACACCTGCTTTAAGGCTGACTGTGTATGTGATTTCACCGTCAGCATTAAAGCCTTCCGTTTCTGCAAAAGCTATATTATGTATGGTGGGATTATACGGAATCACAGTGATATCGGCTCTTTCGTCACAATTGAGACAATGGTGTGATTTTTCACCGTTACCTGAAGCAGAAGGTCTAACATCAATTGTCCATTGAGTTGAAAAATCGTGACCCATAGCCGGAATAATTTCATAATCCTCAATATCGCAAACGCTGCAAGCAGTTCTTATATAACCGTTATCTGTGCAGGTTTGTGAAACAACCTCCGTATAATATGAATGGTCGGCTGAATTATAATGAACTACGGCATTTTCTATCGATGAATTATTGTTCTCGATTGTTACGGTGCGCCATTCGTCTTCTGACCCGCCGTAGAAAACATATTTCAAATTTTGGTTATCACAGAAAGCATTTTGTCCAACGCTTTTTACGCTTGCGGGCAAGGCTATTGATACAAGTTTTTCGCAACCGTAAAAAGCATTTTCGCCTATACCGATTACACCATCCGGAATCACACATTCCATAAGTATGTCGCAATTATAAAAGACAGAATTTTTTATTTCAGTTATGTTTTTACTAAGAGTAATTTTTGCAAGCTTTGTACAACCGTCAAAAGCATTCTCACCTAATTCTGTAACACTATCGGGAATTGTAACAATAAAAAAGCTTTTACAATTGCAAAACGCAAAATCACCTATACTTTTCAAATTTCGGGAAAACCTGAGAGAAGAAAGGGTTGTACAGTTACAAAATGCGCGGTTGCCGATTACATTAAGGCTGTCAGGCATTGTAACAGACGTAAGCTCCGAACAGTATAAAAATGCTTCTGAGGCAAGAGTTTTTGTACCATCTTTAATTACATAACTACCCGACAGCATAGTATTGGCTTTAATAAGATGGTTATTTATATACAAAACATCATTTTCCCAATTTTCGGGGTTATTGTAATATTCTGTGTTTCTGAATGCATTTTTTTCAATTTGAGAAACATTGTCAGCCAATATAATTTCGGAGAGCTTTTCACAATCTGAAAAAGCTTCTTCACCTATGCTTTGAACACTTTCCGGAATTGTTACGGTTTCAAGACTTGTGCAAAGAACAAAAGCGCTACTGCCAATCACTTTAACACCCTTACCGAAATTAAGCTCATCAAGGCTGTCACACTCGGCAAAGGCACTATCACCCAAAACCTCCAAACTATCAGGAAGTGTAATTTCGGTAATAGCTTTGCATAGAAAAAATGCACTCTCATTTATACTCTTTAAATTATTACCAAATTGGATTGAATTAAGATTCGAACAGCCCAAAAAGCCACCAAATCCGATAACTTCAACCGTATCACTGAACACAACTGATTGAAGATTATTGCAATACGCAAAGGCTGCATCTGAAATATACTTTACACCCTCGGGAATAGTGTATGAAGTTAACGCTTTACCCGTAGGATATTGAACAAGCTCTGTTTTATCCTTATTAAACAGCACCCCATCCTCAGAGGAAAAGTCGGCACTGTTTTTATCTGCGTTTATTGATTTTAGCGCAAAGCAGCCCAAAAATGCACCAAAGCCAACTTTTGTGACACTTGACGCTATAGTTACGGTTTTTAAATTAGCGCAACTAACAAAAGTATAATCACCTATGCTTGTTATACCGTCGGATATGACAACCTTTATTATTTCATCATTATTTGAAAACGGCGAAGCAGTTTCTTCAGAATATTCGGGCATAGCACCGCTACCGCTGATAGTCAGAACACCTATGGAGTTTATTTCCCAGGTAATTTCTGAAGTAAGCATTCCGCTTGATGCCGCAGAAGCGGTTACCGAAATTGAAGACAATGCACTCAGTACGAGGGCAAGAGTTAAAATAATACTGCATATTTTTTTCATAACAAAAGCTCCGTAAATAAAAACGTTAATTACATATTAATAAAAAACTATAGTCATATTTTATCTTCAACAGAATTATTTGTCAATACGTTGAGACGACGACAAGCAACGCAGTTTTTATATACAATAAGTAAATCGGTATGATTTTCCGAAAAAACACTATCCCGTGAGATAGTGTCAGTTTGTCAAAAAAAGTCAGGTAAGAAAGGCTTTTCAGACAAACAGCGGTGATTTCCATAAGGAAACCACCGCTGAATTCATTGATTTTTTGAGCAAACGCTCAAATTCGCAAGGCCATCTCAATCAATTAAATTTGATGAATTTGAGTGAATTGCGAAGCGAAGTTGTACAAAGGTACTACGAGGTGAGCAAACGCTCAAATTCGCAAAGCCATCTCAATAAATTAAATTTGATGAATTTGAGTGAATTGCGAAGCGAAGTTGTAC
>JAGASD010000047.1 GCA_017621885.1 Clostridia bacterium | reverse complement strand
GGCTACTACGTATACCGCAAAACAGCAAACTCAAGCTGGGTACGCATTGCAGCAGTAGGCGGCACAAATAACACAGCATACCTTGATAAAACAGCAAGGAAGGGTGTAACCTACACCTACACAGTCCGTGCAGTTTACGGCACAACGACAAGTGCATATAACTCAGGTATCAGTTGTCACGATAAGTATTAAAACATTATTTGTAAAAGCACCTCGTATTGCAAATGCAATACGAGGTGCTTTTAATATCATTTTCATTCAAAGAATTTATATATCTCCGAATAATCGTTTATGTAATAGTCGCAGTATGATTTTACTGTTTCAGGGTCTGCTTTTTCGGAAACGTCGCTGATACCTACAATTTTATATCCTGCTTTGTTTGCAGTTTCTATTGCGTACAAAGCATCTTCAAAAACGAAGGTGTGTTCTTTGTCTGTACCAAGGTGTTCCAAGGATTTATCGTAAATTACTGCTGTATCCTTACCCGCGCCAACTGTACCGCAGGTGAAAATTTCGCTGAAATACATATCTATTCCGTTTCTTTGGAGTGCTTTTTCAACCATGTATTTATCAGTTGCAGTTGCAACGCACATTTTAACACCTTTGTTTTTAAGATACTCTAAAAAATCTTTAACACCCGGTTTTAAAACGACTTCTTCAAAATAGAAATCCTTAATAAGAGCATTTATGCTGTTAACAATATCCGTTACTGTTTTATCGGGTGCATAATTTTTGATATAAAATTCTGCAGCCTGAACAAGGCTCATTTTTACAAACTCATCTTCAACACCGGGCGGGGGAGTGATGCCCTCATTGTTTAAAAATTTAAGTCCTATTTCACTCCAGATGTACATTGAATCAAGCAACGTACCGTCTAAATCAAATATTGCACCCTTAATATCTTTCAAATTACTCATCATATCCTCCTAAAACATAGTTTCCTTTTGTTCCGTTCCAGATAACGCAAAGCTTTCCGTTCTTTACGCTGACAAAGCTTTCTTTTCCTGTAAAGCAGTTGCTTATACCCAAAGGGTAATCACAAGTCAGCTTGCTGTCACTTAATTCGTAAAACAATCCTTTTTCTGTTACACCCGTTGCAGTTTCGCTATATGAAAAAACAGAAATATAGCCTTCACAATCGCTTGTGAAATGAATTGAACTGTTTTTTATAACCGTCATATAATAATCGTTAGACTTAAAAATTGCTGTTCCGCCTTTTTCGGTTACGTATGATGCAGTCTGAATGCTTGCATAGGTGTGGTCAAGCCTTCCGCCGAGACACCCGTATATTATAAAATCTTTATAGCCTTTTTCCAATCCGATATCAATAGCTAAGATTAAATCGGTTTCATCTTTAATTTCGGGATGAATGATTACATTTTCACCGTGGGGTATATATTTAAGAGAATCAAAATCACCGACAATTAAATCCGGATTAATGTTGAATTTCTTTGCGCTTTTCAGTCCGCCGTCTGCCGCAATAACCAAATCATTTTCATTTATAACATCATTAAAGAAAACTGTTTCAACAGAACCGAAAATAATACATTTTTTCAAAATATCACAACCAAATAAAAATAAAAATCGGTGTATTTTACAACACCGATTCGGATTTAAAAAATTCCGTATGTAATAAGGGACATTATAAGTCCTGCAATAAATACACCGAGAGCTATAATCGGTAAGCATTTTTTCATTCTTAAATCCATAAGTGCGGCAATAAGAGCACCTGTCCAGCCACCGGTACCCGGGGCGGGGATGGCAACAAACAAGAGTAAGCCCCATTCCTGGTATTTTATCATTGTATCTTTTTTCTTTTCAGCACGTTTTTCAAGCTTGTCCACAATTTTTCCGAAGAAGCTGATTTTACGCATTAATGCAAAAATTTTTCTGATAAAAAGAAGAATAAAGGGGATGGGGAGCATATTTCCAAGGTAGCAAACAATAAAAGCTTGTATAAACTCAATATTCAAAGCTCTTGCTGCAATCATACCGCCCCTGAGCTCTAAAACGGGAAAAAGAGAAACAAGAAAAGGAATGAGCTGAGTAGGGATGTTGTTGGTTTCTAAAAATTCAACAAAGGAATTTACTAAGGTTTCAACCATTTTGTACCTCGCTGATGTAGTTATTTGTTATCAAAAACTCATTTGCATCTTTTAAAATTGCTTTATCGTTTTCAAATTTAAGATAATTATAGGCGCTTTCAAAGGGCAGCCAAATATAATCTTCGATTTCTTCAGGCTGAATGCGTGTTTGTTCATCTTTGGTTGTTGCGGCAAAAATATAAACTGTTTTCTGGATTCTGTTCTGGATAGAGTATTGCGATTTGCTTGAAAAACCGGGAAAAATTTTAATTCTGATGCCGGCCTCTTCCATAACCTCGCGCTTTGCCGTTTCTTCGCAGGTTTCGCCTTCTTCAACGTGACCCTTGGGGAAACTCCAGTTTGAGCTGCGTTTGTTTTTTATAAGAAGATACCTTACAACACCGTTAATAATTCGGTATACAACCGCACCGCAGGAGCGCTCGTAATAACATTCAATAGTGTAGGGTCTTCCTTCTGTATAAAAGCTTATAAAGCGTTTGATTTCCCATTCAATAAATCTTTTGGATTTTGGTGCAGCCACAAGCTTTTGTTCACCGTTATCCTTGAATCGGATTATTGCAATAACACGTCCGTCAAAATGCTTTACGGGGTTATCGATACCCAAAATAAGAACACCCGTTACCGCAGACGAAGGGATAAATTTACCAATGGGCTTTCCGTGGTTGAGCTCATATCGACCACCATTGGGGAGCTCTGTGCCGACCGCTTCGGTTACAGAAACTCTTATTAACTTTCCTAACATTGAGTTACCTCACAAATAAAAACAAAAATCTAATATGTATTATAAATCTTTTTTTTTAGTCTTTCAATATACAAATTTATAATAATTAGTGCAAGATTTTTGTTGTTTTCATTCAAAATTACATAAAATTCCAAATATTTTCATTTTCCCCTTATTTATTGACTTTTTAATTCAGTTATTATAATATTAAAATCAGGAAGGGGTGAAATGTATGAAAAAGCTTGTTTCATTGCTTTTAGTCGGTTTGTTTTTGTTTTCTTTTGTGCTTGAGTGTTTTGCCTATGATTTCAATAAGATAGAAACCGAATATTTCGAGGAGTATTGTGATGAATATTCGGGACAACAGGTTTTGTATTCAGAAATGCCTGATTATTTTTATAAATATTCCAACGGTGGAATTGAATGTTCTTCATATTCACTTCTTAGTGATTTAGAGAAGGTCTATTATGATAAAGTTGTGTCTTTGGATGTGGGTGTTTTAAGCTTTACCATAAATTATTCACCTGCGCTTACTGAGGCGCAATATGAATCTATTAACTTTACAAAAATCATGAATGCAATTTGTCTTGACCATCCCGAGATTTTTTATTATAACGGTTACGGCTTGAGTTGCTCGCACTATATGGATGGTTCGGTTTTTAGTGTTACTTATAAAATTTCACCGAAAAAACACGGTCAGACAAAAGTGCCGATTTATGATGCTTCAAACATTCCCGGGTACCATAACGCATTGATGAGTGTTATAAACAGTGCGCAGTTCAATACAACAACGCGCTATGATTTTGTGAAATCGGTTCACGATTATCTTTGCAATAACGTTACATATGTTAACGATTATGCAAGCTGTCACGATGCCTACGGAACGCTTGTTAACGGTAATGCAGTTTGCCAGGGGTACGCCGAAACCTTCAAGATTTTTTGTGATTTGTATAAAATTCCTTGTGTTTGTATAACGGGTACTGCTAACGGCGGTGCACATATGTGGAATGCTGTTCAGATGGACGATGGATTATGGTATCTTCTTGATATAACCTGGGATGACCAGGATAATTATGGAATCTACACTGATTTCTTTTTGATCGGCTTACAGACGAAAGATAAGTATTTTGGCGGAAATGCTTTTAATGTTTCTCACGTTTCCGATGGTTCACCGTATTTGCCCGCGCTTAAATATGCACAAAGCATTCCCTTCAGCAGTTCAAATAAATACAGTTCTTTTGGCGCTACGTATAACTCAAAAGAATTTTCAACCGAAAAGAAAATAGTTCTCTCTTATTTTGATGCAGAGGAAAATAATGTTTATTATAACGGTATTTATATTCCGATAACGGATTATTACACCACGGCTACTTTCATCGCGCCTTCAGGTAATAATTACAGTAATCAGACTTGGAGAATGATTTTGATTGGTGATTGCAATGGTGATGGCAACGCAGATGGAAACGATTATTCTGTTGCGGTTAACAAGGTTTTGGAGGGTACAGAAATAACATCTGATTATGATTTGGCGTGCGATGCCAATACTGACGGGGTAATTGATGCGCTTGATGTTTCAATACTTGAAAGAGCCATTAGCGGTGCTAATGAAGAAATAATAATATCAGATTAAAAAACGGAGTTGCCGAAACAAAGTCGGCAACTCCGTTTTTTATTAAAGATTCTTTATGGCTTCAATAACCTCGGCAGCTTTTCCGCAGGTCAAAGGACCCTCGGGGCATTTTGACACATAACAACTTGGGCCGTAGAAATTAAATACGGTACTGTCTGCCGCTCTTAATTTTTTAAGCATATCAATTGCAAAATCTCTGATTTCCCATTGTGCTCTGTTGCAGGAGCGAAGCTTCATAAATAAGAGTAATTCTCGTCCGTTAATGGTTGTAACAATATCAACGGTGTTACCGCTTAACTGAATATAAGCAAGTAACTCTTCGGAGACACCGGCTTTTTTTAGCTCGTTATAAAGCTCGTTCGTCTTAACAAATGCATCACAATATCTCTCTTTAAGGTCGGGATATTTTTCAATTGTTGCAGGAAGAATATGTCTTGCTCTGTCTGTAAGTGTAAGTGACGGAATACCGATTGACTGCATTCTGTGTCGTGCAAAGTGAGTGAGGCAGGAAAGTGAAACGTTATTGATTCTGAACGTAAATGTGGCAGCCTCAAGAGCTCTTTGTCTTTTTGAGGAAATTACAGCCTTGATGATTTTTGCGCATTCGTCGTTATTATCAATAATTTCTTCAATCTGCATTGTAGGAAGGTTGCAGTTTTCAATAAGCGCTGCTCTTGCAATAGCCTTAGCAGCATCAGGTGTGTAGCTTAAAAGTTCAACAGCATCTTGATTTTTTATGTACTCTGCGTTGGGTTTATAGTTGAATTTTGGTGTATCCTGAACTGTGGGTCTGCGGTTTTCAAAATCTGTAAAAATACCGGGAGTAAGTCTTCTTGCCTGCTCAAGCAAGGATTCTCCGAGTGTGTGTATTTCTGCAAATTCCGAACCTCTGCCGTAAATCATTGCATAAAGCATATTAAGCATTTCACGTGCGTTAAGCGTGCAATAGAAATTGCTGTAAAGTGAATAGGGGAGAAGAAAGCGTGCATCCTCCTTAGGGATGCCTTTTTCAATTAAATACTCGTATTCCTTGTAAAGGTAATTCATGTGAGCCATATATTTGTCGTGAATTGCCTTTGAGGTGAAGTGGGGGACGTAATAGCCTAACTTTGCAAAGTCAACGTAGCGTCGAGATTTAACGGTAAATGAAGCAAGACGGAACTCAATTACAAACTGTTCAACAAGAACCGAAACGTTCTGAAAAGCAAGATTGAATACAGTATGTTCAACTGTTGAGTTATGACCCGAGCGCGTAACCTTAGAAATAAGGTTTGCATTCTTTTGCGGGTCTTTTGATAAATCAAGTATTTCAAGAGCTGTGCCGGGCTGTGTTGAGATTCTGCCTGATGCCGCAGGTATTTTTTCACCCGTATCGGTGAGACCGATGATGATAGCCTTTGAATTTGTGTTGAATTCCGTGTTGGACATATTTTTCTCCTCCGTAAAAGTAACAAAAATATTCATATTTGCTTCATATTATCATAAATCAAAATTAAATTCAAGGTTATAAGCGTAATTTAAAGATGCTCATAAATTTTATTATAAATATATACAATTATTATGCTGTTTTCACTTGAAAATAAAAGCGCTGTGTGTTATTATATCTCTAATCGTGGGTGATTGTTGCCATTTGGCAATTTCATCATTTTTAGGAGGTCGGTTTTATGGCAATTATTAAGAAAGAAGCTTATTTTTATTCTTCAACCGGTGTCGATAAAATTCGCACGTTAATATGGTTTGATGATGAGGTTGAGCAAAAAGCTGTTTTCCAGATTGCTCACGGCGTTTGTGAGCATATCAACAGATATGATGATTTCGCCCGTTTCCTTGCTTCTAACGGTTATGTTGTCTGTGGTAACGACCATATCGGTCACGGAAAGTCTGTAGCCGATGATGACGATTTAGGCTTCACCGCCGAAAAAGACGGTTATCGTCGCTTTGTGGATGACATGCACATTTTATACTCAATTATGCATAAGCGTTATCCCGAGCTACCGTATTATCTTTTCGGCCACAGTATGGGCTCGCTTTGCGCTCGTGTTTATGCAAGCTCCTTTGGCAATGAACTGGCCGGTCTTATTATCTGCGGTACCGCACAATTACCTTCAGGACTTGATTTTATGTTGGACACAATTGATAAGGCTGTTGAAAAATTCGGTCCGCGCACTGTTAATCACACACTTGCATCGATGCTTAACAAGGTTTCATCCTTGCAGGTTTCAGATAAAACATCCGATCTTGATTGGCTCAGTGTTAATAAAGATAATGTTGAAAAATACAGAAATGACCCTCTTTGCGGGCAGGAGCTTTCACTTGCGGGTATCCGTGATTTGGCGGCAATCGGTATCCTTGCTTGTGATAAAATGTGGCCTGCCACAATACCTGCAGATTTACCAGTTATGATTATTTCCGGAGCTTTGGATCCGGTTGGTATGAATGGTAAAGGTCCCATTGCTTGTTCCGATGCTCTTGTTGATGCTGGGCACGATCCGTTAGTTATTATTTATCCGGGTTGCCGACACGAGATTTTGAATGAAGACTGCAAGGAAAAGGTTTATTTTGATATTCTCGGTTGGCTCGAAGAAACAATTAAGTAAACAGTTTATTACAGGTGAGTTATTTTGAGCAAAGATTACTTTGTAAGTCAGAGTGAGCTTGACAAACAAAAAGAATATATTTTAAAAGTCCGAACTATTCTCAGTTCAAGATTCCGCGGCGATTCTCCCAAGGCTTTTGTTCATACATACGGCTGTCAGGGTAACGTTGCTGACAGTGAGCATATCAAGGGCATGCTTGTTGATATGGGTTATGAGCTTTGTGCTGATGTTGCTGATGCTGATTTTATTTTGTATAACACTTGTGCAATACGAGAACACGCTGAAGACAGAGTGTTCGGTAATGTAGGTGCTTTAAAAAAATACAAAAAAGAAAAACCCGGGCTAATTATTGCCCTTTGCGGTTGTATGATGCAACAAAACCATATTTCCGAAAAAATTAAAAAGAGCTATCCTTTTGTTAACCTTGTTTTCGGTACGCACGTAACACATAAATTACCCGAGCTTGTATCTAAAGCAATGTGTACGGGTAAACGAGTGTTTTGTATTGAAGAAAGTGACGGAGTAATTGCAGAGGGCTTGCCAAGCTCTCGTGACAGCGGTGAAAATGCGTGGCTCCCGATTATGTACGGGTGCAACAATTTCTGTTCATACTGTATTGTTCCTCACGTAAGAGGTCGCGAAAGAAGCCGAAAGCCCGATGTGATTATTAATGAAGCAAAAGCTCTTATTAAGGATGGGTACAAGCTTATTACGCTCTTAGGACAGAACGTTAACTCTTACGGTAAAAATTGTGATTTTGACGTTGATTTTGCTGAACTTATCAGGCGTATAGATGCACTTGAGGGTGATTTTAAATTTGATTTTATGACATCTCATCCCAGAGATTGCAGTTTTGAGCTTATTGACGTTCTTGCAAAATCAAAGCATTTTTGCGGACATCTTCACTTGCCTGTTCAATCGGGTAATAACCGTATTCTGAAAGAAATGAATCGACATTATACAAGAGAGCGTTATCTTGAGCTTATTGATTACGCTAAGAAAAGCATCCCCGGTGTCGATATAACAACCGACATAATTGTCGGTTTCCCCGGTGAGACTTATGATGAGTTCCTTGATACACTTTCACTTGTTAAAGAAGTTGAATACGGTTCGATGTTTACGTTTATATATTCTCCCAGAAAGGGTACACCTGCTGCGGAGATGGATGATCCTGTAACAAAAAAAGAGAAAACAAAATGGTTCCTTGAGCTTTTAAAGGTTCAGGAGGAGATTGCCGCTAAAACGGCAATAACTGAATAAACAATGTTTCATTGTTGAAAATTTATATATATCTAAGGAGTACACAAAAATGACGGTAATTGAAATTACAAGACAGCTTGGCGCTGCAGTTCAGGAAGATCCCCGTTACAAGGAATACGAGGAAGCAAGAAAAGCTAATGAACAGGACGATGCTCTTAACGAGCTTATCGGCGGTATCAATCTTATCCAGCTTAACTATCAGAACGAAGCCGCTAAAGGCGAAGAAGCAGATGCTGCAAAAATGGAACAGTTTGCAAAAGAATTTGAAGAAAAGTACCGTGAGATAATGCTTAATGGTAATATGGTTAAATTTGAGGCAGCAAAAAACGAAGTAGATGCTATGATGAATGAAATTATGGGTATTCTTGCTTGCTGTGTTGACGGTCAGGATCCCGCAACCTGCAATCCTATGGAAGAGCATCATTGCAGCGGTAGCTGTGACAGCTGCGGCGGTTGCCACTAATTCTTATTAATTTTTATTTGCTGAGGTAAAAAATGGCTAAACTTTCTCCGATGATGGAACAATATTTTCAAATTAAACAGAACTATGCGGATACGCTTTTGTTTTTCCGTCTGGGCGACTTTTATGAGATGTTCTTTGAGGATGCCAAAATTGCATCAAGAGAGCTTGAACTTGTTCTGACCGGGAGAGATTGCGGCCAGGAGGAACGCGCACCAATGTGCGGCGTTCCTTTCCACAGCGCTGATTCTTACATCGCAAAGCTTGTGAGCAGAGGTTACAAGGTTGCTATCTGTGAGCAGGTTGAAGACCCTGCTGCGGCTAAAGGCATCGTTAAACGAGACGTTGTAAGAATTGTAACCCCCGGTACGGTTATTGAGAGTAATATGCTTGATGAAAGCAAAAACAATTATCTTGCATCAGTTTTTGTTTCTGACAAAAACTGTGGTCTTGCCTTTGTTGACGTCTCAACCGGTGAGGTTCATCTTGACTGTACCGCTGATAACGACTTGTCTGATTATATAGTTAACAGGCTCGGTTGTTATTCACCCAGTGAAGTTATTATCAATAAATATGCTTCATCTATTAAAACTGTTTCCGATTTTATAAAGAACCGTTTATCGGTTGATTATCAGCTTGTTTCTGAGAAAGATTATAATGTTGACGAGCTTAATGCTGAGATACGCGCTCATATTTCTGACGAAACGGATTTAGCTAATTTTAAAAAAAATCCTTCTTTAATTTATGCTTTCGGTGCCGCCCTTATTTACCTCAAGGGTGTGCAGAAAAACAACCTCGAGAATATCAACGAGGTGGATTTTTATAATGAAAACACTTTTCTTACTCTTGATGTAAGCGCAAGACGAAATCTTGAGCTTACTGAAACGCAGTTGCGCCACGAAAAAAAAGGCAGTCTTTTATGGGTGCTTGACCATACTAAAACTGCTATGGGTAAAAGACTTATGCGCAACTGGGTTGAACAGCCTTTGATTAGTTATTCTTCAATTATTTTAAGACAGAATGCCGTTGAAGAATTAACTGCTGATACTATTCTTCTTGATTCCTTAATGCAGTATCTTTCTGATATGTTTGATATTGAAAGGATTATGACACGAATTGTTTACGGTTCAGCAAATGCTAAAGAGCTCAGAACACTTAGTCAGACTATTGTTCAGCTTGGAAACATCAAGGGCGCTCTGAATAATATCAAATCAAAAATGCTGGTTGGCATTTTTGAAGATATTGACCTTTTGCAGGATGTTTATTCCTTGATTACGGATTCTATTTGTGATGAACCACCCCTTACAGTGAGAGAGGGCGGTATGATTCGTGACGGATACAACAGTGAGCTTGATACCTTGCGTGATATTGTCAAGAACGGCAAAGGTTATCTTACCGCTGTTGAACAAGCGGAACAAGAAAAAACCGGTATTAAAAAGCTCAAAATCGGTTATAACAGAGTTTTTGGTTATTATATCGAAGTAACAAACTCATTCAAAGACCTTGTTCCGGACCATTACATACGAAAACAAACGCTTACTAATTGCGAAAGATATATTACCCAGGAGCTTAAAGAACTTGAATCAAAGGTTCTTGGCGCTCAGGAGAGAATTGTCAGACTTGAATTTGAATTGTTCTCTGAAATTCGTTCCGCGGTTGCAAATCAGCTTGAGCGTGTCCGAGTAACAGCGCGAGCAGTTGCGAGACTTGATACTCTTTGCTCCTTGGCTTATACAGCTATTAACAATAATTATACCCGACCGGTTGTTGATACATCAGATGAAATTGTTATTGAAAGCGGCAGACATCCGGTTGTTGAGTTGATGCTTAACGGTGCGCCGTTTGTTCCTAATGATACGCATCTTGATTGCCGCGATAACACAATAGCGATTATTACGGGTCCTAATATGGCGGGTAAATCAACCTATATGCGTCAGGTTGCACTTATTACTCTTATGGCGCAGATTGGTAGCTTTGTGCCTGCTTCATCTGCAAAAATCGGTATTGTTGACCGTATTTTTACAAGAGTAGGTGCTTCTGATGACCTGTCCGCAGGTCAGTCAACCTTTATGCTTGAAATGACTGAGGTTGCGGATATTCTTAAAAATGCAACAAACAAAAGCCTTATTGTATTTGATGAAATAGGCCGCGGTACCTCCACTTATGACGGTATGAGCATTGCCAGAGCTGTTCTTGAATATACCTCAGATAAAAAGAAAATTGGTGCAAAAACACTTTTTGCAACCCATTATCATGAACTGACAGAGCTTGAAGCAACCATCCCGGGAGTTAAGAATTATAACACTTCCGTAAAAAAACGCGGTGATGATATTACGTTCCTTCGCCGTATTGTTAAAGGCCCGGCGGACGGAAGCTACGGCGTTGAGGTTGCAAAGTTAGCCGGAGTGCCAAAGTCCGTTGTTGAAAACGCTAAAAAGATTTTAAAATCTCTTGAAAATCAGCAACCTGTTAAAGCTACAACTGTTGTTGAAAACAAATATTTTGAAGAAGATGAAATGCAATTAACGTTTTCTTCCGGTGCTAAGGATGAGATTATCAATAAACTTAAAAATATTGATGTTAACACCTTAACACCTATTGAGGCAATGACCGTACTTTTTGAATTACAAAAAGAAGCCGGTGCATTATAAGTTAGTTGAGAAAGGGGGACGGTTATGCCTCGTATAAATGTTTTACCTAAAAATATTGCAGATCTTATTGCCGCCGGCGAGGTTGTTGAGCGTCCTTCCTCTGTTATTAAAGAATTTGTTGAAAATTCAATTGATGCAGGTTCAAAGAAGATTGTTGTTGAAATTAAAAACGGCGGAAAAACATATATCAGAGTTACTGATGATGGCTGCGGCATTTCACGTGAGGATGTCCGCAATGCGTTCGTAAGTCATGCAACAAGTAAAATTTCATCTGTCAGCGATCTTGATTCTATATCTACTCTCGGCTTCAGAGGTGAAGCGCTGGCATCTGTCAGTGCTGTTTCAAGAGTCGAATTAATGACTTCAACCGCTAATGAAGATGTTGGCACACGCTACGTTATTGAAGGCGGAGAAGAAAAACTTATTGATGATGCAGGGTCTCCCATCGGAACCACAATTGTTGTTAAAGATTTATTTTATAACATTCCTGCAAGACTTAAATTTTTAAAAAAAGATGTTCAGGAAGGCAATTATGCTGCCACTATTGTTGAAAGAATAGCCCTATCTAATCCTGATATTTCATTCAGATTTATTCGTGACGGTAAAATTGCTTTTCAGACGCCCGGGGACGGTAATCTTAAATCTGCTGTTTATGCTGTTTTTGGCAAAGCTTTTACTGCAGATTTGTTGCCTGTTGAGTCTGAACATAACGGGATAAGGGTTTTTGGTTTTATTAATAAGCCTACTGCCGGTCGCGGTAACAGAGCAATGCAGACTTTTTTCGTTAATAAACGATATGTTAAAAGCGTTGTGTTCTTGTCTGCTATCGAAAGTGCATACAAAAATTCTATAATGATCGGTAAGTTTCCTGCCTGTGTTTTGTTTGTTGAAATGCCGTTTGAAGCAGTTGACGTTAACGTTCATCCTGCTAAAACCGAGGTCCGTTTTTTTGACGAGAAACGTGTTTTTGAGGCAGTCTATAACGCTTGTTTATCAACTCTTAACGCAGATAAAATCAGACCTCAGGTTACTTTTTCAACCGCCAAGGCTTTTGTTGAGCCCGCAGTAAAAGGTGAGCAGTTAAAGTTAAACGAAGTTAAACCTGTTTTAAAAACAGAAACACAACGCTCCTTTATCGTTAAGGAGTTCGGTAACCCCGTCACCGGTGAAGATAATAAAGTAGCTTCACCTAAGAATAACGAGCCGGAAACTCTCGATTTTCTAAAGGATGAGTATCTGAAACCTAAAGTGAAGCTTGTAACCGAGAACGTATCTGAAAACACTTCTGATAATTCTTCGGCATTAAAAATTAATATTGCAGATAATTTTATCGAAAATAAAGATATTAACAATAAATGTGATGCTATTGTTGAAACTAAAGAAAGCGGAGATATAAAATCAAAAGCAATTGCTGATGAAAAATGTGATGATAATATTTATCACAATACGGTTGCTTCCGTTAAGAGTTTATCAGAAGATGTTGTTAAAACACCTGATTATAAGTACATCGGTGAAGCCTTCAGCACTTATCTTATTGCTGAAACTGATAATAAAATAGTTTTAATCGATAAACATGCGGCACACGAGAGAATTATTTTTAATAAGTTTAAAGAGCAAACGGCAGAGGAATCGCAGATGATGCTTTTCCCGATTACCGTTAGTTTGTCTGATGATGAATATTCTGCTGTTTTAGAAAATACAGAGATTTTATCGCAAGCAGGTTACGATATTTCCGATTTCGGTGACAGATGCGTTAAGATTAGCGCGTGTCCTCCGGAGTTGATTGATGAAAATATCGATGAGATTGTTGTTGAAATTGCAGGATATCTTGCCAATAACATAAAAACTCTTATGCCGGAAAAGCTTGATTGGATTTATCATTCAATGGCTTGCAGGGCTGCAATAAAAGCGGGGAATTTTACATCCCGATATGAAGCCGAGCGCTTTGTCGGACAGGTTTTAGGTGATGATGATTTACGCTATTGTCCTCACGGCAGACCTGTGCTTGTTGAAATGACAAAACGTGAGCTTGAGAAACAATTTGGCAGAATCGTATAATAATTAATTTAAGGAGTTTTCCCTTGAAAAAGAAAACTGTTGTGGTTGTTGGTCCTACCGCTTCAGGAAAAACAGCTCTTGGTATACATATTTGTAAAAAATTTAATGGCGAAGTTATATCAGCCGATTCTATGCAGATATATAAGGGTATGTCTGTTTCAACTGCAAAGCCATCTTTGGATGAGCAGGAGGGTGTACCTCATCATTTGATAGACTTTCTTGATATTACGGAAAAATATAGTGTCAGTGCTTTTTGTAAGGATGCAAAAAATGCTTTTGACAGTATTTATAAACGTAACAGGTTGCCTGTTGTTGTGGGTGGTACGGGTCTTTATGTTGACTCATTTTTATCAAACACTGAATTTCTCGATGATGCTTCATCTGAAGCCGTAAGAGAGCATTTGAGGGCTGAGCTTGATAAAAACGGCATTGATTATATGTATTCTCGATTAAAGAATATTGACCCTGAAGCCGCCGAAAAAATACATCCTAATAATACAGTTCGTGTTTTGAGAGCTTTGGAAGTATTTCAGACAACAGGCAAAACGATTACCGAACAAGCTCGCTTGTCCCATGCTGTTGAAACCGACATTGAACCGCTTTTTATCGGTATAACTTATAAGGATAGAGAGAAACTTTACGACAGAATTAACAGACGTGTTGATTTGATGGTAAAAGCAGGACTTTGGGAAGAAGCAAGAGAGTTTTTTGACAGTGAACCCTCTTTAACAGCTTTGAATGCTATCGGCTGTAAGGAGCTTAAACCTTTTTTTGACGGTGTCAAAGGTAAAGAAGAATGTATTGAGTGCTTAAAGCGTTCAACGCGCAGATACGCAAAGCGTCAATTGACTTGGTTTAAGCGAAATAAAGAAATTCATTGGGTCTATCCTGATGAAACTCAAGATTATTTAGAATATGTTGATGATTTGATAAATAAATTTCTGGCAGGTGAGACAACATGAAAAAGAAAAAAATAGGCTTAAAATCTGTTGCTGTTATTCTTGCAATCAGTCTTGTTGTTTCGTACGTAATTTATCAGTGTGTTTTGATTTCTAAATCTGATATGGAAACACAGTTTGCACTTATGGAAACTGTGTATAAAACTATTGATACAGAATGTTTTGTAGTTCGTGATGAAAAGTTTATAAAAAACAATGTTAACGGTACAACCGTATCATTTGCAAGTAACGGTGAGCGTGTTGCCCGAGGCGATACGGTTTCAATGGTGTTTAATTCATCTGACGATGCAGTATCTTTTTTGAAAATCCGTGAGTTAGAAAAAGATATAGCACATTATGAGGATTTGTCGGGACAAGCTAATCTTCAAACACTTAACATTGATTCGCTTACCGAAAAAATTGACAATGAATTAATTAATTTTTTGGAAGACAGAGATAAACGTGAATTTTCCGATGCTGTGAATTCTGCCGAGGTTTTCCGTGATTCCTTGACAGGAAAGCAAATTGCTACCGGTACTGCTCTTGATTATTCGGAAAAGCTTGCATCTTTAAAAAACGAATTAACCACGTTGCAGAATGCTAAGTATTCATATACTGAGGTTAAAAGCAGTGAAGCGGGATATTATATTAACGGCTCTGACGGTTATGAGAATTCCATTGATTATTCAAAGGTTGATGAATTAAGCGTTGAAGCTGTTGAAAAAGTTATTTCATCAGAGCCGCAGGCGATTGCCTCTGACGTTGTCGGAAGAGTGGTCAGTTCATTTAAATGGTATATTGTTTGTGCAGTGGATACAGATAAAACCGTTAACCTCTCATACGATGAACAGATTTATGTTAATTTTCCGTACAGAGGTGTTGAAAAATTACCCGTAACTCTTCATAAAATAGGTGACAGAACGGGAGAAAAAACGTTGCTTATTTTATCTTGCGATTTAATGAATGATTCTGTATCAGATATACGCATTGAAGACGTTCAGATTATTACGGGCGAATATTCGGGTTATAAAATTTCTAATTCTGCCATACGTACCGTTGACGGTGTTAAAGGTGTTTATGTTGTTCGCGGTAATTTACTCGGTTTCCGTAAAATTAATGTTCTTTATTCAACAGATACTTTTACTATTGTAAATAATCCCGAGGGTGAGTCGGATTATATAAAGCTTTATGATAAAGTTGTAACGGAAGGAGTTGAATTGTATGACAATAAACTCGTCTGATCCTGCCTTTATAAATATTTCTGAAAATATAAAGCGTATCCGTAATGATATTAATGAAGCGGCTGTTAAGTCGGGCAGATCCGAGTCTGACGTCAGACTGATGGCTGTTACAAAAACAGTCAGTGTTGATTATATTAATTACGCTATTTTGAATTGCGGAATAGATCTTATCGGTGAAAACAAGGTTCAGGAATTTCTTTCAAAAAAGGATTATCTTGAGCTTGACGGCGTTGAAAAGCATCTTATTGGTCATTTGCAGACGAATAAGGTTAAAAAAATTGTTCCTGAAGTTGATATGATTCAATCGGTAGACAGTCTGAATCTTGCTAAGGTAGTTTCTGCAGAGGCTTTAAAGCGTGGTATTTGTGCGGATATTTTACTTGAAGTTAACATTGGTGATGAGGAAAGTAAAACCGGTTTTGATAAGGTTGCATTTTTAGAATCTGTTTCAGAATTATCTGAATTACCGTCAATTTCGGTTAAAGGTCTTATGACGATTCCGCCAATCTGTGAAGACGAAAAGGAGCTTGAAAAATACTTTTCGCAAATGAGCGAATATTATAATGAGCTTAAAAACGGTAATTATCCGAATTTTGATTTTAACATACTGTCAATGGGTATGTCGGGTGATTATAAGGAAGCTATTATTAACGGTTCAAATCTTGTAAGAGTTGGGTCTGCTATTTTCGGCGCCCGTATATATAAATAATTGGAGGTTAAATACTATGGCATTGACAGATTTATTCAAAAAATTTATTAACGCATCTGATGATGAGGATTACGAAGAGGGCACAGAAGAGGTTGCTCAGGAAGGATTTGAATCACCTTCTTTCACATCTTCTTCTGGCAGAGATTATGACTATGATTATGAAGCTCCCAAGCCTTCGGCAAGACCGAGACGTCAGAGTAATAACTATTCAAACAATGACCCCAGCAGAGTTGTTGATATCCGTACAACTGCTATGCTTCAGGTTGTTCTTGTAAAGCCTGATAAGTTTGAGGATGCAAGAGCAATTGCTGATCATCTTAATGAAAAAAGGACGGTTGTTCTTAACCTTGAGGCCGCAAGTAAAGATGTTGCAAGACGCCTTGTTGACCTTCTTAACGGTGTAGCATATGCAAACGGCGGTCAGCTTAAAAAGGTTTCTACCAACACCTATATTATCACGCCTTATAACGTTAACGTTTCGGGTGATCTTCTTGATGAACTTGAAAGTACGGGTGTGTTTTTCTAATTTTAATTATTTTGTGGAAACGGGGAATTTATTATGTTAACACCGGCTCAATTACAGCAATATGAATTCAAATCAGCAGGCAGAAATGCATATAGAGCGGATGATGTAGATTCTTTTTTTGGTGAAGTGCTCGTCAGCTATGAAAAGCTTTACAGAGAAAACGGAGAACTTATCAAAAGAATGAGCCTTCTTGCCGACAGATTAGAAAAATTTAAAAATGATGAAACTGATATTAAGCAGGCTGTTTTAAGTGCTCAGAAGGCTGCTGATATGATTACTAAAGATGCAGAGGCGACGGCTTCACAAACAAAAGAAGAAGCTGAAAATATACTTGCTGCAGCAAAGGGTGAGGCAGCAATTATTAAATCTGATGCTGAAAAACAAGCCATTGCTGATTCTGAATTGCTTCTTTCTATGGCAAGAGACAAAGCCGAAGAAATTATGAAAAAAGCAAAAGAGAAGGCTCACGGAATATTGATTGCGGCTAACGATTCAGCAAGTAATACGGTTGGCGCCGCGAACAGAACAATAACAAGCGAATCCATCCACTATGATATGCTTAAAAAAGAAGTTTCTGAGTTCAGAGCTTCGATTCTTGCACAATATAAAGCTCATATTGAGTTGATTTCCAAATTACCTGAAATGGCTATTGAGGAGGCTTCAAAGATTGATGTTGCGACTCCTCCGGTTGCTGATGTTTCTGTTGATAATCTCGAAAATAAGCTTGAAGAAGTTGCAGCAGATGAGGAAGATTCAATTATTGATTTTTCGGATACTGATGATTTGAATCTTGATGAAACAGTTGAAAATGAAACTGAAAACGAATCAGTAGAGGAAGAGGTTTCGGATGCACCGGAAGCTTCTGCAGAAATTTCGCCTGCTGAAACGACAGCCGTTTTTGATTTAAATGAGCAGCCGGCAGATGAAACGGATGTTGATGATATACCTGTTTCAAAGAAATTTACTATTAACACCGATGATTTGATTTTCGATGGATTTGATGATGATTTCTCAGAGAATGAAAACACGGATGATATCGCATATGATGAAGCTGTTGAAGAAGTGAACGAAAACAATTCTGATGCAGATGTTGATATCGAAACCCTTTCGGAGGAAAGCATTGTTGATGAAGCTGCTTCTGAAGATGTAGCTTTTTCTGTTGAGCTTGACGATGATGAGGGCCCCGATGTTATTTTAAGTTTTGATGACAGTGTTGTTGAAGATGATGTTGATGAAGCTTCGGATTCGGCGATTGAATTAACTTTGGATGATTTTTCAGATTCAGATGAGTCTGTTGAAGAAGAAAAAACAGAGGACGTGCCTACTGAAAGTTTTTCCGATGCGGAAGATACATATGAAGACATTTTCAGCAATAGTGATACTAATGACTTGGATGATTTAATTCTTGCTTTTGATGACGAAGAAGTTAAACAAGATGAAATAATCGAAGAATCACCCGTGCGTAATACAGAGGAATCCGCACAGAGCAAAAGAGCTCGTTATGCCAGAATGTTTGGTGACGATTATGAAGAGGATGATGGAGCGGATGATTCTATATCGTCATTCTTTGGTTCAATTGAAACTATTTCTGTTGATGATTTTGATAGCGATAAGCCTGAGAAAAAATCTAAGGTTGGTTTTTTCAAAAGGAAAAAATAATTAGGTGATTTATTGATGTCTGTTCTTTTTGCCGTGCTGTTTTGCGCCGTTCTTGCAGGCCTTGACCAGCTGTTTAAATTTCTTGCAGTTGAATATCTGAAACCCATTGAATACGTTGATGTTATTACCGATATTCTAAGATTCAGATATGTTGAAAACACCGGTGCTGTTTTTGGTTCTTTTGCAACTCAAACATTGCTTCTTACCGTTTTTTCGGTCGTTCTTCTTGTTTTCACTGTCATTTTTTTAATTAAGAATAAAAACAAATCCAAATTTATCAACATTTGTTTGTTGTTGATGATTTCGGGTGGTTTCGGTAACATTATTGATAGAATAAGACTCAGATATGTTGTTGATTTTATTGAACCGCTCTTTGTTGATTTTGCAGTTTTTAATTTTGCTGATTGTCTCATAACTGTTGGTGCTTTTGCACTTATCGGGTATTTGATTGTTGATATTATTAAAGATGCCAAAAGTACAAAAAGCAAAAAGAGTGTTGATGTAAAAAAGGATTTTGATACTAATGGTAGCTATGGAACAGATTGAAGTTGTTGTAGATGATATGGCGGCAGGAAATCGTGTTGATAAAGCTGTTTCAATGATTGTTGATGATTTGTCAAGAAATTCTGCACAACAATTGATAGCTGACGGTAATATTCTTGTTAATGGCTCTGTTTGTAATAAAAAGACGGTTGTTTTTTCCGGCGATTGTATAGAAATATGTATGCCTGAACCAACAATATTATCTGTTGAGCCCGAAAATATTCCTCTTGATATCGTTTACGAGGATGAGCACTTGCTCGTTGTCAATAAGCCTAAGGGGATGGTTGTCCATCCTGCTGCAGGTAACTACACAGGCACCTTAGTTAATGCATTGATGTATCATTGCGGTGATTCTCTTTCGGGAATTAACGGCGTTATACGTCCCGGTATTGTTCATAGGATTGACAAAGATACCAGTGGGTTGCTTGTTGTTGCTAAGAATGATACAGCCCACCGAGGTCTTGCTGAACAAATAAAGGAGCATAGCTTTACCCGTGTTTACAATACCGTTGTAGTCGGGAACATCAAAGACGATTTCGGTACAATTGATGCTCCCATCGGTCGCCATCCTAAGGACAGAAAAAAACAAGCGGTAACTGATAAAAATTCAAAAAATGCTGTTACTCATTTTGAAGTCATCGAAAGATTCAGCGGTTTTACTTTTCTTAAAGTAAAGCTTGAAACCGGCCGCACACACCAGATAAGAGTCCATATGGCTTACAGAGGGACTCCTGTTGCCGGTGATGTTGTGTACGGTAACCCTAAAAAGAGTTATGGTCTTAACGGTCAATGTCTTAATGCTTCAACAATCGGTTTTATTCATCCGATAACGGGGGAGTATCTTGAATTTACAACTGAATTACCGGATTATTTTAAGGATTTCCTCAGGAGAATATCATGATGAATAAAACATATTCTGAATGGCTGCTTATTTCTGATATTGACGGCACTTTGAATGATAAATCAATGAATTTACCCAAAGTCAATAAGGAAGCGATTGAGCGTTTTGTGAACCTCGGTGGAGTTTTTACTTTATGTTCCGGAAGAAACCTTCAATCTTTGGCCGTGCATTACCGCAAATTAGGTATTGAAACTCCTGCGATTTTTTTAAACGGTGCAGGAATTTACGACTTTGCTAATTCGGAAATTAAATATTTTAATCCCGTTTCTTCTGCCGGGGAAAAAATAATTCTTGATATTTTTTCAAGGTACAAGACGTTACAATTAACCGTTTTCGGTGTTGATACAGTTTACCTTGTTAAAAGGACTTGCGTTTACGGCTATGTTATATCAAAAATTGATAACCTTAACTATAAGCTTTGTAAACGAATTGAGGATTTACCTAAAGGTGTCTGGGGAAAGGTTTCTTTTTTCGGCACACGTAAGCTTCTGAAGAAAATTCAAAAACTTATTAATTCTGAATATCACGATGTTTTAGATTGCTTTTTAACTTCACCGTACACCCTTGAAGTTGTAAATAAGGGTGTAAATAAAGGTGTGGGTGTGTTAAAACTTGCTGAATTGTTGAATATCAACAGGCGTAACACTGCTGCAATCGGAGATTATTTTAACGACGTTGATATGTTAAAAGCAGTTGCTCATCCTGCGGCTTGCGGTCAGGCACCGACTGAAATTAAGGCTCTTGCCGAATACGTTGCCTGTCACTGTAATAGGGGTGCGGTTGCTGATTTTATAAATTATTTAGAAAAAAATTATATCATATAACGGAGGTATAATTATGGATGTAATTACCAAAAACGAATTGGCTAAAATTGCCTGTAATGTCCGTATGGGAATTATTGAAGGTACTTTTAATGCCAAATCAGGACACCCGGGCGGCTCGCTCTCAATTGCAGAGATACTTACATATCTTTATTTTAAAGAGATGAATGTTGATCCTGCAAACCCCGATATGGCAGACAGAGACAGATTTGTTCTTTCAAAGGGTCACGCTGCTCCTGCTCTTTATTCTGTTATGGCACAGAAGGGCTATTTTCCCGTTGAAGAACTCAAAACTCTCAGAAAAGTTGATTCACGGCTTCAGGGTCACCCCAGTATGAAATGTCTTCCGGGTATCGACATAAGCTCAGGCTCCCTTGGTCAGGGGATTTCCGCTGCTTGCGGTATGGCTTTAGGTGCAAAGCTCAGTAATGCCGATTTCCGCGTTTATTCTATTCTTGGTGACGGTGAAATTGAAGAAGGTCAGGTTTGGGAAGCAGCGATGTATGCTTCTGCAAAAAAGCTTGATAACCTTGTTGCTTTTGTTGATAACAATAATCTTCAGATTGACGGTACCGTGGAAGAGGTTAACTCACCTTATCCCATACCTGAAAAATTTGCAGCTTTCGGCTGGAATGTAATTGAAATTGACGGTCACTCATTCGATGAAATAGAGTCCGCTCTCAACAATGCTCGTGAGTATAAAGGTAAGCCTACTGCAATTATTGCTACAACAGTAAAAGGTAAAGGTGTTTCCTTTATGGAGAATCAGGTTAATTGGCACGGTTCTGCACCTAATGCTGAACAGTATGAAATCGCTATGAATGAACTTAAAGAAGTTCTTAACGGATTGGAGGGCTAAACAATGGCAGATGTTATTAAAGTTGCAACTCGTGATGCTTACGGTAAAGCTCTTGTTGAGCTCGGTGAAAAAAATCCCAATATTCTTGTTCTTGATGCTGACCTTGCGGCGGCAACAAAAACAGGTGCGTTTAAAAAAGCTTTTCCTGAAAGATTTTTTGATACAGGTATTGCTGAATCAAATATGATGGGCGTTGCAGCGGGTCTTGCTACAACGGGTTATACAGTTTTTGCAAGCTCTTTTGCAATGTTTTCCGCAGGCAGAGCTTTTGAACAGGTTCGAAATACTATCGGTTACCCTCACCTTAACGTGAAAATCGGTGCTACACATGCAGGTATTTCTGTTGGTGAGGACGGTGCAAGTCATCAGTGCTGTGAAGATATTGCTTTGATGCGTTCGATTCCGGGTATGGTTATTATTAATCCTGCTGATGATATAGAGGCTCGCGCTGCTGTTCTTGCCGCCGCGGAGCTTGACGGTCCTGTTTATATGCGTTTCGGAAGACTTGCTGTTCCGAGAATCTTTGATGAGGACTATAAATTTGAAATCGGTAAGGCTGTAACGCTCAGAGAAGGTACAGACGTTACCATTATCGCTACCGGTCTTATGGTAAATGAAGCTATTGAAGCAGCTAAAGAGCTTGAAGCAGAGGGTATTTCGGTTGAGCTCATTAATATGCATACAATTAAGCCTCTTGATAAAGCAGCAGTTGTGGCTGCAGCCAAAAAGACAGGATGTATTGTTACTGCCGAAGAACACAATATTATCGGCGGTCTTGGTGATGCCGTTTGTGACGCTGTTTGTTCAGAATGTCCCGTACCCGTTGTTAAGGTTGGCGTTGAGGACACATTCGGTAAGTCCGGTCCTGCAGTTGACCTTCTTCATATTTTTGGTCTTGATGCCGCAAACATTGTTTGTAAGGCTAAGCTTGCAATTTCAAAAAAATAATTGCTTTTTACAAAATTACTTAATTTTTTTGATAAAAAATTGGTTTTTTATTGAAAATAAGTAAAAGCTGTGTTATACTTATTGAGTATTATATCAATGATAGGTAGGAGATATTATGGCAAACTGTCCCAAATGCGGTTATAAGCTCAGATTAATTGATGTTAAGGCTGAGTGCCCCAAATGCGGTGTTAACCTTATATATTACAATCAACAGGAAAGATTGGCTCTTGATGCCGATAAAGCCGAAGAAGAGCATATTAATTTTCAGCCTAAAATAGACAGAGTTAAATTTGCTTTTATAGGTACAAAGCTTTCAATTGTTCGTCTTATTATGTTGCTTGTTCCTATAGGGATGCTTTTCCTTCCTTTAGCACATATTAAGGTTGATATGCCTTATAACTCTTTCGATAAGAATATTTCTATTCTTAATCTCATTATGGATGTTATCGCTGAGTTTAAGTTCGATATTCTTAATATTGCGCCTACTGCCGCAATGATTTGTTATTTCGTATCAATTCTCGGTATTTTGTTGACGGCAGTCTTTGCTATCCTTAACATTCCGTTTGTTTCAGTTTCTTGCTCACCTAAGGGCTTTAAAAGAAATGTAACACTTTCTTCTTGCGGAATTGGTTTTACTGTTTTGAGTATAATCTCCTTCTTTGTGTTTAATTCACAGCTTTCTGCTAAATTCGGAGAAATGTATTCAGGTAATATTGGTGTTGGTTCTTTTCTTGTTGTTTTAGGATTTGTTGCGATTATCGTTATTAACGTTCTTATTAAAAAGCAGAATATTCCCGTTAAGTATACAGACTTAACCGAATATATTGAAAGAATTGCAAGACGTAAAGAAGAAATTGCTCAGATGGAAGCTGAAGCTGAAAAAGCAAGAAAGGCTTATCAGGAGCGCCAGACAGCAGAATCTGCAAATAAATAAGATTAAGGAGTGTCGCAAGACACTCCTTATTTATTATTATATAAAAAACACGGAGCAGTGCTCCGTGTTTTTTAGTTGTCCCGCCGTGCCGGATGCGATAATAGTAACCTGCTTTCAGCAGGTGGGTGCCCTCTCTACGGGTTCACGCTCCCTTCGTCCGTAAAACGGGAGGTCTGCAATCCGCCGCGGAAGTCGGGCTCCCTTTTAATTGTCATAGGGTTAGTATTAGTCGCATTTATCGAACACAGCAGGAAAATTATTTTGCCTGAAATATCAAAAATTATTCTTCTGCAAATTCAAAATATTCAGAAAGACGCTCTTCAAAAATATCTCCTATTTTATTGAAAAGATTTTCATCTTCAATAGGTTCAAGATAAATTTCGCCGTCTTCATCTTCAATAACCGAAAGAATAATTAATTCTCCGTCATCATCAATTATATCCTGAGCTTCGGTATAAACAGGGAGAAGCGCAATAAACCTACCCTCATCCGTTTCAATTCGATCAAGCTCTTCAAAAGTGTGCTGAACACCGTTTTCATCAACTACTGAAACAAGGTCGTTGCCGTAACCTTCGTTTTCAGGAATGTTATCAATAATATCTGCCATGTTTTTTCAAATTCCTTTCATTTGTTACAATGATATTTTATAGTATAATTCGTATGTAGTCAACAGTTAATTATTCACAAATTTCAACATTCCAGTTAAATGATGCGCTTTCATTTGATCCAAGGCTCATAATTGCGCGTTTTTCTGATATATCAGATTTCTTGTCGTAATTATCATTTACTCCCCACCAGGGTTCTATGCAAACGTAAGGAGCACCCGGTTTTGCCCAGATACCTAAAAGAGGGGAATCAAAATTAAATTTAATTGTTCTGTTGTGACTGTTGCTTTTAAGCGTAACTGCTTTTGATTTGTATCCGCTTAAAATAAGAGCATCGTCTTTGAAAAGGTCATTTGTAATAATTATCTTTTTGCCATCCATTTCAACAGGGAATTTTTCTTCAATAAGTATAGATTCATGGTCGATTCTTTCAGTTAAAAGATTTTCGTTATCCGAAAACTCAAGGTAATCACCGATTTTGCAATTGAAGGCAGGGTGAGCACCAAAAGAATAATACATAACCTTATTGTCCTTGTTAACTGCAGTATGAGCAACACTAAGACCGTTATCGGTTAATTTGAATTCAACGATTAAATCGAATTCAAAGGGGTAGCTTTTTAAAGAATCTGCATCTGAAGATTGTTGAAAAACAAGTGTATCAGCAGTTTTACTTATTAAAGTGAAAGGCTTTTTACGAACAATGCCGTGTTTTGCCATTGTGTATTCATTGCCATTGTATCTGTATTTATCGTCGAGCAATCTGCCGATTATAGGAAAGAGAATAGGGGATTGACCATACCATATATCAACGTTGCCGTTCCATATATACTCAATACCGGTTTTTTTCGATTTTAAAGAAGTGAGTTCTGCGCCCATCTCCTTTACGCCAACTATAAAATTTTCGTTTTCTGCATAAAAAATCATAATTAACACCTCTGTAATAAAGGCATTACGCTCTTGCGCAATGCCTTTTTTTATATTATACAATATTAAAATTTTTATGTCAATTTACTTTTCAGTAACTACATCTTTTTTCTTTGAAAGAATGATATTAATAACGATACCGAGAATAAGAGCGCAAGCAATTGTTGTTATTTCTACGTTACCAAACTTAACAGTAAGACCACCGATACCTGCAATTAAAATTGCGGACACAACGAAAAGATTTCTGTTGTCTTCAAGATCAACCTTCTGAATCATTTTGAGACCGCTTACTGCAATAAAACCGTAGAGTGCTACACAAACACCGCCCATTACGCAAGAGGGGATTGAGTTAACAAAAGCAACAAAGGGTGATACAAAAGAAATAATCATTGCCATAATCGCTGCTGCAATTAT
Organism: Clostridia bacterium; assembly: GCA_017621885.1. Classification (GTDB taxonomy): domain Bacteria; phylum Bacillota; class Clostridia; order Oscillospirales; family Acutalibacteraceae; genus DTU089. The sequence goes on along the minus strand of JAGASD010000047.1, from coordinate 17,784 downwards.
TGTGAAAATTGAAGCATTCCTTGTGATGGCAACGCAACCAACAGATTCACCGTAAGTTGTATTGGGGCATCCGCCAAAAAATGCACCAATCATCGAACCTATACCATCGCCGAGAAGTGTTCTTGAAAGACCGGGGTCCTCAAGAAGGTCTTTTTCAATAATTGTGGATATGTTTTTATGGTCAGCGATGTGCTCAGCAAACACAACAAAAGCAACGGGTACGTATGCTGCAATAATCGTTATAACATAAGAAGCGTTAAGCTCACTTATGCCTTTAAATGCAGTAAGGAAAGTGAAGTCAGGTACTTTAACAAAAGAATTGATTGAGATACCGTTTGCAAAGAGTGCTGTAATGTGTGAAAAATCAATTACTTTAAGAGCGTCGATGCCGGCTGCATTTCCGATTATGGTAAATATAGCTGCAACTGCATAGCCTGAAAGAATACCGATAATAAAAGGAATTAATTTTGCTGTCTTTTTACTGTAAACCGAAGAAATACAAACAACAAAGAGTGTTACAAGTCCGCAAATTAATGCAACGTATGGTGAAGCAACAGAAGCTCCGTCAACTTTAAGTCCTCCGGATGTAAGGTCTCCGATTGCATTGCCGGCAGGCGAAAGCCCGATAATAGATACAGTTGGTCCGATTACAACTGCCGGCATAAGCTTGTTAATCCACTTAACGCCTGCAAATTTAACTATAATAGCAATTACAACGTATACAAGACCTGCAAACAAAGCGCCGAGGATTAGTCCGAGAAAACCAAGTGACATTGAAACTCCGCCGGCAAATGCCGCAAACATTGAGCCTATGAACGCAAAAGAAGAGCCGAGGAAAACGGGACTTCTTTTCTTAGTGAAAAGAATGTAAATAAGTGTACCCACACCTGCGCCGAAAAGAGCAGCCGCAGAACTCATACCGTTACCTATAGTTACGGGAACAACAAGTGTTGCAGCCATAATTGCAAGTAATTGCTGAACACCAAAAATGATAAGTTGTCCGAATTTTGGTTTGTCATCCACATTGTAAACAAGTTTCATGGTTTTAACCCCCATAAATAATTTATTACAGCCGAAAAGGCTAATAACCGTTATGTATTGAAAAGCTTGACAGACATACATCCGTCTGTTTCAGGTAATAATACGGAAATTAATTCATTTGTTGAAGTCGGAACATTTTTGCCGACAAAATCTGCACGGAAGGGTAATTCGCGATGGCCGCGATCAACAAGTATCGCCAACTGAATACTGGATGGTCTGCCTAAATTGAAAATTGCCTCTATTGCAGCTCTTACCGTGCGACCCGTAAAGAGAACATCGTCAACAAGAATAATATCTTTGTCGGTTATATCAAAAGGTATATTCGATTCGGTTACCTCAGGCAAAACCGACGCTTCCGTTAAATCGTCACGATAATGGTTAATATCAAGCTCACCTACATTTATCCTTTTACCTTCAAATTTTTCTATGTTTTCTGATAACAATTTAGCAAGGGGGACACCGCGTGTTTTTATACCGAGGAAAACAATGTTTTCAATTCCTTTGTTTTTCTCAATAATTTCGTGTGATATACGTATTAACGCGCGTTTTACTGCGTTTTCGTCCATTATTTCGGATTTGAATTCCATAAAAAACCTCAAAAAAATAAGCCTTGTGCACAGACAAGGCTTAATTAATAATTTAATTACAAAACCTTATCAATTCTCTGATTGATTTAAAAGTGCACTATGAATATAGTAATATTTATTGTCGGTTTTGTAAATAGTTTAAATTACAGAAAAGTGGTAGCTTAATTTGTGTATTTTACCAATTAAAGCATATATACACCGGATTCAAGCTCTACTAATTCTCTGTCATTAGTTTTAATATAACGATAAACAGGTTCGTCGAAAATTTTATAATCTGAAACGGTGAAATCCCTGAGATTTACAGTTCTGATTTTGCAGGATTCGTAGTTACATACATATAAGCTGTTCTCATATGCAGAAATTGAAACGGGATTCAAAAAGGCTGTGGAAGAATCTCCGCCGATTCGCAAAACTATTTTTTCTGTAGAGGGACAGTATCTTACAATACAATTGTTATCAGGCACAACACACCAGATGTATTTTCCTTCAGGCGCAACACCGCTGACAGGACAGTCTTTGTATTGGAGGTCACTTGTCCAATACAATTCACCTTTATCGTTAAAAAGACCCAGCTCACCGCTTGAATAAGATACGGCAACATGCTTATTCGGAAGAACTGCGGCATCGCAGTATATGTAATCGCTTAACTGTTCGGATATTGCTTCAAAATTTTCACCGAATTTGTTAAGTAAATATGCGCTTCGAGTGCTTGCGGTAGGGCGTTCGAGCTTTACATCATATGTAAAAAATGAAATTTTTGTGTTACCGCTTGGGAGCGTGTCTTTTCTTGCGACGATAATACCCTTTGAAAAGGGGACAATGTCAACAATATCAATATCCATCAATTTTTTCATTTTTGGACCTCATCCGAATCAGATAATTTATTTATTTGGTAACAAAGTGTCATAAGCGAATCGCCAAGATGAACATTTTCAACAGCAACGTCACCGTAGCGGTGCATAAGATCGTACTGAGTGAAATTCCAGAAACCTCTGATGCCTAACGAAACGAGCTTGTCAGCGTTTTCTGCTGCATATTCACTTGGTATGCAGAGAATTGCAACCACGGGTTTTTCTGCTTTGCAGAACTCCTCCAATGTATCGGCATCAAGTACAGTTCGACCTCCGACCTTGGTTCCGATAACGTTTTTATTGTTATCAAAAATACCTACAAGATCAAAACCGCGGTTTTCAAAGTGAAGATGTGTTGCAATGGCGTGACCAAGGTTGCCCGCACCTATCATTATTGCTTTAGAGCGTTTGTTGATACCTAAAATCAAACCTATTTCGTTATAGAGTTGTTCAATATTATAACCGTAACCCTGCTGACCGAATCCACCGAAGCAATTAAGGTCCTGACGAATCTGAGAAGCTGTAAGTCCCATTCGCATAGATAACTCTTTGGATGATATGCGCACAATTCCCAGGTTTTTCAATTCTTCAAGATATCTGTGGTAACGGGGGAGACGCTTTATAACAGGTACGGAAACCTGATTGTTTTCTTTCATTAATAATCGCCCTTATCAATCTAAAGTTTTAAGAGTTTCCATCACATATTTACCGAATTCTTCACAAGTGCAACCATTGTCACGACCTGTAATAACCATTTTCTTTTCGGTAATCATACAAATATCAAGTGCTTTTTCCAGCTTGTCAGCTTCCTCCTGTTTGCCGATGTGTGAAAGAAGAAGCACAGCAGCTCTGAGCATAGAGCAAGGATCAGCGTACTGTCCGCGGCCTTCTTTAATCATACGGGGGGCAGAGCCGTGAATTGCTTCAAACATAGCGTATTTTTTACCGATGTTTGCACTTCCTGCTGTACCAACACCGCCCTGGAATTCAGCAGCCTCATCAGTAATTATATCGCCATAAAGATTGGGAAGAACGAAAACCTTAAAATCTGTTCTTCTTTTTTTGTCAATAAGCTTTGCAGTTGTAATATCAATATACCACTCGTCTGTTGTAATTTCAGGGTAATCCTTAGCAATGTTTTTGCAAAGGTTAAGGAATTTACCGTCAGTCGTTTTGATGATGTTTGCTTTTGTAATAATTGAAACACGGTCCTTTTTGTTGTTTCTTGCGTATTCATAAGCAAGCTTAGCGATACGCTCTGTACCTTCTGTTGTGGTTACAACGAAATCGAAAGCAAGCTCACCGTCAACGTCAACACCCTTTGAACCAACTGCATAAGCACCTTCAGTGTTTTCACGGAAGAAAGTCCAGTCAATATTTTCTTCGGGGATTTTAACGGGGCGAACATTTGCAAAAAGGTCAAGAGCTTTTCTCATAGCAACGTTAGCACTTTCAATATTGGGAAGACCGTCACCCTGCTGAGGTGTGGTTGTGGGTCCCTTGAGAATAACGTCACAAGCTTTAAGCTCTTCCATAACATCGTCAGGGATAGCCTTCATAACCTTGGCACGGTTTTCAATTGTAAGACCGTCGATATATTTAAATTCAACCTTACCGCTGTCTACATCATCCTTGAGAATGAATTTAAGAACGTTAGCAGCTTCGTTTGTGATGATAGGGCCTATACCGTCGCCACCGCAAACACCGATAATAATTTTATCAAGAGATTTAAAATCCTTGAAATCTTTTGTTGATTTGATTTTCTGATTTCTTGAATCCTGCTCAATGAGTAATTCTTTGAATTTATTGAGGGCGTTTTCAATCTGTACTTCGTTCATTATTTATTTTCCTCCTTAGTATAATCAAGCAAACCGCCTGCGGTAAGAATGTCAATCTGTCTTTCTGAAACATCACAAATAAGCTTGTATTCCTCGTTTTTGGTTTCGTTTACAAGAGTGATATCGGCACCTGAACGGAGCTCTTCTTTAATTTTTGGAAGAATAAGCTTATCGCCGACCGAAATTTTATCATAGTCATCTGCGTTTACAAAGTTAAGGGGTAATATGCTTGCATTAACAAGATTGGCTTTGTGAATTCTTGCGAATGATTTTGTGATAACAGCCTTAACACCGAGATAAAGGGGTACAAGAGCTGCGTGTTCTCTTGATGAACCCTGACCGTAGTTGTTACCGCCGATGATTATGCACGAACCTGCTTCTTTACAATGCTCAGCAAAGTTTTCGTCGCATTGACGGAAGCAGAACTGTGAAAGATGAGGTATGTTCGAACGGTAGGGGAGGATTTTTGCACCTGCAGGCATAATGTGGTCTGTAGTGATATTGTCCGCAACCTTGAGAACAGCAGTAGCCGAAATTGAGTCTGCAAGGGGTTCTGTTTTGGGGAAGGGTTTAATGTTGGGACCGTAGTAAACCTCAACCTCTGCGGCCTCTTCGGGAGTTGCTGCGGGCATTTCTATCATATTATCGTTGATGATAAATTTTGCAGGGAGCTCTACTGAAATATCATCTGTAGATTTTGTTGCATCTGTAAGAACACCGGTGAGTGCAGATACAGCAGCAGTTTCCGGGCTTACAAGGTAAACCTTACCGTCGGCAGTACCGCTTCTGCCTTCAAAGTTACGGTTGAAAGTACGCAATGAAACACCTGCAGAGCAGGGGGACTGACCCATACCGATACAAGGACCGCAAGCACTTTCAAGAATACGTGCACCGGCATCAATCATATCAGCTAAAGCACCGTTGAGGGCAAGCATATTAAGAACCTGCTTTGAACCGGGTGCAATACCGAGTGAAACTGAAGGATGCACCTTTTTGCCTTTAAGAATTTTTGCAACCTTCATCATATCGAGGAGTGATGAGTTTGTGCAAGAACCTATAAGGACCTGGTCAACTTTTATTTCACCGATTTCAGCAACTGATTTTACATTGTCGGGCATATGAGGCATTGCGGCAAGAGGGGCGAGCTTGCAAAGATCGATATCAATAACTCTTGAGTATTCTGCATCCTCATCAGGAAGGAGCTCAACCCAATCCTGCTCACGGCTCTGCGCCTTCATAAATTCATATGTAATTTCATCGGAGGGGAATACAGAGGTTGTTGCGCCGAGCTCTGCGCCCATATTTGTGATTGTTGCTCTTTCGGGAACGGAAAGAGTTTTTACACCTTCGCCGCCGTATTCAATAACCTTACCAACGCCGCCTTTAACACTGAGAATTCTCAAAACTTCGAGAATAATATCTTTAGCAGCAACGTAAGGGGAAAGCTTACCCGTAAGATTAACTTTGATTACTTCAGGAACGGTAATATAGTAAGCACCACCGCCCATAGCAACCGCAACATCGAGACCGCCTGCACCCATAGCAAGCATACCCAAACCGCCGCCTGTGGGAGTGTGACTGTCGGAGCCGATAAGAGTTTTGCCGGGGATACCGAATCTTTCAAGATGAACCTGGTGGCAGATACCGTTACCGGGGCGTGAATAACGCACACCGCGTTTTTTACAAACTGACTGAATGAATCTGTGGTCATCAGCGTTTTCAAAACCGGTCTGAAGTGTGTTGTGGTCAATATAAGCAACAGAAAGCTCTGTTTTTACTTTGTCGATGTCCATAGCCTCAAGCTCAAGATAAGCCATTGTACCTGTGGCGTCCTGGGTTAAGGTCTGGTCGATTCTTATACCGACTTCGTTGCCGGGAGCGTATTCGCCGTCAACAAGATGGTTTTTTATGATCTTTTCACATAAAGTAAGACCCATTGTTAATTCCTCCAATAACTTGTTCATTTTTTTAACAAAGAACATTGTAATATTTTTCACAATCTTTGTCAACGGATATATTCAAATATTCAAAATATTAATAATAAATAAAATTTGACAAATATTGCACTTTTTTGTTTAATGTGCTATTATATAAAGGTTAAATGGGCGTTTGTGGGATATAATAACTATCGGTGATAGTTTTGTATAACGATTTATTTGGTTTTTATGATTTTGAAGCTCATAATCCCGATATTGATTTTTCTGACAACGGCACAGATGATGCAGACAATTTGAGTGAAGTTAACGATTCGGCAGACGGAAGTGTTACCGTTAATAAAAACGGACGTTACATTCATTGTATAACAATAATCGGTCAGATAGAAGGTCATTATTCATTACCTGCTAATACTAAAGCTACAAAATACGAGCATATTATACCTCGTCTTGTTGCCGTTGAAGAAAATCCTGACATTTCAGGTCTGCTGGTAATTCTTAATACCGTCGGCGGTGATATTGAGGCCGGGCTTGCTATGGCGGAGCTTATTTCAGGGATGAAAAAGCCTACGGTGTCTCTGGTACTCGGAGGAAGTCACTCGATCGGTATCCCTCTTGCGGTCAGTGCCGATAAATCGTTTATTGTTCCTACTGCGTCGATGACAGTTCATCCCGTAAGAATGAACGGATTGATTTTGGGTGTTCCGCAGACTCTTGTATATTTAAAAAAAATGGAAGAGCGCGTTGTCGATTTTATTGTACGTAATTCTTCCGTTTCGGGCGAGCGGTTTCGCCGTCTTATGCTTAATAATAATGAGCTTGTTTCCGATTTCGGAACTGTTCTGAACGGTGAACAGGCCGTGAAAGAGGGTTTGATTGACAGTGTTGGAGGTCTTTCGGATGCCCTTGAAACGCTTTATGATTTTTCAAACAGCAGTGTGGAGGTTAGTGAACAATGAAAGAAATACTTGAGGCTTTATTCCTTGGAATAATTCAAGGAGTTACCGAATTTTTACCTATTTCAAGCAGTGGTCATATGTCGATTTTCAGGCATTTTACCGGAATGGACCTTGAAGGTGCCGGATTGTTTTCGGCAATGTTACATATGGGCACTCTGGTTGCAATTTTCATTGTGTTTTATAAACCGATTTATGAATTGTTCATTGAATTCTTTGCTTGCATAAAGGATATTTTCTCAAAGAATTTTTCTTTTAAACTCAAGGATATGTCTACCACAAGAAGAATGTTGTTTATGTTTATTATCTCTTGTGTTCCGCTTCTTCTTTTATTAATACCGGTTGGTAACGGCAACAACCTTATGGATTTAGTCAGTGTTTTCGGTTCCGACAACAGTATAAAAGCCGAAGGTGTTTGCTTTATGGTTACAGGCTTTGTTGTTTTGTTGGGCAATTCTGTTTCGGAAAACACAAAACGTTTCAGAAAGGTTGCACCTTTTTCAGCGGCAATGATTGGTATTGCGCAGTTTTTTGCAGCATGTTTTCCCGGGATTTCCCGTTCGGGCTCAACTATTTCAACTGCAATGTGCTGTCGCGTTTCCAAAAAAAGTGCGGTTAGGTATTCCTTTATTTTAAGTGTTCCTGCTGTAATAGCAAGCGCACTTGTTGAGTTTAAGGATGCGATGGAGACAACTGAGATTATCCCGGTTTTTCCGTTGATTGTGGGTGTTGTTACTTCTGCGGTGGTTGGTATTTTTGCTATTAAATTATTGCAGGTTATTATCAATAAAAACTTGTTTAAATATTTCGGTATTTATTGTACCGTTCTCGGTTTTGTTGTTTGCATCATCGGTGCAGTAGAAGTATTTGTTAAGTAAGGATAGGAGATTTTAATTTTGGCTCAGAAACAGAATAAGAAAAAAAGTCCGGCGAAAAAAAACGAAGGCCGAAATAAAAAAGATAATGTAAAGAAGAACAGTAAAAAAAACCAAAGTGAAACAAAAAAATCATTGTTCAGCAGTGAGCACAAACAGATTTTTGCTCTTATCGGTTTCTTTTTCGCTATTTTTATGATGGCTGTTGTAATTGTGGATGCCGGTGGTGTCTGGGGAGCGTTGAGAAACTTCTTCTTTGGAGTTTTTGGTGTTAACGCGTTCATTATGCCTTTGTTTATAGGTTTTATTTGTATTGTTGCCGCTATAGGAAGAGATAGCCGTAAATATAAGTTTAAGGTTTTTGAGTGCTTTGTTTTGTTTACTCTTTTGGTATCGTTTTTACATATAGTCAATACTGTGGATGGCAGGACTTACGGTGAACAGCTTACAGATGCATATAATGTTTTTAAAAACTACAATGGCACGGGAATGCATTTCGGGTATGGCGTTTTCGGTGCGCTTTTTGGTGGTTTACCGCTTTTGTTGACAGGTGGAAGCAGACTTGCTGCAGGTATAATTGTAATATTATTATTTATAGTGTTGTTTATGCTTTTCAGCGGTACAACCCTTTTGAAATTGCTTCAGTCATTAAGGGCGCCTGCAGAGGCAGTGTCTGATTATGCAGAAGAAAAAATCAACGACATAAAAGAAACTTACACCTCTACAAACGAAGAGCGTCAGGAAAGACGCGCTAAATCTGCCGAAAGAAGACGTAAAGAGCGCGTCGAGAAACATGAAATAGATCTCGACATTCCTATTGATGACGTTGATGTTGTGATTCCCGATAACGGTGTTGATCCCATTATTGCTGATGAAGATGTGTTTGACAGAAATGTTGAGATTGCGGATATAGTTGAGTTGTTCAAGGAGGATGCTGAGGATTCTGCGGCAGAAGCCGAGGTTTATCCCTCACTTGAGGATATGAAAAAAGAAAATCAAGCTCCTTCAGAGGTTGTTTTTGATGATATTATATCTGCATACGAAGAAGAATATCAGCAGGATAACAGCATCAACGTTGAAAACGATGTTTCAGAAAATGATGATGAGACGATTGAAGAAAACAACGAGGATTTCTCCTCTGAGGAATCTGTGGATTTGATTGAGGCGGTTCCCGAAGAGATACCCTATGAATTGCCTTCTGTTGATTTGCTTGATTTGCCAAAGAATAACGGTTCGACAGGGTCGGCCTATGAGCTCCGCGAAAAAGGGGAGACGATTGTAAAAACTCTCAAAAGCTTTGGCGTCGGAACAAAAATTGTTGAGATTTGTCAGAGTCCTTCTGTTACAAGATTCGAGCTTCAGCCTGAGCCGGGCGTAAAGATCAGCAGGATTACTGCTCTTGCGGATGATATTGCGATGAATCTTGCGGCTTCAGGTGTTCGTATTGAAGCACCGATTCCTAACAAGAATGCCGTGGGTATTGAAGTTCCCAATGCTGAAAAAGCTATGGTAACACTCCGTGAAATTCTTGATAACGGTTCATTTAAAAATTCAAAATCAAAAATCAATGTAGCTCTCGGTAGAGATATCCAGGGTGCTGCAACCTGCGCTGACCTTGCAAAAATGCCTCACCTTCTTGTGGCGGGTACAACAGGCTCCGGTAAGTCGGTTTGCCTCAACACAATGATTATGAGCTTGCTTTATAATGCAACACCTGATGAAGTCAAGCTAATTATGATTGACCCTAAAAAAGTTGAATTTACCGTATATAAGTCTATTCCTCATTTGCTGGTTCCCGTTGTTGCAGATCCGAGAAAGGCCGCCGGTGCTCTTTCATGGGCTGTTGCTGAGATGGATAAGCGTTATGCTCTTTTTGCCGATAACGGTGTTCGTAATCTTCAGGGCTATAATACATTTGCTTTATCTCACGGTCTTCCTAAAATGCCGCAGATTGTTATTATTATTGATGAGTTGTCTGATTTAATGATGGCTGCTTCTAACGAAGTTGAAGATTCAATTTGCCGTCTTGCACAAAAAGCCCGTGCAGCAGGTATGCATCTTATCGTTGCAACACAAAGACCTTCGGTTGACGTTATTACAGGTCTTATTAAAGCTAATATTCCGAGCCGTATTGCTTTTGCGGTTAAATCACAGATTGACTCTCGTACGATTATAGACACACAGGGCGCCGAAAAGCTTCTCGGTAACGGTGATATGCTTTATTGTCCTGTTGGCCTTTCAAAGCCTGTTCGTGTTCAGGGTTGTTACGTTTCTGATGATGAGATTGAGCGAGTAATTGAATTTGTTACAGCTCAGGGCTCTGTTAAGTATGATGATGCTGTTATGCAGGAAATTGAGCTTAAAGCCGCTCAGGACGGCAAAAAGAAAAACGGCGGTTCATCCGGAGCTGATACACCGACTGAAAATAATTATGATGATGAAATGTTCCCCAAGGCTATTGAAGTAGTTGTAGAGGCGGGGATGGCTTCAACAACGTTATTGCAAAGAAAACTGAAGCTTGGTTATGCGAGAGCTGCCCGTATTGTTGACGAGCTTTCGGAAAAAGGAATAATAGGTCCTTATGAAGGGTGTAAGCCCCGTAAAGTTCTTATTACTAAAGAGCAATGGTATGAAATGCAGGCAAATTCTTCAGCTGCACCCAAACAGCTTTCTGTTGATGATATTGCTGTGAACAATACAGATAATTCTTCAGTTAGCGGAAACTCTGACAGTTTATCGGGTAATCATAATTACTTCGGTTCAGCCGTAGATACATCGGAGGATTAATTATGGATATGTTTGTTGAATATTTTGACGGTGATTACGCCGTTTGCAGATTGCCTGACAAAGCAGGTAACTTAATAAGATTGCCGCTCAGAGATTTGCCCGGTGAATTGAAAGAGTTTGATGTGGTTTCTATGCGAGATAACGGTTCTTTTTATATTGACCCGTTTGCAAGAGAAATTCGTATGAAAAAAATCACTCAATATATGAAATATAAAAAATATTGCTTTGATTTTTAAAGTATTTCACAAAAAAGTATTGCATTTTTTGTTATATGGTGCTATACTCTCATAGTCAAAAACTCACGCAGGGGAGATTGTGAATGCCGTGTGCATCGGTGATGTGGTGTTTGCGAGGCGAAACCTTGCGGCGGTTTAACAAAAAGGAGGACAAAATTATGTCAGTAGTTTCAATGAAACAGTTACTCGAAGCAGGTGTTCATTTCGGACACCAGACCAGAAGATGGAACCCCAAAATGGCTCCTTACATCTTTACTGAAAGAAATGGTATTTATATCATTGACCTTCAGAAGACAGTTAAGAAGCTTGAAGAGGCTTACACCTTCATCAACCAGATTGCTCAGGAGGGCGGCGAAGTTCTTTTCGTAGGTACCAAGAAGCAGGCTCAGGATTCCATTAAGGAAGAAGCAGAGCGTTGCGGTATGTCATTCGTAAATGCACGTTGGCTCGGCGGTATGCTTACAAACTTCAACACAATCCAGAAGAGAATCAGAAGACTTGCTCAGCTTAACGCTATGGAAGCTGACGGTACTTTCGAGCTTCTTCCCAAAAAAGAAGTTATTAAGCTCAACCTTGAAAGAGAAAAGCTTGAAAAATTCATGGGCGGTATCACAGAAATGAAAAAGATGCCTGCTGCTATGTTCATCGTTGACCCCAGAAAAGAAAGAATCGCTGTTCTTGAAGCAAAGAAACTCGGTATTCCGATTGTTGCTATTGTTGATACAAACTGCGATCCCGATGAAATTGATTACGTTATTCCCGGTAATGATGACGCTATCCGTGCAGTAAAGCTTATTGCAGGTGCTATGGCTGATGCAATTATTGCAGGCCGCCAGGGTGAACAGACAGTTGCTGCTGAAGAAGCAGAGGTTGCTGAAGACGCTGAATAATTAGTTTAATTAATAGGCGGAATATAATTCCGCCTTGATAACTTTATAAAGGAGGTAACACCTATGGCATTCACAGCTTTAGATGTTAAAAACTTAAGAGAAAAAACCGGTGTTGGTATGATGGAGTGCAAAAAGGCACTTACAGAAGCTGACGGTGATATGGATAGAGCTTTCGAAATTCTTCGTGAAAGAGGCCTTGCAGCTTCTGAGAAGAAGGCAAGCAGAATTGCTGCTGAAGGTGCAATCATCGCTTACACTGATGAAGATGCAAAAGTAACAGTTCTTCTTGAAATCAACTCTGAAACAGACTTCGTTGGTAAAAACGAAAAATTCCAGGAATTCGGTCTTAATGTTGCTAAAACAATCGCTGCTAACAAGCCTGCTTCAGTTGAAGCTCTTGCAGACCTTACTCTTGCAGGTTCTGACAGAACAGTTACAGAAAACCTTAACGACCTTATTCTTGTTATTGGTGAAAACCTTAAAATCCGTCGTTTTGAAATCGTTGAAGGTGACGTTGTAACTTACATTCACGGTGGCGGCGCAGTTGGTGTTGCAGTTAAGTTTGAAACAAATCTTGAAGATAAAGCAGAATTTGTTGCAATGGGTAAGAATATTGCAATGCAGGTTGCTGCTATGCGTCCTGAGTATCTTGCAAAAGACAGCATTTCTGCTGATGAGCTTGCAAAAATGAAATCTATTACAATTGATAGCTCTCTTAATAAGCCTGAATCTCTTCCCAAGCCCATTCTCAGTGCTCTCTTCCAGAAAGCTATTGCTGAAAACCTTTTCAGCGCTGAAGATGTTGCTGCTTACGAAGAAAATCAGAAGAGCCCCTATCTCTTCAATTTCCTTTCAAAAGAAGCTGTTGCTACACTTGCATCTCTTGCAATTGCAGGTAAAGAGGAATACATGGGCAACAAAATCTTTGCAGGTGCAGTTGAAGGCCGTATTAAGAAGCAGATTAAGGAAATCTGCCTTCTTGAACAGGCATTCGTTCGTTCAGATCTTTTTGACGGTACAGTTGCAGGTTATGTTGCACAGGTTGCAAAGAACACCGGTGCTGATATTAAAGTTGTAAGCTTTATTCGTCTTGAAAAGGGCGAAGGTCTCGAAAAAAGAGAAGACAATTTTGCTGACGAAGTTGCCAGCATGATGAAATAAGGTTTCAATTGAGGGCGGCTTTCATTGAAAGTCGCTCCATACTTTTTAAGTAAGTTAAAAATTTCAATTTTGGTAAACTATATAAAGTGGTGAGATTATTATGGAAAGAAAAGTAGGTACAGTTTCACGCGGTATTCGTTGTCCCATTATCAGAGAGGGCGATAACCTTGTTGATATTGCTGTAACAAGCGTTTTAGAGGCTGCTGAGAGCGAGGGCTTCTCACTCAGAGACCGTGATGTTGTGGCTCTTACAGAGTCAATTGTTGCGCGAGCTCAGGGTAACTACGCAAAGGTTGAAGATATTGCTGCAGACGTTAAAGCCAAGCTCGGTGGTGAGACGGTTGGCGTTATTTTCCCCATTTTGTCGCGTAACCGTTTTGCAATTTGTCTTAAAGGTATTGCAATGGGTGCTAAAAAGATTGTTCTTATGCTCAGTTATCCCAGTGATGAAGTCGGTAACTCTCTTTTAACATACGACCAGCTTGATGAAGCAGGCATTAATCCTTATTCTGACGTTCTTTCTCTTGAAAAATACAGAGAGCTTTTCGGTGAAAATAAGCATGAATTCACGGGTGTTGATTATGTTGCTTACTATTCTGAAATTATAAAAGAAGCAGGGGCAGAGGTTGAGATTGTTTTTGCTAACCAGTCTAAAACAATTCTTGATTATACAGATTGCGTTCTTACTTGTGATATTCATACAAGGGCACGTACAAAGAGAATTCTTAAAGCCGCAGGTGCGAAAATCGTTTGCGGTCTTGATGATATCCTCAATTCATCTGTTAACGGTAGCGGTTGCAATGAAGCTTACGGTCTTCTTGGTTCAAATAAATCCACAGAAGATACAATTAAGCTTTTCCCCAGAGAATGTAATGACCTTGTTAAGGATATTCAGGCTGAGTTCCTTGCAAGAACAGGTAAGCATATCGAAGTAATGGTTTACGGAGATGGTGCTTTCAAGGATCCCCAGGGTAAAATATGGGAGCTTGCTGACCCCGTTGTTTCTCCTGCTCATACCGATGGCCTTATCGGTACACCTAACGAGCTTAAATTGAAATATCTTGCTGATAACGACTTTAAAGGACTTTCCGGTGCAGAGCTGAAAGAAGCGATTTCTAACAGCATTAAAGCAAAGTCAGGTAATCTTGTTGGTAATATGGCTTCACAGGGCACAACACCAAGACAGCTTACAGATCTTATTGGTTCTCTTTGTGACCTTACAAGCGGTTCAGGTGATAAGGGTACACCGATTATCCTTGTTCAGGGCTATTTTGACAATTATACAGACTAAGTTAACGGAGGTTGAATTTTATGGAACTTATTAAACGTCCCGATGATATGAAAAGAATAAACAATATTGAACTTGCTAATGCATTTATTGATGAGCAGGTTGCGGCAGTTCGCGCACAGGTAGGGGATAAAAAAGTTCTTCTCGCTCTCTCGGGCGGTGTTGATTCCTCCGTTGTTGCTGCTTTGCTTATTAAAGCTATCGGCAAACAGCTTGTTTGTGTACACGTTAACCACGGTCTTATGAGAAAAGGCGAGAGCGAGCAGGTTATCGAGGTTTTCGGTAAACAGCTTGATGCAAACCTTATTTATATTGATGCTACAGACCGTTTTCTTGATAAGCTTGTTGATGTTTCTGATCCGGAAAAGAAACGTAAAATAATCGGTAACGAATTCATTGAAGTGTTCAACGAAGAAGCTCTCAAGCTTGAAGGAATCTCATTCCTTGCTCAGGGTACAATTTATCCCGATATTCTTGAAAGTGACGGAGTTAAGGCACACCATAACGTTGGCGGCCTTCCCGAAGATATGAAACTTGAGCTTTGCGAACCTGTTGCTCTTCTTTATAAAGACGAGGTTCGTGTTGTAGGCTCCGCTCTCGGACTTCCCGATGAAATGGTATACCGTCAGCCGTTCCCCGGTCCCGGTCTCGGTGTTCGTTGCCTTGGGGCAATTACTCGTGACAGACTCCACGCTTTAAGAGAGGCTGATGCAATTCTCAGAGAAGAATTTGATAATGCCGGTCTTGCGGGCAAGGTTTGGCAGTATTTCATCGCTGTTCCCGATGTTAAGAGCGTTGGCGTAAAGGATTCAAAACGCTACGAAGGTTGGCCTGCAATCATCCGTGCTGTTAATACAACAGACGCAATGAGTGCGACAATCGAAGAGATTCCTTATGCACTTCTTCATAAAATAACAGACAGAATCACTCATGAGGTTGAAGGTATTAATCGTGTTCTCTACGACCTTACACCGAAGCCCATCGGCACAATTGAGTGGGAATAATACCAACTTAATATAATATATCTACTATAGCAGACAGTGCTTTTCATTGTCTGCTATTATTTTTATTATTCACATTATTTCGAGTGCAATTATTATCGTATCAGAGCCACCGAAATCGTAAATCACGATATTATTTACAACTAACCGAAGCACGGCGGCAGGGAGAAATCCTTGCCGCTAATTTTTTTGAAAAAATAAATTTGTGTGTCACCTTTTATATTGCCCGTGCATCTATATATCAGAACAGCGAAATGGTGGTATGGTTATGGTATTCAGTAGTTTACAATTTATCTTTATATTTATGCCGATATTCTTCGGGTGCTACTATATTGTACCTGATAAATTAAAGAATTCTATATTATTTATTGGAAGTTTGTGTTTTTACTTTGTGGGCACGATCCATAACCCCGAACATTTTATAGTGTTTATACTAAGTATTATTGCGGATTTTGTGGTTGGTGTATGGATTGAAAAATTTTCGGCACACAAGAAGGTATTATTGACCATAGGCATAAGTTTACACTTAATCAGTCTGGCCGCATTTAAGTATTCCGGCTTTGTAATAAACGAAATTGGTCGGCTCAATCCGAGTTTTAACTTTACGGCAGATATTGTATTGCCTATTGGCATTTCTTTTTACACCTTTCAAGGAATTTCATATATTGTTGATGTTTACCGAGGAACTATAAAGGCACAACAAAGTTTGCTTAAATATACGATATATATTTCAATGTTCGAACAGCTCATTGCCGGTCCGATTGTTACTTACGGTCAAGTGGAAAAAGAACTGTATAAGCGGCAAATCAAAACATCATCTGTGCTGAGAGGTATCGGCATATTTATTTTCGGATTAGGATTAAAAGTGCTGCTTGCTAATCCTGTCGGAAAACTGTGGTCGCAGACTTGTGCGATTGGGTTTGAAAGCATATCTACACCGCTTGCGTGGATGGCGATAATAGCATTTTCTCTTCAAATATATTTTGATTTTTTCGGTTACTCCCTGATGGCTATAGGTCTTGGAAAAATGCTCGGATTCAAGCTACCGAAAAACTTTGACCACCCATATACAAGCCTTACAATGACAGAATTTTGGCGGCGGTGGCATATAACACTTGGGGCTTGGTTTAGAGAGTATGTATATATCCCTCTTGGCGGAAATCGCAACGGCAAAATTGCTACTGTCAGAAATCTGCTTATCGTATGGTTGCTTACGGGGTTGTGGCACGGTGCAGGATATAATTTCGTTTTATGGGGAACAGTTCTGTTCATTATCATAACGCTTGAAAGATTCTTTATAGGAAAATATCTTAATAAAATGCCTGTCATTGCCCACCTTTATATGTTCATATTGATCCCGATTACTTGGGCAATATTCGCTATTGATGATATAGGGCAGCTTTGGGTGTTTTTTACTCGGTTGTTCCCGTTTTTCGGTCAAGGCGTATGGTCGATATTTAGGTATGACTACCTAAAATACTTAAACTTATTTTATCCGTTTTTTATCGCAGGTATATTGTTCTCGACAAGATTGCCGTTTCGTATTTTGAAACGAATTAAAAGCCGTGTTGTTATATGCCTGCTGTTATCGGTGATTTTCTGTGCAAGTGTATATTGTATGTACCGTGGCTTTGATGATCCGTTTTTATATTTTAGATTTTGAGAGGTAAAGAAAATGAAAAAGTCAAATTTAGTTACTCTTTTGTCCTTATGTTTTTTAGTTGTTGCTGTTATACTGTTTATGTTTTTTTGGAAAACCCCATCTTCAAGCTCCGGCACAGAAACCGACAACAATTCGGTAACGCAAAACGATATTATATTGACTCCCAAAGACACCTTAGAAGATACAAACTCTACGCAAACAGAGGGTGGTTACGAAGCGAGTACATCTATAACAGAAACATCAACGACGGAAAATATAACAACGCAACCAAACAGCGATATTTCTATGGATGATGCTCTGTTCATCGGTGATTCAAGGACAGTGGGACTTATGGAGTATGCAGGTATCGACGGAGCAGACTATTTTTGCACGGTGGGAATGAGTGTTTACAACATTCATAAAAAGCCTGTTTCTGTTCCCAATGTCGGCAAGGTGACTTTGACGGAGTTGCTGAATAGCAAAAAGTATGGTAAAATATATATAATGCTCGGCATCAATGAAGTGGGATACAAATTTAGCAGCACCGTTGAAAAATACAGTGAATTGATTGAATTTGTTAAGGGCAAACAATCCGATGCAGTTATTTTCATACAGGCAAATCTGCACGTTACGAAAAGCCGTTCAGATAGCGATAAGGTGGTAAACAATACTGCTATTAACGTGTTAAATGCAGAAT
>JAGASD010000046.1 GCA_017621885.1 Clostridia bacterium | reverse complement strand
TTCGGGCGGAATGGTGGAAGGTACCACCGCGCAAGCGGTATTATGATTTGCGATAATTACACCTTCCACCACCCCGACAAAACACGATTGTAATAAATACTTAATATCGCGCTTTTCAGAAAATCTAACGAGAAAGTTAGTACAAGGGCGGTCCCCCTCCCTCCCGCAAGCGGCAAGGAGGATAGGCTTCGCAACACTGCCAATTCGTTTCGCGTTTCGCACTTGGCATTTCGCATTTACATCGCTCTGTTCACCACGGACTGATAATCAACAATATCAATCACCCCGTCACGGTTGCTGTCCCCTGCAAGGAAGTAATTGCCCGTTAATTCTTTGTGGCTGTTTGTTGCTTTCTCAACTGCCGAAGCATCAAGCACATCAACGGCACTATCACCGTTAATATCACCTTCAACAATTAGAGTGTATGTGGTTTCTGTTGATGCATCAGCATCTTGAATTTGTAACTGTGAACCTGTACCATACCAACAGTTGTTTTGGTATTCATACGAAGGTGTTAAAAGGTAATTTATGTGTTCATTCACGTGTACTATTTCTAAGAAATCACGGCAGACAAATTGTTTGGTGAAAATCAGATTATTTTCAACATCAATTTCAGTTTTATCTTTTGCGTACATATAGTAGAAACGATTTTGACATAATCTGCTGTTAACTGTAAAAGAACTTACAACATTGCCTTCATTGTCAATATCCGTGCTCGTCATTTGACAATAGTAATAGGCATATTTACTGCTTTCTCTAGGGTTAAACTCATTTGTTGTTGCATCGTTAATCGCCACATCATTACCGATTTTATTATCATAAGAGCCATACCATTGATATGTTCGGTTGAACCCACGTGCATCAAAGTACAGGGGCTTGTATGAATACTTATCCCAAACCGGTTCTATATCTTCTGCAATTGATGTTTCTGCATTGAGTGCGATGAATTTAACACCATTATCATTTGCCCATTTTTCTGCATATGTTTTTAATGATGCATATACAACATAATTTCTTATCTCATCATCGAAGTATCCTTTAGCATCTACACACCTTCTCAATGTAGCAGGGAGATTAAGTTCAACAGTTACAGGATGATATATTTTGGAAAGGTAATTGTATTGTGGCCAAGGTATTTCGTAAATGTATTCTACTTTTGATAAATCCATTCTGTGGATATTACTGCGATAAAACGCTCCTCCAAATTGATGTTTGCCCCATCCAATTACTCGTGCCTGTTCAAGATTGATATAAGTTAATTGAACTGTGGTGTCAAATGTATTTAAAAAACCTTCTTCGGCTAAATCAAATTCCCAGTCCGGATATTCAATAGAATCCACATCAATATCAATAAGGGGAGCATACAGATGTTGCAGTTGTTTGCACATTGAAAATGCATCGTCTAACATTTTTGTGCAATTGGGTAAATAAAGTTCTCTTAAAAATTGAGCGTAATAGAATGCTCCTGTCAGCAATGTTGTAACTTTTGGAAATTGTGCACCAACAAGATTGGTGAAATAAAAAACTTCATTACCGATTTGTTCACAGTTAGGGAAATCCACTTCCCTTAATGAAGTACACTCGTAAAATGCTTTTGTACCGAGAATTTTAATATTTTTACCACTGATTACGGATATTGTTTTGTTTCCATAGACACAACTATTGTGACTTGTGCCTCCCCAAAGCGTCATGTCACCCAAGAATGTCATAGTATCCGGCAAAATTAGACCCCATAGGGAAGACTCAGCAAACACACCTTCGGCAATATCGGTAACGGTTATTCCGTTAACTGTTTCGGGAACCTTTAAGTAAAATGTATCTCCCGTGTAGCTTGTAATCGTGCCATCATCCGTTATGGTGAACATATCATCGGTGCCTATTTGTGCAGCGTGAATTAATTCTCTGGAAAAATCACTTCTTACACCATCTTTATATGCTACTGCAACTATTTCGAAAGCATCGCCCACAAAGGAGATGGGTTTTGTGTATAGTGTACCGTTTGTTGGGGACGGATACGTCTGATCCATTGTATAATATATTTCATAGCCCTCTTCAGCAAACAATTCAACAGTAACGGGACCTTCGTATATTCCGGCATCTAAGCTGATTTCAACAGGTTTAAGTTTTTCAAAGTTAAATAAAGCTAAGCAGTCAATCACGCCTGTTTCAAAACAGTACTTAATATACGGTTCGGATAATTCTGTTGACGAGGCTTTTATCATACGCATTTTTTCTACGGACGATAATTCAGGATACACACAAGTTAAAGTGGTAAATACACCTGCCATATATGGTGAAGCTGCAGAAGTTCCCTCGAACAAGCTATAGGAGCCATCTATATCGGCAGACACAACATCTAAACCTGGTGCAACAATATCAACACTACTTCCGTAATTGGTAAAATATGCTGGTAAATTTTGTTTTGTGCTTGCACCAACCGAACAAGTATCATCAGAAGTGTTAATATAACTGGCATCACGAATATCCGTATTTGCTGACGCATTTCCGGCACCACAAACAATAAAAGTGTTGTTGGCTTTAGCATAGTTTAGTATTGAACATTGAATTTCTAAATCGCCGGCAAATCCTAAACTTAAATTTAATATTCTTATACCATCTTCAATTGCTTGTAATATTCCTGCACACCCATTTGATGTTGTACCGGTACCCTTTGCATTAAGTACCCTATATGTAGCAATTTTTACATTATCAGGTGTGGTTTTTATGATACAACTTGTTACTGCCGTACCATGCCCATTTTTATCAGATTCATCGTTGGGATCATCTTCACCCGAACTGTTGAAAAAGGTTCTTATTAATCTGCCTTCAAACAACTCATGTTCATAGTTTACACCGCTATCAATTACACCTACAACTATTTCGGGAAACTGCTGATTACTGTAATATTCAAGAACCTTATCCATTCCTGTGGCATTAAGCGACCAACAGTTATAAAAATCCTCTTTGGAGTATATTTCTTTTTCGGTATCTGTTCTGGTTGTTTCAATTGAATCAACACTTATTACAGCATCAATATCGACAGAAATAACGGCAGAATCCTTCAACAAGTTTTCGTAAGCGGTTTTGGTATCAGATTCAGTTTCATATTGAAGAATATGGAAATTTTCAAAGCCACTTACTACTTCAACAGCACCATAATTATTAAAATCAACATCACTTTGAACAATTAAACGACAGGTTTGAAAGTCCAACTCGGGTACATCATCGGTTTCGTTTTCAGAAACCGATGATGCGGAATAATAAGTTGGAGCCTCTTCTGAAAAGTTTTCAGAAGAAATGTTTTCGGGGGTAACCTCAAAATCTTTATCTGCATCATATTTTTTAGTGAGTTCATTTATTCCGTTTATGAAACCACTGATATTCGAACTTTCTGTTCCCTTTGAAATTGCTGATACAGGAATGCAGATTATTGATGATAGTAAAGATATACATAGAATAGTGCTTATTATTTTCTTCATATCCAATTCTCCTTTAACCTGCTAGAACCAAGTTGACAACTTGTGAGTAATCTTCAACAGTTATTTCTTCATCCGAGTTTGTGTCTGCTGCCAGGAAGTAGGCGTCGGTTAGTTGTTTGTGTCCGCTTGTGACGAGTTCAACGTATGCAGCATCAAGCACATCAACAGCACTGTCACCATTCACATCACCTTCAACAATTAGTGTGTATGTGATTTCTGTTGATGTATCAGCATCTTGAATCTGTAATTGTGAACCTGTACCATACCAACAGTTGTTTTGGTATTCATACGAAGGCGTTAAAAGGTAAGTTGTATTTTCATTTATGTGTATTATTTCCAAGAAATCACGGCAGACAAATTGAGTTGTAAAGATACGTTTGTTAACATAATCAATCTCGGTATTGTCTTTTGGCATCATATAACACAACTTGTTTTGACAGATAGAGCTGTAAATTTCAACTGTACTTACTTCTGTTTCTGTTACATCTTTATCAGTACTTGTCATTTTGCAATAGTAATAAGGGTACTTATCACCTTTTTCAGGAGTAAACTCGTTTGTGGTTGCTCCATTAATAGCGACATCATCACTGTTATCAACTTTGTTATCTAAAGAGCCGTACCATTGATAAGAACTGTTTATTCCTATCGCATCAAAAGTTAATGGTTCAATGGAATTTTCATCATAAACGGTAGCTATATCTGTAACAATTGAGTTTTCTTGCGAGATTTCATAGAAAGTATGACCATTTGCTTCTGCCCATGTTTCTGCCGTGCTACCTTTAGTGCCAAAAACTTTGTACTCTCTGCCTGTCGTATCCTCGGAGCAAGATTCAAAAGTACTTGGTAAGGCGACTATACTGTTTTTAACCTCGGGTAAAGATGCCAGTGTTTGTATTTTATTAAACTCAACACGTTCAATAGAAGTGCCTTCAAAAACAGCTTCTGTACTATTGGTCAATCCGTTAAGTACAACATATTTCATCATAGGGCAGTTAACAAAAAGTCTTGAACCGACAAACTCAAGATTGTCGGAGAACACTACTTTTTCTAAGTATCTGTTACTGCGAAAAGCCTCCTCCAAAACAGTTGTACACGAGGGGATAATGACCTCTTTTAATGACGGCATGTAGTCAAAGGTACGAGTATCAACCAATACAACATTTGTCAAGGACATAACCCCAACATATTCGCAATGATTAAAGTCGCCCCAATATACATATTGGATATTTTTTAAAAAACTGAAATCAGTAGTATAACAGCCATTGAAAGTATAACCACCCAAAGTAACAAAATCATCAGGGAAATTGACTTTCACAAGCATGTGGCAGCCTCTAAAAACTCCCTGCCCTAAACATTCATCAACTAACGATGGTAACGAAACTTCAATCAAACTTTCGCATGCACTAAAAGCATAGTTATATACTTCTGTAACATTAGGTAAAGTAATATAACTAAATGTACATCCTGCAAAAGCATATTGGGGAATTATAGTGAAATTATCAACAGGCAAATTATTTAATTCACCGCATTTTCTGAAACATTCTTTTGCAAGTATTTTTAAGTTTGGCATATTTACATAATCAAGTAGCTGACAGTTCATAAAAGATTGTATTCTTACTGTTGTAACATCAGGTGCGTTAATTGTGTCAAGGTATTTACAACCTTTAAAAGCATAACTATCAATATATGTACAGGTTTCAGGTAATGTTATTTTCTCTATAAAGGTCATATTTTCAAAAGCACTCTCAGCAATACCCGTTACTGTAATACCAAAAATCTTATCAGGTACAGTTGGGTTAATATCATACCCATAATACCCTGTAACATATCCCTTGGAGTTTATTGTCCATCCGTTATCGTTATCGGGAATATCGCCATACACCCGAATGTATAAGGTTAAGTTGGATGGTTCACTTCTGTAGTGGTTTTTGGAAAAGGTAACGGCACGTATTTTTGTTGTTACATCAAGTTCGATAGGTTCTGTGTATAAGGTGGCTGTTTGCCTTGTGGGGTAAGAAGTATCTGTTGTGTAATATATTTCTTCACCTTCATTACAATATAATTCCAAATACTGTGTTTCCGAATACATTGTTGTCTCTGTAGGGCGAGATGTTAAACTGAAGGTAGGTGCGTTGACAAGCTGCGATTTGTATTCACTGCCCACAAGAGCGCTCATAAAATCAATTGTACCGTATTTTGTTTTGGTATCTGCTAAAAGTGTTGAATCACATGATGAATATAAGGCTTCTTTTATTTCTTCTCTTGAATATTCAGGATGAATAGAAGCTATCATTGCACATAAGGAAACAACTATAGGGCAAGAAAATGATGTACCAGACCCCATATTGGGTAAGTCTTCACCAGGTGCGACGACTTCTACATAATCTGAATTTCTGTTTGAAAAACTTGAAAGTTTATCAAACTTATTCATTGAGGCAACTGAAAGAGCATATTTTGCACTTGAAGGGAAATATGGACGAGTATTAGCTTGGTTGCCTGCAGAGGTGATAACAAGAACACCTTGCTCATCCAGTTTAGCACCGATGTTGTAATCTATAACGCTACCGAAACTGAAATTAACCATATCTAAATTGTCAAGTAACATTCTTTCTTCGCAAATTATAAAATTGGATACGAAAAAATCACCATCAGCATTGCAACCTTGATATGAATAGATTCTCACATTTGTAGTTGTGCAGTCGGTTATGATACGGGATATTATGTTTGCATGGTTTTCTGAAACTTGCATAGTTTTGTTAGAGTTGGTTATAACAGAATATTCCCCGACCACTCTTTCTCGGATGTCTTCTTCATCGCTCCACACACCACAGTCAAGAACGCCTACTTTTATTTCAGGAAGTTCATTTATATTGTAATTTTGTGTTATGTATTCTATTGCTTCATAAACACGAACTCTGTCATACGCCCAGTTGTATTCTTCTGTTGTTTTAGTGCTTTCTTCTGTTGATAAATCTATTTCTGTGTCGGGTAAAATAGATATTACATCAGATTTTGAAGAAAGTGATTTGAAAGCGTTGATAGTTTCTTCAACCGATTCATACTGTATTACTTGTAAATCTTCATATCCTGTAACCGCTTCATCGGCTCCGTAAGAATTTTGGTAGGATTTGTATGAACGGACAATAAGCCTGCATGTTGCAAAATCATTATAACTATAATCTGTTCCGTCATAAGTTACTGCAACATCATCTGTTGTCTCTTCTGATGCATCTTCGTATAGAGCAACATTATCCTCTATCATTTCATTCAGTTCGTTGCTGAATTCATCGAGAGAGATACTCTCATTTGCATTCAGATAAATTCCGTCAGTTGCCGATACAGGCAAACAGATTATTGATGCGAGTAATGAAATACATAAAATAAAACTTATTATTTTCTTCATTTGTTACTCCCTCTTTCGTAATATACTTTCTCAACTTTATAGTAGTTTTTTTCAATATTTGATTCAATAATCTTTACGAAACGCAAGAAAAAGTGATACGAAACGCAGAAAAATGCACCTGACACATCATTGAGTCAGGTGCATTAAGCTATAAATTATTTTCTTAAAATCATTACTGTTGAAATAAATTCTTTATTTTGCTCATTGTACTCCCAATTGTAATCACCGCTGTAATTCTTAAGGGAAGATTTTATGCTTTTTATTCCCAAGCCGTGTTGTTTTTTGTTAGCCTTACTTGACTTTAATACATTCCCTTGTGCAACGGGTTTGGTATCACAACTATTGGTTACTATGATCACATCGTAAGTATTTCTGTGGTCTGTTTGCAAATTAATTGATTTTCCTGTAGATTTTTCGGCAGATTCCAAGGCGTTATCAAGGAGATTGCCGAGAATTGAAACGAGGTCAAACATCTGAACACCCGATAGGTTAGATAACCTTACATCATAAGTGAATTCAACACCTTTAATTTCACATTCGGTTATGTATTTGTTGATAATAACATCAAGATTATGGTTACCGCTTGAAGCCTGACGGCTATATTTATTAAGGTCATCCGTCAAGCGTTCTAAATATTCAATAATATTTTCATCATCCGTCATATTACGTATTGCCTGAAGATGATTTTTCGTATCGTGAGCATAAACCATAAGGTTATTGTTTTGTCGTTCAAGAATTTCAAAATATTTGTTGTCCGTTTCCTGGGCTTGTTTGATGGCACGGAGCTCAACAAGTTCGGTTTCATTTTGTAATTGCTTTTGTTGAAGAATACAAGTACCAATTACCAATGCTGTTAGTATTATTGCAGAAATTGCTATCAATAATCTAAGTTTTTCGGATGGATTTCCATAGTATGAAACAAGACCGAAGATGGTAATTACAATCAATAAAGAAAACGGATAAATTAAAGATATAATATGCGCTTTATCATTAGAATGAAACTTGTTAATGACAAGTGATATAATCTTTATAAAAAGGAATAATAAAGATTTACACAAAACAGTTAAAATAATGTACGAACTTGCATCATTTATAAAATCTCTTGAAGAACCACCCGAAGTAAATGCATCAATCTCTAATACAATTAATTCCGTTAAAGTTACAAGACAAGTAAATAATATCGAATAAAACAGCGAGAAAACCCATTTCAATTTATATAAAAAATGAGAAAATAAAAACTGAAATGAAGTAAGAACAATTATGTTAACAATAACATTATAATCAAATGCAAGGTTTATGGCACACATAACCATATAACCGATTGTTATAAAAACAAAATTACGCAGCTTCTTTTTTGTTGGGGCTATACTTTCATAAAACTCAAAGGAAATTAAACCTTCAACAAACTGCAACAGCACATTTAAAATCGCAGTGTTCAATATAAATCCCCCTTTAAGTAATTAAACCAATATTTTCTGAAATCTGCCTGTTTTCGTGTGGCTACAGAAATCCTGTCACCGTTTACATACACTTCGGAATAATCGTACTTGGTAACGTGATGAACATTGATTATAAAGCTGTTGTGAACAATATAAAAATATGGTTGAGTAAGCTTTTTCACCCATTCATCCCAGGAATCTTTAACAACATAATTACCGTTAACCGTGGCTATTGTGGTCTTGCGATTTTCACGTTTTACATAACAAATATCGTTAACAGAAATTTTGGTGTGCTCAGAACCCTGTTTTAAAAAAATGTCAACAAGCATTGTGTTTAAAAATTCCATAGCCTTATCAAGACCGGAGTAAAGTCTTTTAATATCAAATGGTTTATTGAAAAATCTGAATGCTCTTAAATCCATAGCATCATCCTGAAACTCGCTATAGTTGGTTACAAAAAATATGATGATGTTTTTATTGCGTTTTTTGAGAATCTCGGCTAATTTAATACCGTTAATCTCATCCATCTGAATATCTAAAAAAGCAAGGTCAAATATTACATCACTTTCAATAACAGAGCTTGAGGTTTCGCTTTCAAGTATATTGCAATTAACAAGGTGTTCTTCCATATATTTATTAACTGCCTTGCTCAATTCAGCTAAAGCAGTTTTGTTATCATCACAAAGCAATATGTTCATTCAATCACCCCTTACAGTATGATTTTATCACCTGTTACCACACAAGTCAATTTATTAAAATATGCCATAAAAAGTCAAGCAATTTGACGAAATGCAAGAAAAACAGGTCGAAATGCAGAAAAAACAGAAACAGACACTACATCTTAACTTTTCGCTATTACTTCTTCACTAAAAAAACCTCCCGTTTTTTCGGGAGGTTTTTGTCTTAATATGCTTTACCCCAATAAACGAGGTGTTTTGCGGGTTTGCCGCAGCAAATACATTTATCTGAAATTTCTTCCTGATTAAAGGGAATACAACGCGAGCCGACGCCTGTAAGCTCTTTTACCTTATCTTCACATTCTTCGTCACCGCACCACATTGCTTTAACAAAGCCGTCACCGTTTGCTTCAAGCATTTTGCTGATTTCGTCAATATCTGTGCAAGTATATGTGCGCTTTTTAACATTATCAAGAGCTTTATCATAAATAGCCTGTGCGTACGCGTCAAGAGTTTCCTGAATGCTCTGCTCAAGGTTATCAAGAGAAACAAAAATCTTTTCTCTGTTATCTCGTCTTACAAGAACACACTGATTATTCTCAATATCCTTGGGACCGATTTCAAGTCTGAGAGGAACGCCCTTCATTTCATATTCAGCAAATTTCCAGCCTGCAGAATTAGAGGAGTCATCAACCTTAACTCTGAACAGCTTTGAAATTCTTTCCTTAAGCTCGTAAGCTTTATCAAGAACGCCTTCCTTATGCTGTGCAATGGGAAGAATAACAACCTGAATGGGTGCAACTGCAGGCGGAAGAACAAGACCGTTGTTATCACCGTGTGACATAATAATTGCACCGATAAGTCTTGTGGTTGAGCCCCAGGACGTCTGGTGAACATACTGAAGCTTGTTTTCTTTATCCTGATATGTCATATTGAATGCTTTTGCAAAGCCGTCACCGAAATAGTGAGATGTTGCAGCCTGCAAAGCCTTACCGTCGTGCATAAGAGCCTCAATACAGTATGTAGAAACTGCACCTGCAAACTTATCACTCTCTGTCTTAACACCCCTTATAACGGGCATACAGAGGGCTTTTTCGCACATATCAGCATAAACGTTAAGCATACGCTCTGTTTCTTCAATTGCCTCTTCTGCAGTTGCGTGAACTGTGTGCCCCTCCTGCCACAAGAACTCACGTGTTCTGAGGAAGGGTCTTGTTGTTTTTTCCCAACGGACAACGCTGCACCACTGGTTATAGAGCTTGGGTAAATCTCTGTGTGACTGTATAATTTTTGCGTAATGCTCGCAGAAAAGTGTTTCTGAAGTGGGTCTTACGCAAAGTCTTTCTTCAAGCTCATTGCTACCACCGTGAGTAACCCAGGCAACCTCGGGAGCGAAGCCTTCAACGTGGTCTTTTTCTTTCTGCAAAAGGCTTTCGGGAATAAACATAGGCATATAAACGTTCTCATGACCGGTTCTTTTGAACTCGGTATCAAGAATGTTCTGAATATTCTCCCATATAGCATAGCCGTAAGGTCTTATAATCATACAGCCTTTAACGCTTGAATAATCAACAAGGTCAGCCTTTTTAACAACGTCTGTGTACCATTGGGCGAAGTCAACCTCCATAGAAGTTATGGCTTCAACCATTTTTTTCTGTTCTGCCATTAATACATCCTCTTTATCTTTTAATTTTCTTCAATATGAGTAACTAAATCACCGACTGTTTTAATCTTTTCGAGATCTTCGTCTGAAATTTCTTTTTCAAATGCATCCTCAAGGCTCATACAAAGGTCTGCTATGTCAAGCTCATCAAACCCAAGGTCTAATTCCAACTGAGCATCAAGTGTAACGTCATTTTCATCAATTTCGAATTCTTCGCAAATAATTTGTTTGATTTTTTCGAACATAAAATAAACATCTCCGTAAGAATTAAAATTTGTGATTGTTAAATACAACTATAAATTGTAGTAATTTTATAATTATTTGTCAATAGTTTTGAAAGATTAATACTCCGAAATTATCAGAACCGATAATTACTTATAAGATTATATGTTAAACAAATTATATTATACTACTCTTGTTTAGTAATTGATTTAAAAGCCTTTATTATCTGAGGTGAAAGAATATCAAAAAGTAAAATATTACAACCCGCCTTTATCATATTAAAAGCAATGCAAACCTTTAATACATCCTTAACAAAAGCATCAAGAGAAAGATTCATAAAAGCTGATGTAAGCCAGATATTCATTGGTATCATAACAAGTACAACTGCAACAATACCAACCAAACTCGAAACAATTATACCTTGAATATTATTGCCTTTATCTTTAAAAAGCTTTCTTATGAAATAAATTGTCAAAATCATAAGGCCTGATGACAAAAAATGCATAAGGAAACCTATAATACCACTGCTTGAACTAACAGTAAGAGCCTGAATTGTACAAACAACAAGAAGTGATGCAAGTGAATACCAAGGGCCGAGAAGAGAAGAGCAAACTAAAATCGGTACGTCTGCAAATTCCATCTCATAAAACGGTGCTGCAGGAAAAATCGGAAAACGGATTGTCACCATAAGCACTAACGAAAGCGCTGACAAAACTGCGGCTGTGGTGAGTCTTTGAAGCTTTTGCTTGCTTGAACTTTTTTGTGTCATAAAAACACCCTTTCAATAAAAAAATCGCCCCGAAAGACTCAGGGCGATAAAAAGAACAAAGACTATAATGAAATCTTCTTCCATCCGGACTATACCGTCGGTTTGGGAATCGCACCCAATCAGCCTTTCGGCTCGCAGACTTTTACTGCCGGTGGGGAATTGCGCCCCGCCCTGAAGTTTCGTAACTATATAATAACACTTACTTTGAATTTGTCAATAAAAATCAAACAATTGTCACCAAAAAGTTTTGTTCAATAAACATTTTGTAATCATCTATTTCTCTTTTTAAGCAACCTTTTTCATACATCCACATATAAGAAATAGTTTTATTTTCTTCAGAAACCGCAATTGCTGCAAATTCTTCAGGCGAATTAATATCTGAAGAGCTAACAATATAGTAAATCACATTTTCATCTGAAAAAACCTCCGTAAGTGTGTATTTTGATTTAAGCTCTGCAAGAGTTTTATCGATTTCTTCACCGCAAGACAAGGTAAGTTCAAGAGTTTTCTGCGGGTCCTCTTCATAAAACATTGCATCAATTTCAAAATCAGCCATATATGAATCGGTATACACTTTCTCTAAATCAGGCATGAAGTCAGTTGCGTTATATTCTATAACCTTGCTGTTATATTCATATAAATCTTCGTCAAAATAGATGTATTCGAAATTTTCATCGGCATACTTTTCAAGTGTTTTTTCAGCTTTGCTTTTTACAAGATTTTGCGCAAAGAACGAGCCTTCATTTTCGTCATAATCAATGCTTTCTAAAGCATGATATGCAAGCGAACTTGTTAAAAGACCGTCATCTTTTGTTAGTTTTTCAAGCTCAGGCACAGCCGCATATCCGAGAGAAATATAATGCTCAAAATCGACATCTATTTCCCCTGCAACGTACTTGTTATAATTATATTTTGAAATGTTACTGTCTATATCGGAAACAGATAAAAATACAAGAGTCAATGCGCAGATGATGAAAATAAAGTTGATGTATTTAAATTTCTCATTGAATATTCTTATTAAAACAACGATGAATATAACACAGAGCATTATCATAAACACGCTCGTTATTACCCTTTTTTGCGTAAGCCCATACATATCAATATACATTGACATTCTTATGAATGCATTCACGATAAGAAATATTGAAAATAATGAAAAGAAGGTCAGAAGAATTTTAGTTGAAACGGGTAATCTGCCGTTATCCTTTGCTTTTTCAATGACAGAGACAACAAACGTTATTATGAGATTAATCACAGCAATTGCCGCCATCTGAAAAAATCCGCTACGCGCAAATTCCGCCATCGAAAATTCTTTCGGCAAAAGGAATGAAAAAGTATCTGAAATATATGCCAACTGAGAGAAAAGGAACACCAAATAAACGAATCCTACAATGCAAAGGAATGTATTGAGAAATACAGGAGAAGCCTTCCCCTTCTTTGCATTTAAAGCTTTATTTTTTTCTTTAACAATGCCCTTTGAAAGCGAAAAGCTGTAAGAAGCTATAAAAGGCAGTACAAAGCAAGTTAAAATAAAACTTATAACAAGGAGCACAACATTAGAAAACACCTTTTTAACAATGCTCTCAAAAGCCGCATCGGCACTTGAAAGAAGCGGAATTACTACAAACATAACGGGAAGTGCCACAAGAACACCGAGCACAACCATCCCGAACTTGTTGTTTTTACCTTTAAAAGAGCACTTTATTGCCGAAAAAATCTTAGGAAGATTGCGGAAGGGTTCAATAACACCAACATATAAAACATCAAAAACCTTAAAATAAGTTCCGTCGTTGCAAAGGCTTGTGCCGTTGGCTGTATTCAAAGAGAAAACAGTAATAAACCAAAGAATAATTGCAGTTAAAAACTTAATTCCGGAATTATCGTGAAAACTGAAAGACACAGCCAGAACCATACTCAAAAGGAACGTCAGCACGGTAATTATCTTGTTCTTGCAATCCTTTGATAAAACGTAAAGCATTAAAGTAAGACTGAGACAAACAGAAGTAATTGATAAACCAAGATTAAAGCCGTTTAAAACGCCTAATCTTATAAAAAGATATGTAAAAACCGAAAGGAAAATAAGTGAATATAAATCTTTGTTTTTTATTTGATAAACAGGCTTGTTATTCTGAATAATTTCATCCATAATCTTTCACCTCATTAATAATTAATCATCCTTATACTCAAGAATATCCCCGGGTTGACAGTCAAGCTCTTTGCATATTGCAGAAAGTGTCGAAAAGCGGATCGCCTTGGCTTTACCCGTCTTTAAAATTGAAAGATTCGCCTGGGTCAAGCCTATTTTCGAGGCTAACTCCCCGGAGGACATTTTTCTTTTTGCTAACATTACGTCCAAATTTACTATAATTCCCATATTTACACCGTCAAATCATTCTCATTTTTAATTTCGTTGCCAATTTCAAATGCATTTATAAGCACTCTTAAAAACAGCCACATAAATGCCGCAGATGCAGGAATAGGAAATCCTGCAAGGAAGAAATAACAAAGCGGCAACGAAAGAGGAACAACTGACAAGCACGCATAAGATAATATTTTTAAATACTTAACAGTTTGCTGAGTGAACACCTCCCCTTTTTTCAGGTTATTTGTAAACTTAAATATATAAAGCAAGGTAACAAACGCAGACGGTGAACAAGCATAGAAAACACCGATAAGTGATCTCAATGCATTTTCACTCTTATGCGCCGCCTCGCAATATGTTGTAAAAACGCGCGGAGCAAAAATCAACATTAAAAGAAAACAAAAGCCGAGAACACAAACAACAGCCATTGTTAAGTTTAAAGATTTCTGAAATTTTTTCATCAAAACCATCTCCTTGGCTAAAAAATACCCCTTTTTTTATCGTTTGTCAATAAATTTTTATCGTTTGTAATAAATTTGTAACAAACAGCAAAATTGTAACAATTTGAATTTTAAATTTGAATTTTGCATTTATATTTGACAATCATTTACAATTATAATATAATTGTATCAATTATGATTACAATACAAATTTAGGAGAATTTACAATGGGTATTTATGAAGAATTAGTTGCTCGCGGACTTATCGCGCAGGTTACAAACGAGAGCGAAATCCGTGAGATGATCAACAGCGGTAAGGCTAATTTCTACATCGGCTTTGACTGTACTGCAGACAGCCTTACAGCAGGTCACTTTATGGCACTTACTCTTATGAAGCGTTTGCAGATGGCAGGCAACAAGCCTATCGCTCTTATCGGCGGCGGCACAACAATGATCGGTGACCCCTCCGGCAGAACAGATATGAGAAAAATGCTTACAAAAGAAGACATTGATCACAATGCAGAATGCTTCAAACGTCAGATGGAGCGCTTCATCGAATTCGGTGAAGGCAAAGCACAGATGGTTAACAACGCAGAATGGCTTCTTAACCTTAACTACGTTGACCTTCTTCGTGAGGTTGGCGCTTGCTTCTCTGTTAACAATATGCTCCGTGCAGAGTGCTACAAACAGCGTATGGAAAAGGGTCTCAGCTTCCTTGAATTCAACTATATGATTATGCAGAGCTACGACTTCTACTACCTCTTTAAAGAGTACGGCTGTAATATGCAGTTCGGCGGCGACGACCAGTGGAGCAATATGCTTGGCGGTACAGAGCTTATCCGTAAAAAATTAGGTAAAGATGCTCACGCTATGACGATTACCCTTCTTACTGACTCTCAGGGTAAAAAGATGGGTAAAACTGCAGGTAACGCTGTATGGCTTGATGCAAACAAGACATCACCCTATGATTTCTATCAGTACTGGCGTAACGTTGCTGACGGTGATGTTCTTAAATGCATACGTATGCTTACCTTCCTCCCCCTTGAACAGATTGATGAAATGGATAAATGGGAAGGAAGCCAGCTTAATAAAGCAAAAGAAATTCTGGCATACGAGCTTACAGCACTCGTTCACGGCACAGAAGAGGCTGAAAAGGCTCAGGCTGCGGCAAAAGCAATTTTTGCCGGTGGCGGAAACTCTGAAAATATGCCTTCAACAACACTCAGCGCTGAAGATTTTTCAGAAGAAGGTCTTAACATAATTGATGCTATGATTAAAGCAGGACTTGTTAACTCAAGAGGCGAAGCAAGAAGACTTATTGAACAGGGCGGTGTAAGTGTAGACGACGTTAAAATCACAGCTCCTGCTCACATCATACCCCTTGCAGACTTTGAAAAAGGCTATGTAATCATCAAAAAAGGTAAAAAAGTATTCCATAAAATTATTAAATAATCGGAGGTTTTGTTATGAGCTTAAATTATGCATATTGCAGAATTTATCAGAAAACCATGAAGTTTGCCGTTAATTTCCTTGATTGGACTCCCCCCAAGCTTCTTAAAGGTGCCGGTGCTGTTAAAGAGCTTCCCAAGCTTATCAAGAGCGAGGGTGTGAACAATGTTCTTGTTGTTACCGATAAAGGTCTTATGGGACTTCACCTTTTAGACTCTCTTTTTGAAGGCCTTGAAGCGGAAGGAATCAAGTACAGCGTTTTTGACGGTGTTCAGCCTAACCCCACAATCTATAATATTGAGGATGCACTTAAAATTTATAAAGAAAACAACTGCGAAGGCTTTATCGCTTTCGGCGGCGGTTCACCTATGGACTGCGCAAAGGTTACTGCAGCGCGTGTTGTTAAGCCTAACCAAACACCTTCACAGATGCGCGGTGTTCTTAAAATTTTAAAGAAATTACCTCCGTTCTATGCAGTTCCAACCACAGCAGGTACAGGCTCAGAGTGCACAATTGCAGCGGTTATTTCTAACCCTGACACTCATGAAAAGAATTCTATTATGGACCCCGTTCTCCGTCCTAAATATGCAGTACTTGATCCCGAGCTTACTGCCGGTCTTCCCCCTCACATTACATCAACAACAGGTATGGATGCCTTAACACACGCTGTTGAAGCATACATAGGCAAGAGCAACACAAAGCAGACAGAGGAAGATGCTTTGATTGCCACAAAGCTTGTTTTTGAAAACATTGAAAAGGCTTATGAGGACGGCAAAAATCTTGAAGCGAGAGAAAATATGCTTGTTGCTTCTTATCACGCAGGTCTTGCTTTCACAAGAGCTTATGTTGGTTATGTCCACGCTATTGCTCACAACCTTGGCGGTATGTATAACATTCCCCACGGTCTTGCAAACGCAGTAATTCTCCCCTATGTTCTTGATTACTTTGGTGAAACAGCATACAAGAGACTTGCTGAGCTTGCGGATGTTGCAGGTGTTTCAGGTCCTGCACAGGGCGACCGCGAAAAAGCAAAGAACTTTATTGCCGCAATCAGAGAGCTCAATAAAAAGATGAACATCCCCGATAAGTTTGAGCAGATTAAGGATGAAGATATTCCCCTTATTGCAGAGCGTGCATTAAAAGAAGGCAATCCCCTCTACCCCGTTCCGAAGATTATGAATATTGAAGATTGCAAAGCACTTATTAAAAAATTACAGAAATAAGTTTCATTATAAAAAACAGTTCGTATCAAATGCGATACGAACTGTTTTTTCATGTTTAAATTAACTTGCTAACGCTTTGTTAACTACTGATTGGTAGTCAACGGCATCAATTTTACCGCTTCCGTCTATATCTGCTGCAGCTTGGAACACATATTCCGAAAACTCTTCTGAATTGCCGCTTGACTCTTTTTCAATTCTTGAAACGTCAAGAACATCCACAACACCATCGCCGTTAATGTCACCATAAACAACAATCGTTTGTGTAAGTGCTACATCTTCACCGTTCATTATTTCAACAATTGTACCGGAACCGTAACACGCTTCGGTATCAGTTGAATACGAGGGCGTAACCCTTATATCACCGTCAACGGTGAAAATATTATCAAGAGTATTTATATTATCGAGGCTATGGGTGAATATGTCGCCTTCCCAGAAGTCAATAAATGTATCATCTGTTCCTTTTAAGGTTGCAAATATATTCTTGCAAAGCTGACTTTGAATTTTAAGAACATTGCCGTTTTCCGTACTTGTTGCAACGCAATAGAAGTATGTATATTTATTTTCTTTGTAATCGTCAAAGAACAATGCAATTGGGTCAATTTTCTGTGGGTCCTCCAAGGTTGTTTCAATTAAAACCGCATCACTTCTGTCAGGATTGTTACAAGCGTACCACTCATAAGTGCAATCAAAGCCTATAGCATCAAAGTCAAGATAATAATCGTATCCCGTAAGAACAGGGTCAACATCAAGAAAAATGTTTTCTTTACCGTCGTACTTTTTGAAATTCAAGCCGTTAGCGGTGCAGAACTCATCAACAACGCTATCTTCGTAGGCACAGATAATTGTGTCAGTTTCGTCACAACTGAATTCTTTAATATCCGAACCGATAACAACATAATTACAATCCGGAATATCTTTGATAATCTCAGCGTTTTCAAAAGTAACAGAATCATAACTCATATTGCCGAAAGCACCTTCATCAGCAAACTTAAGATTAGGAAGACTAATGTTTTCACTTGAAGCAGTTTTGAGACCAACAAAGGCATTTTTGCCTATATATTCAATATCTATGAGTTTAAGTTTTTCAAAGCTCATAGCAGTACAGCCATAAAGTGCTTCTTCCCCGACAGATTTTATATCGGCATAATCCTCGGATGAAGGATTACGCACATCATCAATAAGAACCCACTTTAAATCGGAACAGTTTTTAAAGAAATAGTCAGGTAATTCAGCCTTTTCAAACATAAGATAAGCTCTTACTAAAGCAGTGTCATTTTCAAAAACGCCCTTACCCAATTTTATTTCGCCGGTACCTTCACAGAGAAACTCATCGTTATATATATATATGCAACACTAAGGTATGCGCAGTTTGCAAAAGCGTAATCACCAATTGTTTCAATGCAATAAGTGTCAACGGATGAAATCTCTGTTCCGTAGAAGGCGTATTCACCTACGGATACTAAGCCATCGGTCGGAAGAGAACGAAGGTCAGTATTCATAAATGCTCTATCGCCCACATCTTCAAATAATACATAATAGCATCCTGAAGCAAGGGGTTATTTATAAAATATTTCTCTGGAATAATTGTTACATATTCAGCTGTAAAAGAAATCAGTTCAGGTTTATCAGATACATAGGTTGTACCGTCTGCCTCGACAGGAAGCTCGGTGAGTAAGGGAATTTCAATATTTGTCATACTTTGACAAGCAGAAATTGCACT
This sequence comes from Clostridia bacterium, assembly GCA_017621885.1. Taxonomy (GTDB): domain Bacteria; phylum Bacillota; class Clostridia; order Oscillospirales; family Acutalibacteraceae; genus DTU089. Next base: position 10,753 of record JAGASD010000046.1, on the reverse strand, counting down.
TACCGGCAAGCTTTTTACTAAAGGAAGAGATATTGAAGTAAGTGCATCACAACCGTAAAACGCACCTTTTCCTACACTCCTTGCTTTAGGAAGATAAACGCTTGTCAACGAATCACATTCAGCAAAAGAAAATTCAGAAACATCTGTAACAACACTTGTTGAATTTGAAGAAATTGAACTTATATCTGTATTGTAAAATGCATAAGCACCAATTTCATATACATATACGTGAAATTCTATTGTTTCAAGGGCAGAACAGCCTGATAAGAAATTGTCGGGAATATATTGAATACCGTTCTTATTATAAAATGCTTTAAGCTTGGGGAAATTCTCGGCAAATGCACCGCCGTTAAAGGCAAACTCGGTCACTTTAGGAATAATAAGTGTTTCAACGTTGGGTAAGCCGACAAAGTCAGCAGTATCAAACGTCGTCGATTCAGGTAACTCTATTGATAAAACTTCAGCACAATTATTAAATGCTCTTTCACCTATTTGAGTAGTAGCATTCGGCAACAAAATATTGTCAATAGAGGTTTCTGCAAATGAATAGTCACCGATATCGGTAACTATTGCAAAATTAAACGACTTAATTTCCGAGCAACCGTAAAACGCATAATCACCGATATTGGCTGCTTTGGAAAAATCAATAATACTAAGTGCAGAACAACCGTAAAATCCATATTCATTAACAGCGGTAACAGAAGGAAATCTTGCAGTAGTTAATTTAATGCAGTTCTTAAACATATTTGCGGGAACCTCAGTTAAACTGTCAAAAGATGCACTTATCAGATTATCACAATTATTTAATATATTCGCAGGAACAACGGTTAAACTTTTAAAAGACACGTTTATCAGATTATCGCATCCGCTAAAGCAATTATTTCCAATAAGGGTAACTCTCGGGAACGTTACAGACGTAAGGCTTTTGCAGTTTTCAAATGCATTTGAACCGATAGACGTTACGTAAGTGAAGGATACACTGCTGATCGGTGTAGCTCTGAATGCATTGTCACCTATTGTAGTGAGCTTTGACGCAGAAAGCGAAGAGATACCCGAATTTTCAAACGCACTTTCACCAAGTGTTGTTAATTTACTGAATGTTGCTTTGGTAAGTGCAGAACAGCCAAAAAAGGCTTTGCTGCCAATTGTAATAACGGAGGGAATTGAAACACTTGTTAAAGAAGTACAACCGCTGAACACTTCAGCATCTAGCTCCGTGCAACCCGATGCAGAAACGGACTTTAAGCCTGTACAGCCTTTAAAAGCGCCCTCACCTATTTTTGTAACATATTTGCCGAGTGTAACAGAGGTTATAGCAGAATTTCCGCCGAAAGCGGACGCATCAACCGAGGTTACGCTGCGACCGTCAAGAAAATCAGGAACCGTTACAGAAGCTTGTGTTCCTGTATATCCCACAAGAACACCGTTTTCATCTACCACAAAATCAGAGGTATCAAAATCACTTTTGGTATAAGTTACCGAAGCAGAAGAGCTTGCTTTATAATTCTGACAAAAAGCATAAGCAGTGATTTACGTAAAGTAGTATAAATACTTGCGGGTGTTTGGTAATCACCCGTTGCCAATAAATACGCAGCACAGCAGGAAATAAAGGGTGCCGCCATAGAAGTACCCGACATAATTTTATATGTGTTATCAAGATAAGAGCTTAAAATATCAACACCGGGTGCACTTAACGTATCGTCAAACCTCCAGTTAGACGTGCTTGCACGTTTTTTGTTTGCATCAACAGAAACAACGCAGATTACTTCAGGGAAACAAGCGGGAATATTAGGGGTTTCATCGAGGTTTACATTATCGTTACCGGCGGCGGCAACAACGGTTATACCTGCGTTGTATGCGTCTTTGACAGCCTCGTGAACAACCTCACTTTCTCCCTTTCTTGTAAGGCTGAGGTTAATTATATCAACTCCGTCCTCTATAGCTGCCTGAATACCTAAATAAAGCTGAGTATCAGTACCCGTACCGTCGTCACCGATAACTTTGTAAGGCTTTATTTTAACATTTGATTTGGTGTTTGCAACAATTATACCTGCAACGTGAGTACCGTGTCCCCTCTTTATCGTAGCAGGATTCATTATAAACACTGTAAAAACCGGTTGGCTCAACTCTTCCTTTAAGATATTCGTGGTCATTCTGAACACCCGTGTCAACAACCGCAATCGTAACAGGTGAACTGCCCATATCGGCTTTTGCGTTGGTGTAACCGAACAAGTCTGATTGATACTGTGATGATATGCCGACAGCAGCTTCGCTTACTGTGTCTTCAGCTTCTTCTACAGCGGTCTCTGTAAGAATCCCGTCTTCTTCTACGTATTCAACGCAAGAAAGTGATGAATAATATTCAAAAGCTGCGTTACAATCCGCATCATTTTCAAACTGTAAAATATAAAGATCATTATATCCGCTAACACATTTAACGGAGTTGAGGGGATCAATCTTTTTACTTGATTTTACAATCAACCTGTTTGTACTGTATAATTCATCATTTACAGTTTCATCATCTGCAGTAAAGAATACAGCATTTTCATCAGAAGATTCATTGTCATATTCACTAATCATTTCAGAAACATCTTCTGTAAATTCTTCAAGATTCTTGGGTAATTCTATATCAATCGCTGAAACTACGCTTACGCTTGATACGATAATACACAAGCTAAGTAACAGAGATAATATTTTTTCATACCATCACTCCATTCGTATATATTAACATACGAACGTCATAACAATTTGCCAAAAGTGTGAACAAATCGTAAACAAACACATCGTATAAAAAAGTGCACTTACCTCTGACAGTAAGTGCACGTAACTAATTATTTTGACCTGAATCTTTGAAAAAATTTATAAATTGCAATATGCAATATTGATGCCACAATTATACCGCCGCCGATTGCTATACCGACTTCAACAGTTATCAAAAGATTATGTGCGGCCTCGGTATAATTCTGTGAAATTAAATTATTCATTGTATAATAAAGCGTTCCGCCGGGTACAAGTGCAATACAACCCGGAAGAAGAAATACGGTTGACGGTGCTTTTAAAACACGGGCAAACATTTCTGCGCCAAAGGCAGAAATAAGCGCCGCAAGTGCATTAGGCCAGAAATTACCGCCTATAAGCTCCGTAAAGAGAAAATAGAAAAAGCAGGCAAACAACCCATCAATTGCAGCAAACACCCAATGAGAGGGCTTTAAACGAAAAATAATAGCAAATCCTACGGTGCTGATAACACCGGCAATAATTTTAATAATTACAGGTGTCATTTAAATACACCTCCGAAAACCATAATTGCGGCAATAAAGCCCGACGCAACCATAACTGCGGTCAGAATAGCCTGAACAAGCTGTATAATACCCGAAACAGTATCACCGAACAAAAGGTCACGCACCGCGTTACCAAAGGCAAGTCCCGGTATCACAAGCATTATGGTGCCAATCATTATCATATCAATATTATCGCCTACGCCCAAACGGAATAACGCGAGTCCGACAATAGCGCCAATAAAGGAAACAACAAGGCTGTAAAGCATACGGCTCCGGAATTTAACCTTATGCATATTGAAAATTGAAACAAAAAAGCCCGCAACAGAGGCCGCAACAGCATCCGATAAGGTTCCGCCAAAGAAAACAGCGAAACCGCCTGCACCTAAAACACCTCCAAGGAGCACAAGGTACTTATTGAAGGGTTTTTGATTAACTGCATTTTCAATTTCTCCGTCGATACCATTCAATTCAATTCTTCCGTCACAGATTTTTCTGGACAAATCGTTCATAGCTTCAAGCCTGAACATATTATTTGCGGTTTTATATACCCTTCGCATCTGAGAAACTGTTGTTCCGTCAGGCATACGTATACCTGCAATTATCAGCGAAGGTAAAGCAAATACATCTGTATGTATTGCTCCGTAAGATGAACATATTCGTGTTATTGTATCTTCTATTCTGTAAGGCTCTCCTCCGCACTTCAAAATATTTTCACCTATATCAAGAGCTTTACACAATATAAATTCCGGTGAATAAGAAGAAATATCAACACATTCAAGAGGTTGTGTTGTTACTGCTTGTTTTTTCTTCACGGCCGGCTCTCACCTCCTGAATTTATTTAGTAGAATCAATGTAATTCTGCAAAATTATTTCTGCGGCTACAGAGTCTACGACAGATTTTCTTTTTTTGCCCCTTACGTTGTTTTCGCTTAGAATTCTGTGAGCAGAAACTGTAGTCAATCTCTCATCCCAATAAACAACGGGAATATCACACATAGATTTCAATAAATCGCCTAATGCCTCACAAGCCTCGGCCCTGAAGCCCTTAGAACCATCCATATTCCTTGGTAATCCAACAACAATCTTTTCTGCCTTCCGCTCTTTTGCTATGTCAATAATTTTTGAGGCAAGAGTTTCAGCGTTCCACTCTGTCAAAACACAAACGGGTGAAGCTAAAATCTGAAGCTTATCACAAACGGCAATCCCTGTTCTTTTATCACCGTAATCAACTGCTAAAATAATCATAATTATCCTCAAAAAATGGCTGATAGAACTAACTATCAGCCATTAAATTTTTATTCTTCGGCTACTACGGCAACCTGCTCTGCAGGGGTAGTTGCAGGTGTAGTAGCCGGTGTTGGTGCCTGCGTTTGAGGCGGCTCAACGGGTTGTGTGTCCGGCTCGTTCGGAGGTGTTACCTGCGTAGGCGGTGCCCCTGTTACGGGAGGTGCAACCGAGGAGAAGCCGGAATCAGATGTTGTCAACCTATTGGAGGTTGAACCACCGTTGCCGGAGTTCGGCTTTGTTGTTGAAGTATCGGGTTTGGTTGTATCGGTTGTTGAGGGAGTACGATAAATAACGTCCGGCAAGCCTTGACCGATTGCATTTACAAGTGAACAACCCTTACATCTGTTCGGAATGCAGGATGATTTGTAATAACCGGTCGCCGAAGGACAACCGCTATTAGCTATATCACCGGAAATTGTACAGTATCTTCTTGCAACAACACCACTTGCTGTGGGGAAGCTTAAATCATCAAGACCTTCGTGTGCGGCATCCATAACCTTTTTAAAGATTTTACCTGCAGGGTTACCCGAGGTGTTTCTGATTGGTCTGGGTTGATCGTAACCATACCAAACAGCAGCCACGTAATACGGTGTGCCGCCAACAAACCAACGGTCTTTATCATCACTTGTAGTACCGGTCTTTGCAAAAGTTTCAAAGCCGTTAACACCGTAGCCGCCACCGGTACCCGATGTAACAACAGTTCTCAAAAGCTGACGCATAACACCTGCGGTGCTTTCGCTTATAACCTGGTTACCTGCATTATCGGCAGATTCAAGAAGAACCTCACTACCATCATTATTTGTAACCTTATAATACGAATAGGGCTTATAGTAATAGCCGTTATTACCGAAAATTGCAAAAGCGGCAGTCATTTCAAGAGTTGTAACACCCTGACTCATACCACCAACGCAGATGGAAGAGTAGTTACCGTCATAATTAGGATCGTCTTCATCGGAAACAAGCGTTGTAAATTTAAGATCATCAACAAGGAAATCAAGACAAGGCTCAAGACCTATCTTCGCCGCAATCTGCGCAGGAACAGTATTGTATGAAACCTGTAATGCATATTGAACCGTACAGAAAGAGTTTGGTGAGCCTGCGTTACCGCCATAGTTTACGGGCCAACGTGATGAACCCATTTTTATACCGTAGTTCTGAACCATAGTTGACCAGGTAGCTTTATCCATTTCAATAGCGGGAGCATAAACTGAAATCGGTTTAATAGATGAACCGGGCTGACGCGGTGAATGTGCGGCTCTGTTAAGACCACGGAAAGCATCCTTTTCACCGGCACCGCCAACCATTGCAACAACACGACCATTATAGTCCATAATTGTAATAGCTGACTGAACCGCAGGATTTTCCTTAGTATCCTCTTCTTTGGGGAATGTTACACGGTTAAGGTAAACGTCTTCTGCAGCACTCTGAACATCCATATCAACAGCAGAGTAAATACGCAAACCACCAAAGAAAACCTTTTTCCAAGCTTCGTTATAAGTAAGGTCATATTCATCCATCAAATCGTCAATAACGTTATCAATAACGTATTCAACGTAGTATGAAGAGGTTGCATTATCCTTTGCAATTTCTTTCATCTCTTCTTCGGTATATTCTTTATCTTCTTCGTTTTCTTCCTTTGTAACCTGACTACCTTTATAATTCTCACTATTAGTAAAGATCAATTCAAAATCAAGAGCATCATTATATTCCGCCTGAGTAATACTACCCCGCTCAAGCATACAATTGAGGCAGTAAACCTGTCTGTCGCGATTATCCTCAGGCTGTGTAAGAGGGTCATACTTCCCGGGTGCTTTTGTAATAGAAGCAATAACAGCACACTCAGCCGCATTAAGATCTTCAACGTTCTTACCGAAATAAACCTCAGCGGCGGTTTTTATACCGTAGCAACCGTTACCAAGATAAACTGTGTTAAGGTAAGATTCCATTATTGCTTTTTTATGGTAATAATGTTCAAGATTCAATGCATTAAGAATCTCATAAAACTTACGTGAAACCATTCTTCCGTCTTCACCAGTAAGGTTCTTAATCAACTGCTGAGTAATTGTTGAACCACCCTGCTCAAATCCTGATTTTGCAACACCAAGGATAGTTCTGGTCCAGTCAACACCCTGATGCTCCTCAAAACGCTTATCTTCAAGGTCACGGAAAGCATCAATCATTTCCTGGGGAATATCTTCATAATCAATCCAAACTCGGTTTTCGGCACCGTGAAGACGAAGCAACTCAACAATTTGCTTATTCGAATCATAAGCATAAATAATACTGGTTTGCGCCTGATTTGCCTTATACGCATCGAGGTCAATTTTCTTTTCGCCGTTAATATACTCATTAGCAAAATTAAAAACGTAACCGACTGCAACAGCTGCACAAACAACAATAATTGAAAAAACAACAGAAAAACTCATAAATATTTTTCTTAAAGTGGGGTGTTCTTTCCTTTGCTTGCGCTGTTTTTTAGGACGCTTGGTGGTGTTAGCACCGGAAGAGTTGCCGCCTTTACCCATTTTATTCATAACCTTAAGTCCTCCTGAACTTAAAAATATAAAAAATAAACTATTTATGTATTATAACACATATTTTCAATTTTGGTTATAAAAAAACTAAAAAATTTTTATTTTAAAAGAAAATATACATATTCAGCATGTTTTGTATAAAACTAAAAGAAAAAACGGTGAAAATATGAAAAAACATCTGGTAATTATATCTATTCTGATGCTCTCAGGCATCGCTCTTATGATAACGATTTCAAATAAAGGTACTATAAAACGAACCGCCACAACACCTACAAGTATCACAAGCGAAACACAAATGAATTATGTTTTAAAAGATTACAACGGCAGAATCGCTTTGTTTTATGAAAACCAAGAAAAGCCATTGCAAATCTATAATGTTTTTACCGACAGCTTACCATATAATGATGCAAAACTGTTAGAAAAAGGTATAACTGTCAAATCAAACGAATTAAACGATGTTCTTTCAGATTATATAAGTTAATCACGGTTTATTTTCGATAATACTCTTTGCTACAGCTAAATCAAAGGGTGTTGTGATTTTTATATTGTAATCTGAGCCCTCAACCAACTTCACTCTGTAGCCTCTGTCTGCAAAAATTGATGCAACATCAGTGTATTTTTCAAGCTCTTCTTCCGTTAAAGACTTAATAAGCGAATTCAACTCACATAGTCTGAACGACTGTGGTGTCTGGACTCTGAAAAGTTCAGAACGCTTTAGATGTTCTGTAAAGAAATCACCTGTAGAGCTTCTTATAATTGAATCGTAAACAGGCATAACAGTGTTTGCCGCACCGAATTCATTTACTGCTGAAATATTATCCTTAATAATTTTTTTATTTATAAAAGGTCTTACAGCATCATGTGTAAGAATAACGTCAGAATCAGTGAAATTAAAATTTTCTGTAAAAAACCTGCAACCGTTTTTAACAGAAGAGTTTCTGTTTTTTCCGCCGGGAATTACAAAAACACACTCAGAGGAAATGCCGTATTCAAAAAGCAACGATTTTGTGTATTCAACCCAATCAACCGGACAACAAATCACTCCGGCTCTGAAAGAACCGAAATCCTCAAAATTTTTAACGGTCTTAATGATAATGGGCTCATTATCAATCTTCATATATTGTTTCGGAAGCTCTGGAGAATTCATACGAGAGCCGATACCGCCCGCAAGAATCATATAATAAAGATTCACTTTTCCACTTTCTTTCCTGTTACTTTAAAGCCTTCAGTGCTTTCTTTTTTAAACAAAGTCTTAACCGTCATTAAAATCAGTTTAAAATCAAGCGCCAAAGAATAATTCTGGATATAAATCAAATCCATTTTCAGCTTGTTGTACGCAGATGTGTTGTATTTACCGAAGACCTGAGCATAACCTGTGAGTCCGCCCTTAACTTTATACCTACAAACAAATTCAGGTATTTCTTCAGAATATTTTTCAACGTGCTCAATGCGCTCGGGACGAGGGCCGACAATTGACATTTCACCTTTGAGAATGTTAATTATCTGAGGAAGCTCATCAACACGCAGCGCTCTAATAACCTTACCGACGGGTGTTATTCTTTTATCATTATCAACGGCAGGCTGCGGACCGTTTTTTTCTGCATCGACAACCATGCTTCTGAATTTAAGTATATCAAAGGGTTTCAAATCTTTGGTGTATCTTTTTTGTTTATAAAACACGGGACCGCCGTCATAAAGCTTTATCGCAAGAGCAATAAAAATAAACATTGGAAGAAATACAAGCAAAGCCAAAGACGAACAAACAACGTCTACAATGCGCTTAACCGCCCGTTCCTCGATTGTTAAGCCCGTTGAGGAGCATTTCATAATCGGAGAATCAAAATACGTTATATCAGAAGCGCTTCTGATAACGATATCAGAAATTTTCGGAACAACGTAAACGGTTTTATCATTCTGATAACAATACTTTAACAAGTCATTTCTTAAACGGGCAGGAACGTCACAAATTATCACACTGCTGAACTTATCAATTCTCTCGGAAAGCTTATCAAATCCCTCGTCAACACTCGCGGATTCAGCAATAACATAACGTTCTTCAAGCTTGCTCATTTTATAAACAATTTCCGTAGCGAGATGACTTCCGTAAACAATAAGCATCTGCTCCGGCGGATTCAGAGCGTGTACAAGTGAAAACGAAATATAGTTCCAGATTATCAAAAGCAGAATCTGAGCAAGGAAAATATAAAGCATACCAATAAAATTAGCGAGAACTGCTTCAATAAGACATATCTGCGTGTATGCGATTCCGTTAGTGAAAACTAGAGCCAACACCTCATAAAAGATAATTTCACCTTTTCGCAGCTCGTCAATACGAGAAGCACCGAGAATAATGCTCGTTACAATCAAAATAGTGAAATATACCACCGCCAGGAAAAATTTACCTTTTCCTATATAAGGGTGTTCAAACTCAGGGTTATACACAACACTCCAAACCAAATAATACAGCAAGGTGGAAAGAGCGCAAAAAATTGTTATTGCAGAAATTCGTACAGTCATACGATATTGTTCAATTTTTTTCATAATACCTCTCCTTGCCACGGACTGGCAACAAAACAAAACAAATTGAATATATTTATACAAAAAATCAAAACGGAGTGATTTTTTGGAATTATTTCAAATTTTTTCAAATCTGATATTAATGATTCTTCATATTGCGGATTCAGACTCTTTTCCAAAGCCTCTCACAAAAAAAGAAGAAGAAAAAGCAATCGAAAGAATGAAAAACGGCGATGAAGAAGCAAAAAAACTGCTAATCGAAAGAAATTTAAGACTTGTTGCGCATATTATTAAAAAGTACTACTCAAATTACAGCGAACAAGATGATTTAATTTCAATCGGCACTATCGGTTTAATTAAAGGTATAAACAGCTTCAAGCCCGAAAAAGGGACTAAGCTTGCTACATATTGCGCTCGGTGCATCGATAACGAGATATTGATGCATTTTCGGGGAAGCAAGAAAATATCACAAGAGATGTCTTTTAACGACCCGATAGATACCGACAGCGAAGGTAACCCTTTGACATTAATGGATATTATCCCAATAGACGACACTATCGTTGAGGATATAGACACCAAAAACAAGCTTAAAAAACTTGCTGAAATAATAAAAGAAATGCCGCAAAGTCGCGAAAAAGAGATACTGATATCAAGATACGGACTAAACGGAACACCACCGCTTACTCAGCGCGAGGTGGCAAAGGAGCTTAACATTTCACGCTCCTACGTTTCAAGAATTGAAAAGAAAGTGTTAAAAGACTTAAAATCTATGTTTTAAGACACAATTACACACTAAAACAATCATATATTAGCACCACACACCCTAAATGTCAACTTTTATACCAAGACTGTAATCTATTGTAATATTCAAAAACAATTATGTAATTCATTATTAATAAACAACAATAATTTCTCTTGACATAAACTCAACGGTTTGATAAAATGAATGGCGTTATATATAAGCAGACGTATCGAAGTGGTCATAACGGGGCGCACTCGAAATCTTCTTCGTCAAACGGAAGTCAATCTTCCAAAAAGCCTTTAACCGTGCGGTTTCGGGCATCTACCTGTCATCGCATCACCTTGAGTTCTAACGAGAATTCTAATACAACTGAATATTTGCGTTAATCTCGC
>JAGASD010000045.1 GCA_017621885.1 Clostridia bacterium | reverse complement strand
TAATGGTATAAATGTTACATGGGGCACGGTTGCAGGTGCAAATAAATATATTGTTCTTCGCCGAATCGGAACAGAAAGCACATGGAGAATTATTGGTGAAACAACAGGTACATCATTCCGTGATACAAATGTAAATGTTGGTATATATTACATATATTCAATCCGTGCAGTAAACGGCACAGGCTACAGTGCATATGATATTAACAAGAGATTTACCATTCAGTACATTACAGCGCCTACTGCTGTTGCTACAAATATTATTGATGGTGTGAATATCAGTTGGAGTGGTGTCAGAGGTGCTACAAAATACGCTGTTTACAGACGTCAGGGCGGTTACAGCACATGGTACCTTGTAGGCTACACACAGGGTACAAGCATACGCGATTATGATGTTGAAAACGGAATATATTATGTTTATTCTGTAAGGGCATATAACGGCTCGGGATATAGTGCATATAACGGCAGTAAGACCGATACAATTCAGCCTTTAGAAGCACCATATGCATCTTTACAAAATGTATATAACGGTGTAAGGATAAGCTGGTTAAGTGCAAGTGGTGCTAAAAAATATAATGTATACCGTAGAAATGCTGGTTCAAGCACATGGAGTCTTGTGGGAACAACTACAGGCACAAGTATTACGGATCAAAACGTTGTTGTGGGAAGATATTATGCATATTCAGTACGTGCAATAAACGGTACAGGTTATAGTGCTTACGATGCAAATAAGGCGAAATCTGTGAGATGCTCACGTATTGCAGATAATTTAGGTGTATATACAAAATATGCAGAGTTACATAAAAACGAATTCTATAAAGAATTTCCGTGTATTGGTGGCGCAGGAGATGGTTGGGGTTGTTGGTGGTCAGAATGCCAAGGTGATGTGATTTTAGGTTATTCGCCTATGTATGACACTTGCAACTGCGTTATGTTACCTCTTTATAAAATATTTCCCGGTACTGCCTCTTACAAAACAATGACGAGACAACAGCTGTCTTCTTATTTAGGTGTATCTGTCAATTATTATTATCCGACAGAGACGGATGAAATCAATACCGATGTAGTGAAAGAAGTAATGATATTCAGATACAATGGTACTTTGATAACTATTTATTGCAGTTCATATAACTCGGTTAATGTTTTTGATGATTCGTGTGTTGTTTCGTTTATAAAGTAAAGTTAAATAAAAAACAAACCCATCACTTATGGTGGGTTTGTTCAGACTGTCGAAATCCCATCGCAAGAAATTCTTGTGATGGGATTTTTGTGTATTAATATTAATTTTAAAGTGCCTTTACAACCCTCTCAGCTACTTTGAAAAAGAATTCAATATCTTTTATCAGAATTATTTTAAGTACAATTTATAAGCTTGTTCTCCTCCGGTATACCAATCGTCATTAGGCTCTACTCCTCTGTCCCAATCAATAAGGGAATAAGGGATATAATAGCCATTAGTATTCATGGAGTTGGGTTTCCTTAAAAGAACAATATCATTACCGAAAGTTTTTCTTTCTGATATTGAGAATGTACTGTATTCAAGCTTTAAATTATTGTTATCTATAATCTGATATGCTCTTGGGCTGATTGGGTTACTGAAAGAATAAGAGCCGTTTTCATAAACAATTTCACTTGAAAAAATGTAACCATTTTTAAAAGTTATAAATTCACCGGTAACAATAACAAAGCCTTTTTCAATGTTCTCAAGATTTTCCGCGGGACTGAGTATATCTCTCTCGGCTGAATCACCTGCAAGGTCAATACCACCAGCTATAGGTATCAAAGCATTACCCATTTCTTCAAGGTTATAAAAGCCCCATTCGGATGGTGGTGTCAATTTTTCGCCTGTTGTTTCACCACAAACAGAGCATGTTGAAGGCTTTTCGTAAGTTGCAGGCTCCCATGTGTGACCCAAAGCTTCTCCTTCTTTGAAACCGCATTTAGTGCAGGTTTTTGGTGAAGTACAGGTTGCATCTTCAAAGCTGTGTCCTGCAGCATCGCCCTGGGTTTTTCCGCAAACATCACATGTTTTAGGAGTTGTGCATGTGGCTGCAGAGAATAAATGGGCTGCAAGCTCACCCTCTGTTTCACCACAGAGTGTACAGGTTTTCGGTGTTAAGCAGGTAGCCTCTTCCCATTGGTGCTCACAGCCACAAGCGGAAAAAGTTAAAAAAATCAGAACAATCGCAAGAAAAAGGGAAAGTTTTTTCATCTCAAGTCATCCTTTCGCAAAAATAAGCGTAATTTATAAGTGTTATTTAATACAGAGAATAACATATTTAATTATAAATATCAACAAAAGCCAAACATAATCGGAGAATTGGCTTTTGGTGTCTTGTAATAAATAAAACTGCAAACACACCGTTGTGAGGTGTTTGCAGTTTTTTTAGTACTGTAAATGAAATTATAAGCTGTTTACCACCGTCTCAGCCGCTTTTACGAAAATCTCAAGACCTTTTTTGAGTGTTTCGTCGTCTGCTAAAAGGCAGGGCATAAGCTTAACAACGTCGTTGTTTCTGCCTGCGCGTTCAACAATGAGACCGTTTTCAAAGCATTCTTTAACAATTGCTCTTGAAACTGCATCGGGCTTGACCTTGTTGCAGTCAACACCCCACATAAAGCCGATACCCCTTACGTCAAAGCCCTCGTGAAGAGCGGCAACCTTATCAAGATATTCCTTGATAATTGCACTCTGGCGCTGAACCTTTTCTTCAACCTTGTCGTTGAGCATAATCTCAAGACCTGCTTTTGCGGCAATGATTGAGAGCTGACTGCCGCGGAACGTGCCGTTGTGCTCACCGGGGCTCCATACGTCAAGCTCGGGCTTGAAAAGAACAAGTGCGAAGGGCATACCGTAACCGCCGATTGATTTTGAAAGAGTTACAATGTCGGGTGTGATGCCTGCTCGCTCAAATGAGAAATAGTAGCCTGTTCTTGCAGAACCGACCTGAATATCGTCACAAACAAGAAGAATGTCGTTGCGTGTGCAGAACTCTCTGAGTCCCTGTAAAAATTCCTTGCTGAAAACGTGAATGCCGCCGTCAGCCTGAACGGGCTCGATGAAAACGGCCGCAGGCTTTGAAACACCTGAATGGTCGTCGTCAATAAGAGTCTGCATATATTTAAGAACGTCAAGCTCGGGGAACATATAGGGAGTGGGAATGTGAGTGACGTCTGTAAGAGCAACACCTGCACCTGCGCGGGAGTCACGGTCGGTTGTCATTGAAAGTGAGCCGAGAGTCATACCGTGGAAGGCACCCATAAATGCGAAAACGTTGTTTCTCTTTTTAACCTTTCTTGCAAGCTTGAGAGCAGCTTCTACAGCGTTTGTGCCTGTGGGTCCGGGGAACTGGATTTTGTAGTTGAAGCCACGGGGCTCAAGCACGTTGCTTTCAAAAAATTCAATAAAATCACGCTTTGCGGCTGTGAACATATCCAGTGAATGGATGATTCCGTCGCTTTCAAGGTATTTTATAATTTGCTGTTTTATATAATCGTTGTTATGACCGTAGTTGAGAGCACCTGCGCCGCAGAAAAAATCGATATACTTTTTGCCATCTTCTGCAAAAATAAAAGAGTCCTTTGCTTTTGTGAAAACTGCGGGGAAATTGCGGCAGTATGAACGTACTTCAGATTCATATCTGTCAAAAGCTGATGTGTTCATGTTCATTACCCTTTCAAAAAAAATTCATATACGACAAATATTATATCACTTTGTGATGCATATTCCAATAGGTATTGAAAAAAAGTTTTTAAAAAAACACATAAAATATTACGTATTTGTGTTGAACTTTTTATGGGTTTTTGGTAAAATTTATGATGTATAAATTTGTTCTTGTTAAGCACAGACTATAACAAAAATTCACAGAAAAGGGGTTTTTTGATGGCAGAAGCTGTAAAACTCAGCCCTCAGTTAACAAGGGTTGTCAGCCATTTTAAAAAATATGATATTGAAGTGCCTAAATCACTTCTTGAAACAAGAGCGCAAAAGCCCGATCTTTCGGATTTTCCTTATCCGTTGCCTTTGAAGAAAAAGGATTACACTTGCTTTTGTGAAACCGATAACGGCGTTTTCTGGTACGGAGGTAAGGGCGGCGTAACACGCTACAACCCCAATGCAGAAAGCATTTATGATAAAGTGATGCACTTTGCTTCAAGACGCGACCTTCTTGATAACAACGTTGCGGCACTTGTGCCCGACGGTGACGGAGTGTGGGTGCTTACGGATAACGGTGCAACGCATATTGATATGGTGCTTATGTCAATGGAGGATAAGGCGTACAAGCTTCTTGATGAAACACTTACTTACGTTCAGCGCCATTCAATGGTAAGTCAGAAGCACCTTTCGGAAGCAGGTAATCTGAAATCAATTCTTCCTTACGGCCATTCAGATAATGACGGCACATTTACGGCAGGCTTTGCAATCGGAGAAATTTTCCATTACGTAACCCTCAAAAGGGAATTGGGCGATTTTGCCGATGAAACAATCGAGGCAAGAAAGGTTGCAATGAGAGCCAGTGAGGCGGTATTGCTCCTTATGTATATCGCCGGCAGAGGTGACGGCTTTGTTGCAAGAACCTATCTCACAAGCAATGAGCCCGTGCCGGATGACGGCTTGTTCTACAAGAAAAACGGAGCAACAGCAGTTTGCCTTAATACTACCGATGCCAGACAAAGAGGCGTTGTGGGCTTTGAAATCAAGGCGGATGCTCCCATTCCCGAAAGACTCCGCAGACTTTATACATGCGACGGTTTTGATGATAACGATATTACATACAAGGGTGATACAAGCAGTGACGAAATAACTCTTCACTTCCTTCATCTTCTTGTGGCTCACGAATTTTTAGGCAGAGAAGACCCTGAGTATGATGAGCTTCTTAAAATTGCGGCAGTAAACACCGCAACACATATTATTAAAAATAATTATGCTCTGCGTGAAATAGACGGCAAATATACAACCTGGGCAAAGTGGAATCTTGAATATTTCAATACCGCTATGGGTTGGGCAGATGCTTGTCTTAATGCAGGTCAGCTGCTTATGTATATGAGAGTAACAATGCACCTTACAGGTGAAAAAGGCATCTGGCAGGAAACCTATGATAAGCTTATTGAATCAGGTTATCACAAGCTTACAGTCAAGCATTTTGACCGTTTCAATCAGGTTTGTGTTCAAGGCGGTATCGGGTTCCGTGAGGATATTATGTACGGTGACCATATGCTCGCTTGCGCATCACTCTGGGGTCTTATTACTCTTGAAACCGACCCTGAGCTGAAGGAGATGTTCAGACAGGCTTTCAGAACGTGGCGCAACTCCCTTGCTCCCGAGTATAACCCCGGTTACGATTTCCTTTATTTCCTCAGTGATCCCGATAACGCAAAGCCCGATGCAGAAAGAATCAAAACGTGGTTCTATCGCTTCAACGTATCCCGTCTTGCGGCAGGCGTTTCACTCGATAAGAGAAGGGATTACCCTGTGCGCACCTTCAAGGGCGGTTACAGAGAGGTTTCTGCACTTCCTCCCAACGATGAGCATTTCATCGCAAAATATGACAGAGATCCCCTTGAATATAAAAATGAGGACAGCGGCGGCGCTTTGTGCGTTGAAAGCTGTTATCCCTACACATTTGCCTATTGGATAGGTAGATATTTTAAATTTATCGAGGAGGGTAAAAACTAATGGATAAAATTAACAGACTTATAGGTAATGCCCACCTTGACCCTATATGGTTATGGAGATGGCAGGAGGGATGTGCAGAGGTTTTGCAGACCTTCCGCAGTGCTCTGGACAGATTAAAAGAGTATAACGATTTCGTTTTCACCTGTTCTTCGGCAGCCTATTATAAATGGGTTGAAGATATTGACCCTCAGATGTTTGAAGAAATCAGAATGATGGTTAAAAAGGGCAGATGGGTGCCCGTAAACGGTTGGTGGGTACAGCCTGACTGCAATATGCCCTCAGGTGAAAGCTATGCCCGTCAGGCACTTTACAGCCAGCTTTACTATTACGAAAAATTCGGTATCACCTGCAAAACAGGTTACAATGTTGACTCCTTCGGTCACAATGCAATGATGCCTCAGCTCCTGCAAAAAAGCGGAATGGATTTCTACGTGTTCCAGCGACCCGGTATGCACGAAAATGACGAAATTCCCGAAAACCTTTTCTGGTGGGACAGTGCTGACGGAAGCCGTGTTTTAACGTATCGCCTTCCTGACGGCTATGCCTCCGGCGGAGTTGATTCTCTCAGAAGAAGAATTGATGAGCTTGATAAAAGAGCTGATGATGCCGGCTACGGACTTATGCTTTTCTATGGCGTAGGTAACCATGGCGGCGGTCCCACAAGGGGCGATATTGAATTCCTTAAAGAAAATCTTGAACGCGAAGGCTACAATGAGCTTGAGTTTTCTTCGCCGGACGGCTATTTTGAGGATATTCTCAACGAATTTCTTGATTTACCCTCGTGGGGTGATGAATTACAGCATCACGCAAGCGGCTGCTACAGTGCAACCTCGCTCATAAAAGCCCTTAACAGAAAAGCCGAAAACGCTTTGGCGGCGGCAGAAAAATGGGATACCGTTTCATCAATTGTTACAAGCTCCGCACCCTGCACAAAGGAATTTGAAAAAGCCTGGCAGAAGGTTTGCTTCAACCAGTTTCACGATATTATGTGCGGTTGCTCAATAATGGAAGCGTATGAGGATGTTAAGGAATCCGAAGGCTATGCCCTGAACATCGCTTCTGAAAGCTATAACAACGCACTTCTCAGAATTTCCCGTAAAATTGACACGTGGATTGACGGTGTAAGCGACCCTGTTTTTGAAGAGCGTCATTATTCGGGCGCAGACAGAGGCTTCCCCAGACCCGTTGTTGTTTTTAACCCCCATTCCTATGAGGTTGAGCTTCCCGTAAGAACATACCATCCCTCAAAGGCTGTTAAGGACTGTGACGGTAATGAGGTTCTTTTCCAGAATATCCGTTCATCACGCAGTAACGATGATCATCTTGATACGTTGTTCGTTGCAAAGGTGCCGCCCTTTGGCTATGCAACATATTGGTTAGAGCTTGATTCCGAGGCAAGAGCCGAAAAAGAAATAAGCTGTGAGCAGAATTTCTTTATGGAAAATGAATTTATGGCAGTTGAGCTTGACGCTGAAACAGGCTTTATCAAGAGCCTTGTTGATAAAAAGTCGGGTGCCCAATATGCAGATGAAAACTTCCTTGCAATTCCTACTGTTATAAATGATGATAAAACAGATACCTGGGCACACAATGTATTTAAGTTCCACGACGTTAAGGGTCTTATGGAGCTTGTAAGCATTGAAAGAGTTGAAAGCGGTGCACTTCGCTCTGTTATCCGTACAAAGCATAAATTCAACGACTCTTACCTTACTCAGGAATTTATACTTGCAAAGGGTCAGAAAACCCTGCGTGTGGATTGTAAGGCTATGTGGCAGGAAAGCTTTACGCTTCTTAAATTTGCATTCCCCGTTGGCGGTGCAGATGAAATTTCAACCTATGAAATTCCATGCGGATACATTAAACGTCCCTGTAACGGTGAAGAGGAGCCGGCACTTAACTGGGCAGATCTTACAGTCAATAAGGATGGCAAAAGAGTCGGTCTTTCGGTTATGAGCGATTCAAAATACAGCTATGACTGTCCCGGTGCTGAGTTAAGACTCACAGCTCTCAGAAACGTTATTTTTGCTGACCACTATTCAGACAAACCCGCTGCAAGCTTCAACTTTACAGACGAAGGTCTTAACCGCTTCTCTTACGGTATTTACCTTCACGACGGTGAGGCAGAGGGTAGTGATATTGTTAAAGAAGCTCATCTTTTCAACAACAATATTGCAGTTGTGCCCGAAAGCTATCATAAGGGCGAGCTTTCACAGAAGGAATGCTTCCTTTACACTAACCTTGATAACGTTGTTGTTACAGCACTCAAGCGTTGCGAGGACGGTAGCGGTGACCTTGTGGTAAGGCTTTATGAAACAAAGGGTGTTGATAGCTCAAGAGGCTATTTAATGTCAAAGCTCTTTGATAACGGCTTCTGGTTTGATATCGGCAAGCACGAAATCAAAACCTTCAGAATTGACCGCGAAACAAACGTTACTGAGGTTAATTTCCTTGAGGGTATTGTAAAATAAAAATAAAAACAATCCTCTCTTTGTGAGAGGATTGTATAAAAAGCCAATTGCTTAATTTGTTGTGTTATGTTAAAATGTTTGATGTTTTGTGTTTGATTAGTAACGCAACCACGATTTTTATAAAATCAGGGATTATAAAGGGAAAAACACAGATAATAAAAGCATCTGCAAAACTCTTAAATGTGAGTGTGCCGACAAATACGGCTGTATACCACAGCGTTCCGAAAGCGTAACACAAAAATAAACCAACCGTTAAACCGACGGCTTTTATAAAAAGCCCGTTTCCGAAAAGACTCGTAACGAGCCAATAAAAAAGGCAGATTAAAATAAAACCGGATATATATCCGCCCGTTGCTCCCATAAGGTGGCCTATACCGCCGCTGAAGCCTGAGAATACGGGGATGCCGATAACACCGGCAATAATATAAAGGCAGACGGAAATTGTTCCGTGCTTGCCGTCAAGCATTAAAAGGGAAACAAAAACCCCGAAGGTCTGCAGGGTAAACGGTATCGGTGACGGTATGGTAACAAACGAGCACACCGCAGTCAGAGCGGTGAAAAGTGATATTAAAACATAATTTTTTATTCTGTTTTCTGATGAATGGGGTTTTGTTTTATCACTCAATATTTTTTCACCTCGCCCTAAGATGCTATCATAAGAAAAAGGCATTGTCAACCGATTGTTGTGAGATGCAATTCCTTGGCGATAGAAATAAAGTAACAAGAAAGAAGGAGAAATAATGGAAACCTTAATGGACTTAGGTCAAAAAATTATCAGCATTTTTGAAGCCGTTATGGATATGAATTTCACAAGTGAGATAATTCCCATGCTTATAATGTGGGCAATCGGCGGTACTCTTATTTACCTTGCAATTGCAAAGGATATGGAGCCTACACTTCTTTTGCCTATGGGCTTCGGTACAATTCTTGTGAACTTACCCCTTGCACTTACTGAGGGTGTTATTTCGGAGCACGGTGCTATTGAAGTGCTTTATAATGCCGGTGTTGCAAACGAGCTTTTCCCGTTGCTCTTGTTTATCGGTATCGGTGCAATGATTGACTTCGGTCCGTTGCTTTCAAATCCTAAGCTTATGATTTTCGGTGCAGCGGCTCAGTTCGGTATTTTCTTTACACTCTTTGTATCATCACTTTTCTTCCCCATCAACGAGGCAGCTTCAATTGCTATTATCGGTGCGGCAGACGGTCCCACATCAATTTTCGTTGCATCTGAATTAGGTTCACAGTACATCGGTGCAATCATTGTTGCGGCTTACTCATATATGGCTCTTGTTCCTATTGTTCAGCCACCTGTTATTAAGCTCCTCACAACAAAGAAGGAACGCCGTATCCGTATGAAATACGAAGGTAAGGCAGTTTCCAAGAGAACAAGAATTCTCTTCCCCATTGTTGTATCAATTATCGCAGGTGTTGTATCACCTCAGTCAGCAGTTCTTATCGGTTTCCTTATGTTTGGTAACCTTATCAGAGAATGCGGTGTTCTTGATTCACTTTCAGAAACAGCACAGAAGGTTCTTGCAAACCTTGTAACAATCCTTCTCGGTATCACAGTTGCAAGAAATATGAATGCTGCATCCTTCCTTAAATGGGAAACAGCTCTTATTCTCGGCCTTGGTCTTGTTGCATTTATTGTTGATACAGCAGGCGGTGTTCTTTTCGCAAAGCTTCTCAACCTCTTCCTTCCCGAGGGCAAAAAGTTCAATCCTATGATTGGTGCGGCAGGTATCTCTGCATTCCCTATGTCATCACGTGTTGTTCACAAGCTCGGTCTTGAGGCTGATAACCAGAACTTCCTTCTTATGCACGCAACAGGCGTTAACGTTTCAGGCCAGGTTGCCTCGGTTATTGCCGGCGGTATGATTCTGAGCTTTTTCGCTTAATTTACAGGAGGTATAGGATATGTTTAATTTCTTTTTACTTGCAAGCGCATTTTCAGGCATTCAGTTTACAACCGAAAATATAAAAGAAGCTCTTCTTTGCTCCGTAGCCGGTATGGTTGGTATTTTTATCGTTGTTGGTATCATTATCCTCAGCGTATCAATACTAAACAAAGCAGGCACGGGAAAAAAGAAAGACGATAAATAAAATCTCGGCTCAAGGCAAAACGCCTTGAGCCGATTTTATTGTTTGACAAAGACTATGAATAATGGTATATTTAAAGCATCATAATAAATGTAAAAAGGAAAGAGCTATGGACTTTAAAAAATTTATTAATGGCGCTTTGGGCAGACCCGAAAAAGGTGATACTGTTAAATATTTCAGTATGCGTGACAGAATATCGGGCTATATCCTTACAAAAGCGCAGCAGAATTCACCCACCTGCGGTTATAATTACGAAGCAGATATTACAAAATTCTGGGAAGAATTTCAGAATATGAAAGAGACCTGCGATTATCCCTTGTCATTTAATACAATTATGATGAAGGTGCTTGTTGAAGGCTTAAAGGTGGCTCCCAAGCTTAATGCACATATTAAATTCAACAAAACCTCTTCC
The DNA here is from genome assembly GCA_017621885.1 of Clostridia bacterium. Taxonomy (GTDB): domain Bacteria; phylum Bacillota; class Clostridia; order Oscillospirales; family Acutalibacteraceae; genus DTU089. Next base: position 8,305 of record JAGASD010000045.1, on the reverse strand, counting down.
TGCGGTGAAATTGTTATTAAAAAGCATATTAACGTGTCAATGCCCGTTGTGCTTGATGAGGGTGATACCTTCCCCTTAAAGGTTAAAGAAGCAGAGAATAAGAGCCTCAAGGAGCTGTCCGAACAGATTGAGGATTTGATTGAAAGGCTAAAGAATACTGAGCTTAACAGGGTTCTTTTTGATGTTGTGGCACAGAGAACAGTCAGTCTTTTTCTCAGCGGTGCTATAATTCCCACCATTGCGCAGACAGTTACCGGTTATGTGGGTAAAAACAAGGTTGCAAAGGTCAGAGATCATTTTAACCCCGTTCCCAACGACGGCTCAATTCTTTATATGGATGAATTGAATGAGGGTTCTGTTTGCCTTACAAACTGGGGCGTGCTTTACGACGGTCTTAACGGCAACGTAACATATACACCTCTTTTATTCCCGCAGACCTTCTTAATGGCAATGGGTGTGGTTAAGGACGTTGACTATGCCTTCAGAAACGAAAAGGGCGAAGTGGATATCGGTACTAAAAAAATGCTACCCATAACACTTATGTTTGACCACCGTATTGGCGCATTTAACGATGTAATGCCCTTTATTAAAAAGCTTGATGAAATTTTCCAAAATCCGGAAATAATGAGAGAATGGTAATCAGTTGCCGAGTGTCCTTTACGGACACTCGGCAGTTTTATTCACTTGATGTAGTATGGTTTATTTTCAGTTAGTTTTCTGTTGGATAGAAGAATAAATTGTCGTAGGGGCTGTGGCTTGCCCAGCCCGCGAGTTAACATAAAAATCAACGGGTCAGGCGAGCCTGACCCCTACGATAATATAAAGCCATATTGTGATAAATAAATTTTCACTACCCTTATTGACAAAAACAGAGTCTTATGTTATTTTATACATAGAAACTCTATGTATCGGAGTTCTATGTATAATGGCAAGGAGTGATATTATGAACATCAAGAAAGAATTAACAAAGGGCAGCAGCGCAATGCTTGTGTTATCCGTTCTTGAAAAAGAGGAGCTTTACGGCTATATGATAATTAAAAGAATAGCCGAAAAAAGCGACAATACCTTCAATTTTAAAGAGGGAACATTGTACCCCATTCTTCATAATTTCGAAGCTGAAGGGTTCGTAAAATCATACACTGTTGAAGCAGAGGGCAGAAAAAGAAAATATTATAAAATCACAAAAAAAGGGCTCAAGGCTTTAGAGGAAACAAAGGAAGAGTGGAAAGCTTACACAACCGCTGTAAGAAAGGTGATTGACGCAACCCCGATAACAGTCTGAAAGGGGGCGACGTTATGAACAGAATTACAGAATTTGTAGAAGACTTTATCCCGAAAAATCTTTCTAAAAAGCAGAAAGAAAAATTAAAAGAAGAGTTTACCTGCCACATTCTTGATAAAAAAGATTATTATGTGGATTTAGGCTATGGTGAAGAAGAAAGCATTGAAAAAGCCATTGAAGATTTCTGCACTGACGAAAAAGACAAAAACTACATAAATAACGAATTTGAAAACCTTTATTCTGAAAAAACTTGGTTTGCCGTACTTGTGTTTTTTACCATTGCCGCAATAAATTTGCTCTGCTTATTAGGTGGTCTTTGGGTGTATACGGCAGATTTAAAGGGGTATCCTGACACAATGGGTGTTATAGGCGGATTTGGTGTGATATTTTTGATTCTTTTCATAGTCGCTGTTGCAAGAATTAAAATGTATCGCAAAAGCCTTATTGCCGCAGGAATTGTAAATGTTCTGATTACTGCAAGCCTGTTTTTATGCGTATATCCGCAAAATGCCTCGTATGCAATAGTTTATAACCTTATTTATCTTATAGACAGATTCACGCCGTTTTCTATGAGTAACACAATTATTTACGGTGGTGATTCGTTGTGGCTTGCGATATTGTTTTCCGGCATACCGCTTTTAATTGCCCTGTATTGCTTTATCAGCGCAATACGAATTAAAAAGGGTAAGGCAAAGAGCGTTAAAAATCCAAAAGTTAAACTTGCAATTTTCAGTTGTGCATTTTTAGTAGTATCGGTTGCCTCGGGTCTTATGTGCGATACGAGTGAAAAATATATAGATGATTACCCCGTTTGGTTTAACAGTTCATGTAATTTATTTTCACCACAAACAGAGGAAGCATTTGAAGAAATTACAATAGGTGGTTCATATGCCGAAGTGCAGAATTTCCTTCGTTCAAAAGGGTTTGTAAATATAGATGAATATAAAAAATCGTTAGATAGAATCACATTGAAGCAGTTTAACAGTGAGCTTAAAGAATATGATTTTTACGATAATTATGAAATTTGGTATATGCCCGATTATTTAACAGAGTACAGAACCGCAATATACGGCAACGGTTTTGTAGGGATTATGAACTCAGGTGACAAGGTAACCGGCATTTGTATAGGTGATATAAAAAAGGAAATATATGTTGAAAAAACTTCGTTATACGATATGGGTGTATATTTCGGGTATTGGAACGATGTATCTTATGAAATTTTAGAAACAGTAGAAATTTTTCGCAATTTTAAAAAGGGCGATACCGAAGAAGATGTTTTAAGCAAAATAACTGATGCTTATGGTTTCATTTACGGCAAAAACTTTTATGTGAAAAATGGTGTTGAAAAGCATATATATCGAATTTACAGTCACGGTATTGTTAACCCCGAAATAAAGAATTATTACGAAGCAATAGATTCCCGTTATTTTGAACTTACTTTTGAAAACGGAAAACTTACAAGTGGTACTATGTATGATAAGGTTTACGAAAATAATAAAACAACAGTTGTACAAGAAAATATAAAATAAAAATAAACATCCTCATCCGAGTGCATGCTTCGGGTGAGGATGTTATTCGTTTTAATAATACGCTTCTCGTTTCTTTTTCTTTATAAATTTATAAACAAGGTAAGCCACAACGAGTATAACTGTTACCGAAAGACCGACGTAGGCATCCATATTTGAATTACCTTCAATTTTCAGCTCATTCCAGAGCATTGACATATACTGCTGTGTGTCGTAATCAAGATTTTCGAAAATCTCTGTTTTGGGCATATCCTCTTCTGCAGGATAAAGCACCTCATTACCCTTTAAATCGTAATCATCGGATTGGAGTACAAGTGTGTGAGGTGAGGCGTAGCAAACATAGTTTGCATTGGCAACCGCAACGTTCTCCTCAAGCATAAAATTGATATATAATTCTGCCGCTTCCTTGTTTTCTGCGTTTTTGGGTATGCACATTGCATCGACAAAGAAGTTAACTCCCTCCTTGGGGTAAACAAATGCAAGGTCGGGATTTACGTCATACATTGTGAGGAAGTCACCTGCATAGTAGGGCGCAAGCGCCGCATCACCGTGCTCCATTTTATTGTAAATTTCATCCATTACGTAGGATGCAACAAGGGGGTTCTGCTCCTTGAGAAGAGCAATAGCCTCATCCCATTCTGCAAGATCAGTGGTATTTACGCTCTGACCCAGGTAAAACTGAGCAATGCCGAAGGCATCCCGGGGATTGTTGAACATCAGTATTTTACCTGCATATTTTTCATCCCACAAAACTCCCCAGCTGTCAGGTGCACCTTCAACCATTTTTGTGTTGTAAATAAGACCGACCATTCCTACTGTGTAGGGGACAGAGTATTTGTTTTCAGGGTCGTAATAAAGGTTTTTGTATTTTTCAACAATATATTTGTAGTTGGGGATATTGGAAAAATCAAGCTCTGCAAGCATATTTTCTTCAATAAGCTTTGCAATCATATAATCAGAGGGGATTACAATATCGTAATTAGCACCGCCGCTTTTGAGCTTGTTGTACATATTTTCGTTGCTCTCGTAGTTGGTGTAATTAACCTGAATACCGTACTTTTCCTCGAAAGCCTTGTTTACGTCGAGAGTGCCCTCCTGACCGTCAGAAATATATTCACCCCAGTTGTAAACGTTAAGGGTAGTGCCTTTAAGGTGGGAATAATCCTTTTTCTGACCCTGTGCAAAAACCGCAGGGGAAAGTGATGCACAAAGAATTATTACAGTTAAAACTATAGCTGAAAGGCGTTTAAGCATCATTTCCCACCGCCTTTCGTTTTCTTAGAGAGCTTTTTGTCACCTCTTGCACTTATTATGTTGGATACAATAAGAAGTACAAGAATTGCAAGGAATATAAGTGTTGAAAGAGCGTACATATCGGGTGTAACCCTGCGCTTTGTCATTGAGAAAATCCTGATGGGCAAGGTCTGTGAGCTAGTTCCGCTTACAAAGTAGCTGATGATGAAATCATCAACAGAAAGTGTAAAAGCCATCATAAGTCCTGAAATAATACCGGGCATTATCGCAGGGAGAACAACCTTGAAAAATGCTTGTGCAGGTGTGCAACCCAAATCCTGAGCCGCCTCAGCAAGGTGGGGGTCAGTCTGGCGGAGCTTGGGTAGCACGTTAAGAATTACGTAAGGTAATTCAAAGGTGACGTGTGCAATAATAAGTGTTACAAATCCGAGTGTGCCTGTCTTTCCGAAAATAGAGCCGATAAAAACAAACAACAGCATCATTGAAACACCCGTTACAATTTCGGGGTTCATCATAGGGATGTTTGTTACAGTCATAATACTGCTTTTGAAAAGCTTGTTTTTATAGCCGTAAATAGCCGTTGCGGCTGTGGTTCCCATTACGGTTGCAATTATTGATGAAATAACCGCAACAATCATTGAGTTCTTAAATGCCGTAAGGGTTGCCGCATCATTGAACAGCTCTTTGTACCAATAAAGCGAAAAGCCCTCAAAAACAGACGTGCTTTTACCCGAGTTGAAGCTGAATATTATAAGCACCGCAATGGGGGCATATAAGAACAGGAATACAAGGGCTGTGTAAAGCTTTGAGCCGAAGGTGGTCTTTTTCATATAATCACACCTCCGTCGTCATCAGAGAATCTGTTCATAACTGCAAGGCAGATGAATATGAGAATCATAAGCACAAATGAAAGTGATGCGCCAAGATGGAAGTTGTTTGCGGTCTGGAACTGGGTTTCGATAATATCACCGATAAGGATTGTTCCCGTACCGCCTAATTTCTGCGAAATATAGAATGTGCTTACTGAAGGAACAAAAACCATTGTGAAGCCCGAAACGATACCGGGTACGCTTAACGGAATTGTAACGTTTCTGAAAACATCCAATTTGTTTCCGCCCAAATCCTGAGCCGCCTCAACAAGTGAACGGTCAGTTTTGAGCATAACTGTGTAAATGGGTAAAATCATATAGGGCAGGAAGTTGTAAACCATACCCACAACAACCGCGCCTCGTGTGTTGATGAGATGAACGGGTGAAAGCTCAGCTCCCATTAAATTATTGATGTTATCAACAATAAAGTTAAGAGCAGTTGTTAAAAGACCGTTATCCTCAAGAATTGTCATCCAGGAATATGTTCTTAAAAGAAAATTCATCCACATAGGGAGCATTATGAGCATAGTCATACTGCTCTGCTTTTCGGGGCCCTTCTGCGCCATAATGTAAGCGAGGGGATATGCCACAACAAGGCATATTACAGTGGCAAGAAGACCCAGCCATATTGAAAGAATAAACGTATCGGCATATTTACCGATGTCCGAAAGATTATTAAGTGTAAATACCCCGTTTGAGTCGGTGAAGGCATAGTAGGCAACCATACACAAGGGGACGATTATGAATAACGCCGCCCAGACAATGTACGGAGCGCCTGCCAAACGGGACATAAGAGACGATTTTTTATTCACTTGCGGCACTCCTTTCTCAAAAAATGAACGGGAAATTATTCGTCCTCTTTTTCGTAAACGGTGGCATCTGAAAGCTCATCAAATTCCTCACTGAATGAGCTGTAGTCACCGTAAAGACCGGAGTACTGCGATTTTTTCATAATGTGAATAGCATCGGGTTCAACGTTTATACCGATTGTTGAGCCCGCTTCCTGATAAACTGTGGACTGAATCATCCACTTGAAGCCTTTGATTTCAACAATGATTTCGTAATAAACACCCTTGAAGGTGATTGAGGTAACAATACCTGAAATCATTGAGCTTTCAACAGGCACAACGTCAACGTCTTCAGGACGTACAACAACGTCAACCATTTCATCAACACCGAAGCCCTTGTCAAGACATTTGAATTTGTGGCCCGCCATTTCAACCCAGAAATCGGCACGCATAACACCTTCGATGATATTACTTTCGCCAATGAAATCAGCAACGAAAGCGTTTTTAGGCTCGTTGTAAATGTCGGTAGGTGTACCGATTTGCTGGATAACACCCGAGTCCATAACAACAATTGTGTCGGACATTGAAAGAGCCTCTTCCTGGTCGTGGGTAACGTAAATGAAAGTGATACCAAGACGCTGCTGAATATTTTTAAGCTCAACCTGCATATCCTTACGAAGCTTCAGGTCAAGAGCGCCCAAGGGCTCGTCAAGAAGGAGCACACGGGGCTTGACAACCAGCGCACGGGCAATAGCAACACGCTGCTGCTGACCGCCTGATAAGGATGATATATTTCTGCGCTCAAAGCCTTTAAGGTTAATAAGCTCAAGCATTTCGGTAACAGCCTCTTTTATCTCTTTTTCAGGAGTCTTTTTAAGGCGAAGACCGAAAGCAATGTTCTCATAAACATTAAGGTGAGGGAACAGAGCATAACGCTGAAAAATGGTGTTCAACTGCCTTTTGTGAGGCGGAACACCATTTATTATTTTTCCGTCAAAAATGACCTCGCCCGAATCAGGCTCCTGAAAGCCCGCAATCATTCTGAGCGTGGTTGTTTTGCCGCAACCGGAGGGTCCTAAAAAGGTGATAAACTCCTTGTCACGGATATATAAATTCATATTTTCAATAATCTGTTGACCGTCAAAGGCGACGGAGATGTTTTTTAATTCAATAATGTTGTTGGACAATTATGCAGCCCCTCTCCGCAAATCAGTAATAAGAAAAAGCTTTTTTCAAAAGAAAAAACCACCTACCCAAAGAATATATCTTTAAATTGGTGAATTTTCTGAAATTTAATTGCGCTATTTTTAATTTGCAACTCTAATATATATATAATTACATTAAAAGTCAATATTTTTTTTAAAATGTTGAAAAATAAAATTTTCTGTCAAAGCGTGCAGTAAAACAGCGTATCCCATGCAGGGATATACGGGTGATGGCGTAAATGAATTTTATATCGGGGATTAATTGCGTTTATAAGAATCGGCAAAGTATAAATATCGCTGAATTTATGGTATGCGGCAATGTTTAGCTTTGGTGAAAATTTGTTTAAAATATCTTTACCTGCAGAAAGGATTTCATTTTCACAGCCCTCAGAGTCAATTTTTATGTAAGAGGGGGAGTAACCTTCGCAAAGGGTGTTGACGGTAACGGAATTAATTGTTTTTTCACCGCCGACGGCTGATTGCCTGCCGTGAGCATCTGAGAAGCCGATTTTTCCGTCAATATCAGTTACTGCAACGTTTTGAGCATAAAAATTATCAAGGCTTTCACAATGCTCAATAAGCTTTTTGTATGTCTTTGCGTCAGGCTCTGCGCAGATAATGTTTTCATATTTTCCGTTGGTGTAGCTGAGAAAAGTGTCAACGGTATCACCGCGGTATGCACCTATGTCAACATAAGTTTCGCTTTCGGAAAGTTTAAGGATATTTGTAAATGCTTCATCTTCCTCGGTTGTGATTTTCCTTAAATTTTCAAGGCTTCCTCCGAAAATAAAATCAATGTAGCCGCAGAAAATCCCTCTTGAAAAATCATCTGCCAATAAACTGTATGCTTTTTCAAGCTGTTCTTTGTTGTTATTTAAAAATTTTTCATCACAAATCTCTGTGCCCGTGACGGGAACGCAGGGTACAAGCACCGTATGCTTTTTTGAAAGCTCAAAAATATTTTTCATTACGTCGGGGATTGATGAGCCGAAGGTGATAATGAATGTGCATTTTTCAAATTTTTCTTCAAAATAAGATATGGGCATAACCTGAAATCCGCGGAAGGTTCTGTTTCTTACAAATGTGCTGCTTGCAGTTACACCGTGTATTTTAATTCCGCGTTCTTCTAAAATATCAAGAACCTTGTCGGCACCGTTTCCCGTGCCGTACATTATTATGGGGTCTTTTGTGCTTTTAAGCTTGCTCCATACACTTTTTTGCTCTTTTAAAACCATTCTTATCACGTATAATTAAAACCATCTCAAAGGGGGTGGTTTTTAATTATGTCTCCTTTCCAAAGAGTATATTGTATTTGCAGGAACAACTACCTGCGATATAATAGAGACAAGCACTGTGGATTTGTAACTATTCAATTACAGCT
>JAGASD010000044.1 GCA_017621885.1 Clostridia bacterium | reverse complement strand
TTTAGGGAAATTATATCAAGTCCTCTTGCGGTTCCCAAAATTGTTTGCTCGCTGTTCACTTCGCACAATTTTGACCGCTGCGCCAACTCACACTCCCTGTATCGCCCACAGGGCGCGGTCGTGTTCCTTGCCCCCTCTCTTGAACCAGAGAGGTAGAAACCTACCGCAACTTCATTTATAATCGCATCGCAGTTCCGAAACTTGCCATTTGCCATTTGCAACTTTATTTTAAATCAACGCGTCAGCGTTCCTAAACTGGCACCTGACCCCTGACAATTGGCAACTTCATTTCGCATTTCGCACTCCGCATTTCGCACTCCGCATTTCGCATTCCGCATTATAATAAACGCGCAGCATTCCTCACCTCTTCTCTCTTCACTCTTACTTCTTACTTTAAAAAGCTCCGCCTGACTTACGTCAGACGGAGCTTTTTCTGTTACTATATTATTCTGTGTAATAGGTCTTTCTGATATTCTCAGCCCCACGGTTGTAAATACAAAGGTTGCTGCGAAAAGGAAAATTACAAATATAATGATAAGAATTCTTCTTATATTTTCCTTTCGTCTTATTTCTATACTGTCACCTATAACGTATTTACTTGAGCCCAATTTACCGGGATAATTTCTTGCAAAGCCGTAATAGCTTTTGCGTTTTTTTACATATTCGCTTTCAGTTTTTTTCATCAGGCTTCACCTTCTCCGCCTGAAGAATTATCTCCGCCTGAAGAACTGCCTGCGTCGCCGGAATCTCCCGAGCCACCTGAAGAGCCGGAATTTCCCGAATCGCCCGAGTTACCGGAGTCGCCCGAGCCACCTGAAGAGCCGGAATCTCCCGAATTACCCGTATCACCCTGATTTCCTTCATCACCGGAACCGCCGCTTTGCTCTGTTTCAGGAGGTTCTGCGCCCTGATTGTTATCAGTTACGTCATTGTTCTCTGTTTCGCTTACGTCAGGCGTGGTTTCATCATTATTAACGGGGTCTGTTTCAACAATATTATTGTTTTCTGTTGTAATAACGGGTACTGTTTCATCAGGTACTTCTACGTCATTTTTATTATTGTCACCTATTTCATCGTCACTACCCGTATAATTTGCACCGTTATATACGTCGATTATTGAAACACGGCCTTCTTTAATTGTGATATTTGAATCTCCGTAAAGCTCCATCTGAAGCTTATGTGCCGCCAACTGATAGTCAACAACCCAAATCCACATATCTGCGCTGCCGCTTGTACGGCAATCCTCAGGGGGCATCTGGAGCTGTTTTCTCTCATAATTTGCCCATCCGCCCGTAATTGCTTTAATACCAAGGGATAATATCTGACCCTCAGAAAAGCCTGTCTGAACATAAGGCAAAAGAATATCTATATATTTATTAAGATCACCTACAGAGGCTTCCTTCAAACGGCTCAGCATAGAGTCAATAACCTGACGCTGACGTCTTGTTCGGCTTACGTCACCGTCCGCATCGCAGCCTCTGATACGCACAAAGCAAAGTGCCTGCTTACCGTTAAGCTTAACGTTTTCACCAACGGGAAGAGCAACCTTGAACTTTTTGTAGTTATAATCTGCTTCATACTGCTGAACATCTACATTTATGCCGCCCATTGCATCAATAATTGAAGTAAATGACTCAAAATTAACCATAACATAGTTGTCTATTTCTATTTTATAGTTATTTTCAATTGTCTGCATAAGGGTTTCGGGACCGCCCATAGAGAAAGCGGCATTAAGCTTTGTGCAGTATGACCTTTTTTTACCTTCAACGTAAAGATAACTGTCACGGAAAAAGGAAACCATTTTAAGCTGCTTCGTCTTTTTATTAAGTGACAAAAGCATCATAACGTCTGTGTTACCTGAGTTTGTGCCGTTTCTGCTGTCGGCACCGATAAGAAGAACGTTTATAACGTTTTTACTGGAATATTTCTTATCATTTCCCTTTGTAGCCCAGTCAATAAGTGCCTGCTTGAAGCCTGCAGAGCCGATATCAATTTCAATATCCTCAAACTCGCCGTCCTCAAAAATAACGTCGTCATATTCGCCGTTATTGGTACCGTCTCCTAAAAGACTGAATTTTTGTATAACAAAAATACCTAAAACTGTTGTCAGAACAAGAACTATTGCGAGAATAACCGCAATAATGCTCACAACAATCTTCTTTTTCTTAGGTAATTCCTTGTACCATTTTGCAAGTCTTTTAAAAGGATTTTTTTCTTTTTCTTCAAGCTTTTCAATAACGGGAGGAGCTGAAATAACCTTTTTTTGCGGAACTTCAAATGCTTTTGAATTATCTATTTCATAATAGTAATCATCAGATTCGTCAATTTCATAAACAAAATCCGATAGCTCCTCTATTTTCTCAGGCTCCCCTTTAGCCGGTTGGGAATTTTTATTTTTAGGCTCAACAGGTGCATATTCGTTCAATAAATCAAAATAATTATCAAACCCGTTATTATGATTATTACTGTCAGACATAATTATTCCTCCGCATTGTCTTAAGCATCATCGGGCTTACCGATATCCTCAGTATCTCCCGACGTATCGCCTGCACCCTCTGTTGCAGTACCGTCATCTTCAACAGTGCCCGTTACCTCTTCTTCATCGTGCTCTGTTGTTGAAAGGGTAACAACCTTATCACCCTCACCAAGCTTCATAACTCTTACACCCTTTGAGGGACGTGCACAAACCCTTACGGCATTTGCAGGAATTCTTATGATAATACCGCCCTGAGAAATAAGGATAATATCATCATCCTCAGTAATATCGCTTATTGCGGCAACCTCACCGTATTTTTCAATATGATAGTTTTTAAGACCTTTACCGCCTCTTGACTGAGTGCGGTAGTTGTTATTTTCACTTATTCTTCCGTAACCGGTTTCGCTGACTGTAAGAAGCTTTCCGTCCTCCTTCATAACGCTCATACCGATAACCTCGTCACCGTCATTAAGGGTAATTGCTTTAACACCGCTTGCCGTTCTGCCGAGGGGTCTTGCATCATTTTCATTGAAGCGTATGCACATACCCTTCTTTGTGGCAACGAGCAAATCATCATTACCTGATGTGAGCTTAACCCATGCAAGCTCATCATCCTCTCTGAGAGTAACGGCAATAATACCGTTTCTTCTTGTGTTTCTGTAAATATCAAGGGATGAACGCTTAATAAGACCCTTACGGGTAACCATACAAAGGTAAAGTCCTTCATCATCCTTGGGAATCTGAAGCATTGCAGAAACCTTTTCTCCGCTTTCAAGGGGAAGAATATTTACAATATTAGTACCCTTGCTTGTTTTGCTTCCCTCGGGAATTTCATAACCCTTGAGCTTGTATGCTCTGCCCCTTGTGGTATAGAACATAATAGCATCGTGGGATGAAGCAACAAACATTGTTTCTGCAACGTCATCCTCACGGCGGGTCATACCCTTAACGCCTCTGCCTCCGCGATTCTGTGTTGAGAATATTTCAACGGGCTGGCGCTTGATGTAACCCATATTTGTGTATGTATAAACGCATTTTTCCTCAGGAATAAGGTCCTCAATATCAACCTCACCGCTGACGTTTTCAATGGATGTACGGCGGGGATCAGAATATTTATCGCTTATTACCTTGAGTTCTGTTTTAACAATATCAAGCACACGCTCGTGTGAAGCAAGAATTTCTTCAAAATCCTTAATTTTTTCTCTTAATTCATTAAGCTCGTTTGTAATTTTAAGAATTTCAAGACCTGCCAACTGACCTAATTTGAAAGCAATAATTGCGGCTGCCTGAGGCTCGTCAAAGTCAAATTTTTCCATAATGGCAGTTTTTGCCTCTGCCTGACCGCCCTTACAAGCACGGATTGTTGCAATAATTTCATCAACAATGTCAATGGCTTTTGCAAGACCGTCAAGAATATGAGCTCTTTCCTGCGCTCTTTTAAGGTCAAACTGTGTTCTTCTAACGATAATTTCACACTGGTGGTCAATATATTTCTCTAAAATCTCTTTAAGAGTAAGTATTTTCGGCTGACCGTCATCAAGTGCAAGTAAAATTACACCGCAGGTAGACTGAAGCTGAGTGTATGAGAAAAGCTTATTGAGCACAACCTGAGGATTTGCATCGCGCTTCAGCTCAATTTCAATGTGCATACCTGTTTTATCAGATGAATAGTCATTGATATCATCAATGCCTTCAACTCTTTTTTCCTTAGCAAGATCGGCAATGGACTCAATGAGCCTTGCCTTATTAACCATATAAGGAATTTCGGTAATAATAATTTTAAATTTGCCGTTTTTTGTTTCAACAATATCTGTTTTTGCACGGACGATAACCTTTGCTCTGCCCGTTGCATAGGCAGCTCTGATGCCTGCTCTGCCCATAATTATACCGCCTGTAGGGAAGTCGGGGCCCTGAATAAATTCCATAAGGTCCTCAAGCTCCGCCTCGGGGTTATCAATAAGGCACTCAATAGCACCGCAAACCTCACCGAGATTGTGGGGAGGAATGTTTGTAGCCATACCGACTGCAATACCCTGTGAGCCGTTCACAAGAAGATTTGGAAATCTTGAAGGCAAAACAGTAGGCTCTTTAAGACGGTCGTCGTAGTTAGGAACAAAGTCAACTGTATTTTTTTCTATATCAGTGAGCATTTCTAAGCTCATTTTGCTCATTCTTGACTCTGTATAACGGTATGCAGCAGGTGGGTCACCGTCAATTGAACCAAAGTTACCGTGACCGTCAACAAGAATATATCTCATTGAGAAATCCTGTGCAAGACGTACCATTGCATCATAAACAGATGCATCACCGTGGGGATGGTATCTACCAAGAACAGAACCAACCGTGTCGGCACATTTACGGTGAGGCTTATCCGGATAAAGACTGTTTTCATACATAGTGTAGAGAATACGTCTGTGAACAGGTTTAAGACCGTCACGTACGTCGGGAAGAGCACGGGCAGTTATAACGGACATTGAATAATCAAGGAATGCCGTTCTTACTTCTTTATTAATTTCAACGTTTATTATTTTTTGATTTGCATAAGGATCAGGAAGATTATTAACACCCTGAGTTACGCCTTCATTTTTTTCATTGAACTCGTCCATTTTTTAATCCTCCCTTTCTTAAATATCAAGATTTTTAACGAATTTTGCATTTTTCTCAATAAATTCACGTCGAGGCTCAACCTGGTCACCCATAAGTATTGAGAATGTTTCATCTGCTTTTTCTGCATCCTCAACGGTAACACGGAGCATAAGCCTTGTTTCGGGATTCATTGTTGTTTCCCAAAGCTGTTCAGGATCCATTTCACCAAGACCTTTATAACGCTGAATTGAAATATTTGTTCCCAATTTCTCCATTATTTCATCTCTTTCCTCATCAGAATAAGCATAATGATGGCTTTTGCCTTTACTTAATCTGTAAAGAGGGGGTTGTGCAAGGTAAATATGTCCCTGCTTTATAAGCTCAGGCATATAGCGGAAGAAGAAGGTGAGAAGAAGTGTTCTGATATGGGCACCGTCAACGTCGGCATCAGCCATAATAATAATTTTGTCATAACGGAGCTTGCTTATATCAAAATCCTCACCGATTCCCGTACCGAGAGCAAGAACAACGGGTGTGAGCTTATCGTTACCGATAACCTTATCCACTCTTGCTTTTTCAACGTTGAGCATTTTACCCCAAAGGGGGAGGATTGCCTGAATCATTCTGTCACGGCCTGCCTTTGCAGAGCCACCCGCAGAATCACCCTCGACGATGTAAATTTCTGTTTTTGTAGCATCCTTATCGATACAATCGGCAAGCTTACCCGGAAGCGAATTGCTCTTCAGCACGGATTTACGCGCACTGTCACGGGCTTTTCTTGCTGCTTCACGGGCTCTTGACGCATCAAGAGCTTTATTGAATATTGCCTTTGCCTCTGTGGGATTTTCTTCAAAATAAGTGCTTAATTTTTCATAAACACATTTTGAAACAAGGGGAGTTATATCGGTATTTCCCAATTTACCCTTTGTCTGTCCCTCAAACTGTGCTTCTGTAAGCTTTACGCTGATAACAACAGTAAGACCCTCACGAACATCATCACCTGAAAGGTTTTTATCATTATCCTTTAAAAGCTTATATTTTCTGCCGTAGTCATTAAACACCCTTGTTAAAGCTGTTTTAAAGCCGTTTTCATGAGTACCGCCGTCAATTGTACGCACGTTATTAGCAAAGCTTAATATAAGCTCATTGTAGCTGTCATTGTACATAAGAGCGATGTTTGCCTCGCGGTCACCGCTTACTGCTGAAAAATGAATCGGCTTTTCGTGGAGGGGCTTAACAGCTCTTTTATTTGTTTCAAACTCAACGAAGGAGCTTATACCGCCCTCATAGCAATGAATCTGCTCAATAATTTCTTCGGGATTTCTTTTATCCGTAAGTGAAATTGAAAGACCTGCATTAAGGAAAGCCTGCTCTCTGAGTCTTCTTTCAAGAATTTCATATTCATAAACGGTAGTTTCGGTAAATATTTCGGGGTCAGCCTTAAATCTTATTAACGTACCTGTTTCTTCCGTGTCGCCTATTATTTTCAGGTCACAGGTGGGGTTACCTCTTTCAAAACGCTGATAATAAACGTGGCCGTCCTGAGAAACCTCAACCTCAAACCACTCTGAAAGCGCGTTAACAACAGATGAACCAACACCGTGAAGACCGCCTGAAACCTTGTATCCGCTTCCGCCGAATTTACCGCCTGCATGAAGAACGGTAAGAACAACCGTAACCGCGGGAAGACCCTGCTGTTCATTTATACCTACGGGGATACCGCGGCCGTTATCACGAACGGTTATTATATCACCGGGAAGAATTTCTACCTCAATATGTGTACAGAAGCCTGCCAATGCCTCGTCAATTGAGTTATCCACAATTTCATAAACAAGGTGATGAAGACCCTTAGGACCCGTTGAACCTATGTACATACCGGGGCGCTTTCTTACAGCCTCAAGACCTTCAAGAACCTGAATTGCACTTGCATCGTATTTTTCTGTTACCGCTGTGTCAATAGAATCCTCGCTGTCGTTGATAACGATAGAGTTTTCTAAAGCTTCCTCACGAAGCTCGGCCTCTGTTTTAATAATTTCTTCCAAAATACTGACCTCCAAAGAAGATTAATATAATATGTTTAATTTGCTTTATTAACTAATTAAATTGCTTTTTTGATTCTATTCTTTTAAGAATTGTGCTTACTGAAACGGGGGATATATAAATCACCGTACCTTTCGGTTCTTGACACACAATAAAGGATTTAGGTAATTCAAAGGGCGCAACGTTACGCACTTTTTTTAATTTTTCCGCATTATTCAGATAATCAATTGTTTTTTTCATAACCGTTGTGTTTTCCATATCAAAAACACCGATTATTTCTTTATCTATAATCACGGTATCGTGACCGATATGAACAAACATCAGTTAATTACTCCTCCTTTTATTAAAAAGGATTTTCCTCCGCAGAGTCTTAACACCTGAGAGGGGTCACAGCAGGTAAGAAAAACCTGCCTGTCCGTAATATGGTTAAGAATATAGTCCTGACGCTTTTCATCAAGCTCACTCATAACGTCATCAAGAAGAGCAACGGGGGTTTCTCCCGTTATTTTTTTTATTATTTCAGATTCACCCAGCTTCAAGGCAAGAGCGCAGGACCTTTGCTGACCCTGTGAACCGAATGACCTTGCACTGAATGAGTTAATTGAAATATTAAGATCATCCCTATGGGGACCAACAGACGTTGTTTTATAAATTACGTCCTCTTTACGGGCTTTTTTTATATTTTCCAATTCTGATAAATACAAATCCTCAACAGAAACATTTTTATCTGCTTCACGGGAATAAGCTACCGAAAACTCTTCTTTTTTTTCAGAAATACCCGAATAAATTTCACTGCTGTAACGGGAAAGAATTTCTATATACTTTATTCTTTCAAAAATTACCGAGGCAGAATATTTTGCCAGCTGGTCATCCCACATATCAAGCATATCGTAAAGCCCGGAATTAAGATTTATATCCTTTAAAAGGGCATTTCTTTGTAAAAGAGCTTTTTTATAAAGAGAAAGCTTTTGTGCATAAGAGGGCTTTAATTGGCAAAGTGCCGTATCAATAAATTTTCTGCGTTGAGACGGGCCGTCTTTAATAAGTGAGAGATGAGAAGGGGAGAAGATTACCGAATAAAAGGACCCTATCAGCTCAGCAGAGGAATTAAGAGTAACTCCGTTATGTAAAACGCTTTTTTTCTTATTACCTATAATAATCTGAGATTTCTTTTCCCTCACGTTATCTGAAAAGCTCAAAGAAATTTTTGCAAAATCCTCATTAAATTTTATAAGCTCTGCATCCTTTGCTCCGCGGAAGCTTTTACATCCCGTAAAAAGCCACATTGCTTCTAAAATATTTGTTTTTCCCTGAGCGTTTTCACCGTAAATAACGTTAACTCCGTCGCAGGCTTCCAATTCCATGGAGGAAATATTTCTGAAATTATTCAATTTTATTGAATCAACCTTCATATATTCCTCCGAAATCAGTCTTTTTAAATTACATCGTATATAATGCCTTCAAATTCCGCGTTATCTCCCTGACGGAGCTTTTTACCGCGCATTGTGCAAATCTTGCCGTTAACCTTTACTTCGCCTTCCTGAATAACGATTTTTGCATGACCGCCGGTGCTTACCACACCAACGTTTTTAAGTAAATCATCAAGCCTTATATAATCGCTTTTAAGAGCAAATTCCTGATGCTCCTTCTGAACCGGTTTTGCTTTAATTTTAATCTTTTTCATTTTTGAACATTCTTTCACTGATTGCAGATAACTTTTACTTGCTTATATTTTCATTTTTTAATCTCATAGGAATAATGAGGAAAATAAAGCTGTCACCTTCAACAGGTTTTATAATGATAGGTGAAACGGGACTTGAAAGCTCAACTAATACCTCATCTGCATCAATGGTTTTAAGGCAGTCTGTAAGATAAGTATTGTTGAAGCCTATTTCAAGGCGTTTTCCTTCAATTGCAGCAGGAATTCTGTCACTTGCGGCACCTAAGGATGTGGCACTTGACATTTTTATTGTATTTTCATCAAATATGCAGCGGATGGGGCTCTTAATTTTGCTTGTAATAAGAAGTGAGGTTCTCTCAACACTGTCAAGAATAAGCTTAACGTTTACTCTTGCAGTTGTTGTGCTTTGAGCGGGTATTGCATTTTTATAATTGAAAAATTCACCTTCTAAAAGACGTGAAATAATTCTGTAATTACCGATTTCAAAAAGAATGAATTTTTTGCCGATTGAAAGAGTAACGTTCTGGTCATCGCTGTCTGCAAGCTTAACAACCTCTGAAAGAGTTTTTGCAGGTACAACAAAGGTCATATCTTCACCTGCGTATTCGATTGCTTCATTTCTGATTGCAAGGCGGAAGCCGTCGCAGGAAATGAGTCTTAAATTATTATCGGCAACCTCAAATTTAATACCCTTATGAACGGGCTTTATATCCTGTATTGCAACTGCAAAAATTGTTTGCTTTACCATTTCTTTTAAGGTATTCTGCTTGATAGCAAAGGGAATACCGCCTGAAACTGTGGGTAATTCGGGATAATCGTTTGCGGGAATGCCTACAAGTGAAAATTCTGATTCACCTGAAGTTATTTTGCAAAGCGAATGTGCGTCAACGTCAATTGTAACTGAGGTTGAGGGCAGCCTTCTTAAAATATCACAAAGAAGTCTTGCATTAATAACAATGCTTCCTTCTTTTTCTGTTGTGCAGTCGATTATTGTTGTGATTCCGACCTCAAGGTCATAGCCCGTAAGTGTAAGGCGTGAATTTTTTGCATGGATATAAATACCTTCGGTTGCGGGA
Source organism: Clostridia bacterium (assembly GCA_017621885.1). Classification (GTDB taxonomy): domain Bacteria; phylum Bacillota; class Clostridia; order Oscillospirales; family Acutalibacteraceae; genus DTU089. The sequence continues at coordinate 5,523 of JAGASD010000044.1, read as the reverse complement.
ATTGTGCTTTTCTGAGGTACTCCTCTTTGTACAATGTTACATGCATCTGCAAGAATTGTTGTGTTACAGGTAAATTTCATAACTTAACCTCCGAATAAGAATAAAATGATTTATTATGTCAAAAATAATATATTTAAACAGTAGTATTAGTAGGTAATGTCAATTTGTAGAAAGTCTCTGTTTACCGTTGAAAATAAAGGGTTTTCAGCCTTATTTTTCTATGTAGTATTTTTGTTTAATTGTGTCAGTAAACAGGACCTTTATTTTGCCGATGTTTATAATGTTTATAAATGTTTGAACATCGGTGTTTAAATTGTTCAAAAGTATTACTCTAATTTTTCGTCTTTAATGCTCTTCATAATGTCATAAACGGTATTTTTAAGCTGGTGATTGTCTTCCATCTTACTTTCACAGGCTTCAATTGAATAAATAACCGTAGAATGCTTTTTACCTCCGAACTGAGCACCTATTTCTTCATAAGTAAGATTTGTAACCTCACGCATAATATACATTGCAAACTGTCTTGCATTTGATATTTCCGCTTTTTTCTTTTCAGAGCGTATATCCTCAGGTGAAACACCGAAGGACCTTGCAACCTTATCAATGATATTATTAATTGTAACCTCCGTGGGCTGTGCATAATAAATAATATCTTTGATAATATCTATTGCAACGTTTATGGTGGGAGCTCTTCCGTCAATTGAATAAACCGCATAAAGCTTATTTACAACGCCTTCAATCTGACGAACGTTGTTTTTAAGTCTTTCTGCAATAAATTCAACAACCTCATCGGGAATATTCATTTCAAATGCCTGAGCCTTGCGGCGGATAATAGCAATTCGTGTTTCAAGCATGGGGGGTTGAACGTCTGCAAGAAGACCCTGTATAAACCGGCTTCTCAATCTTTCCTCAAGAGTCGGAATATCCTTAGGCGGACGGTCAGACGTAAGAACAATCTGCTTACCTTGGTTTATAAGTGCTTCAAAGGTGTAGAAAAATTCCTCCTGAGCAACGCTTGTTTTACCGATGAACTGAATATCGTCCATAAGAAGTACGTCTGCATTTCTGTATTTGTTATGAAATTCAGCCATATTCTTTTCACCCATATGGTTAATCATTTCGTTAAGAAAATTTTCACCGCTTGTGTAAAGAATATTCATTTCGGGGCGGTTTTTCATAAGCTCTGCTCTGATAGCTTTAAGAAGGTGGGTTTTACCCAGACCCGATTCACCGTAAATAAAAAGCGGATTATGTACACTGCCGGGATTGTTTGTAACGGCAACGGCGGCAACGTAGGCAAATTGGTTTGTTGAGCCGACAATAAAGTTATTGAAGGTGGGTTCAAAGCTTTTAGGGTCAAGACCTTTTATGCTTTCAACGCCTGAGGTGGCTGCCATTTTTCTGTAATCGCTTATGATTTTTTCTTCTGCCACCTTGTCAACAATAATAACAACGTTAACCTCAAAGCCCATAACGTCCGCAACGGCTTTTCTTATTTCGTTTGTAAATCTTTTTTCAATAATGTTCTTTTTAAATTCTGAAGAAGCCTGAAGAACAAGTGTATCATCTTCAAAGGTAAAAGGAATAAGAGATTCTATCCAGGTTGTTATAACCGCCGACGGAACCTGACCTTTAAGGGATTTAAGAACCACATCCCAAAGTTCTTTTACATTATCCAATTAAGTCACCCCAAAAATTTATAAAATTTGCATATATAATGTATATAGTATATTTAAGTATATATATTCCATTAAATTATAGCATACAAAGTTTTTCATTTCAACCTAAATGAAAAAATAACTGACAAAAATGTTCAAAAATTTATAAAAAATTTAAGTTTTACCGTATTGCATTTTTTACTCAGTTAATGTAATATCTAGTGTGAAGTATTTTAATTTATTGTTTTAAAGAAAGAGATAAAAAATGGATTTTAAAAATTATTTTTGCCCCGTATGTAATAACAAATTTACAGAAAGTGATGATGTTGTCGTATGTCCCGAATGCGGTACACCCCACCACAGAGACTGTTATTTTTCAAACGGCGGATGCTTCAATTCAAATAAGCACAATTCAGATGAAAATATAAGTGAAACCTACACTGATACTGAGGCTAAGAATAAAAAGCTTCTTCCCGAAATAACGGTGGAATTTAATAATAACAAAGAAAACGAAAGAAAAGAATTTTTCGGTAATTCTGCAGATTTTGCACCATCTCAGACGCCTCTTATAGGCGGTAAGCACGGTTATCTTTTTGAAATTGCAGTAGGTAAAAATCAAAGATATTATATTCCGCGGTTTATGCTGATGGATAAATTCAAAAAGGGTCTTAACTGGAATTTCTTTGCTTTCCTTTGTCCCCTTGCCTGGAGCCTTTACCGCAAAATGTACAAGCTTTCTGTCATTGTTCTTGCAATGTACGTTCTTATTTTAGGCTCAATGGGTTACTTTATTATGAATGACGAGGGCTTCATTAAAGCAAATGAGGTTTGCATGCAGGAAAATCCCGAATATTATACCGATATTTCCGCTTATTTATCAGGAAACGGTGATTATTCACTCACACCTGCTCAGCAACAGCTTATTAAAGAAACGGAAACTCTTGATATTCCCCGTTACGTTGCTGTAATTTCCTGGGCACTTCCTCTTGTAGTGAGAAGCTTAATGGGTCTTTTCAGCACAAAGCTTTATTACGACAAGCTCCGTAAAAATATTGAAAAAGCTGAAAATAAAGGTCTTTACGGTGATGAGCTTAAAAATTATCTTCACAGAAAATACGGCACGTTGCCCCTGATTGTAGTTGGTTTAATCGGCATAATTGAAGTAACCTCCGTTTACTTTTAGTAAAAAACTTAGTTAAAGGTGATTTAATGCACACTCCTCTTGCGGACAGAATCCGCCCCGGGTCTTTAGACGAAATTGTCGGTCAGAAGCATCTTGTGGGAGAGGGAATGCCCTTAAAAAATATTATTGAATCCGGTGAGCTGCCCAATATGATTTTTTACGGGCCGTCGGGTACGGGTAAAACCACTCTTGCAAGAATAATTGCTCAGAAAACCGACAGAACCCTGCGAAAGCTTAACTGTACCACTGCCGGTACACAGGATATAAGGGACGTTGTGAATGACCTTAATTCATTTACAGCACCCAACGGTATTCTTCTTTATCTTGATGAGATTCAGTATTTTAATAAAAAACAGCAGCAGACGCTTTTAGAGTACATTGAGGACGGGTCTATCACTCTTATTGCCTCTACCACCGAAAACCCGTATTTTTACGTTTACAGCGCAATTCTGAGCCGTTCTTCGGTGTTTGAATTCAAGTACGTTACCCCACAGGACGTTGAAGAGGCGGTAAACAGGGGATTTAACATACTTGCAGAAGAAAAAAGCGAGAATTTTGAAATTGAAGAAGGCGTTTCCCGTCACATTGCTGCTGCCTGCGGCGGAGACGTGAGAAAATCCCTTAATGCGGTTGAGCTTTGCGTTTTAGGAGCAAAAAAGCCGCTTCCCGGTGAAAAAAGAATAATTACTCTTGAAAGTGCAAAATCACTTACTCAAAAAAGTGCAATGCGCTATGACCGTGAGGGTGACGAGCATTATGATATTCTTTCGGCTTTTCAGAAATCTATGCGAGGGTCTGACCCGGACGCTGCAATACATTATTTAGGCAGACTTCTTGAAGCAGGGGATATGACCTCCGCAATCCGCCGTCTTTTAGTTTGCGCGGCAGAGGACGTGGGTCTTGCGTATCCCATGATTTTGCCCATTGTAAAGGCTGCAACGGATATTGCTTTGCAGGTAGGTATGCCGGAGGCACGTCTTCCCCTTGCAGACGCAGTTATTCTCGTTTGTAATTCTCCTAAGTCAAACACAGCCCACGATGCAATCAACGCTGCTTTAGACGACCTTAAAAAGGGAAAAAGCGGTCCCATACCCCGTCAGCTTCAGAATAAGCATTTTGACGGTGATGATGCAGAGGTAAAAGGGCAGTTTTATTTATACCCCCACGATTATCCGAACCGTTGGGTTGAGCAGCAATATCTTCCCGACGTGCTTAAAAACAAAAAATATTACGTTTACGGCGATAACAAGCAGGAGCAAGCCGCAAAGGAATATTGGGCAAAAATCAAGGGTAATAAGTAAAATAATTTTCGGTAAAAATGGGATTTTTCCCAGGAATAATAAAATATTTAATATATGCTGAGGTGTTTTTTATGAAACAGTTTCCTATCGGTGTCATTATCAACAGCTTCCGTACGGATATACCAACATCTGTAAAAAAAGCCGCTGAATGCGGTGCTCAGGGTATTCAGGTGTACGCAACAAGCGGTGAAATGGCTCCCGAAAATCTTGTAGGTGCCAAAAGAAAGGAATTTCTTGACCTTGTTAAATCAAACGGTCTTGTAATATCTGCTCTTTGCGGTGACTTAGGCGGCGGCGGATTTATCCATAAGGACCTTAACGAAGCAAGAATTGAAAAATCAAAGAGAATTCTTGACCTTGCAAAGGAGCTTGAAACAGATATTGTTACTACACATATCGGTGTTGTACCCTCTGACCCCAATCACGACAGATATAAAATTATGCAGGAGGCTTGCCGTGAGCTTGCCGAGTATGCAGACTCAATTGATGCACACTTTGCAGTTGAAACAGGCCCCGAAACAAGCGCAGTATTAAAAGGCTTCCTTGACAGTCTTGATTCAACGGGCGTCGGTGTTAACCTTGACCCTGCAAACCTTGTTATGGTAACGGGAGACGACCCCGTTCAGGCTGTACATAACCTTAAAAAATACATTGTTCACACACACGCAAAGGATGGTAAGCAGATTTTCTTCCGCGATCCTGAAATTGTTTACGGCATCAAAAAGGACGTTATTGTTACTGACGATTCATTTATTGAAGTTCCCCTCGGTGAAGGCAGTGTTCCATTCCCTCAGTACCTTAACGCACTTGAAGAAATCGGCTTTAACGGCTTCCTTACAATTGAAAGAGAGGTTGGCGATAATCCCGAAAAGGATATACGCGCCGCAGTTGATTTTCTTAAGAATACAATGAGATAAGAAAAAATGCTCTTGCTTTCGTAAGCAAGGGCATTTTTAGTTAGGAATTAGGAGTGAGGAATTAGGAATTAAGGGGCGCAAAGCGCCGATTGTATAATAACGTTGCGGCAGTGCGGAGCTTTTCATCCCTGTTTCGGCTTGCCGGAATAGAGAAACCGCAAGAGGACTTAACACAATTTTCGTAAACAGTAAACTTTCAAGCGAAAAAAATATTTATTGAAGGTCTACCTCTCTGGTTTAAGAGAGGTAGAAAAAACCGCCACTTTATTTATAATTAACGCGTCAGCGTTCCTAAATTATTCTTTATTTTTTCTTCTTTATTCTTTTTCTTTAGCTTTACGGCAATGGTACCTTCCACCATTCCGCCCGAGCTTTGCTTTATAAACTTTTTTTCGCCCGTAATAACTGAATAAAAAGCACGAATTTCATCCAAGAATGGTCCCCCTCCCTACAAGTAGGGAGGA
>JAGASD010000043.1 GCA_017621885.1 Clostridia bacterium | reverse complement strand
ACTGTATAAAATCTTCGACCTAAAAGCAAAAGATTTTTATTGTATTTTTGGTGTTACGGGTGAAGATAGGCTGGCGCCTTTCAAGACCGAAACGCCGAAAAGACTTAAAAAGCTTTGCTTTTAGGCAGGTTTGGATAATTCCTTTCACCCTATGCCGGCGGTTCTGTAGAAATAGATGAAAAAGTTGAAGATGCAGCTAAGAGAGAGCTGTATGAAGAAACAGGTTTAATCGCTAAAGAATTAACTCTTTTAGGTGTGTTTTCAGGCAAAGAGATGCACAACATTTATCCCAACGGCGATGAAGTATCGAATGTTGATATCGTTTATATCTGCAAAAGCTACGAGGGTGAATTGAAATGTCAGGCAGGAGAGGTAGAGAATTTAAAATTCTTTGATATTTCAGATTTACCTGATAATATTTTCAAGCCTATTTTACCTGCGATAAAGGAATTTGTTTCGGAGACTGTTGAAAAAAGCCTTTAAAACTACCGGTAAAATAAATCGCAGTATAAAATGTTGACAATGAGTGTAAAAAATATATAATGCAGATGAAGGGCGTGATATTGTGCAGTTTATAATAAAATAATTGGTAATTTTAATTGTAATGAGCCAATATTTGTTGAAGATATTCAGGCTATGTTTCCTGAGCGTTCAAGACCTTGGATTGATAAAACGATAAAAACAATGGTTGATGAAAATATGTTAAAATGTTTTTCTGATAAAAAAGAGTGAAGAAGTTAGAAGAAATTATATTAAAGAATCAGTGCGTTTTGGACACGGTCCTGATTGTGGATTTACTAAGAAATCGTATTAATTTATTTGATTATTATTTTATGATGGGACGGAACTTATGACTGAAGTAGTTGCAGCCTTAATATGGGATAGGGATAAGTTTATGATATGTCAGCGACCTGCGACGAAGTCGTGTGCTTTGTTGTGGGAGTTTGTCGGTGGCAAGGTTGAACCGGGGGAGACAAAAGAACAAGCACTTATACGTGAGTGCCGTGAGGAGTTGAATATTACTCTTTCTGTTGGTGATGTTTTCACAGAAGTTGTTCACGAATATCCTGATATCACCGTGCATTTGACATTATTCAATGCTGAAATATCCGAAGGCGTTCCCGAGCTTTTGGAACATAACGACTTGAAATGGATAACCCCATCCGAAATTCCAAACTACAATTTCTGCCCTGCGGATAAGGGTATTTTGAAGAAAATTTTAAAAAAATGATTTGTAAATAATTCTCCGGACTTATAAGAAACTTTGTGGTATGTGTTTGTGTTGCATGAAGGAAGTGCAACATATGAGAATGATTGAAGAATTGTTTTACGGCAACATACGCCCGTGTGAGGAGAGTTTGTGTCGAGGTAGCGAGTATTCACAATTGCTGAATTTGGCGGTGAAGAATGAGGGTAGGGAAGTAAATCCCTGCCCTCGTTGTTTGCTTTTTATGTGCAAAAAATTTTACTGCTTAAAACAAAGAATAGAAAAGTGGTCTTTTTAAATGCATTAGCACCATGAATCGGTCTTAGAATTTTAGGTCTATTGACAAAGGAAATTTATGGTTATAAAATTAAAGCAATTAGGAGGTGAACAGTATGTCGTCTTATAATGAGTTGATTAAGAATTTTGAGAGAATACGCAACTATATGCGTGAGTTTTACGTGTATGGCTTTAAAAGCCGTAACGATTATGACAAGAAAAGTGCCCGTTCTTACGATGATGAGCGCAGACGTCTTGAAAGCTGGCTTGGAGACTATATGCGTTTCGAGAGAACTCGTGACGGCAAAAATATGTTCATTTCCATTGATAGCAGAGTTACTGTTCACAATCCTTTATACAGGGCTTTTAAAGCAAAAAGCTTTACTGACAGGGATATAACTCTTCACTTTATAATTTTTGATATTCTCTACGATTCAACTGTAAAAATGACTCTGCCTGAGCTCCTTGATACTATTGATAACGAGTATCTTTGCGATTTCCCTGAGCCAATGGTTTTTGATGAATCAACTGTGAGAAAGAAACTTAAAGAATATGTTGAAGAGGGGATTATCTGCACAGAAAAACAAGGCAGAACAGTTCTTTATTACAGAGCACTTGACAAAGTGAAAATAAATGTCGATGCTGTGCAGTTTTTCTCCGAAATTGCACCTTGCGGTGTTATCGGTTCGTTTATCCTTGATAAATTATCAGAGTCGCAGGAAAATTTCAGCTTCAAGCATCATTACATAAACGTTGCTCTTGACAGTGATGTTCTTGCAACGCTTTTCGATGCTATGAGTAAGAAAAGCTATATTACTGTGACCAATTTGGGAAGAAAATCCGGTGAGCCTAAATCTGTTAAGCTTGTACCATTAAGAGTTTTCTGCAGTGTGCAGACCGGCAGACAGCACCTTTTAGCCTACGAGCCAGACTTCCGTATGATAAAGTCCTACAGAGTTGATTATTTATCTGATGTTAAGATTGATGAGGTATGCGAAAACTTTGATAAATACAGAGCGTTAATGAACGAAACTCAGATACATATGTGGGGAGTCAATAATCGCAAGGATGTTGAGCGTTTAGATACTGTTGAATTTACCATTCGTTTTGAAAAAGGCGAAGAATATATTATGGGTCGCCTTATGCGAGAAAAACGAGGCGGTAAGGTTGAGCAGATTGACGAGAACCATTGCAGATTTACTGTTGAAGCCTTTAACTGTAATGAGCTTGTTCCCTGGATTCGTACCTTTATTTGCCGTATTACAGATATCCACTTTTCTGACCCGTTTGTTGACAAGCGATTTAAAAAGGATTTAAAGAAAATGTATAGGATGTATGGCATTGAAGGAGGTGCGGAAGAATGATTTTCAGTGAGATTTATTCTGCATACTACAATGCTGTTGCAAAAATTCTTTCAAAGGTAATTGAAGAGGATACAACAGAAAAGGATTTGCAGAATATCATAGAAAGCACTGCCTTTGCAGAAAGTAGCCTTACCATTTTACCGGCCTTGAAAAGTGGTAAATGGCAGGTAATAAATGAGGAGTTAACAACGCCTATTCTTAATGCTCCCACAATGCCATTAACAACATTACAAAAAAGGTGGTTAAAGTCACTTTCTCTTGACCCTCGTATCCGTCTCTTTGACATCTCATTCGATGGCTTAGATGATGTTGAACATTTGTTTACTCCCGATGATTATGTTGTTTATGACAGATATCTTGATGGTGACCCATATTATGATGAGGCGTACGTTAAGAATTTCAAAACAATTTTAGAAGCCATTAAGAACAAAACACCACTCAAAATTGAAATTCTCAACAGATTACATCAGCCTGTAACTCTTAATACCTTACCAATAAGGCTGGAATATTCTGAAAAGGATGATAAATTCAGAATGATTTCAAAGGGGTGCAAATATGGTGGCACTATAAATATTGCGAGAATCACCAATATTGAAAAATACAATGGTTCAGCCATTACCTTAACAAGAGAAAAGCAAACTGAGTATAAGGTTGTTACATTGAAGGTTTACGACCAAAGAAATACTCTTGAACGCAGTATGCTCCACTTTGCACATTTTGAAAAACAAGTGGAAAAGCTGGATGATACAACATACCTTGCACATATTAAATACGACAAGGATGATGAAACCGAGCTTGTTATAAGAGTTTTATGTTTCGGTCCAATGGTTGAGGTTATTGAACCTGATGGATTTAGAAATCTGATAATTGAACGATTAAAGAAACAAAAAGCCTTGATGTAATTGGAAAATTCCCGATGGATTCAGTCCATCGGGAATTACTTTTTTTATGAAAAAATTAAGTTCGCAGCTTTTTTTCCGTGTAAAAATTTACCAGAAATGATATTGTGTGTTTGCAAGGAAAATAACGCCTTGCAAAAAGGCACCAACAGCAAATGTGAGCTTTTTATTGAAATATCACTGACGAGGAACAGACCAAGTCGTAAGCTTGTAATCTGTTTCTTTAGGTAGTGAACGATAGGTTGTAGGTTTTAGTTTTTCACATGATCATTGCTCGACAATGCTTTTAAGCGATTTCAGTCGAAGAATAAAGTATGTGTTCTCCCTAACGAGACTTGTATCCCACAGGCATAGAACCACCTTGGGCAATCGGAGCCCTATGGTCGAAAACCAAATTGTTAATAATTGCTGACCACTCATACAGTCAGGGATTAACTTGCAATTTAAATTAGCAACCAAGCATTTATGTGCCTTAAATCTAAATTAAAGACACCAACAGCAAATTATGTGAAATTTTATTGTCGAGGCTTTCTCCTGAAAGTTTTTCGACCCGCAAACAACGGTGTCTTGTCAAAGGGAATAATTACAACGAAAACTTACAGAAGCTCGTTGCTTCGAACAATTTGTTTGGAAATCCTATTATTCTCTTTTTTTATTATTAAAGACATCTGCAGCAATATTACAAAATTGTCATTTTGAGTTCCAAAGAAAAGGTGTCTTGTAAATCTGAAACAACACTTATTTCCCCACCGGCAATTGGAGCCTGTTCAGGAAATAAGTGTGTTTATAAAAGACGCTAACAGCAATCTTCTACGGCGTATAGCCTAATGGTCAGGCGCTTGCTTTCGGGGCAAGAGCTACGCAGGGTTCGAATCCCTGCACGTTGGTTGAGCGTCTTGTATTAAAGGCACAGACAGCAATGCTATTTCACAACTGTCTTGAAAACAGATCAGATATTAATAGTGTCTATTGAACGTGCTTTGTTTTAAATTAAAGGTGCTGACAGCAAAAGCTTGTAACATCTGAATAGGCTAGGGGAAACCTGAACCTTATCAATTATTAAAGCACCTTGTATGTTAATAAAAGCACTAACAGCAAAAGAAATTAGACAAAAGTCGGAGTGTTCATACCACCACTGTTGTGCTTTGTAAATAATAAAACTATATACATCGAAAAGGAGTGATTTTCATGTTGCAATATTTGAAACAGGAATCAAACAAAACTTTAACTGAAAACGGAGCAGCTACGCTCAAAACAACTCAATCAGATTGCCTCGATTTGTTTGCTACTATCGGTGCATTGCGCCGTGCAAATGAGCAGGAAATCATAGCTCGCTTCATCCGTGCTTTTGCAGAGAACAAAGATATTGCAGTGAAATCATTGTTTTTCGCTCGTGATATCCGTGGTGGTCTCGGTGAAAGAAAGGTTTTCCGTGTTATTCTTAAATGGTTAGCTTGCAATTCACCTGAAACAGTACGCAAAAATCTTTCTTACATAGCAGAATATGGTCGTTACGACGATTTGTTTTCTCTTTTTGGAACACCTGTAGAGAAGGATGCACTCCACTTCATTAAATCTCAGCTTGAGGCAGATATGTCTGCACTTGAAAATGGTGAAGAGGTTTCACTTCTTGCAAAATGGCTTCCCTCTGTGAATGCCTCCAATAAAAATACCGTGCTTATGGCAAAGAAGATTGCACGTTATATGGATATGGACGATGCTACATACAGAAAAATTCTTGTTCGTCTCAGAGCGCATATCAAAATAATTGAAAACAATCTTCGAGAGAGAGATTATACCTTTGATTATGAAAAACAGCCCTCAAAAGCAATGTTCAAATATCGTCAGGCATTCATTCGTAATGACGGTGAAAGGTATGATGCTTTCTTGAATAAGGTGGCAACAGGCGAGGCAAAGATTAATGCAGAAACTCTTGCCCCTTATGAGCTTGTTGAACCTTATCTCAATTGGAACTACTGGTGTAATGATAATAATGCATTTCTTAAATCTATTACCGAAGAAGAAAAGAAAACTCTTAATGCTACATGGGAGTCTCTTCCTTCCTTCGAAACTAAAGAAAACGCACTTGCAATTATCGATACTTCGGGCTCCATGTATATGGATTCAAAACCCTTACCTGCTGCAGTTGCAATTTCTCTTGGTATTTACTTTGCGGAGCATAATACCGGTCATTTCAAGAATCATTTTATTGAATTTTCAAGTGAGCCTGAGCTTATTGAAATAGAAGGGGATACCTTTGTAGATAAGCTTCGTTATATAACCACATTCTGTAAGGTTGCTGATACTAATCTTGAAGCGGTATTTGACTTAGTTCTTAATGCTGCTGTTAAAAATAATGTGCCTCAATCTGAGCTTCCTTCAAAGCTTATCATAATCTCTGATATGGAGTTTAACGCTTGTGTAAGCGGTGCAGGGGAAACTAACTTCAATAACGCAAAAAGGAAATTTGAATCTGCAGGCTACAAGCTTCCTGAGGTTGTTTTCTGGAATGTTGCAAGCAGAAACAGACAACAACCCGTTACCAAAAACGAGCAGGGCGTTGCTCTTGTTTCAGGTTGCACACCAAGGCTTTTCTCTCAGATTCTTGAGGGTAGCTTAACTGCATTAACACCTTATGAATTTATGCTTGAGGTTCTCGGTAGCGAAAGATATGAAAAAATCGTTGCATAATATATTTGAATTCTAACTAAAATTTCTACGAAAGGAGATATGGCTATGGTAGAAATAATCGGAGCACACAATACAGCCAAGTGCTTTACAGATGTAGTTGAAACTGCCGCCTTTGAGCAAATCAAGGCGGTTTGTGATGAGCCTGCTTTTAGTGATTCCAAGATTCGTATTATGCCCGACGTTCACGCCGGAAAGGGTTGCACAATCGGTACAACAATGACTATTACCGATAAGGTTGTGCCAAATATGGTTGGCGTTGATATTGGATGCGGAATGTACACAATAGCACTTGGGAATATAGATATAGACTTTGAGAAGTTTGACGAAGCAGCCCACTATATTCCTTGCGGAAGAGATGTGTGGGAAGGTCGTCAGGAGCATTTTGACCTTACAGTTTTAAAGTGCTATAGAAATCTTAAGGAAGCAAGACGCTTGGAACGAAGCCTTGGTACGTTAGGTGGAGGAAATCACTTCATCGAAATAGATGTTGATTCCAATGGTAATAAATACCTCGTTATCCATTCAGGTAGCCGTAATCTCGGTACTCAGGTTGCATCCTTTTATCAGAGCATCGCAGTAGATTTGAATATGGGTAAAGAAGAGTATTACAAAAAACGCGAGGAAATAATCGAAACCTATAAGGCAGAAGGCAGAAAAGCTGAGATTCAGGCAACCTTAAAGCAATTAGCTAAGGATTGGGAAGCGAAAAATCCTACAATGCCTTATGACCTTTGTTACCTTTACGGCCGGTTTATGGATGAATATTTGCACGATATTGATATCTGTCAGAAATTCGCTAAACGAAATCGTGAAAAGATGGCAGAGATTTTACTCCAGCGAACAGGCATTCAGGGCGGCGAAGCCTTCCACACAATTCACAACTATATTGACGTGGAAAATATGATTCTTCGTAAGGGCTCGGTTTCTGCAAACAAGGATGAAAAACTTTTGATTCCCATAAATATGCGTGATGGTAGTATCATTTGTATTGGTAAGGGTAATGATGACTGGAACTGCTCTGCACCTCACGGAGCAGGGCGGTTAATGTCAAGAACAAACGCCTTTGCAACTCTTTCAATGGAAGAGTATAAAGAACAAATGAAAGGCATTTACTCAACCTGCATAGGTGAGAAAACATTAGATGAATCACCTATGGCATATAAGAATATGGATGAAATTTTAAGAAACATCGAACCCACCGCAACTGTGGTTGAAATAATTAAGCCTATTTATAATTTCAAGGCTGCAGAGTAAATCCAATTTATTTGATAAAAATGGTAGCCACGAATTCGGACGTTGCACCGGAAAGAATCATCGGTGAGCTGCTATTTTACACATTCATTTAATGCTGATGGCAATCGTAGCCTGAGTGTCTTTGAGTGGATTTGTTTTGTTTCGCCCATATGTCAGAATTCAATACACAATATTTGAAGATTAGTAAATTGAAACGTGTGAAAAATTTTTACTGCATAATTTAAAGAATAAGCTACAGAAAAACCAACGGTGCACCTTTCGGGGTACACCGTTGGTTGCATAAAGTTTATTCAATTCATTTTACCTTTAAGCTCGTCAATCTTCTGAAGATATTTATTTACTGTTGCACCAAAGGTTATGTTCCAATCTGTTTTCAAAAGGTCAATTATTCTATGGTAGGCTGAAATTGATTTTTGATATTCACCTTTGATTTCATAAATATGTGCAATTGCTTCAAGTGAATCTGTAAATCGGGGTGCTTCTTGGAGTTTAAATGATTTTTCGTAGTAAGATATTGCATCATCATATTTACAATCATCAGCGTTAAAGTCTGCAACTATTGCCCAGGTATACCAACTATCAGTAAACTGTTTAACCATATCATTGAGTAGGTTTTCCGCTTCTTTCATTTTACCTTCTCTGCGAAGAATCATTGCATCAAACACAAATAGCAGTTCCGGTTTTTCAAGTGTTCTGATTTTTTCAATTATTTCCTTAGCTTCATCAGTTCTGCCATCTGCAACAAGTGCAGGTAACAGATAGCGGTATGCTCTCATATCATCAGGATGTGCTTTCAAATGCTCATAGTAGAAAGATATAAGCTCATGACGGTTGCGGTAGTTCCAGTCTGTATGCGGTGAGCCGTATGCATCACGCAAAATGTTATTCATACTCTTACTTGTATCACCAAGTTGCAAAGCTCTCTTTGCATATTCAACAGCTTGAATATTTGAAGCTTTTGCACGGTGTGCATAAAGCCGGGCAAGTAATTTGAGTGCATTGATATTTTCGCTTTCTTTAGCGATTTGCTTTTCAAGAAAACACTTTGCATTCTCAAATTCCATATCTGTGAGTGATGATTTTTCATTGAGCATATTTTCAATTCTCTCGTATTGTGATTCTTCTGTAAATTCAAAAAGCTCATCAATGCTCACACCGAAGAAAACTGATATTTGCGGAAGTAAAGAAATATCAGGCATGGTGGTTTCATTCTCCCAACGGGAAACCGCTTGGTATGTTACGCCTAATGCAGTTGCTAAAGCTTCCTGTGTTACACCTTTGTTAGTTCTTAATTGTTTTATTTTTTTACCGAGTTCCATTTATTATCACCTTATTTTTTATTTCGGTACCGTAGCTTTATTATATGAGATTCAAATGCATTAAGCAATAAACAAACGGATGATAATAACTAAACAAAAATAAGAGTCGGTAAAAAACAAAACCACCGGTTATTCAACCGGTGATTTTGTTTTGAAAACCTATCTTTTCTTCATATAATTCTTACCGTCAAAGCCGGGATTGAATGCATAGAAGTTTTTGCTGTCAAGTCTGTCTGTTGCAAGGCGTAAGCCTTCCCCAATACAACAATATTGAAAAAAGTGATACATTAAGCCAATTTATAAAAAAAATGATGGAAAAATACTTAAAAACACATAGAAAATGGATGCGAAACGCCGATTTCGGAACAAACTTGTTGTAAGTTGCAACAAAATGCCGATTTCGGCATTTTATATTGACATGTTTCAGGGTATAGTATATAATGACAACGAAAGGAGATGTTACAATGGTACAACGTAAAGAATATCTTGATTTGTTGAAAAAATGGAAAGATGAAGATGTAATTAAGGTTGTTACAGGTATTCGCAGATGTGGAAAATCAACTTTACTGAAAATGTATCAAGCATATCTCAAAGAGCAAGGGATAACCGAGGATTGCATTATATATATCAATTTTGAAGAATTAGAGTATGAAGAGCTTTTAGACTACAGAATGCTTTATGATTATGTCAAAGAGCGTCTTCATCCCGAAAAGATGACCTATGTTTTTCTTGATGAAATACAGAGAGTTGAAGATTTCCAAAAAGCTGTCGACAGTTTGCATGTTAAATCAAATGTGGATATTTATATAACGGGTTCTAATGCATATCTTCTTTCCGGTGAGCTTGCAACATTACTTTCCGGCAGATATATAGAAATCAATATGCTGCCACTATCTTTTAAAGAGTTCTGCGAATTAAAAGGTGCAGGTGATAATGACGCTCTTTTTGCAGAATATATGAAGCATGGCGGCTTCCCCTATGTTGCACAGCTTGATGGCGAAACAGATAAGGTCAATATGTACCTTGAAGGTATCTACAATACAATAATCGTTAAAGATATCGAGGACCGCCAAAGAAGAAAAGAATCAGACCCAAATAAACGAAAGATTAACGATATATCTTTATTAAGGAATATATCTAAATTCCTTGCCGGTTCTGTGGGCAGTCCCATATCTATAAAAAGCATAGCAGATTATATAAACTCAAGCGGAAGAAAAGTATCTCAGAATACGGTTGATGACTATGTTCAGGCATTAGTTGAACCGTATGTATTTTATCCAGTTGAGCGGTATGATGTGCTTGGAAAACAATTGCTGAAGAAAAACCAGAAGATGTATATTGTTGATTTAGGTATTCGCAGTCATCTCCTTGCAAGACAATGGTATGATTTAGGCTTCAGTCTTGAAAATATCATATTCCTTGAGTTGATAAGACGAGGCTATGCAGTTAATATAGGTAAGGTTGATGCTACCGAAATCGACTTTGTAGCAAGGAAGAATGATGATGTATTCTACTATCAGGTAACTGCCTCAATGGTGGAAGAAGCTACCTTCGAAAGAGAAATCACTCCGTTGAAAAATATCAACGATAATCATCCCAAAACCATATTAACCCTTGACCGTTTTACTCTCGGTAACTATGACGGTATAAAGGTTGTAAATGCAGTTGATTGGTTACTTGATAAGTAAGTGTGATTGATTTATTATTTTAAAATAACATCTATTGATTCTTTTAATTCATCACTGAATTCTTCTAAATCATCTTTTGTAATTACACCATCGCGGAGAAGAATTGCCATATTGTAAATCATAGTGCTTCTTTTCACTTGAATAACAACACCGGGATGCTTCTTATCATTGTTGATTCGCTTTTCTAGTTCCCAGAATTTCTCGGGTGGGTTGGAGTCACTATTTAATATTTCAATATATATCTTGTTGAGTTTATCGATATGATTTTTCTGCCAAATAGCAATTTTGCTTCTGAATAATTTCCAATCTGATTCTATAAAACCCATAATATCACCACACATTAGTTTTTTATAATTATATCATATTTAATTTCAAAATCAAACAAAAAGGACGTGCTTATATGAGCTTGCTCACAGCTTCAAGCGGTAAATCAGTTTATCGTGGATATGAATACTATGTCAATGATAAAGTAGTGTGCTTTACTCAACTTAACGATATGGAATATGAAGGTTTTGTTAATGGGTCTATGCGAGAACCATACAAGGTGCATATTAATCTCAATAAGGTTCGTTCATAAACCTGCAATTGTCCCTTCGCAACCGGTAGTAAAATTTGTAAGCATATGGTAGCTGTTTACTTTGCAGCTTTTCCCGATGAAGCTCGTAAATATAAAATAGAATTAGACGCATATTACGAGGAAGAGGAAGAGCGGGAAGCAGAGCTTGAAGATGCACTTCATAAATATATAAAGAAGCTTTCAAAAGCTGAACTACAGGAAGCATTATTGCAGTTATTATATGATGGTCCCGGTTGGCAGTTCGATAGATTTATTAATGATTACATTGAATGGGAGTAAAATTAATAGGGCAGGGTAGTGCACAAATTTATGTGCTACTACTCTGCCTTTTGTTCTACATATATGTAAAAATCTTTGCTGCACCAATCAAAGAAAGCGTACAGGCTATCAAAGATCTACATCCCCGGTAATGGATTCCTGAAAAAAACGACACATTAAGCCAAATTTCGCAAAAATCATTCAAAAAGGGGGAGAAGAGCGATGATAAATATGGATTATAAAAAAGGAGCTGTAAAAAAACAGCCTTAAAAAAGAAAAGACTACAAACTTACCGAGAAAGGTAGGCTTGTAGTCTTTTTTGTGGTAAAATTTAATTGATGAGAAAAAACAAAACCACACAGATGTATAATACACCATATCAATTAAAATTACCACTGGAAATTAAAAAAAATAGAAATTTCTGACCCGGTATATACATTTTGTGAGGTAATGAATCAAATTGACCTAAAAAGATATCTTGTGATTAAGGAAAACAGGACAGGTCGCAGAAGATTTGATTCGGAAACCTTACTTAAAGTAATACTGTTTGCATTTATGGAGCACGGGTATGTTTCAACTCGTGAAATAGAGAAGCTGTGTAAAACAGATATACGGTTTATGTGGTTGTTGCAAGAAGAAAAGGCTTAAAAGGTGTAATTTTTGAACTTTCTTTAATTTCTTGTGGTTTTAATCTTCATAAATACCACTTAAAGAAGATAGCTCAACTTTCTGCTGCATAGAAATACAAAAAAGTTTTGAACATTTTAACTACGAAACTAATGGTTTTTACCATTGGCTTTGTTGTGGTGTTTAAAATTTCCATTTTTCTTCTTTTTTTACTATTTTCTAAAACTCAACACAAAAAATCATCCGAGACCCACTACTTTCTGTGAATCTCGGATTTTTTAGGCTGTTTTTTTACAGCCCCTTTTGTAACCCTATCTTTTCTTCATATAATTCTTACCGTCAAAGCCGGGATTGAATGCATAGAAGTTTTTGCTGTCAAGTCTGTCCGTTGCAAGTCTGAGACCTTCGCCGAAACGCTGATAGTGCACGATTTCGCGTTCTCTGAGGAATTTGATTGGATCGCGCACGTCAGGGTCATCCACAAGACGAAGAATATTATCGTAGGTTGTGCGAGCCTTCTGCTCTGCTGCAAGGTCCTCGTGCAGGTCGGTTATAAGGTCGCCCTTGGACTGGATGCTTGCAGCAGTCCATGGGAATCCGCTTGCCGCTGTGGGATATACGCCTGTTGTGTGATCCACGAAATATGTGTCAAAACCACTCTTTTTGATTTCATCAAGACTAAGGTTTCTTGTCAACTGATAAACAATTGTACCTATCATCTCTAAGTGCGACAGCTCTTCGGTACCTATATCCGTCAAAAGACCTTTAAGTTCGGGGTAGGGCATGGCGAAGCGCTGAGAGAGGTAGCGGAGGCTTGCGCCCAATTCGCCATCGGGACCGCCGTACTGGCTTATGATAATCTGTGCAAGCTTAGGATTAGGGTTTTTAATGTTTATCGGATATTGCAGTTTCTTTTCATAACAGAACATAAATCAATCACAGCTCCTTTGAATATCCCACGGCCACGGGTCATTAAGCCAATCGGCTTCGTACGAAGCGGAAACAGTAAGAGGACCGTATTTTTTCTCATACTCAGCCTTGAGTATTTCTGCTTCATTAGTGTATTTACGGAACATTTCGTTTGCTGTACGGTCGCAAGGATGCGTGTCGAGGTACATATGAAGCTCCCATGCCGCAAACTGTGTTGCGGAAAGGCGCATGAGAAGTTTTTTTCTGTCATTCATTCAGAAGACTCCTTCCGCAGAAAGGCTTGTTCAAAACCTTGAAAAGTGTACCCTCACAAAGGGCGACCTCAGGAGAATATGAAGCTTTATCCAACTGGAACGGCACGTAAGCCATTGCAACAACAGGATTTGCAGGCAAAGCTGTTGTCACACAGTTGGTTTTGCAGTCTGATACCGCCATTCTCAATACGGAATCAGCCACATTGCACTTTATTGTGTTATCCATTATTATGGCTCCTTTTAATTTTTGACGGTATAACACCGTCTTGTACATTATACGGACAACAGTGAAATGTGTGAATGTGTATTGGTTTTTTATGGTTCTGCGGTATTGCGTTTGCGGATGCTTAACCGGTGTTAAAAGGTGAATATCGGGAAGCTTTTAACTCCGTTTCGCAGGAGATAAGAAATGAGAGCTTTAATTTGATTCTGTTGGTTGTGAAAAATATTTCATCAATTTACGCAAGAAATAATATTCAGGTGTTTGGTTTTGGGTTATATCAGTCTATATGCATTTTATAGAATTTTGCTTTGAAAGTTTCAGTACCGTCAAAGGTGCTGTATTCTCCGTAATGGTCGAATACTAAACCGCACTTTTCCATAACCTTGCCCGAAGCAGGATTATCGACTGCGTGGTTTGAAACGAAATCCTTTATACCTTGTTCTTTATGTGCAAACTCAATCATTCGTTTTGTCGCCTCGGTAGTTAAGCCTTTGTTCCAATAGTCAGAACGGATGTTGTAGCCGAAGCCCCAGGCACCCGGTTCTTTCTTATCCGGACCAATGCTACAGCTACCAATTAAAAGATTGTTTTCTTTTAGCACAATTCCCCAGTGGCAGTTCTTGTCCTTGGGGATTATTTCATTTATCCAATGCAAAACCTCATCTGTGTTTTGGTAAAGGTTATATGGCATAAATTTATTAACCTTTTCGTCACTCAGCCATACGAAAGCTGCGTCTGCATCCTTTGGTGTAATAGGACGAAGAATCAATCTTTCTGTTTCAAGCACGGGCGTGGTTTTTATGTATTTTATCTGTTTAATTTTTTGTATTATATTCATCGTCGTTTCCTCTTTTCAGTTTCGATCGCTATAAACGGAACAGTCATTTCTTCTTCTGTAAGCCCTGCGTGAACACCAACCATTTCAAAATCGCCTCGTTTATAGTCAATATTGATTTCACCAAGAGCAACAGCGAAAAAGTCACCTATAAAGTCTGCGGTTTTTGGATGCGGTGTTCCAAAACCTAAAATATTTTCAGAGAACACTTCATCCTTTGTCATTAACCTGAAAGACTCACCGAATATTTTGTTGAATTCTGTTTTGAATTCTTCTGTTTTTTCGTCTTTAATAAACAAACTTAAAGCTCTTGGTTCAATAGATGGTGGTCTTTTCAAGAGCTCTGTTAATTGCGGATGGTCCTCTAAATATTCTGTTTTCCCGTCACAAAGTCCGTGATCTGCGGTAATGATTACAAGTGAATCCTTTAATTTACTGCAAAGTTTTTCTACCTCTCTGTTAATATGCAGAATCTCTTTATGTGCTTCAGGACTTGTTACTCCGTGACCGTGCATTGCATGGTCAGGCTGATTCCAATAAGCGTATATGTATTTCTTCTTTCTCTTTTTAGAAAGCTTGTATATGGTCTTGCAAATATCCTCAACACTTCTGACACGATATTTTGAAAAAAATGCTACACAGTAAGCACTTTTTCTGCCTCTGACTTTTTCAATCCTTTGCATAATGTTTTTGTAAGGAATGTATTTGTGAGCCACGTTGTATTTTGCGGCAGGCTCACCGTTTCTCTGTAAAGTGTTTTTGAAAACTGCAACGTTTTCTCCGATTTCTTCAAAGTATAAGTCCCAGCCCAACCATCCGCATTCTAAAGGAGAGTAGCCACTTAAAATTGATGTAGTTGCCGCAACTGTAGTTGAGGGGAAAACAGAAAAAATATCAGTTACATAATGCTTTCTCAAAAAGTCATTTTCTTTGAGGTGGTGGTTAAGTGCTGAAGTTCCCAAGCCGTCAAAAAGTATTACTATAATATTCTTGTAGTCTTTTTCGAGTAGTTTATCAAATTCGGGTAAAGTCTTATGTTGGCAGTCTTTAACGCCAAAATGGTTTAAAACTGATGAAGCAATCGACAATATGCTTCTGTCGTAGTTTGGATATTTAATCATAGTGTCTACTCCTTTCTGAATATATCAAGCATATGAATCGAAAGACCGACACAATCTTCTCGCTCACAGAGGTTTGATAGAAATTTCATGTATTCCTCAAATTCACGGTCATTCAGGTTATCTAATCTATCATCAAATAGGTATGATAGCATATCTACACCAACAAAGTGTAGTCGTGTAACATCGTAGCTTTTCATAAGCTCATCAATATCTGATTTGCGATATAATTCAAAAATCTCTTCAGGTGCTGATACTGTATGGTAATCTTCTTTTATAAGACCTTTATCAACAAACTTCAACACTCTGTTTGTGTAAAAGAATTTGTAAACAGATGTATCATTGTTACAGTATGAAGTATAAATTATCCCGCCTCTTTTAGCAACTCTTATTGCTTCACTCAATGCTTTGTGTTTATCTTCTTCTGTAAATAAATGATACATTGGACCTAACAACAATACAATATCAAAAGTATTATCATCAAGAAAAGAAAGGTCACAAGCATTACCTTCGTGAATCTGAATTTTATGTTCGGGTTTAACTTTTTTCTTCATAATATCAAGATTGTGCGGAACAAGCTCAACAGATGTAACATCATAGCCTTTTTCTGCGAGAGCAATAGAATATCTGCCTGTACCTGCACCTATTTCAAGAATCTTTGAATCGGGTTTTATGTATTTTTCAATGCATCTCATAGTAATGAGGTATTCGGGCATTCGGCTTCTTTTCAAGAGTCTGCCATCTTCATCATATCTATTGTAAAAATCTATAACAGGATTACCTGTTTTAATAACTTTTTTCTTTCTGAATAAATCTAAAAATTTCATACCAATTCTCCTTTATGTATAAAAATAACCGGTGTAAGCTTTGCAGTAAGCCTACACCGGTATAATCATATCGTTAAAATAATAGTTTACTTTTTGCGAAATGAGTATAAAGGCATAGACCTGCAAGTATCATAATCATACTTTACAAGCCAGGATTTCTGCATATCATGTTTTGTGAAACGATATGTGTTCATAACCTTTACCTCATTTGTTTTTTGTCACTATAACACCGGAGAGATGATTTGTCAAGGAAAAGTTTTTAATTGCATTTATTTTATATCAATGGTAAAATTGTGGTAGTACTAACAGAAAGTGAAAAAATAATATGATTTTTACTTGGGAAGATTACAACCCCGAAACAATGGGATATGTTGAAAACCGGCTTGATGAATATGCTGTCAAAATGACAGGTATGGATGATGGTTTTCGTGATAATTACGAATATTGGGCTAACGAGGATTACAATACCATTGGTGAAAACTTTTGGTGTAAGGTGGTTTTTGAAAATGAAACTCCGTTTGCTGTAATACAGTTAGGTATATACGAGGGTGTTGTTACCGTTATGGAAACCCTTGTCGCTCCCGGAAAACGTGGGCAGGGTAAGGGTTCAATGGTTATTGAAGAACTTCTCCACAATGCAAAATCAATAATTGGTATTGATGTTGAAAAGGCTGAAGCTGTAATTTTTCCAAGCAACACAGCATTACAAAAAGCCTTCGAAAAAGCAGGATTTAAATATCACCACACCCACGAAGACGGTGACGAGGTCCTTCAGATTTATGTTGCAAGCGACAACAAAAAACAAGACAGACCCGTCAAACTTCTTAAAGGCTTTAAACGTGTCAGTGTTAAAGCGGGTGAAAGTGTAACCCGGAGTGTAACAATAGAGCTTGAAGATATAAAGTTCTACAATACCGAAAACGGCGAATGGGAGCTTGACAACAGCTACACCATCCTTGCAGGTACAAACAGCAAAAATGCAAAGGCTGTTGGTAGGGTTAAAATAAGTGATTGAAAAGTTAAGTTAATTGATATGCGTTTCACGAGGCGGAAAAAAGCAGGAATATTAATATGTGAATACGAAGAAAAATTATAAAGCTTACTAAAAAAATATCCCGATAAGGATATTCACCTTGTTTTCCAATATAATTTATAGATGATTCTTGTAAGCTGTTGGAGAATGTGGTATAATTTACTCAATTGACTATTATATGAAAGAAGTGTAAATATGGTAAAAAATTATGATGCGGTTGTTATCGGTGCGGGTAACGGCGGACTTGTGGCAGCTGCTCGCCTTGCTAAAGAAGGTAAAAAAACCTTGCTCATTGAACGTCATAATTTGCCGGGTGGCTTTGCCACAAGCTTTGTAAGGGGCAGATTTGAATTTGAAGCTTCACTTCATGAACTTTGCGGTATCGGTTCAATTACGGGAAAATCACCCTTGCTGAAAATTTTTCAGGAGGTTGGTGCTGCAGATAAAATGGAATGGGTTTCTCTTGATGAGGCGTTCAGAGTAATTACTTTGGACGAAAATGAAAAAAGTGACTATTTGATGCCTTTAGGCAAAGAAGCATTTATAGCAAAGCTTGAGGAGTATGATCCCGGTTCTTCAACAGTAGTTACAAAGATTTTTGACCTTATTGAGAGTATTGAAAAGACTTTGGATTTTGTAAGTAACATTGAGGATTTCAAGCCTTCGATGATAAAAGAAATCTTTTCTGAACACACCGAGTTTCTTAAAGTTGCAAATTACTCTGTTGATGAGGTGCTCAAAGCATTCGGAACAAGTAAAAAAACAAGAGACATAATTAATGCGTATTGGTGCTATCTCGGTCAGCCTACGGATGAGCTTAATGTTATCCACTATTTCACAATGCTTCACGCATATATTATAGACGGTGCTGTTATTCCGAGAGGCAGAAGCCATCAGATAAGCACGGCGCTGCTTGAAGCATTTACTGAAAATGGCGGTGATGCCTGGTTCAACACAAGCGTTAAGAAAATCAATGTAAAAAACGGCGCAGCAACAGGTGTTGAGCTCGACGACGGCACACAAATAAATGCTAAAGCGGTTATTTGTAATGCTTCACCATACAATGCATATACAAAGCTTATAGACGAAAAGGAAATCCCCGAAAAGCTCAAAAAAGAAGTTAATGCAAAAACGTTGGGTGCAAAGGGCTTTGCAGTATTTTTGGGTCTTAACCGTTCTGCGGATGAATTGGGACTTAACAATCACACCTATTTCATTTATCCCACAAACGATAACAGAAAATGCTATGAATTAAGTAAAAAAATTGCAACTAATGATGTTCAGGCAACTGTTTGCCTTAACAGAGCATTTGACGATTGTTCACCCGAGGGCACAAGCATTCTTTATATGACGTCTATTTTTGCCGGAGATGAATGGAGCTGGGTTTCTGTTAAGGATTACCATAAAACAAAGCTTTCCTTTGCAGAAAAAATGATTGATAATTTTGAAAAAGCAACAGGTATTGCAATTAAGGATTATATAGAAGAAATTGAAATTGCAACACCTATGACCTATGCCCGCTATACAGATGCTCCTGCAGGCACTATTTACGGATATGAAGCAAGTAAGGAAGACGGTATAGTAAAAAGAATTGTTTTTGATATGATAGACAAAGGCATATCGGGACTTTATTTCGCAGGTGGCTACACCACAAGACATATGGGTTATTCGCCCAGCTATACAACAGGCGATATGGCAGCAAAAGCGGCTATACTCAGTATGGAAAAGGAGGTAAAGTAAAATGAGCAAGAAGTTTTCTGTGAACGGTACTTTTAAGGATAGCGTAAATACCGTAAAGTTTTTAACAGAAAGAAAGAGCTTTATAAATAATGCTCAAGCAGTTTTGCCAACCCGTACTGATGATTTTGGTGTAAATAAGGTTGCAAAAAGCATTCACCCAAAGGAGCAAAAGCTCGTTATCAGCAGAATTGAAGAGCACAAAGCTTTAGCAAAAAGCTATTATTTCAAAAGCGATGTTGCCCCTCTTGCATATTTCAAGGCAGGTCAGTATCTTACCTTTAAGCTTGAAATAGGTAACGCTGTTGTTACCCGTTCATATTCAATAGCATCTTCACCTGCAAGTGCATTAAGAGGTGAATATCAGATAACCGTTAAACGTATCAGTGACGGCTTTGTTTCTGATTATATTCTTGATAACTGGCACGTGGGCGATGAGGTTACCGCTTATGCACCCGAAGGCAATATGACATATAACCCCTTGAGAGATGCAGAGAATATCGTTGCAATTGCAGGTGGTAGCGGTATAACTCCTTTCCTCTCACTGGCAAGAGCAATAGACCAAGGCGATGAGGATTGCACACTTACCCTGCTTTACGGTTGCAGAACCTCTGACGAAATACTTTTCAAAGCAGAGCTTGACTCACTTTCCGAGAAAAACGAGAAAATCAACGTGATTTATGTGCTTAGTCACAGCGACGAGGAGGGATACGAAAAGGGCTTTGTAGGCGCAGATATAATAAAAAAATATGCACCTGATGAGAATTACAGCATTTTTGTTTGCGGTCCGGGTGGTTTGTATAAATTCCTTGAAACAGAGCTTCCTAAACTCCAAAAAGAAAGAAAATATATCCGCTTTGAAGTATTTTCTTCGGGTAAAAAAGCTGAAGAAGCAAAGGAATACAGTATCAAGGTTATTAACCGCGGAACGGAAACCGTAATTAAAGCAAGCAGCAGTGAAACTGTTCTTTGTTCCTTCGAAAGGGCAGGCATAGAGGTTCCTGCAAGATGTCACACCGGTGAGTGCGGTTTCTGCAGAAGCAAGCTTGTCAGCGGAAAGGTTTATATCCCTGAGGGTGAGGATAAGCGTCGCATAGCAGATATGCAGTTTGATTTTATACACCCTTGCTGTTCTTACCCCGAAGGTGACCTTGTTATAAGGATTAACTAACGGATTATTTGTTTTAAATAAATTCAATTATCAAAAAATGTGATTGTAAGTATTATAGCTTGCAATCACATTTTTTCGCTGTAATGTTATTACAAAGTCCCATAAATATCCCAATGAATATGTTATAATACATTTAGTTTAAAAATCAGTGTAAAATTTTTGTATCAGGGTAGGGGAGTCAGATGTATATAAAATCATTAAAATTAACTTCGGATAGCGATGAAATTATCTTTATCAAAAATCAAGTCCGCACATGCTACAACGGTGTTTATCCTTTCAAAATCTTTCCTGACAAAGGGCTTGATAGAATAGATTTTGCACCCATAACAATTTTTTATGGCGGTAACGGTTCGGGTAAAACTACATTGCTGAATATTCTTGCTGAGCTGACAGGTGTTACCCGACATTCCGCGTTCAGCGGGAGTGCGTTTTTCAAGGAATATACAAGGCGTTGTAGATTAGATGCAAAGACGATACCCGAAGCAAGTCAGATTCTCACAAGCGATGATGTTACTGATTATTTATTAAATATCCGCTATCTGAATGACGGTATTGATGTGCGCAGAAATGAGCTGTTTGATGAATATCTCGACAGGAAATACAGTAGCCATCAGCTTAGATCAATGGCGGATTATGATGACTGGAAAGAGAGTATGGATGCCAAGAAAACTACTCAATCTCAGTTCGTTAAAAACCGACTTATGAGAAATGTTGATATGCAGTCAAACGGCGAAACCGCAATGAGATATTACACAGAGCGAATTGACAGAGATGCCTTGTACCTCATAGATGAGCCTGAAAATTCACTCTCTGCAACAAGGCAAAAGGAGTTGGCGGAATATATCCACCAGTCAGCAAGATTTTTCGGTTGTCAGTTTGTTATATCAACCCATTCGCCATTCTTTCTGGCAATGCCCGGCGCAAAGGTCTATAACCTTGACTTGTATCCTGCAAGGGAATGCCTTTGGACAGAGCTTGAAAATGTTAGAGCATACCACGACTTTTTTAAGGAACACGAAAATGAGTTTTGAATAAAAATAGGAATAATACACCTCTGAAAATGCGACAAACTCTTGATATTGTTCCTAAAATGTGATAATATTGTGTTAAATTAGGAAAAATACAATCACAGAGGTGATGTTATGGAATACTTAAAAGTATCTCAAATGGCTGAAAAGTGGGGTGTTTCCGCGCGTAGGATTCGTATGCTTTGTGCAGAGGGAAAAATCCCCGGAGTTATCCGTAAAGGGAATTTATATATGATTCCAGAAGACGCTCGGAAGCCTATTGATGGTAGACTATCTAATGCTAATCCTTTTACAGAAATTGAAGCAAAAAAACAAAAGCTTTCCGAATTGCGCCCTCTTACACCCGGTGAGGTTGAGCGACTTCGTGAAGAGTTTATGATTGAGTTCACATATAACTCCAACGCCATTGAAGGCAACACGCTTACATTAAAAGAAACTGCAATGGTTCTTGAAGGGATCACCATTGATCAGAAACCAATGAAGGAACATCTTGAAGCTGTGGGACACAGAGATGCGTTTTTGTATGTTCAGGAAATCGCAACCAAAGATATTGATTTCTCCGAGTATGTTATAAAAAATATTCATAGTCTCGTTCTTATGAACAGACCGGAGGATAAAGGAACTTACCGAAGAATTCCCGTTCGTATTATGGGTGCTTACACAATGCCCGTTCAACCATATATGATTGAACCTAAAATGGTTGAACTCCTCACAAAAAACGAGGAGCGAAAATCAATTATGTCCGACATTGAACGCATAGCTCTGTTCCATCTTGAATTTGAGGGTATCCACCCGTTTATTGATGGCAACGGCAGAACAGGTCGTCTTATTATGAATCTTGATTTAATCCGCAACGGCTACCCGCCAATCAATGTAAAATTCACCGACCGCAAACGTTACTACGATGCATTTGATGCATACTACCGAGATAACAACCCAACTCTGATGACGGAGTTGATTGCGGAGTATGTCAATGCAAGGTTGGATGAGTATTTAATTGTTTTAAAAGGAGAGAATGATAATGGCTGATTTAAAGTTATTTAATATAAAAGGAAAAGTTGAAGAGTTGCCTTCAAAACAAGTTACCTTGGAAAAAGAATTGCAGACTTTACTTGAAGAGAATATGCAAACATTCTTTGGGGTTACTTTTTTAAAGTCTGAATATAAAATCTCAAATGGTCGAATGGATAGCATTGGTATTGATGAAAATAATTGTCCTGTGATTTTTGAGTATAAGCGTAGTTTAAATGAAAATGTTATTAACCAAGGTTTGTTTTATCTTGATTGGTTGCTTGATCACAAAGCAGATTTTAAACTTTTGGTTATGGAAATACTCGGGCAGAAGAAAGCGGATGAAATTGATTGGAGTATGCCTTGCGTTATATGTATTGCTAATAATTTTACCAAGTTCGATGAACATGCGGTTAATCAAATGCAGAGAAATATTAAGCTTGTGCGTTATCGTAAATTCGGTGATGGATTAATCGCATTAGAGCATCTTAATGCACCACAGATTCAATCAAATAACTCTTCGGATAGTATGGGGAATTCTGTTAAGAAAAACGGATGGAAAGATAAAGATTTTAAACAGTATTTTTCTGAGGCTGGTGAAAAGAACCAAAATCTTTTTTATTCTATTAAAGAGTATATACTTTCTCTTGGTGATGATATTTATGAAAATCAACTAAAACTATATATCGCATTTAAAAAGGCTAAAAACGTAATCTGTGTTGAAGTGTACCAAAGTGGTTTGTTCCTTCATTTAAAACTTAACCCGGATACAGTAGAGTTAGTTCCAGGATTAGTGGAAGACGTTAGATTAAAAGGTCATTGGGGTACGGGTGATTTAAGGGTTATTATTAAAAGTGCAGAAGATTTTGAAAAGACACAGCATTTAATCAACCGTGCATATAATGAAAATTAATTAAAGGTGATTTTATGCCACTGCAAATAGTTCGAAACGATATAACAAAAATGACGGTTGATGCTATTGTTAACGCTGCCAATTCCACTCTTTTGGGTGGTGGCGGTGTGGATGGCTGTATCCACCGTGCAGCAGGTGAGGGGTTGCTGGAGGAGTGCAGAACTCTCGGCGGTTGTGAAACAGGTAATGCGAAAATTACAGGTGCATATAAATTGCCGTGCAAGTATGTAATACATACTGTCGGCCCTGTGTATCAGGGTGGCAATAATGGCGAAAAAACTCTTCTTGAATCCTGCTACCAAAAATCCTTGGAGCTTGCCAAAGAGCATAACTGCGAAAGTGTGGCATTTCCGCTCATTTCTTCAGGTGTATACGGTTACCCTAAGGACAAGGCGCTGAAGGTTGCAATTGACGTCATAAGCGATTTTCTGTTAGAAAACGAAATGACGGTTTATATCGTGATTTTCGATAAGAAAGCATATCAAATCAGCGAAAAGCTGTTTTCTGATATTGCCGAATATATTGACGACAGATATGTTGATGCACATACGGATTACCGTCGGGAACGTATGCGTAGGAATGCGCCCGTACCGCCAATTTCAATGGTGGAATTCTGCGAGTGTCAGGCACCTGTTTGTGCATCTGTTGCAATGCCTAAAGCGCTCTCGCTTGAAGATGCTGTCAATAGTGTAGACGAGAGCTTTTCGCAGATGCTTCTGCGCAAGATTGACGAGAAAGGCATGACCGATGCCGAGTGTTATAAAAAGGCAAATATCGACCGTAAGCTGTTCTCTAAAATCCGCGGTGACGTGTATTATAAGCCGTCAAAAACCACGGCAATAGCCTTTGCAATTGCCCTTGAGCTTTCTCTTGATGAAACCGAGGATATGCTGAAAAAAGCAGGCTTTGCCCTTTCCCACAGTAACAAATTTGATATCATAATCGAATATTTCATAAGCAAAGGCAATTACAATATCTTTGAAATCAACGAAGCCCTGTTCGCCTTCGACCAGAGCTTGTTAGGAGGTTGAAAACTATGTTAAAGTTTATTTGTTACCCCAAATGTACCACCTGCCAAAAAGCTAAAAAGTGGCTTGATGATAACAATATCAAATACGAATTAAGAGATATTAAGCTCGATAATCCCACCTTTGAAGAACTTACCGAATGGTACAAGAAAAGCGGACTTCCTTTAAAGAAATTTTTCAACACAAGCGGTTTACTCTATAAGTCTTTAGAACTTAAAACCAAGCTTCCAACCATGACCGAGGATGAAATGCTGAAGCTTCTTGCAACGGACGGTATGCTGGTGAAACGACCGATTCTGGTAGGCAGTGATTTTGTGCTTGTCGGGTTTAAAGAAATAGAGTGGAAAGAAACAATTAAATAATTTGTCGCTTGCCGGGCGACCTGACCTCTCTTCTATTGATGTACAATGATGACATCAAATGAAAGAGAGGTTTTATTATGAAAAATACAAACAAAAACGGTATCACAGAGCTTGTATTCATCCTTGACAGAAGCGGTTCAATGTCCGGTCTTGAAAAAGACACAATAGGCGGCTTTAATTCTATGATTGAAAAGCAGAAGAAACAAGACGGTGAGTGCTTTGTTTCAACAGTTCTTTTCGATAACGAAAGCGAGGTTATCCACGACAGAGTAAAGCTCTCTGAAATTAAGCCTATGACCGAAGAAGAATACTATGTAAGGGGTTGCACAGCCCTTATAGATGCTATCGGCGGAGCAATTCACCATATCGGAAATATCCATAAATACGCCAGACCCGAAGACGTGCCCGAGCATACAATGTTTATCATCACAACCGACGGGATGGAAAACGCCAGCCATCGTTATACATCCGACAGCGTAAAATCTATGATAGAGCGCCAAAAGGAAAAATTCGGTTGGGAATTCCTCTTCATCGGTGCAAACATAGATGCAGTGGAAACTGCTGCTCGGTACGGTATTGACTCAGACCGTGCAGTTAATTACCACGCAGATGAAAAAGGTACAAAAATCCTTTATGCAACGGTATCGGAAAGCATCTGCCAAATGAGGGCAAATGCCCCGATTCAAGCCGATTGGAGTGAAGAAATCAATAAAGATTATCAAAACCGCGGAAAAAAGAGCTGAATATAGCTCCCGGTCTATAAGCCTTCTGCGGTATGCACGAAAATATAAAAGGAACCGCCGTTTCGTATCCTGACGATTTTCTTCTTAACAAGGTAGCAGTGTTTAACGGTTATATCGAATTTGAAATATGATTTTTAAAGTAAAATAAACGGGCGTTTTTTGTTTTAGATTGAAATTATCTGTAGATCTGATATAATTAATTTATCTTTAAACAGAGGGTGAGAATATGAAAAAAATAAAACTCGGTGTTTTCGGTCTCGGCAGAGGCAGTACATATTTTGATAATATAATTAATAACGATGGTGAAATTGTTGCCGTTTGCGAAAGAGATGAAAAAAAGCTTAAAGAGGCCCTTGATTACCTCGGGGAAAATACTGTAGGTTATGCTGATTTTGATGAATTTATAAATCACGATATGGATGCTGTTTTTATTGCGAACTGCTTCCATGAGCACACACCGTTTGTTTTAAAATGCCTTGAAAAGAATCTTAACGTTCTTTGCGAATGCACAAGCAATGCAACAATGGGCGAGGGTGTTGCGCTTGTCAGAGCCTGCGAAAAGAGTAAAGGTATTTATATGCTTGCGGAAAACTACCCTTATATGGTTTTCAATCGTGAGATGAAGCGTGTTTTTGACGGCGGCACTCTGGGAAAATTCCTTTATGCAGAGGGCGAGTATAATCATCCGTTTAATATGGATGATATGGAAAGCCATATTGCACTCAGACCGTATTCTGCACATTGGCGTAATTACCTGCCCAGGTCATATTACATAACCCATTCTCTTGCACCGATTATGTATATCAGCGGTGCATTCCCCAAGAGAGTTACTGCGCTCCCCGTTTTTGCTCCTTTTACGGAAGAAAAGGCTGTGGGCAGTATGGTGGGGGACAGAGCGGCGGTTATTATGACTCTCAATGATGATGGCTCCGTGTTTAAGGTAACAGGCTGTGCGGCATTCGGTGCTCACGGCAATTCATACAGAATCTGCGGTCAAAACGGCCAGATTGAAAATATCAGGGGCGACGGCGATAAGGTTATGCTCCGATATAATGCTTGGCAGATACCCGAGGGTAAGCAAGAAATAAATGCTTATGTTCCGGCGTGGTCAGAGGATGAAAAGAATTTTGCCGAAAAAGCAGGTCACGGCGGTAGTGATTTCTTTGTTATACGTGAATTTTTCAGTTGCATCCGCGAAGGCAGAAAACCTGCGTTTGACGAATACTTTGCAACTGCAATGTCTTCAGTCGCAATACTCGGTCACAGAAGCCTTCTTGAAAAGGGCGTGCCATACGATATTCCGGATTTCAGAAATGAAGAAGACAGAAAGCTATGGGAAAATGATTTTTCAACTCCGTTTTGGTCAGGGGATAAGGAACCTGATATACCCTGCTGCTCCGTGCCGAACTTTAAGCCTGCTGAAGAGCAATTCAACGAATATCTCAGAGCTACGGGTGAGCTTTAAAAGAAGAGATTCAATAAAGCGCGTTAAACTTTGCTTCAACCGATTGTTTGTCAAGAAAGCGTTTGTATGTTTTTTATAATCAGAAGCAAGGCTTTATAGGGTTGAAAAATATTATACTACGGTGCTGAATTTATATAAGCTTGGATTTGTGAGGTGGTTTTATGCAAAAAGTGATCGTTATAGGTTGCCCGGGCAGCGGTAAAACAACCTTTGCAGAAAAGCTTCAGAAAAAGACGGGACTACCCTTATATTATCTTGATGCTATCTGGCACAAGCCCGACAAAACCCACATTCCGAGAGCTGAGTTTGATGAGAGGATCAAAGAGATTTTCGGCACTGATGAATGGATAATAGACGGGAATTATAACAGAACAATTGAAATGCGGCTCAAGGAATGTGATACGGTTTTTCTGTTTGATTTGCCTACCGAGGTCTGCTTGCAGGGAGCTGCTGAGCGACTCGGCAAAGGCAGATATGATTTACCCTGGATTGAAAGTGAGTTGGATCCGGAGTTTGAAGGCTTTATTAAAGAATTCAGAGATAAATCCTTACCGAAAATATACGGTTTGCTCGAAAAATATAAGACGGAAAAAGAAATTGTAATCTTCAACTCAAGAGATGAAGCGGATAATTATTTGAAAAACGGGGTGGCAAAATGACTTTTGAAGAACGAAAAGCACAAGTAAAATCATATCTTGGTAAAAGGGTGGTTATAGGTATTGACCGACCGATAGGCTATGTTCATAAAAAAGAGAATTACACTCTTACGTATCCTATTAATTACGGATATATTCCCGGTGTTTTAGGCGGTGACGGCGAGGAGCTTGATGTTTATCTTTTGGGCGTAAATGAATCTGTGGAGGAATTTGAATGCGAAATCATTGCCATTGCTCACCGACACAATGATGTGGAAGATAAGCTCGTTGGTGCGCCCATCGGTATGCGTTTTTCCAAAGAAGAAATTGAAAATGCAATAAATTTCCAAGAGCAGTATTATGAGACTGAGGTTGAGGTGTTGCAAACAATAAATAAACATTGACAACTTCAAACACAACTGTTACAATATGAAAAACAATGAAAGGCAGGTGGACAAAATGACAATGAACCGTATTTTTATGAGTTGGAGAGCCGTTTTGTCCGTTTGCGATTGATATAGTTTTTATCTTTTTGTAAATTAAGGCATCTCCGTTTTTTCGGAGGTGCCTGTTTTGTTTATATCTTTATTACAACAAAGGAGTGGATTGGAATGATATTTGAAGAAAAGAAAATTATATTAAAAAATGGCGCGGAAGCTGTATTAAAAACTCCTGAAATTTCTGATGCTGCTGAGCTTGTTGATTTAATGGCTACAGTAAGCGGTGAAACTAAGTTTCTTGTAAGATATAAAGAAGAGTGGGAAAGTGTTTCCGTAGAGGGTGAAGCAGAGTGGGTCAGAGGTGTTCGTGAATCCAAAAATTCATTCGTATTGATTTGCAAAGTGAATGATGAAATTGCAGGTATATGTGATGTTACTTTCAAGACAGGTATGAAAACCTGTCACAGAGCATCGGTAGGAATCGCACTTCGCCAAAAATACTGGAATTTAGGGTTGGGTTCAGCTATGTTCCAAGAGCTTATAAATGCTGCAACCGAACGTGGCGGCATAGATTTTATGGAGTTGGAATTTACTAAGGGTAACGAAAGAGCAAAAGCACTTTATGAAAAGTTCGGTTTTGAAATTGTGTCCGAAAAACCAAATGTATATAAACTTAAAGACGGTACGTATCAAAGTATCGTTTATATGCAGAAATATTTATAATTGAGGAGTCACTATGAGCAATCAAAATATTTATGATAATGATACATTTTTTGCAGGTTATAGTGAATTGAGAAGTAGAGAAATTAACTCAAATAATATGTTGGAACAACCTGCAATGAAAGAAATGTTACCCGACCAGACAGGAAAAACAGTTTTAGATTTAGGTTGTGGTTGCGGTGCTAATTGCGTTGAATTCATAAAAAATGGTGCAAGTAGTGTCGTTGGTGTCGATATTTCAGAAAAAATGCTTTCCGTTGCAAAGAAAGAAGCACACCACGAAAATATAGAATACAAAAATATGAGTATGACTGATATATCAACTCTTAACCAAAAATTTGATTTGGTTTACAGTTCTTTAGCCTTTCATTACATTGAAGATTTTGAAAAGCTTTGCAAAGATATATATGAACTGCTCAACGAAAATGGTGTTCTTTTGTTTTCACAAGAGCATCCGATTATTACCGCAACAATAGATGGCAACGGACATTACAATAAAGATGAAAACGGAAGAAAAGTTTCATATACATTTTCAAATTATAATGAACCCGGTGAAAGATACGTTCATTGGTATGTTGATGGTGTAAGAAAATATCACAGAACTTTCAGTGATACAATAAACGCTTTAGCTAAAGCGGGATTCAAAATTGAGGAGGTTTGTGAACCTCAACCACAACCTTGGGCAATGGAGAAATGGCCTGCTTTATATGATGAATTTATCAAGCCGTCATTTTTGATTGTAAAAGCGAGAAAGATATAAAATGAACAAAGTAATTGTAATAGGTTGTCCGGGTTCTGGTAAAAGCACATTTTCAAGAGCATTACACGAACTTACAAACTTACCTTTATACCACCTTGATTTATTAAATTGGAACAGTGATAAAACAACAGTAAGTAAAGCGACTTTTCTTGAAAGATTACAGAATGTTATTGCACTTGATAAATGGATAATCGATGGTAACTACGGCTCTTCAATAGAACTTCGTATGAAAGAATGCGATACAGTTTTCTTCCTTGATTATCCTGTTGAAGTTTGTATTGATGGCATCATGCAAAGACAAGGGAAAACACGCTCTGATATGCCGTGGATAGAAACAGAGGTTGATGAAGAACTTCTCGGATTTATAAAAAACTATAATACCCAAAGTAAGCCAAAGGTGATGGAACTTTTGAAGAAATACAGCGAAAAAGATATTATAGTTTTCAAAAGCAGGAAAGAAGCAGAAGAATATATAAACAATATGAGGTAAGAAAATGTTTGACTACACAAAAATAAATTCTGAAACTTGGGATTTATGGGCAGATGACGGTTGTGAATGGTCGTTACCAATAAGTCACGAAGAATTTGAAAAAACTAATGTGGATAATTTTGCAGTTTACCTTACACCTTGCATTACCGTTCCACACGAGTGGTTTGGTGAATTGAAAGGCAAAAAAGTGTTAGGACTTGCAAGCGGTGGCGGTCAGCAGATGCCCGTACTTTCAAAACTTGGTGCAGAATGTACTGTGTTTGATTATTCCGACAAACAGCTTGAAGCAGAAAAAATGGTATCCGAAAGAGAAGGATATAGTATTGAAATTATCAAAGGTGATATGTCAAAGCCTCTTCCCTTTGAAGAAGAAAGTTTTGATTTGATTTTTCATCCCGTTTCAAACAATTATGTTGAAGATGTTTATCATATCTGGAATGAGTGTTACCGCATACTCAAAAAAGGTGGCAGATTGCTTTCGGGTCTTGATAACGGCATTGACTATTTATTTGAAGAAGATGACCCACTTAAAGTTGTTAATCCCTTGCCGTTCAATCCACTCAAAATGCCGAAAGAACGGCTTGACGCAATGATTGCAAACGGCGACGGCGTGCAGTTCAGCCACACATTGGATGAGCAAATCGGCGGTCAGCTGAAAGCAGGATTTACACTCAAAGCATTATATGAAGACCGTGACAGAGAAGGCGGAAACATAATCGGTAAATACTATCCACAGTATTTTGCTACACTTGCTGTGAAATAAGGTGAAACAAATGAAAATTATCAACACCTGTGATAATATCAAATCAGTTTTTACTGACGGATTCAGTATTGATTTATGGCGCAAATATGCAGGTGAAATATCAAAAGAACTGACATCAAAATGTGAAAATGATGCAAAGAGCTATGATTTTAATAAAGATGTTCTTCCTGTTCTTGAAGCAGCATTGAATGCAGATAAGATTGATTTT
>JAGASD010000042.1 GCA_017621885.1 Clostridia bacterium | reverse complement strand
AGTCGGTTGCAAAATGAGAACGCACCTTTACAACACAGAACGGAGATGATTTATGACACGCCACAGCTTTATTCAGATGTCAAAGCTGTCCAATGTCAAGGGAAGAATATCGTATATTACAAGCCACGCAAGACAGGAAAATCTCTACGACACCTACCGCACCGCAGACAATCCCTTTTGGAGCAATCTTGCCAAAGAGTGTCAACAGGAGTTTAGGCGAAGCGGAGCAGATGGAAAGTGCATCGAAGCAAGGGAGTTGATTATCGCCCTGCCCGAAGTTTACACCACCTATGAGCCACAACAGGTACTTGAAGATTTCACAGAAGAATTTCGCAGACGGTACAACGTGGAATGTGTATCGGCTCTCCACCACAACAAGAGAAAGACCAATTACCACATCCACCTCATATTCAGCGAACGGCGGTTACTTGCCGAGCCGGATATAAAAATCGCCACCCGAAGCGTATTCTATGATGAAACGGGCAAGCGTGTACGCACCAAGAAAGAGATCACCGATGAAAGCGGCAAAGTCCGTGAGGGCTGTACCGTTATCTCAAAAGGCGGCATTTATGAACAACACCTTTTCACCGTAAAGGATGACCGCTTCAAAAGCGACCCCTTTCTTCGGGAAGTAAAGGAAATCTATACCGCCCTTATCAATCGGCATATCTCCGATCCCGAACAGCACCTAAAGGTGTTTAACCCCGACAGTATCTATCTGCCGACCAAGAAGATCGGCAAGAACAATCCCAAAGCCGCAGAGATCAAAGCCGACAATGCCGCAAGGCAGGAATGGAACAGAACGGCGGATATGGCACTCATATCGGGGATTGAAGAAGCAAAGATACTGGAAATCAAGAAAGAGGAAATCCACCAAAAAGCAAGTCAATCCATTAAAGCGAATGGATGGCTGCCAAATCTGTTCCGCAGTATTGTGGGCAAGGCAAAGGAATTTTTGCAGAACCTGATAAGGCAGACGGCACTACCGCCCAAACCGGTACTCAATATGGATATGGCAGAGTTCCGCACAATGCAGAAGCTGATGATACGGGTGCAGGACAGGGCAAGAGAAATCCGCAGCTTGCAGGATGAAGTACCCAAGTTAAAGGCACAGCTTGCCGAAACAAAGGGTATATTCAAGGGCAAGGAGCGAAAGGCGTTGGAAACGCGGATACAGCAGAGGGAAGAAAAAATCTCCGCTATGCTTGAAGCAATACCTGATATTCTGAAAGATGACGGTTATCCCGACGTGCAAGCATTTATGGCAACCTACCGCAAGGCAGAAGCCGTAGTTGATAACTACAACAGAGAGCTTGCAGAATGGGAACGCAAGGTCAAGGGAAAAAGCAGACCTGCCGAAAAAGAACGGTATGCACCGCCCGAAAAACAAAGTGTCCGTGACCAACTCAGACTGTTGCAGGCAGAGGGCAGACAGACCAAACCCAAGCATCGATCCCACGACAGAGAAAGATAGCTTTAACATCGAAAACAACACCGCAGGGCAGTTTCCCTGCCTTGCGGGATTACATATTACGGGCGGCAAAGAGATAGCCGCCCCTTTCAAATTATATGAAAATTTTAGCGAACCTATTGACAATTATTCTCTATATGCGTATAATATAATTAACAATTAGGTTAATTGTTAAAGGAGGCTGAACAATGGGATTACAACAGACACTAAAAGCACTTGCCGATCCCATTCGTCGAGAAATACTCAATATGCTGAAAAAGGGGCGAATGTCGGCGGGTGAAATTACCGATCATTTCTCAGTAACAGCACCTTCGATTTCAAGACATTTATCGGTCTTGAAGGATGCTGACTTAATCAGAGATACCAGAGAAGGTAAATTCATTTTCTATGAGATCAACACCTCTGTTTTAGAGGAAACTATGCTTTGGATTGCAGATTTGAAAGGAGATAATGACAATGCTTAAAAAGAACAAATTTAAGGTCATAATATCGTCAATTATTATTTTACTTCCGATTTTATACGGAATCATTATGTGGAATGATTTGCCTGCCATTATTACAACCCATTGGGGAGCTGACGGCAATGCGGACGGATTAAGCGGAAAGGTCTTTGCTATCTTTGGTACACCTATCATACTTTTGATTTCCCATTTTGTTTGTTTGCTTTTTACTGCATTGGATAAAAAACAAAAAGATCAAAATCAAAAGGCATTGGGAATGGTTTTTTGGATTCTTCCGATTATATCCCTTTTCACAAACGGAATAATGTATCGTGCAGCTTTTGGCAAAGAATTTGATTTAGCATTTTTTATGCCGGCTCTGCTCGGAGTAATGTTCATCTTTATAGGCAATTACTTACCCAAAGTTAAACAAAACAGAACGCTGGGTATCAAGATTTCTTGGGCATTGAATAACGAGGAGAATTGGAATAAAACACATAGATTTGGCGGTAAGGTCTGGGTAGTTGGAGGACTTATTTTATTACTCTCCATTTTCCTTCCTCTAAAAGTGATGGTATCGGTTGTGGTATGTGTGATTGCTGCTTTGGCAATTATTCCTATCGTTTACTCTTATTCCATTTACAAGCAGCATCAAAAGGCAGGAATTGTATATGCTGAAGCGTCCAAAAGCGGTGCGGAAAAAATTGCGCTCAGAATAACCGCAGTTATAGTACCCATCATTTTGTTAGGTGTTGCTCTTTTGATGTTTACTGGTAACATTGAGGTAAAGTGCGAAGATACAGCATTAACGATCAATGCAACCTATTGGACAGACCTGGAGATCGATTATTCCGAAATTGAGACCATTGAATACCGTAAGGATTTAGATGTAGGAGTGCGAACAAGTGGTTTTGGTTCTCCCAAACTATCTATGGGCATTTTCCAAAATGATGAATTTGGATCATACACCTTATATTCCTATACAGGTGCTACAGAGCATATTATTTTGACTTCCGGTGAGAAAATCCTTGTAATCGGAATGAGCGATACCGATGAAACACAAGCAATATATGAAGCACTGATAGAAAAAGTTGATAAGTAAGTAATGGTGACTTCAATGCACTCAAAAGTGTTGCAATG
This sequence comes from Clostridia bacterium, assembly GCA_017621885.1. GTDB lineage: Bacteria > Bacillota > Clostridia > Oscillospirales > Acutalibacteraceae > DTU089. Next base: position 32,893 of record JAGASD010000042.1, on the reverse strand, counting down.
TGGAAATTTAGGGGTTAAAAAACCTTATTTTAAGCCATTTTTAGAGCATATAACTTGAGGGGTAAGGTGTTTGTACCTTACCCCTCGATTTTGCATATTGTAGCGTTACAGGCTCATTTTGCGAACTTTATAATAATCTCGTCAACGGCATCCGTATATCTGCTCTGTGCTATTAGCTTGTTTCGATATGCAAGCAGGACATTGAATATATACTGCCGTTCCTCGGCTGTGAGATAAAGGTAATACTTTCGTTTTCTCATACGAAGATCACCTCGGCATTGACAGTTTCCGTAACCGCAGACCGCAGATTGTTCATTCTGCAAATCCATTCCATTTGGTTGTCAGCTTTCAGTTTTTCGTTAATGCCATCACGCTCTGCCTGTTGCTTCTTAAGACGGTCAAACAGTTCCTGTGCATGTTCTTCAACATCGGCAAGATGGGATTGCAGTTTGCCGCTTGTCAGCAGATTGATGTAGAACACCTTTTTATACTCTTGGATATATCGCAAATGTCGCTGTCCCCATACGCCGATATGTCTTTCTTCTTTTTCGGTGGGTAATTCCAAACAAGGAATGTAATAATCGCCCTGCAACTCATACCAAAGACCGTTTTGCTCGTTATAAATGTACTTTTCCATTATGTAATCCTCCAAAATAATATATTTCGCACATACATCACAGTTTCCCGATTGCCACACTTTGTTATATCGTGTTACCTGTTTGGCTTGCCCTTGCTTTTGCCCTTATAACCTCTCAGGGCAAGGGTAAAATCGTGTGAAATCGTATAAAGGGATAAGGCGAGCAGATTGCGAAAAACCCTTTATTTTCAAGGCTTTTAGAGGAATTCATTAACGCCCTACAACAAGCGATAATGATTTAAGAAAAGTTAGTTTTCAAATTCAAATTTGTCGAACAGTTAGGAAAATAAAAATTTGTGAAGCTACCAGTTGTCAGTCTCCAGCTACCAGCATTGGAACAACAGCTTTATTCTTCTTAATTTGTTTAAACAAAACTAAAAGTATTTAGAACGACTCAATTTCTGTTTCGAAAACTGGCATCTGGCGACTGGTGACCGGCGACTATTTAATGTTATTTATACAAATTCCAATTTGTCAAACTAAAAACAACAGGAGCTGACTGAAAATGTCAGCTCCCATTCTTTATATTATGCAGTAAAGTTTTTTACATTATTTTTTTATTTTGTCTTTTAATTCTTTGGCGCGTTTGTCTGTTATTTCGGCTTCTACATCGTAACCTCTGCTGCGGTAGATATCAGCCATTTTCATGCACTCGTTATACGCCTTTTCATATTCGCCCATTTCTTCATACAGACCTGCTTTGCAGTCCATTTCATCGCAGAAATATGTTCCGATTTCACCTGCTTTGTTATAGCAAGCTAATGCTTCATCATATTTTTTGAGACCTTTGCAGATGTCTCCGCCGTGGATATACATTCGCCAGTCATCAGGGAACTTTTTGATTGTTTCTGTGAAGAGATTATATGCATCATCATATTTTTCAGCCCAGATAAGAGCAATCAGAAGGTTGTCTGTTTCTCTCGGATTATCGGGGTTTGCTTTTGCCTTTTCCTCAAGCTCGGAGATAATTTCATTTTCTTTATGAAGAAGAAAATACATCCAGATTCTCTGCATACAGGCAATCTGATAGTTCTCGGGGTCATCGTTCGGGTCATCGTTTACGGCTTTGTCATACCATTCAACAGCAACATCTCTGCAATAGTTCATCATATACATATGAATCCAACCGTATAGCCATTTATCCTCGGTTGAAAGCTCACCGTTTTTTATAAGCTTTTCGTATTCAATACGGCAACGCATAAAGTCCTCGGGGTCACGGGAGTTTTCGTAAACAGAAGCAAGGCGTTGAGCATAGTTATCGTAAGCAACTGTACTCTTTTTATAAAAATCATCTACAGTAACCTCATAAAGAAGTGCAAGCTCAGGAAGAGTCAGAACATCAGGGAGAGTTGTTCCGCATTCCCAACGGGAAACTGTTTGAGAATTCACATTCAGCTTATCTGCAACCTGCTCCTGAGTTAAACCTTTTGCAAGGCGGAATTTTTTGAGATTTTCAATAAATATATTGTTCATAGCTTTCACCTTTTTAAGTTTTTTTCGAAGCTTCTGTTGTGATTATATCACGGAGGACAGCAATTGATAAGGTCTTATTTTATGAATAGAGTCTTGAATTATGTGTAGCGGTTATCGATAAGGGGTGCTCTTATTATTGGTTGACATAAATGCAGATTAAATATAGAATATATGCGAAAAGCATACATATTTATCAAGTTCATTAACTGTATGCTTTTGGTGTATGCAAATGCAATATAGACGCTTTAAAACGGTAATAGTATAATGATTTCAGAAAGCTAAAAGGAGTTGTAAGCAGGTGTTTAAGGTGGAGAAAAATAACGAAAAGGTAGGACAATATCTTGCAAATATAATTGATAATAAATATGAATCACGAAGAGCCTTTTGTCGTGAATATATAAGCCTTTCGGGAGGCGTGGTAACAGACGATGCGGTAAGCAGTATGGCAAACCGTTTATCACAGATCATCAAAGGAAGGAAAGCAATTCAGACCTATGATTTTCCTTATTTTACTGATTTGCTTGGAGTTTCCTGCGAACAGATTTTAAGTGCCGGCGAGTGTAGTGTTCCTATCAGTAATAGAGTAACAAACTATTCTATTGCATGTTCAAGGAATCCTAAAGAATGGGAAGAATATATCAATCGTGCAGACAAGCTTGTACTTAATTCAGACGAATATTGCAAGACAGTTCTTGATTATGCTATTGAATTTGGAAACTACGATTTTATAAAGTATTTGATGGATAACGAATATATTTGGTTTGACAGTAGAAAAGATAATGATTATATTCAGACATTCGGAGCAGGAACATCTATAGAACGGAGAAAATTTGAAAATATTGATTTCGGTTTGGAAGGTAAATTGAAAACCGAAGATGAATTGCGTATCAAGTTGATTTCTCTTGCAGCGGATAACAATGATATTGAAATGCTGAATAATCTTCGTGCAAGGGAAAATCCTCAGCTCTATTTCAAAGCCCATTATCTGTCAGGTGCACATCCTGATTTTGATGGTTGTTATAACGAAAGAATGGTTAAACATATTGCAAATTCTGATGATAGTATTCTTGATTATTTTACAGATTCTTTTGGTATCCGAGATGAAATGAAATACAAAGATGGTATCAAAAGAGTGCATACATTTGTGTTTCCGTATATATCAAAGCTTCTGGATTTTCTTATCAGTACAAATTCTTCATTTGCAGAAACTGCGTTGAAGAAGGCGATTAAGTACAATAAGCAGACCTACAAGAAACTTCATGAATTGATTTTATCTGTCAAGAATGATGAGCGATATGCTGTGGAATATATGAAAGATGTTTGGATTGAGACTTGTCAACGGGATTTTGATTTTTACGAAAATGGTGACATTGTTATTTTTCGTGCACTATATTCAAATTTGAATGCAGAAAAACAGTCCGACGGAATAATAACTAATATAGCTAAAGTTACGAGAAAATCAAATTCACCAATTTTAAAACCTCTCATAGAAGAATTGAATGAATCTTATGAAGCGATAAGAAATATGAAAGAGCATATCAAGGAGTTTTAATTATGTCAAAATGGTGTTTTAATTATGAATCGGGTGACTACGAGAATATTGAACGGGATGGGTTCAGTATTGACCGTGGGGAATATGTTTATAACTGGGATGACAGTGAATATCTCAGAGAGGAAGAAGAGCAACAAGACGACAACTGGTAAGTTCCTTTTCTTTGATTTATGCAGTAAAGTTTTTTATATGTATGTAACTGTAGAAATGTCATGGAAAATATAGTATAATAATTTTGAAAATAAGGTTTTTACGAGACGAGGGGGGCAAAAATGAAAAAGTTTAAAATCCCGATTATTATAGGTTTAGTAGTTGTAATTCTCGTTGTTGTTAATCTGAGATTTGATTTAATCGATAGAATTATCGTGCAATTCAGCAGTGAAAAATATGCTGAATATGTTTCTGAAATGGATTATGAAGAAGCACTGTTAAAAGAGCCTGTATGTATTAAGGATATGGCTTCAGAGGATACGGAGCTTACAGAAACGGAGCTTGATAAAATCATAAAGTCCTATGATTTTCATACACAGCTTAATGAAAAATATAATTTGTCCGATATAGCAACTGCTGACAATGATTTTGATAAAGCTGTTCAAATTCTTGAATGGCTTACAGAGCACACATATTACAGCGGTATGCAAATGAAAATGCTGAATGATGACACTCTTGAAATTTTGGAGTATTCTTTTGATAAGCCTTTTAACCGTGCCATTAACTGCCGTTACAGAGCAATAGCCTTTGCAGATTGCCTTGTGGCTGTGGGAATAAAGGCATTTCCTGTGGCTATGGTATCTTCGGAGTTCACAGGCTCTCATTTCACTTGCTTGGTTTACATATCCGAAGAGGATAAATGGTGCTCCTTTGACCCGTCCTTTGGCTGCTGGTTCACTGATGAAGAGGGCGAGCTTTTAGATATATTTGAAATAAGAGAGCTGTTTTTAGAAAACAAAGAGCCTGTAGTTAAAGGGTACAGCTTTAACGGTAAACAGGAAAACTTTGATGTTTATATGAACAGTTTTTTGAAATTTTGTATTTCAAATCTCAGCACCTGGGCAGATAATTCAACTGACAGAAGGTCGGAGAATACCTTTTCGGGAAGAAAGCAGTTTAGTTCTGCTATACCGGAAATAAATATTACAGGATAAAAATTAACAAAAGCTTTTTTAATATATGTAGCTGTGGAAATGCAAGGCTTTTTGATGATTATTTTGTAAAAGATTCCTACTTTAATTTTGATGTTCATACTATCCGTCACATATCTCCGTTTCACAGAATTGCAGTCTTAATGCTGTCAGTGCAAAAGAAATAAGAAAAATTATCGGAATATAAATTTAATTTATCCCAATTTGTTGAGCTACTGTTCAGAATTAAAGCGTGCTTTCAAAGAAGAAACGGAATATCATCATTGATTTTGCTTGTAATTTATAGTATAATTATCAAAACGATACAGATTATGCAGCAATCATCAAAATACGGCTTATCGTTATCTGACTCAGGAATCATATATTCCGGAATATAAGGGAGGCAATTCAATGCAAGCTATCATTAAAGTTTTATTTTCAATTATCACAACCGTTACATTTTTTTGTTCAAATCTGTTGTTCCCTGCAACGATTTATCCCGAAAGTGAGAATTTTGATTTTTCGTATCTTGAATATCCGGATGAGGCAATAATCACTCTTGAGGAGGCCGGGCTTACCGAGCAGGAGCTTGTAGGAAGAGCCTCGGCTCAGCTGCCCGAATATGTGCAGTCAGGCGGATATGACGACATAAACGGCATAACAATATCTCCCTATTACACCGCAAAGGTAAGCGGAGAGAAAATCCCCGTTTATGCCTCGGTGGTTTTCATACGTGCTGACGATACGGGCACTCTCCACTCCTTCTCTGAAATTTATGTTGATTCAAGCGAAGAGTTTTCATTCAACATTGAGATAACGGGTGCTGACGTTGTGCTTGAAAATGCCGTTGTGTTACCTGAATCACACGGTGTAAAGGCACAGTGCAGAAACAACACCGTAACAGCATCAATCAACAAAACAGGAATCTATACGTTCCTTTTTAACGATGCAAACCAATATTACGGCTACACGCTTATGGTACGCGAAAAGGTTGATGAGGACAAAGAGATTGCGGCATATATAGAGGAATACGGAGAGGATAATGTCTGGGTTCTTGATAAGGGTGTGTATCAGTACGACTATGTCAACCTCGTTGCACACAATAATCTGGTTATTTATCTTCGCGAAGGGGCTTACGTGATTGCAAACCACCTTTATGATATTGAATGCGCTGAGGATGAAAACAAATATTTTGAGCCTACTGCACCCGGAAATAACTCCATAGGTCTTACAAGGTATCCGTTTATAAATTTTTACAACTGTAAAAATATAACCCTTACGGGCAGAGGCGTAATAGATATGACCCGCCTTGACAGACGCGAAAGAAGAGGCGTCGTATTCACTAACTGCAGCAATGTAAATGTCAGCGATGTAAAAATCATAAATTCGCCCGAATGGTCATTTATATCATATTGCTGTAGCGATGTCAGCATTGACAACGTTGATATCATCGGCAACCGCGGCAACTGCGACGGCTTTGCAATCTGCAACAGCCACAACGTAACCGTTGATAACTGCTTTGCAAGAGTGGCAGATGATACCTTCGAGGTAAAGGCCCTCGGCGGTACAATGGACAGCAAAAACATCACATTCACAAACTGCATTGCCTGGGGTGGGTATGCAAGATGCTTCGGCATCACAGGCGAGGTCAACAAGAAAATTTCCGATGTAACCTTCCGCGACTGTGCCGTAATTTACCGTGACGGTATATGGGATAACGACAGAATCGGCTCACTTGTTGTTGTCGCAGAGCAGACCGCAGGCAGTATTGACGGAGTTCTTTTTGAAAACATTGAGATATTCCGTGATGAAGGCAGACCGATGCTTGTGAAGATTTATGATGAACAAGCAGAGAATTTTGAAATGAAAAATATCGTTTTCAGAAATATTTCTTACACTTCATATATGAGTCCGAAAATTGCAGGTACCAACAGCGATACAAACACAGTTCAGGTTGAGCTCGAAGATATAACCGTTCACGGAGAGAAGCTGCAATCCCCGGAAATAAGGTTCATCATCGGTAAGTATTGTGACGTAACCTCCAAATAGTATTTCTGATACAAATTTAAATTCACAAAATACAAAGTAAATCAGATAGAACACGGATTTGTAAGTATAGCTTTAATCCCGTTTTATTGAACTAAAAATCGTAAGGAGCAGATGTCGAAATCTGCTCCTTGCTTTGCATTATGCAGTAAAGCTTTTTGGTTAGTATGGCAAGAACAAAAAACGGTTCTTTCGGTATTTACTACGAGCCGTGGGGCGGTAAACGGTGGTGTGCATTGGTTTGTAAACAAAACCGCAGACGGCCGGCTGCTTGTTATGTTCAACAACAGCGGTATTGAACGCAGCGTCGAAAAGGGCAAATACATTTTTATCAATCTAAAACTCTGCCGTCTGTGGAAATGGTAACAACCCGCCACGGAATAAATTTACCGCTTGCCTGCAGAGCTTTTTTTACCGCGTGCTCTATGCCGCCGCAACAAGGAACCTCCATTCTTACCACAGTTACGCTTTTTATATTATTGTTGGCAATAACGGCGGTGAGCTTGTCTGAATAATCCACGCTGTCAAGCTTAGGGCAACCGATGAGCGTGATATGGTTACGAATGAAATCATTATGGAAGTTACCGTAAGAAAAGGCCGAGCAATCTGCCGCCACCAAAAGATTTGCGCCGTCAAAATACGGTGCATTTACGGGCACAAGCTTTATCTGCACAGGCCATTGGGAAAGCCGGCTGCTTACGCTGATTGCAGGTTCATCGGATTTGCAGGAATTTCTGTTAATCGCCTTTGACTGTGTGCCGGGGCAACCGCAAGGTAAGGGTCTGTTTTTCTTTTCCTTTGCAAAAAGCACAGCGGATTCATCATAAGCAGGTGCCTCCCTCTCTTCAAATGCTATGGCACCGGTCGGACAAGCGGGCAGGCAATCCCCGAGACCGTCGCAATAATCTTCACGTGTGAGCCTCGCCTTGCCGTTTATCATTTCAATTGCACCCTCGTGACAAGCAGTGGCACAAGCACCGCATCCGTTACATTTTTCTTCATCTATTTTAATGATTTTTCTTATCATGAAAATCATCCTCCCTTGATTTTGTATTATGATTATAATATAACAAATGCAACAAATCGGTTGTTTTTACAACAGAAAGTGATGTTTTATGAAAAATTATATTTCGATTCTCAAAAAATCAAAGCTGTTTGCAGGTGTTGGTGATGATGAAATCAGCTCTATGCTATCGTGCCTCGGTGCAAGGCTTTTCACATATAAAAAGGGCGAATATGTTTTCCGTCAGGGTGAGCATATAAACGATATTGCTGTTACTCTTGAAGGAAGACTGCACGTTCAGAAGGATGATTATTGGGGTAACCGCAGCATTCTCGCTGAAATCACCGTTGGTGAGCTGTTCGGAGAAGCATACGTATCTCCCGAAGGCAGTACACTTATTAACGACGTTGTTGCAATTGAAGACAGCGCAGTTATTTTTTTCGATGTCAGACGGGTTATCACAACGTGTCCGTCTGCTTGCCGTTTTCATTCAATTGTTGTGCAGAATATGTTTTTTGCAATTTCAGAAAAGAACAGAAAGCTGGTGCAGAAAATAGTTCATATTTCTAAACGCACAACGCGCGAAAAACTGATTTCGTATTTATCAGAGGAAGCAAAATCCCAAAACAGTGCAAGCTTCACAATTCCCTTCAACCGCCAACAGTTAGCCGACTTTTTGTCGGTTGACCGTAGCGCTATGTCAAACGAATTGTGTAAAATGCGTGACGACGGGTTGATTGAGTTTAAGAAAAACAGTTTTAAGCTGTTGCAATAAAAGCACTTTTTGATATATATTTTTTTCCTTTAATCATCTATAGAAAATTCTGACGGTTTATGATATAATCACACCGTTAAATAATCGGCAAAGGCGCGGTTTTATGAAAAAGCAAGCTAAAAACCAAACCATTTTAAACGTTATATTTTTGATTTTGGGTATTGCTTTATCCGTTGTGGGTCTTTATTTTTTCCATATGCAATACCTTTGCTACAGATACACTCTCCTCCGGTTTATACTCGGCGCGGTAATCTGTCTTGGCGGTGCATTGATTTCGCTGCCGCCGGGCAAAAGCGGAGATAAAAAGAAAACCGTATTTTCATAAGCAGAAATCAACAGTTTTCAAAAAACGTGTTGTTCAGATTGTTTTCTTTTGTGCTTACAATAATGTTGTAAAATACAAAAGGAGGTTCACAAGATGAACACAGACAAAATTTATGCAGAATCAATTGCAAAGGAGTACGCACCAAAGAACGATTCAAAAATCGTCGCACTTCGTAAGCTTGATGCAAAAGCAAAAATGCCTGCAACCGTATTTACTTATACTTTCGGTATTATTTCATCTCTTATTGCAGGCCTCGGAATGTGCCTTTCAATGCAGGTTATCGGCGGAACAGCTCTCCTTACCGTACTTGGTATTATAATCGGAATTATCGGATTTATCGGTATGGGTGTTAATTATCCGATTTACAAAAGGAAGCTTGAAAAAGGCAACCCCATAGGACAAATTCTTATGGTTTTGTTCAGCTTGCTTTACGGAATAATCTCATATAGCTTCAATTATTACGGTGAAATGGTTACATATCCGGGCATGACAATGCCTATGTCTGTTTTTGCATTAATATCGTGGTTAAAAAACCCGTACAAAGATAATAAATCCGAGGTTAAAGTCAATAATGTCAGAAAAAAAGAGCTGGTTTTTCTGTGCTTTATTACAGCTATAATCACCGTTTTGTTTTATTTTATATTAAAGCACTTTAACACCGCAAACCTCATACCAAGCACAATATCCGTCACAACAAGCTTTGTTGCCGTGTATCTCACCGCCCGAAGGAGTCCGTATTTTGCGCTGGCTTACGCATCAAACGACATTGTTCTGATTATTCTCTGGATAATGGCAAGCACACAAGATATCCGCTACCTCTCCGTTGTAGTATGCTTCGCCGCATTTTTTATAAATGACATCTACGGCTACATCAACTGGCAAAGAATGAAAATAAGACAAAGGGAGAATAAATAATCAAATACAAAACAATATCAATCTGTTCGTAACTTAATTGATATTGTTTTTGTTTTATACAGATGTATAATTGATGCGGATATTATTTTCAAACGGTGATTATATGAAAATTTATTATTTTATGATACACGCTGTTCCAAAAAAGGATAACCCTGAAAGCAAAGAATTCATAGGTGCTTTTGTTAACTGTTGGGTAAAAGGTTTAACCCATCTTACCGCACTTAACGAAGCTGAAAAATATATAGATTCTGAAGGGTGGACGGCTACAAATATAGAAGATGCATACATTACAGAAAGAGAAAGATACATCGGTGACCCTGATTCGTCACAATCTTTAGAATGTTACGATGCAGCGTGTGACTACGGGGTTGCAGGTATATTTTACACTTATGCAACTGAAGAGGATGAAGCGGATGAAGAAAATGAAAACTGAAGCACAAATTACCAATAACATATCCCTGCTCATAAACCACATATAGAAACAGAGGTGTATTAAGTTGCGTAAACAGAGCGATAAAAACCAATATTTAACCTCATACCCTAAATTAAACAAGTGGATAAACGAATGTAATATATGTCACTTTAAAGGATATGACCCTCAAATAGATGTAAAAGAAGAAAAAATTGCGGTCAAAAATATAAAAAGCCTGCTCCCGCCCCTTGAACTTAACGAAGACGGTATATGTCCTATGTGCAAAAAAATATTTGCGAAATCCCACAATGCAGATTGATATTAACCCATAAACCACAAAACCACCAACAACCTTCTCGTTGTTGGTGGTTATCTTTTAAATAAAATTAACTTTTATTCAGCAAAACTTTGCCTTTGCCGCTGTTATCATATCGTTAACCTTTGCTGCAAGGGGTTTGCTCTCTTCTTTAAGCTGTGCAAGGGGTTTTCTTGCGTCACCGATGTCGATTCCCTGAAGACGGAGAACCTCTTTTGCGGCGGCGTACATATTACATTTGCAAGCGCACATTGCGTAAATGATTTCGTTTATTGCGTACTGAATTTCACGGGCATCGTCAAGCTTACCCTCTTTAATAAGCGCATCGCATTTAAGGAAAAGCTCGGGCATAACCGCGTATGTACCGCCGATACCGCCCCCTGCACCGATTGCGCGGCCTGCAACAAACTGCTCATCGGGACCGTTGAAAACAACAATATCCTTGCCGCCCTCTGCCTTGAACATCTGAATATCCTGTGTGGGCATTGAGGAGTTTTTAACACCAACCACATTGGGATTTTTAAGCATTTCTTTCAAAAGGGGCATTGTAAGAGAAACGCCTGCAAGCTGAGGGATGTTGTAAATAACGAAATCCGTATTGGGTGCTGCGGATGAAATATCGTTCCAATACTGTGCAATTGATTCCTCGGGGAGCTTGAAATAAATGGGAGGAATTGAAGCGATTGCATCAACGCCGAGGCTTTCTGCGTGTGCGGCAAGCTCCATTGAATCAGCAGTATTGTTACAAGCAACGTGAGCAATAATTGTCATTTTGCCCTTTGCAACTTCCATAACGGATTCAAGGATAAGCTTTCTCTCCTCTTTACTCTGATAAATGCATTCACCGGATGAACCGCAAACGTAAAGTCCCTTTACACCCTTATCCAGAAGGAATTTTGTAAAAGCCTTTGTTCTTTCGGGTGAAACGTTACCCTCATCATCATAGCAAGCATAAAAAGCAGGAATTATACCGTGATATTTTGTAAGGTCTTTCATTTTTTATCAACCTTTCTTTTTTTATTTAAGAAAATATTATCACAAAATTTCTTTGTTGTCTATCTTTAAAAGTATTTTTTTATATGTTATACTTATTTTATAACAACTTCAGGGAGTGAAAATTTATGATTAAAAGATTACTTGCGCTTTTTATTGCCCTTTCACTTGTATTTACGGTTTTTACAGGTTGCTCAAAAAAGGACGGAGCTGCTAAACCGAATAAAGTTGACAATTTTAAGGTTGTGGCATATATCAGGGGTGATTACGTTCAGGAGGAAAGCTCTCTGAATGCCGCTGATTTCGATATTATTACCCACATTATCCTTTTTGAATGTGCATCCTTCAACAACGAGGGTCAGGTTGTGTTAGAAAAACAAAAGCTTGAAACCGCCCTTAAAAACATACGCAAGGCTGTTGGCGGCAGAGATGTTCACATCACACTTAACCTTTTAGGACCGGGTGGAGTTACTGACTCCGATGTTTGGAAAAACCAAATGGAAGCACAAAGTGACGAGCATAACAAGGCTTTCAAAAGCGGTGTTTTAGAAAAAAACATTGTTGCCGTGCTTGATGAATATGACTTTGACGGTGTACATTTTGACTATGAGTATCCTCTCTCCTCAAAAGCATGGCGCCATTACAGCAAATTCCTTGTTTCTTTAGACGAACAGCTCGGTAATTACACCTTGGGTGTTGCAGTATCTGACTGGAATATAGGGTTCTCCCGTTCAGCCGAAAAAGCAATCGACTCATTCGAGCTTATGAGCTATGACTTTGCAGACAGCGAAGGGAAACACGCTACCTACGAAGACACTGTAAAGCATCTGGAGGACGCTGATTTCGGCGGAATCCCCCGTGAAAAAATAAACGTGGGATTACCCTTTTATTCAAGACCTACCGATATGGATGCATACTGGCACGGCTACAATACTTATTACGAAAGCATTGACGAAAACGGATGGTATCACTGCCCCGAAACAAACAAAGACTTCTGGTTCAACACCCCCGAGGTTATAAAAAAGAAAACAGAATATGCTTTAAATAACGGCTATGGCGGAGTTATGATTTGGCATTATAACTGCGACTTACCCTCAACCCACGAGGACTCTCTTTTCCGTGCGATTGATAAAGTCATTTCTTAAAAAAGAGCGATTCACTACATCGGTGAATCGCTCTGTATTTTATCTCATTTTTTCTTATTCTTAGGACTGTCGCTTTCCAGCAATTTTGCTTTTGCTTCCTCACGTGCACTTGTTTTGCCCTCAGCCTTTATATCCCCTGCCTTTGTAAGGGCAACCTTTGTAAAGTACGGACCGACAAGCTCATAAACAAGAACGGAGAAAAGCGTGATGCTCTGCACAAGCACTCCTATATCGCCGCCGAATTCAAGCGCCTGACTTGCCATACCCAAGGCAACACCTGCCTGAGGAAAAAGTGTAATACCGAGGTATTTAACAATGTTATCGTCGCATTTTGTAGCCTTTGCGCTCAGGCGCGCACCGAAATATTTACCGATACAACGGAAAATGATGTAAGCACCGCCGATAACTATGTAAATCCAATTTTGGAAAACGGACAAATCAAGCTCTGCACCGCTTATTACAAAGAAAAGCACAAGAAGCGGAACTGTCCAACGGTCTGCCCTCTCCATAAGCTCTTCCGAGAAATCGCAGATATTACAGAAAATTGTACCCAGCATCATACAAGCGAGAAGGCCGGAAAACGCAATATGAACCTCACCGATTTCAAATTTAAGTGAGGATATTGCAACCGTGAGCATTACGAACGTAACAGAAATTGCCATACGCTTTGAACGGGAATGGAAAAACTGCTCGCAAAGTGTGAACAAAAAGCCCATAACCGCGCCCAGAGCAATTGACAGAACAACCTCTAAAACGGGGTTAACAATCATTGAAATTGCATCAACGGTGCCCGTGTTTATAGCACCTGCAATACCGAATGAAATGGCAAAAACCACAAGACCCACAGCATCATCAAGGGCAACAACCGGAAGGAGAACATCCGTAACGGGACCCTTTGCCTTATACTGACGCACGACCATAAGCGTTGCCGCCGGTGCCGTTGCCGTTGCAACCGCGCCAAGCATTATTGCCGCAGAGAGCGGAAGATAACCCTCAGGCAAGATAAATGAAAGGGCTATGAGTGCAATATCCACAACAATGGTTGTGAAAACTGCCTGCACAATACCTATAATCGTTGCCTGCTTTCCTATTTTTTTGAGCTGTGCAAGGCGGAATTCGTTACCGATTGCAAAGGCAATAAAGCCCAAAGCCAAATCACAGAGTATGGAATAATATTCAGGCGGATTATATTCTTCAGAAAAACCAAAGCCCAATTTACCGAGGCAGAAAGGGCCGATAAGCACGCCTGCCACAAGGTAAGCCGTAACCGCAGGTAAGCCCATCTTTTTAGCAAGTCGGGAAAGCAAAAGTCCCGAAAGCAAAGCAATTGAAAGTGTTAAAAGAACTTCCGGTGTTGAATGCATAATATTACTTCTTTCTTTGTACAGTTTATATAAACTTTTATATCAAGCATTGTTATTTTAGCACAACGAAAAATATTGTCAAGATAATTAAAATACTATCATTCAAAAAATAATATTTCAAGAAACCCTGTGTATATTTGTTAAATAGCCACAAACGGCAAACGCTATTACTATACAAATTATTGTTTTCAAAAATGCTATCTATATTTGCCAACGCAGTTCCGAAACTTGCCACTTGCCCTTTGCAACTTGCCGCTTAATTACTAATTACGAATTGAAAATATTCTTACCCTCTGCTATAATAATAAAAAATCAAGCAAAGTAGTGCGATAATATGGATAACAAGCTATGGTTCAAAGAGGCAGAATACGGTATGATGGCACATTGGGGGCTTTATTCCCTTTTGGGCGGTGAATATAAGGGCAGACGGGTTTTTTGCAGAATGGATACAGAGCTATATGCCCATACCAAACAGCGAATATGAACAGCTTGCAAAAATCTTCAACCCCATTTATTTCAATGCGGATGAATGGATTAAGCTTGCTAAAGACTCAGGTATGAAATACTTTGTTTTCACCTCCAAGCATCACGACGGCTTTGCAATGTTCAAATCCTACGCAGATAAATATAATGTTGTGGATTATTCCCCCTTCGGCAGAGACGTTGTGGGCAAGCTTGCAGAAAGCTGTTATAAATACGGCTTGAAATTCGGTCTTTATTATTCACAGGAGCTTGACTGGCACCACCCTCACGGTGGCGGATATGATAATTTTGCAGGTTGCTCGGGCACCTCGTGGGATAACAACCGGGATTTCCCCGACCGTGAAAAGAAAGACTTTTCAATTTGCTTTGAGGAAAAAATAAAGCCCCGGGTTAAAGAAATTCTCACAAACTACGGCGATTTGTGCCTTATCTGGTTTGATGTCCCCCACACCATAACGAAAGAGCAAAGCATTGAGCTTAACAGCCTTGTAAAAACCTATCAGCCCGATTGCTTTATAAATTCCCGTATAGGTAACGGTGCTTACGACTACGTTTCATTAGGCGATAACGAATATCCCACAGAATTTATACCGCAGGAAGGCAGCGACCCCAACAGCCTTAACGGATTCAAATATTCATCCTACGGATTATATGAAACTGCAGGCACGCTCAACAGCTCCCGGGGATATAAATATTACGACCGGAATTGGATTACACCCGAAGAGATTATTGAAAGAAGAAATAAGCTTAATTCTTTCGGCATAAATTATCTTCTCAATATAGGTCCTGACGGTCTCGGAAGAATCCCCTCCTTCTCAGTTGAAGCATTAAAAAAATCCGCATTATAATACAAAACGACCTCTCGATGAAACCATCGGGAGGTCATATTTTATAATTTAATTAATATGCAGATGTGTAAACCTGACCGGGTTGCATATCAATTCCTTTAAGCTGCATAAGCTCCGAAACCGTTACAAGCTGATAGCCCTGTGAAATGAGCCAGGGAACTATCGTTTCGGTTGCCGCAGCAGTTGAGCCGTATAAATCGTGCATAAGCACAATTGAACCGTCTCTCGTATTTGCCTTAACCTTTGCGATTACAGAGGATGCATTTCTGCTCTGCCAATCAAGAGTATCCACAGACCAATGAACAATGGGACAACCCGTAGCCGCCGCCGAGCGACTGTTTATTGAGCCGCCGGGTGCACGTACAAGAACAGGCGTTTTACCCGTAAGACTCTTAACGAGGTTATTGGTACGGGCAATTTCACTTGCTATTATTTCGTTACTTGCAGAGCTGAGGGTGGTATGGTTATATGTATGGTTAGCAATTTCACACCCCATCTGCGCTTCTCTTATAATGCAGTCCTTATAAGAATTTATTCTTGAGCCTACAACGAAGAAGGTTGCCTTTGCGTTGTATTTCCGGAGCACGTCAAGTATATCGTGTGTTACCGTGGGATGAGGTCCGTCGTCATAAGTAAGAGCAACAGCAGGCTTTTTGGGATCAAGCCCGTAAATAGATGCCGCGTAACTGACAAGGTTTGAACCTTTTACCTTTATTCTGTAGTAATTGAGCTGACCGTAAGCTGCACCGGAATCAGCATACTTCAGATTTCCGAGACCGTTTACCGTTGCAATGGGAACCCAGACGGGGTTTGACTGCGTCATTCGTTCAATTACATATCCGTTACCCACCGAAGGCTTGTTCCAATTCAAAGCAATGCCCGAGGGTGAAAGCTTCGTACTGATTACGGGTGCTTTATTAAACACGGTTGAAATACCGCTGTTGAAGCTTCCGTAAACACCTGAATACACCTGTCTTACCGTATAAATATAGGTTTTACCCTCCTGCACGGATTTATCCGTCAGATAGGTGCCGGTATTTCCCGAAACCGTTCCGATGTACGCCCACGCAGAAGCGGCGCTTGTCTTTTTATAAACTCTGTAGGCGGTTGCCGTTGACATTTTACTCCAGTTAACCACAATGGAATCTGAGGTGCAATTCATCCATACCGACGGCATTTTAAGTGCGGTCATACTTCTTCCGCTGAGATACGAACTCACACCGCTGTTGTTACCGACAGCTCTGACTGTATATGTATAAAGCATACCGTTTTCAACAGTATTATCCGAATAATAAGCCGTTGCACTTTCACCTAAAAGCTTCCAGGACTTATTATGGCTGTCTATTCTGTAAACACGGTATTTTGAAGCATCAGCTACGGCATTCCAGCTTACCTTCAGGCAGTTGTTTACGTTTGCAATTGAAATGTCAGATGGAACACTTACGTAATTTGCAGTTACACCCGCTGCATCATATCCGCTGTAAACACCGTTTTTCATTGCCTTCACGGTATAAACGTAGGTTTCCGCATTTTTTACGCTCTTATCCTGATAAGAAAGAGTTTTTCCGTCAACCGCTGCAAGATATGACCATTGACCGTTCAAGCTCCGTTTATAAACAAGGTATTTCTCTGCACCGGGAGTGCCGTGCCACGAAAGCGCAACAAAGCCGTTTGAATTAACCGCACTCTGCACCTTAGGTGCAACCACGTATTCCTGAGACATACGGTATTTGTAGGCACTCTTTATACCGAGAGTGTTTGCTACAACGGCGTAATTATATTTTTTACCGCTTTCTGCAGTTGAATCGACATAACTGCATCCATCGGCAGAAATGTGGCATAAAACAATGTTTTCTTTGCCGTAATTTCTGAATATTGTGTATCTCTCTGCACCCTCACAGCGGCTCCATTGCAATCTGATACCGCCGGATACGTTGCCGATTGAAGAAATTACAGGTGTTTCAAGCCTTACTATACCGACTCTTTCGCTTACTGACGATTCTTTTTGCTTATGAACTGCAGAAACGGAATAAAAATATTTTTTACCGCCCTCAACGTTTGCATCAACGAACTTTGTTTTTTCAGCATCTGTAACAGTGGCAATTTTCACCTTGCCCTCATCATTCCAGCGGTACACGTAATACCCCTTAACACCGAGCTTCTTTTCCCACTCCACAAGAACTCCGTTGTGTGAATTACTTAACGTAACGTCGCGGGGCGTGTACATTGTGTTGCTCCTTGCTCCGTAAACACCGAAACCTGCCACGCTCACAGTTAACATAATTACAGTCAATAATGAAACAACAATTGCCTTAACGCTCTTTTTTCTCATACACAAAACCACACAAAAATATATTTGAAAACATTATATCACATTTTGTCGAAAAGAACAACCTTATTTGTAATTACACACATATTTTTTTAACAAATATTAACGAAAATAGCGAGTCAGTTTTGGTATTGTTTTACGGCACAAAATATTGCTTTATATAAGTCTTTGATATATAATCGTATTTGTATAAATTGTTATTGGAGGCGAATGTTCTTGAACATAATCGTTGTTGGTATAGGTAAGGTCGGCTACACCGTTGCCGAGCAGCTTTCACAGGAAATGCACGACGTGACCGTAATCGATACCGATGAAGATGCTGTGAACGACACTCTGCAGGATATTGACGTTATCGGTGTTATCGGTAACGGTGCCGTTTCCAAAACTCTTCTTGACGCAGGCGTTGACGAATGTGATTTGCTTATTGCTTTAACAAATAGCGATGAATTGAATATATTAAGCTGTCTTCTTGCAAAGCAATTAGGCGCAGGCAGCACAATTGCCCGAGTAAGAAACCCCGAATACAGCAACGACCTCAGACTTATTAAAGACAGCCTCGGTCTTACAATTGCTGTAAACCCCGAAAAAGAAGCCGCAGATGAAATTCTCAGAATACTCAAATTTCCCACTGCGCGTAACGTCAACATTTTCGGCCACGGCAAGGTTGACCTTTTAAGCTTTTCTGCAAACAAGCGCTGTAATCTTTGCAACAAAGCCATAAAAGACTCCTTTTCAAAAATAAAAACAAAGGCTCTTGTTTGTGCAATCGAAAGAGGAGATGAAATTTTCATCCCCTCGGGTGATTTTGTTATTCAGGAAAATGATACCGTTGCGGTGCTTACCCCTGAAAAAACTGCCCCTGAGTTTTTCAGTCAGATCGGCTTCCGCACCACTCATATGAAAGACATTATGATTATCGGCGGCGGCAAAATTGCTGTTTACCTTGCAAAGAACCTTAATCATCTTAACGTAAACGCAACCATAGTTGAAAAAGACCTTGACACGGCGCTGAAGCTGAGCTATGAGTTGCCGCATATAAACGTCATTCACGGTGACGGCACAAATCACTCCCTGCTTCTTGAGGAGGGTCTCAAAAAAAGTGATGCTTTTTGCTGCCTTACGGGCATTGATGAAGAAAACATTGTTCTTTCGCTTTTTGCCAAAAGCGTGAATCCTGCCGTAAAAACAATCACAAAGGTTAACCACACCCTTTTCAGAGAGGTAATAAAGACGTTGGATATTGACAGCGTTGTTTATCCCAAATTCACAACGGCAAGCATTATTCTCAAGCACGTTCGTTCAAAAACGGCAAGAGACGGTGAGGGTGACGTTGAAAACCTCACAAGGATTATAAACAACAAGGTTGAAGCAATCGAATTCCAGGTTTCACCCGACAGCGCTCTTGTTAATTGCGCTATCCAGAATCTGACCCTGAAGCCCAATATACTTCTGGGCACAATCACCCGCGGTGACACAGTTATTATACCCAGCGGTGCTGATGTTTTAATGCCGGGTGACTCTGTAGTAGTTGTAACGTCAACCGAAAGGCTTTCAAGCCTTGATGATATTCTTGAATAAATATTTGAAGGTTTTTTGATATGAATAAACGGATGATAGCATACGTGCTTGGCATATTGCTTTTTTGTGAAGCGGGGCTTTTACTTTTGCCGTTGGCAATAGGCTTCATTTACAGCGAATCAGTAAT
Source organism: Clostridia bacterium (assembly GCA_017621885.1). GTDB lineage: Bacteria > Bacillota > Clostridia > Oscillospirales > Acutalibacteraceae > DTU089. Next base: position 13,451 of record JAGASD010000042.1, on the reverse strand, counting down.
TACAAGCTTTTTAATTACAATAGCCGTTCTTTGTGTTGCAGGCTTTATTTTAACCCGACTCAAGCCCCGTGACAAAACAATTTTCGCAAAAGACGGCTTATTTATTGTAGCACTCGGTTGGATTTTCCTGAGTCTTTTCGGTGCCTTGCCCTTTTTTATCAGCGGTGAAATCCCCAACTATATAGATGCGGTTTTTGAAACGGTTTCCGGCTTTACCACAACGGGCGCAAGCATTCTTTCCGACGTTGAAGCCCTTTCAAAATCAATGCTTTTCTGGCGAAGCTTTACTCACTGGATAGGCGGTATGGGTGTTCTTGTTTTTGTAATGGCGGTTCTGCCCCTTGCAGGCGGAGGCGGCGACCTCCACCTTATGCGTGCGGAAAGCCCCGGTCCCAGTGTAGGCAAGCTTGTACCCCGTTCAAACAAAACAGCCCGTATTCTTTACGGAATATATCTCGGTATGACAGTCATTCAGATTGTTCTGCTTCTTATTGGCGGTATGCCCGTGTTTGACAGTATTACAATCACCTTCGGCACAGCGGGTACCGGTGGCTTCGGTGTACTCAATTCAAGCATTGCAAGCTACAACGTATTCTGTCAGACGGTAATAACCGTCTTTATGGCATTGTTCGGCATAAACTTTAATATATATTTTCTTTTGCTTTTCAAAAAATTCAAGGATGCATTCAAAAGCAGTGAGCTTTGGGTCTATCTCGGCATTATGGGCACAGCAATACTTACCATCACCATAAATATCCGCGGTTGTTTTGACACAATTCTTGAAGCCTTCCGCCACGCGGCATTCCAGGTAAGCTCAATTATGACAACAACGGGTTTTTCTACCACGGATTTCGATAAATGGCCCGAGCTCAGCAAAACCATACTCGTTATGGTTATGTGCATCGGTGCTTGTGCAGGCAGTACGGGCGGCGGATTTAAAGTATCCAGAGTAATTCTTCTTTTGAAATACGCAAAGAAAACAATTCATTCTTACACACATCCCCGAAGCGTTAAGGTTATCACCTTTGACGGTCAGCGTGTAACAAACGAAACCTTCCAGGGCACCGTTGCTTTCTTTATTGTTTACGTTATTATTTTTGCCGTGTCACTTCTTGTTGTTTCGGCAGACAAATATGATATGGTAACGGATTTCACCGCTGTTGCCGCCACGTTCAATAACATCGGTCCCGGTCTGGGAAAAGTAGGACCCACAGCGAACTTCGGTGGTTACAGCGCACTTTCAAAGCTTATATTTATCGCAGATATGCTTCTGGGCAGGCTTGAAATATTCCCGCTTATTTGCTTGTTCACACCATCGTTACACAAAAAACATTTCAAGAAAAAATTATGAGGTGACTTATGAGAAATACAAGAATCATTAATGACCGCTGGTTATTTACTGACAAAAACACCTCGGCTGCGGCTATTCCTTCAGATGCAATAGAATTAAATCTCCCCCATACCTGGAACGGCAAGGACGGTCAGGACGGCGGCAACGACTACAAGCGCCTTAAAGCCTTTTACTACAAAGAAATTCCCGGAGCTGATTTAATCGGCGAGGAGAATTTCCTTGAATTTGATGCGGTAAACTCATCTGCAGAAATTTTCTGGAACGGAAATTCAATCTTCACTCACCACGGCGGTTATTCACGCTTCAGAGTAAAAATCCCTGCAAACGACGTTAAAGAAACAAACCTTCTTACCGTTACTGCGGATAACTCCCCGAATGAAACCGTGTATCCCCAGACTGCCGACTTCACCTTCTACGGCGGTATTTACCGTTCGGTTAAGCTTATAAGCGTACCCTCTGCACATTTTGACCTTGAGTATCACGGCGCTCCCGGAATTACGGTTACACCCGAAATCAAGGGAGATAATGCTGATATAGCTGTAAGAGCATACACAAAAAATGCAGACGGCACAGCTCTTAAATTCACAATTCTTGACGGTGAAGAGGTTGTTTGCGAAGCCGAAACAGACAAAAAAGACACCGACACCGTTTTAACAATAAACAACGTTCATCTCTGGAACGGCAGAAAAGACCCCTTCCTTTACACATTAAAGGCAGAGCTCCTGAAAAACGGTGAGGCTCTTGATACTGTTTCAACCCGTTTCGGTTGCCGTTCCTTCAGTGTTGACCCCGAAAAGGGCTTTATCCTCAACGGTAAGGAATATCCCTTGCGCGGTGTTTCACGTCACCAGGACTATCCCGAAAAGGGTAACGCCCTTTCCTACGAGGACCACAAACGCGATATTGAGCTTATTCTTGAGGTTGGCGCAACAACAATCCGCCTTGCGCATTATCAGCACGCACAGGAATTTTATGACCTTTGCGATGAATCAGGTCTTGTTATCTGGGCAGAAATCCCCTATATTTCCCGTCATATGCACGATGCTTATGACAACACCATAAGCCAGATGACAGAATTGGTTACACAAAACTACAACCACGCGTCAATCTGCTTCTGGGGTCTCTCTAACGAAATTACAATCGCAGGCGCTGACGACCCTCATCTTATTAAAAATCACAAGGACCTTAACGACCTTGTTCACAAGCTTGATAAAACACGTCTGACAACCATCGCTTCAGTTACAATGTGCTCTCCTGATAATGAATACGTTCACATCAGCGACGTGCTTTCATACAACCACTATTTTGGCTGGTACGGCGGCTCAACCGAGATGAACGGCAAATGGTTTGATGATTTCCACAAGAAATATCCCAAAAAACCCATCGGTTTAAGTGAGTACGGCTGTGAAGCGCTTAACTGGCACACCTCCAACCCAACTCAGGGTGACTATACCGAAGAATATCAGTCCTACTATCACGAAGAGCTTATCAAACAAATCGCCGTGCGCCCCTACATCTGGGCAACTCACGTATGGAATATGTTTGACTTTGCCGCTGATGCCCGTGCAGAGGGCGGCGAAAACGGAATGAATCACAAGGGTCTTGTTACATTTGACAGACAGTACAAAAAAGACTCTTTCTACGCTTATAAAGCCTGGCTTTCAGACGAGCCGACACTCCACCTTTGCTCAAAGCGATATGTTGACAGAGTTGAAGACGTTACAAAGGTTACGGTTTATTCAAATCTTCCCGAGGTTGAGCTTTTTGCGAACGGAGTAAGTGTCGGAAAACAAACAAAGGGTCAATTCCCCTTCTTCTATTTTGAAGTTAAAAACGAGGGCGAAACGACGCTTGAGGTTAAAGCAGGTGACTTAACCGACACTGCCGCAATCAGAAAGGTTGATAAACCCAACGAAGATTACATTATGAAAGAAGAGAATCAGGTTATTAACTGGTTTGAAATCAGCACTCCCGTTGGCTACTATTCAATCAATGACACAATCGGTGATATAATGTCCACCTTTAAAGGCAAAATCTGTATGGTAAGACTTTTGCTTCTGATGAAAAACGTTATGTCGCAGGGTTCAAAGAACGGCAAAGCCGAGGTTATGGGCTTCAGCTTCGGAAAAATCAATAAAAGCATGATACAGTCACTTTACGGTATGGTAAAAGGCTTTACTATTAAACGTGCTTTTATGATGCTCGGCAATAAATTCACAAAAGAGCAGATTCTTGAAGTAAACACAATGCTCAATAAGGTAAAGAAAAAATAACACAAAAAATAAGTTCGTGCTGATGCACGGACTTCTTTTAGTTAGGAGTTAGGAATTAGGAGTGAGGAGTTAAGGGACCTGCGGTCGGCAATTATAAATTGCAATTTAAAACCACCTTGATTTTCCCATCTTATCCCTGTATAATATAAAAAGATTTTCTTAGGATGTGGTTTTTTGGCGCAGATTCTTGCAACAATTATGGCGGTTTTTGCCGTAATCGGCGCACTTGATAAAATTACAGGCAATCACCTTAAATTAGGTGATGAGTTTGAAAAAGGTATAAAAACACTCGGTCCACTTTCCCTTTCAATGCTGGGAATGATGACAATAGCCCCTGCCCTTGCAGATTTGCTTATCCCCGTAATAAATCCCGTTGCCGAAATTTTCGGATTCGACCCCTCCGCCCTTGCAGGTATACTCATTGCAAACGATATGGGCGGCGCGGCTCTTGCGGATTCAATAGCAAACGACGCTCTTTTAGGCTCGTTTCACGGACTTTGTGTTTCGGCAATGTTAGGTGCAACAATTTCATTTACAATCCCCGTTGCACTTGAATCGGCAAAAAAAGAGAATCACGACGATGTGCTTTTAGGTCTGCTTTGCGGTATATGTACAATTCCCGTCGGTTGCTTTATTTCGGGTATTGTTATGGGGATTTCACCGCTCAAGGTGGTTATAAATCTTCTCCCGGCTTTGCTGATTTCTATAATAATCGTTACAGGTCTTATAAAATTCAGAAAAGTAACGGTTAAAATCTTTTCAATATTCGGTAAATTTATTTCAATACTCATCACTTGCGGTCTTGCGTTGGGAATATTCCGGACGCTTACGGGTAATGTTCTTATAAAAAACACCGCCCCGCTTATGGAGAGCGCGGCAACAGTTTTCACAATCTGCATTACTCTCGCAGGTACTTTCCCTCTTATTGCAATCATTTCAAAGCTTCTTAAAAAGCCCCTTTCAGCTTTGGGCAAAAGGCTTGAGCTTGATGACACATCTGTTGTGGGTCTTATAGCAACCCTTGCAAACTCCGTTGCAACAATGGAAAGTGCAGATAAAATGAACCGCAAGGGCAGAATATTAAACCTTGCTTTTGCAGTTTCAGCCGCATTCGTTTTCGGTGACCATTTGGCATTCACCTTATCATATAACCCTGATCATATTGTTGCGGTTATAATCGGTAAGCTTTGTGCAGGTGTTGCTGCTTTGATAGTTGCAAGTGTAATCTATAAAACCACAAAAACCAAATAAAATCAAAGCATCGTGTTTCCCGAATAATGAGAAACACGATGTTTTTTTCATTTACAGGCTCAGCAAAGCCTCTTTTGCCTCGTCAACCGTAAGTCCGCCGGGGCTGTTATCAAAATTTTTCATAGTAATGTTTTTCCATCTTGAGCACCATTCATCCGCTTGTTCTTCCGTTATATTGAGACCCTTAACGTCCGTCAGCTTGTTTATAACGTCAAGCAATTCAGCCTCGGTACAGTCAAGAATTTTCAAAAGCTCTGTGTATCTGTCACTTTCATTTGCTTTTGCCTTTTTCATAAAATAATCCGCAAAGGCTGTACAGGCTTTGCCGTGGGGAATACCAAAATTCTCAGTAAGAACGTAACCCACGGTATGAGGAAAACCTGCACCGCAAATATTAAGCTCCATCCCTGCATATAATGCACCGTAAAACATTTCGTCGCGCAAAGCCTCTTCGGGTATTTCACCCGTTTCAGCCATAAACCTGAGACCTTTGAAAATAAGCGGAAAGGCTTTTCTTGCGTAGTCTCTTGCCTCGTCGTTACAACGTTTTGAAAACCATCCCTCCACAGCGTGGGCATAGGCATCAAGAGCCGTTGAAGCGGTAACGTCAAAATTCATCGAGTACGTGTATTTGGGGTCTGCAAAAACAAGGGAAGCGTAGCAATCCGCACCGCCAATGCTTTTTTTCATCATTGTTTTGTCATTTGTGAGAACGCTTACCCCCGTAACCTCACTGCCCGTACCTGCAGTTGTACCCACGAGAACAACCGGCAAAGCCTTTGAGGGTACGTTCCTGCCGTAAAGTCCCTCAATATCATATTCAGGGTTGAGTGCACATATAGCAACCGCCTTTGATGCGTCAAGAGGTGAGCCGCCGCCGATACCTATTACAAACTCCGCACCAAACTCTCTTGCGGCTTTACCGCCCTCTATTACCGTTGAAACAAGGGGATTTTCAGTTATTTTGTCAAAAACGCAATACTCAATATTCATACTGCTTAAAGCATTAACAACGTCTGCAAGAGCACCGCTCTTTTTTGCTCCGCTTTTTGACGTAACAATAAGACAGCTTTTGCCCAACGCAAGAAGCCTAGCTTTATTCTTTTCAACAGAATTTTTTCCGAAAAACACCTTTGAACCAAAGTCAAGGTTAGAATGCATAAAATTCATCTCCCATTTTCTACATCACTTTACATTATTTATATACCAAATAACTGTTGAAAATGCAAGTATTGTGTTGTATAATATCGTTGGTAATTTTCACTCAAATTTCTTTGTTTTTTGACAAAACATTAACAAAGAAGCACAAATCTGCCAAAACCGTAAAAAGGAAGATATATTATGAACAAAACGGGGCGCCGTCTTATAAGATTCACGGACCTTATAATTGTTTTTGTAATAGTCATCGTTTCAATTTCTTTTATATATTTCAACAAACAAAAAACAGATAACCTTACGGCTGTAATAACCGTAAACGGCAAAGAAATCAACCGAATTGATTTGATATCAGCAGAGGATGAAGTTTTCACCCTTGACACAAACCCAAAGGTTACTTTAGAAATCAAAGACAACAAAATCCGTTTCACAAACGCTCTTTGCCCTGACAAAACCTGTGAAAAATGCGGATTTCTTGAAAACACAGGCGACACAGCCGCTTGTGTCCCTGCAGGCACGGTTGTCACAATCCGGGGCTCGTCAGCTTCTGATGATTTAGATGCTGTTGCAGGATGAAAGGAGCGAAACTTTGAAAAACATTCAGGCTCAAAAGCTCGCTCTTTCCGGTATGTTTTGTGCATTGGCAATTGCAATTTCATTTCTGGAGTCACTTATCCCCCCCATTGTTCCCGTACCGGGCATTAAGCCGGGCTTTTCGAATATAGTTACAATGTTCTGTCTCACGTCGTTAGGCTTCCCTTACGCTTTGGCAATAACGTTATTCAAGGCGTTTTTTGCACTTATTACCCGTGGCACAACCTCATTTTTTATGAGCCTTTGCGGAGGACTTTTCAGCCTTTTTGTAACAGCGTTTCTTTTCAAGCTGAATGAAAAGCGTGTGAGCTTTGTGGGTATCGGTATTTCATCTGCCGCGGCGCACAACCTCGGTCAGCTTCTGGTTGCAACCGTCATTTTAGGAAAAACAATAATCAACATAGCGCCGTTTTTGCTTCTCGGCGGTATTCTCTGCGGTTTTCTTACGGGTACAATATTTAAATATACCGTTCCCGTTCTAAATAAACTAACAAAAAACCTTCCTGCAAAAGCAGGAGATAAGGGGTCGATAAACAAATGTTAAAACACATTGCAGGTGTACTTTCCCCTGCCGCGCGGGGTCGCGGTGGCGTAAAGGTTCCTCACAACAAAAACACCGAAGATTGCAAAATCATCAGAATGCCTGCTCCGGACAAGGTCATTCTTCCTATGCAGCAGCATATCGGTGCACCTTGTACACCCACGGTTAAGGTGGGCGACACGGTTAAAGTAGGTCAGATTGTAGGTGACAGCGACAAATTCATCAGCGCACCTATACATTCATCTGTTTCGGGTAAGGTTACAAAAATTGCCGATACAGTTCTTGCCAACGGCAGACTGGCTCCTGCTGTAACAATCGAATCCGACGGTGAAATGGCGCTTTTTGAAGGCATAGAAAAGCCCGTTATCAACAATGCCGATGATTTCAGAAAAGCAATCCGCGATTCGGGTCTTGTAGGTCTCGGCGGTGCAGGCTTCCCCAGCCACGTAAAATTTGCCCTTTCACCCGACAAGCCCATTGACACAATTGTTGTTAATGCGGCTGAATGTGAGCCCCACATTACCGTTGACTACCGCGAGTGCGTGGATAATACCCTTTATATCATCAGAAGCCTTATGATAATAAAGGAACAGCTTAATATTCCCAATGCAGTTATCGCCGTTGAGGATAACAAGCCTGCCGCTATTGAAAAGCTGCAGAAGGTAGCAGACGAAGTCGGTGACGGAAGCATTAAAATAATGGCATTAAAATCCAAATATCCTCAGGGCGCAGAGAAAATGATTGTCTACTCCGCTACGGGCAGAAAAATCCCTCTCGGCAAGCTCCCTGCAGATATCGGGGTAATTGTAATGAACGTAACAAGCACCGCATTTATCGGCAGATACCTTGAAACAGGTAAGCCCTTGGTTAGCCGTTCGCTTACAGTTGACGGCTCTGCGATTATAAAGCCCCAGAACGTAAGAGTTCCCATAGGAACAAGTCTTAACGAGCTTATTGATTTCTGCGGCGGCTTCAAGCCCGACCTCGACAAGGTTATTGCAGGCGGTCCTATGATGGGTACTGCTCTTGTGACAACAGACGTTCCCATCATAAAGAGCTACAACGCTGTTCTTGCTTTCTCAAAGGGAACAATCCCCGAAAAGCCTGACAACAACTGTATCCGCTGCGGACGCTGCAGTCAGGTTTGCCCTATGGGTCTTATGCCCACAAACATTATGCGTTCTGTTAAAGCCCACGATTATGACGGTCTTAAACAGAGCAACGTTATTGCTTGTATGCAATGCGGTACCTGTGCTTACGCTTGCCCTGCAGGCAGACCCCTGGTGCAGTACGTTGTTTTAGCAAAAGATATGCTCAGAGAGGAAGGTGCAAAGAATGGCTGAAAACGCATTAGTTCAGAAAATTAAACCAACCGTTACGGCTTCACCCCATTTCAGGTCACACGAAACCTCTCAGGGTATGATGCTTGACGTTGTGCTTGCTCTCGTACCCGCTCTTGCAGCTTCCGTATGGTTATTCGGACCGAGAGCTTTGGCAGTTAACGCAATAAGCGTTGTTTCTTGTATTCTTTTTGAATACATAACAAGAAAGCTTTTAAAACGCAGTAACACCATCAGCGATTTAAGTGCAGTTGTTACGGGCCTTTTGCTTGCCTTCAACCTGCCTTCAACAATTCCCTTGTGGATGATTCCCATCGGCGCCTTCGTTGCAATTGTTGTTGTAAAACAATTCTTCGGCGGTATCGGTCAGAACTTTGTAAACCCTGCCCTTATGGGCCGTATCATTCTTATGGTTTCATTCCCCGGTCCTATGTCAAGCTGGGTTGAGCCTTATAAATGGGGTGAAACAGTTGATGCTGTTTCAACAGCTACCCCCTTATTTGAATTGCAAAGCGGTGCAACCCCCACCCCCGACCTTTTGGATATGCTTATAGGTCAGCGTGCAGGATGTCTTGGTGAAACCTGTGCGGTTGCACTTATTCTTGGCGGTGTTTACCTTCTTGTAAGAAAGGTTATATCCCCTTCAATCCCCCTTACGTTTATCGGCACAGTTGCGGTATTTATGCTTATTGCAGGTAAAGGCGATTTGAATTTCCTTACCTACAACCTTTTAGGCGGCGGTCTTCTTATCGGTGCAATCTTTATGGCAACTGACTATGCAACCTGTCCCCTTACGTCAAAGGGCAAAATCATTTACGGTATCGGATGCGGTCTTATCGCTTGTCTTATCCGTCAGTTCGGCAGCTATAACGAAGGTGTTTCATTTGCAATTATTCTTATGAACCTTCTTGTTCCTCATATCGATAATCTTACAAAGCTCAAGCCCTTCGGCTATATCAAAGAAAAAAAGCAGAAGGAGGCTGAAGCAAAATGAAAAACAAAGCCTTAAAAGAGGTGCTTGTTCCTGCAGTAATGCTTTTTATCATTGCCGCAGTCTGCACAGCCCTTCTTGCAGGAACAAACCTTTTAACAAAGGACAAAATTGCTGAAATTGCCGTGCAAACCGAAACCAAAGCCAAATCCGCGGTTTTTGCAGATGCAAAATCATTCTCAGATGAAAAAACAGTTTCAGTTAATGACAAAGAATATGTGTATTATGATGCGCTTGATGATAAGGGCAACGTAATCGGCAACGTTTTCAGCGTTACCGTAAAAAGCTACGGCGGTGACCTTTCAGCAATGGTCGGTATTTCTGCTGAAGCAGATAAAATCACCGGTGTTGAAATTACTGCTATCAGCGACACCCCCGGCCTCGGTATGAAGGTCGACAGCGCTGATTTCCTCAGTCAGTATATTGACAGAGGCGGAAATATCGGTGTTAACAAAAACGAAAAAACAGATACTGAAATTCAGGCAATTTCAGGTGCAACAATTTCTTCAAGAGCTGTAACAGATGCAGTTAACCAAGCATTCAGCGCTTATGAAGCTATAAAGGCAGGTGGTAACAATGGCTGAAAAATGTTCACTTAAAAAAGAATTTACAAAAGGTCTTCTTAAAGAAAACCCCGTATTAAGACTTGTTCTCGGCACTTGTCCCACCCTTGCAACCTCAACCTCGATGGTCAACGCAATCGGTATGGGTATTGCCGCAACAATTGTTCTTGTTTGCTCAAATATTGCTATTTCTGCTTTAAGAAAGGTAATTCCCGACAAGGTAAGAATCCCTGCTTATATCGTTATCATTGCCTCGTTCGTTACAATAGTGCAGATGCTCGTTAAGGCTTTTGTGCCTGCGCTTGATGCGGCATTAGGCGTATTCTTACCGCTTATTGTTGTTAACTGCATTATCCTCGGCAGAGCTGAGGCATTTGCTAACAAAAATCCCGTTATCGCATCAGCAGTTGACGGCCTCGGAATGGGCATCGGCTTCACTGCCGCCCTCTTCTGTATGGCTCTTGTAAGAGAGTTCCTCGGTAACGGCACACTTTTCTCAGGTGCCCAGAGTCTTTTAGGTGTGTTCGGCGAAGATGTCTTAGGCGGCTTTAACGGTGTAACAATTCTTAACACACCCATGACTATATTCATTCTTCCCGCAGGCGGCTTCTTTGTGTTCGGTGTGCTTATTGCACTTGCAAATAAAATCAGCGAAAAGAAGAAATTACCAAAGGCTGTGCTTCACGGTTGTGAAAGCTGTCCCCTCGCCTCAACCTGTTCAAAAGCTGTTTCAGAAAGTGAGGATAAAAAGATATGACTCCTGCTCAGATTTTCTCGGTACTTCTTACCGCTATCCTTACGGAAAACTTTGTTTTAAGTAAATTCCTCGGTATTTGCCCTTTCCTTGGTGTATCCAAAAAGGTCAATACTGCAATGGGTATGAGTGTTGCAGTTATATTCGTTATGCTCATCTCGACTGCAGTTACCTATCCCATTAACTCTTTTCTTACAAACCACGATTTAGGTTACCTTCAGACAATTGTGTGCATTCTCGTTATTGCCGCACTTGTTCAGCTTGTTGAAATTGTTCTGAAGAAATACATTAAATCTCTTTACAACGCTTTGGGTATTTACTTGCCCCTTATTACCACAAACTGTGCCGTTTTAGGTGTTGTTCTTCTTAATTTTGACAACGGCTATTCGTTCGGTATGTCAATGGTGAACACTTTGGGCGCAGGCATCGGCTTTATGGTTGCAATGCTTATTTTTGCAGGTGTACGCTCAAGACTTGAGACAGCCGATATCCCCGAAAGCTTAAAGGGACTCCCCTCAACACTTATTGCAGCCGCGCTGACATCTGTTTCCTTCCTCGGTTTTTCAGGTGTTGTAGACGGTATATTCAATTAAGGAGGCAGAAAGATGAACGAAATATTATTACCAATCCTCCTTGTTGCAGGTATCGGTCTCATTCTCGGCTTAGGTCTTGCAATTGCATCTAAAGTAATGGCAGTCCCCGTTGATGAAAAGGCCGAACAAATCACAGAGGTTCTCCCCGGTGCAAACTGCGGTGCTTGCGGTTTTTCGGGATGTGCCGGCTACGCCGCCGCACTTTCTTCAGGAAAAACAACCGAAACTAACCTTTGTGCACCCGGTGGCAATAAGGTTTCCAAGGAAATTGCCTCTATTATGGGCTTAGCAGCAGGTAACGTGCTCCCCACGGTTGCTGTTGTTCAATGTATGGGTAACTCATCAAACTCTGAAGATAAAATGAATTATCAGGGTGTGAGCAGCTGCCGTATGGCATCTCAGCTTTTCGGCGGTGCTAAGGAATGCACTTACGGCTGTCTCGGCTTAGGCGATTGCGTTGACGCTTGTCAGTTCGACGCTATTCACATCTGCGACGGTGTTGCAAGAATCAGCACCATTGCCTGTCACAGCTGCAAGGCTTGCGTTAAAGCCTGCCCTAAGGGTCTTATTTCAATGTTACCGCTTAACGTGACTCAGGCTACGGTTCTTTGTAAAAACCACGAAAAAGGCGCTGTGGCAAGAAAGCATTGTAAAGCCGCTTGTATCGGCTGTATGAAATGCGTAAAGGCTTGTGAACACGGTGCTGTTACCGTTGAAAACTTCCTTGCAACCGTTGATCCCGAAAAATGTATCGGTTGCGGAAAATGTCACGAGGCCTGCCCCGTTGGCTGTATTGATTTGATTACTCCTAAAGGAGAATAAATAGTATAAAAAAATCCGAAAGGTTTTGAACCTTTCGGATTTTTTTTATTTAATCAGATAAGTTTTTTATTAAGCTTGTTTTCAATTGCAGGAACAACCTTGGGGAAAATAAGCTTAGCGCAAACAACGTAAACAACAGCGCCGGCAATAAGACCGATAAGAGCACCAACAATAACGTCTGTGGGATAATGAACGTGAACGTAAATTCTTGAGAAGCCTATAAGCAATGAGATAACAAATGCGGGAATACCAATACCGAGCTCTTTCTTTCTGCAGCCGAGCAAAAGAGCAAAAGCAGCACCAATAGACGTTGATGTGTGACCTGAGGGGAATGACCAGCTGTCGCTCTTTTTAATGAGGTTAGGCCAGATGTACTCGTAGCCTGCATTTTTCCAAACCTCGGGGTCAAGGTTGTAGGGTCTGGGTCTTTCAATAATCTCTTTAAGGCAAAGATTGTTGATAACCGAAGCGAATGCAAGACCTGCAAAAAGAAGAATGCCGAGCTTTCTTGTTTTTCTCGGAATAAGCAAACAGATACCGAGGATAAACCAGATAATACCGGGAGTATCACCAAGATGAGTAATAAACGTCATAATAACGTTAAGAACGGGATTCATAATGCTATCAACAAACTGATAAATAGCTACGTCAATATTAACTATGAATTCATTTAAAAAAAAGTCTGCCATAACTGCCTCCTATGTAAAAATATATTTTTATTCTACTATTTTATGACATAAAAGTCAACATTTATTAAAATGCAAAATGCAAAATTCAAAATGCAAAATTTCGGAACTGCGTTGCGATTATAAATAAAGTTGCAAGTGGCAAATGGCAAGTGGCAAATTTCGGAACTGCGTTGCGATTATAAATTGCGTTTCTGAGAACAATAGCACCGTAGGGTACGCATCCATGCGTACCGCCCGAAAACGATAACACAGTAGGGTACGCATCTATGCGTACCGCTCGATAAAGTTGCGGTGGTGCGAAGCTTTACCTCTCTGCGCAAGGAGAGAGGGGGACCACCTTTTTGTCAAGTTGCTTTCAAAACTAACTTTCAAGCGAGTCATAAACTGTGTTTTAAAAGAAAATTCAGCGGAGTGGTGGAGAGTCCTTATCAAGATTTTCCTTACAATAAGTCGAAGGGACCCTCCACCGTCCGTCAAGCTTTATTTATAACAACAATTTTTTGTCACGCTTGTGACATTCCGTCTGAATAAAGT
>JAGASD010000006.1 GCA_017621885.1 Clostridia bacterium | reverse complement strand
TTCTGTTGAGTCCATCGCTCTTAATCCGATTACCCTTACTGAAGAAGATCTTCAGAAAATCAAAGCTATGGAGGATCGTGCTGAGTCGGGTTCCGACCCATTTATTATGGCAGGTATGATGGCAGAATCAACGCTTGCTGCCGCTAATAATCCCAATGGAGCTATGGCAGGTTTTATGGGAATGGGCATGGCAAATGGTATGGGCGGTGGTTTCAACGCTGCTCAGCAATTCTATCAGATGGGAAACCAACAGCAACAGGCACAACAAGCAGCACAACCTGCACCCGCTGCTGATAGCTGGCAGTGCTCCTGTGGTGCAACCGTAAGCGGTAATTTCTGTACTAATTGCGGTGGTAAGAAGCCCGCACCTCAACCTGCAGCCGGTAGCTGGCAATGCTCCTGCGGTGCAACTGTAAGTGGTAATTTCTGTACTAACTGTGGTGCAAAGAAACCGGCAGATGAAGGCTGGACCTGCTCTTGCGGTGCAGTAAACAAAGGGAAATTCTGTCAGAATTGTGGTACACAAAAACCCGCAGGCGCACCCCTTTATCAATGTGATAAATGCGGATGGAAGCCCGAGGACCCACATAACCCGCCCAAATTCTGTCCTGAATGCGGTGATGTTTTTGATGCTAGCGACGTTAAATAAAAAAGGAGGAAATTGTTATGGGACTTTTTGATAAGAAATTTTGTGATGTTTGTGGTGAAAAAATCGGTCTTTTAGGTAACAGAAAGCTTGAAGACGGAAATCTTTGTAAGGATTGTGCTAAAAAGCTTTCACCATTTTTTGATGAAAGAAGACATTCGACTGTTGAGCAAATCAAGCAACAGCTTTCTTACAGAGAACAGAATAAGCAGGTTCTCGCAAACTTTTCACCAACAATGAATTTTGGTGATAACGAAAAGGTATATATTGACGTAATGAAGGGTAGCTTTGTGGTATCCCGTCGCACACCGGGTAATTGGTCAGAAGAAAACCCTGACGTTATCCCTCTTTCAAGTGTGATGAGCTGTAACTTACGCATAGACGAGGACAGAGACGAGATTTATACTCAGGGTAAGGATGGAGAGCGTGTAAGCTATAATCCTCCCAGATATAAATTCTATTATAATTTTATTTATGAGATTAAAGTCAATAACCCTTATTTTGATGAAATTGAATTCAGACTCAATGGCTCTCAGGTTGATGGTATGGGAACACTTGAATACAACCGTTATCAGCAAATGGCAATGCAGATTACCAACAACCTTACTCAGAGTGGCGGAAGTGGATTTAACAACAACTTCAACCAGCCAATGAATAATGGTTACAATCAGCCTGTTAATAACGGCTATGCACCTTCTAACGGTTACAGTCAGCCTATGAATAACGGCTATGCGCCTTCTAACGGTTACAGTCAGCCAATGAATAACGGTTATGCACCCGCTAACGGTTACAATCAGCCAATGAATAACGGCTATGCACCCGGCAACGGTTATAATCAGCAGATGAATAACGGTTATGTACCTGCAAATAACTTTAATCAGCAGGGTGACTACGTTCAACCACAAGCTCCCGTAACCCAAGGCTGGATTTGTCCTGCTTGTAATGCTTCAAATGAAGGCGGTAAATTCTGTATGTCTTGTGGTACACCGCGAGGCTGAGTAATGAGAAATAAAATCATTATTGTCGCAATTGTCATTTTGCTGTTGATTGTTTTAGGCTTTGCCTATTATGTGAAAAACGTAATTCTTGTTGCGGATAAAGACGGAATGGTTTATGAAGCTCAAAACTCAACAAATGTTGAAGACACTTTATTAGAAGGAGATGAGTTATAATGCCAACAATTTCTGAACAAAAGTGCCCGTGCTGTGGCGGTGGGGTGCAGTTCGATTCCGGTGCGCAAAAGCTGAAATGTCCTTATTGTGAAACGGAGTTTGAAATAAACGAATTGCAGCAAAACGTTGAAAGCGTCGGAGAGTCTGTTGATTGGTCTTCTTCGGATAACCGGTGGTCATCGGGAGAAACGGACGGGATGAATGTTTATTCTTGTCAATCCTGTGGCGGCGAAATTATCGCGGATAGTACAACGGGGGCATCAAAATGTCCGTACTGCGATAATCCCGTTGTTATGAAGGGGCAGTTTTCAGGTGCTCTTCGCCCTGATTTGGTAATACCCTTCAAACTGGACAAAAAGGCTGCTAAAGAGGCATTGAAAAAACATATTTCCACTAAAAAATTTGTACCTAAAGCGTTCCTTGACAATAACCGCATAGAAGAAATAAAGGGCGTGTACGTGCCTCATTGGCTTTTTACCTGCGATGCAGTCGGTGAAGCAACCTTCAAAGCGACAAAAGTCAGAACGTGGTCAGATAATAATTTTAATTACAGAGAAACATCTTATTACGATGTTTACAGAAGCGGAAATATAAGTTTTGATAATGTTCCCGTAGACGGCTCAACCAAGATGCCCGATGACCTTATGGAATCTGTAGAGCCATTTGATTTATCTCAATCCGTTGATTTTAATACGGCTTATCTTGCAGGTTATCTTGCAGATAAATATGACGTAACAGCGGAAGAAAGTATGAACAGAGCTAACGAAAGAATAAGAGCAAGCGTTGGCGATGCCCTCGAAAGCACCGTTAAAGGTTATAACTCTGTGGATTCACGCAATGTAAACCTTAATATAGCCAACGGCTTGTATAAATACGCTCTTTATCCGGTCTGGATTCTTAATACTTCCTGGGATGGGAATAAATATACTTTCGCAATGAATGGCCAGACAGGAAAATTTGTGGGTAACATTCCTACCGATAAAAAAGCAGTTGTTAAAGCGTCGTTGTTGCTTGGTGCAGGCATAAGTGCAGTTCTCTGCGGCTTATCGTTCTTGCTCGGTTGGATTTAAGGGGGTGCGGTATATGTTTAAAAAAATATCAGCCGTTTCCCTGGCGCTTGTTGTTTTGCTTTGCTTGTCCTTAACCGCATCTGCCTACACAGAGCAATATGTGGTTGATTATAATAATTGTTTTTCCTATGAAGAAATACAAGAATTAGAAACTTATGCAGAATCGGTTGAAAATGAATACGGCTGTTGTGTAATGCTTTGCGTTACCGATGAAGCTGTTTCTGATGGTTATGCAGAGGAAATATATAATGATTATACAGATAATGAAAACGGTTTTGTTTTAGTTCATAGTCTTGACGATAATTCTTATTATTACTTTGTAACAGATTCTGCAAAATCAACGTTCAACGCAGATGTATATGAAACGCTGAAGAACGCATATGATTCGAACGATACATATTTCGACGGTGCTGAGGATTATTACAGTACTTGTGTAGATGTATTAGAAAGCGATGGCGACGTAGCCGTTGTGCCCGAAACGAATTACAATGCTACCGGTGACGGACTTGCAGACAGAAAAGCCGATACGGTTAAAGTCATAGTGATATGTATTGCCGTTGGTATGGCGGTAGGCTTTTTGGTAATGTTTGCAATTGCTTCAAAGAACAAATCTGTAAGAATGCAGAAAAATGCATCTGTTTATACACGTCAAGGAAGCTTTATAGTTACAGGTAATTATGATAATTTCCTTTATAAAAATGTTGATAAAACACCCAAACCCAAACAGAACAACAATAATAAATGATTGTTAAACCTATTTATGTTAAAAGGAGGATGTTTATGAAAAAGGGTATAGCTATATTATTGGCTTTTGTTATGCTGTTATCTTTGGCCGCTTGCGGTAAAACTGAAAACACTGATAATATTACAAAGAAACCCACGGGTAATACCAAGGCTGATATTGTTACACCTTTGTTTACACTTGATTATGATGAAAATGTCTGGTCATACTTTGATGAAGAAACAAAAACAGATGAAGATTATTGTTGCGTTCTTCTTCAGATTCCCGACCCCGAAGACCCTGAATATTATTACATTAACGCAGAAATTAAAGTTTCAATTGATGAGCCCTATGATTTTCGTGAGGATTTGGTTTATTATGGCTTTGACCAGTATGAATACGAGGTTAATAAAAAATACGAAACAGTCAAAATCGGTGGCGTTGATTTACTCAAATATGAAGATGATGATACTTTAATGTATTTCAACCGTATTGAAAACGCGGGCGCAACAGTTTACGTTGATATTGATTCGGAGGATGTTGCGGATGCACGTATTGCAGAGCTTCTTAAAGGTCTTGTGGTTACCGTTGCCGATAAGAGTAATGAAGACGGTCCTTGGGAATGGGAAGGTACTCCTTTCTCTGCTGAAGCCAAGAGTGCAGCAGCAGGTTCATTGAACATTCAGTCAAACTGGATTAAATTAGACAAATATATTTCTACTTTTGAAACGTTTAATCACTCAATTGCAACTGTTGGTAACAATGTTTATATTCTTGCTGAAGGCGTTTTGAAAAAATATACTTTAGCAAACAACACATTAACGTTTGTTAAGGATATTGCACTTGACGAAGATGATTATGAAAGCATTGAAGCAACTGCAGACGGAAATCTCTGGCTCAGCGGTTCGATGAATGATGTTATTTGCTTGAAAAATGAAACAGTTGGGGCAACTTATGAGGATATAAGCAAGCTTGCAATGCATCCTTCAGGCACTTGGGGTATAGATTATTTTACCTCAAGTGAAGATTGCAAAAAGGTTACATTTAACGGTACCGCATATACTTCTGTTCCTATGAGTTTTAAAGAAGTTGATACTATTATGCATGTGAATATCGATGAAAACAGTATTTATGTATGCGGTTCTGATGTGAAAGATGATAGCCATAAAGTTTTTGTTTACAGCTTAGACGGAACATTGCAGAAGGTATTGTGTGATGCTGAAGGTGAAGGCTTAGGAAGCGTAACCTTTATGGCACAAAGTGCAAACGGTTACATCGGCTTTGACGGTAATATGAGAGAGCTTGTTTTCTGGGATAATACAGGTAAGTTTGTTGCTACAGTTTCCGACGGCGATTTGTTCAGTACAAATTATCCTTGGTTCTGCAATTCAGCATTAATGGATGACGGCACTATTCTTACAATTATGACAGAAGAACGTGCAGACAAATCTGCAACGGAGCTTGTAGTTTTTACTGTTAAAGGCTTTTAATTAGTTTTACATTTATATAAATTACGGGGATTTGCGGTTTTTCCGCAAATCCCCGTTAAAAATATGGACAGTAATTAAAAGTCGTGTTATAATATTATGAAAATGTAAATACTTCGCAGGTGAAAAAATGGAACAAGTTTTAAACGGAATTATAATAAAAGGTATCGGCGGCTTCTATTACGTTGAGGCTGATGGTGAGATTTATGAATGTAAAGCCCGCGGTGCCTTCAGAAAAAAGAAAATTACTCCCCTTGCAGGTGATAACGTTACTTTTACCGTAAGAGAGGGTAAAGAAAATACCATTGACGAAATCGGTGACAGAAAGAACTTTCTGTTAAGACCTCCCGTTGCGAATATTGATACCCTTATTATTGTTTCATCAATAAAAGAGCCTGTGCCGAGCCTTCTTGTGATTGATAAAATGACCGCCATTGCCGTGAATAAAGGAATAAAGCCTTGCGTTGTTTTTTCTAAATCGGATTTAGGTGATACTTCTGAATACGAGGCAGTTTATAAAAAAGCAGGTATTGACGTTACGTCTGTTTGTTGTAAAACGGGCGAGGGTGTTGATGCCGTTAAGGCGATGATAGGCGGTGGAATTACCGTTTTTACGGGTAATACGGGCGTTGGTAAATCCTCCCTTCTTAATTGTATTGATGAACGCTTTTCTCTTGCTACGGGCGAAATAAGCGATAAGCTGGGCAGGGGAAGACACACCACAAGAGAAGCAACCCTTTACCGCGTTGGTGACGGCTGGGTTGCGGATACTCCCGGTTTTTCTTCTTTGGATATTGAGCAGACAAGCGAAATTATTATGAAAGATGAGCTCCCTTTTTGTTTCCCCGAATTTACAGAGTATCTCGGCAACTGCAAGTTTACTTCTTGTTCGCATACCGTTGAAAAAGGCTGTCTTATTCTTGATGCACTTAAAAACGGTGATATTGACCCCAGGCGTCACGAAAGCTACGTGAGTATGTATAATGACGTGAAGGATATTAAAGAGTGGCAATTGTAACACTTTTAAAAAACACTCATATTATGTAGTAAATCTACATAAGGGGTGGTCAATGTGAAAGTAGTTGTATGTCGCAGTCCTAAATTTTTAAGAGGTATTCTTAAACTGATGTTCGGAATAAAAGATGAATAAATGTAAACAACTCGGTTTCAATTTGAAGCCGAGTTGTTTTTATAGCTGTAATTATCTTTCGGTAATTGTTCCTGCGTTGTATTCCCAAGGTTTAAAGCCTGCCTCAATAGCCGGGGAGTTTTCTGCAAGGGTGAAATCGCGCTTTTCCACATCCTTGAAAAGAGGGTCGGCAAGAACGGCATTGTTGTAATATCCTCTTCCATACATACCCAATATGTTTTCGCTTTCAAAAATATTTGTTGAAGGTCCTGAATGAACTGTTTTACCGAATGTGCTGTAATCCCAGTAAAGATTGCTGTCATCCTTGAACCAATCAAGACTTATTGTTTCCCAATACATTGGTGTATCGTCACCAACAAGAATGTTGTTGTATAGGAAAAGTGAGTTGTGGTCTTCGTTTCTTGTTATTCTGAACTGACCTTCTCCGCCAAAAGCGAAGATGTTGTTTTTAATCATATTATCTTTACCGTAGTGCTGGTGGAAATTTTGAGAAGAACAGTCGTAAACAAGGTTTTTCTCAACAAGGATTCCCGATGAACCTTCATCAAGGTAGATACCCCAACCGCCGTAGCCGTAGCGACCTTCATCACAACCTACATTATAAATCACGTTTTCGGAAATTACGGTGTCAGGTTGAATGCCGAGTGTGTAAATAGCACCCATATCGGAAAGCCAACCGTTACCGATGTTGTAAATAAGGTTGTTGCTGATATTGATGTTGTTTGTGGGGTTGTCTGTATATCCCCAGTTCCAACCAACTGAAATACCCGTGTACCAGCCATCGTGGATTTCGTTGTGGGTAAGGTTACAGTCAATTGCATGTGTAAGAAGAATACCAATGGCATTGTTGAAAATTCTGCCGTAGTTACTGATGTGACAGTCTGTAACATTGATGTTCTTTGTGGTGGCAGGAACAACAAAATCATCGTTGATGAAAACAGCATTGCCACCGATTTCGTTAAACAAACAGCTTGTGATGCTGCAATCCTTTGATGCTTTTTCAAATTTAACCGCGGTATATGAAATGTTTTCAAAGTTGCAATCTGTGAAATTGATGCCTGAGCAGGTATCAATATAGATTGCTGCAGGGGTCTCGAAAGCGGCTTGGGGGTGAACTGCGCTATATTCTATCTTCTTATATAGCGTATGGTTTTCGGGGAATGCTTTGCCGTAAAAACCGCTATCCTTACCAGCGTGGTCCCAGTCTGTTTTTTCAAAGTTTATACCTTGGAAAGAAATATTTTGTGCATTAGTAATTGTTATAAGCTGTTCTGTTTTACCTGCATAAAGGACGGTGTTTTTTACAGTATCGTTTTCTTCAGGTATGTAGTAAAGCTTTCCTTCTGTGCGGTCAAGATACCATTCACCCGGCAATGAAAGTGCTTCCTTTACGTTTTCAAAAATGAAATTATCATCGACCCTTATTGTCATTGAGGTAGGCTTTCTTGTTTCAATTCTGCCGGTTTTTGTATCAATTGATGAAACAGGCAAAAGCTCATCGCACCAGAAATGCATAAGTCTTATATCTATATCCTTAACATTGCTGAAGCTTTTGATATCTGCTGTGTTTGCGTAAAAAACAGCAGAGTGAGTGAAAAAGGCGGGTTCTGTTTCAGGAACGATTGCTTCGTCAAGCTTCGGGTCTTTAACCTTTAAGATGTTTTCTTTAGGGTAATTGGAACGTGAAAGTCGTTTGCCGTCCTTGAAAAGTGAACGGAAATAATCGTCATCGCTTTTTACGGGCATATCGGTTACAAAGGCATTAACACCATTGATTTCTGTTTCCCTCCAATTACCTTTAATTTCTTTTGAACCTGAAAAAACAACCTCTTCGTCAGGATAGGAGCGGTAGAGAACGTTACCTTTATCCGTATCATCAAAAGCAACCGTGTCAAAGAATGTGTAAATACCTTCTCTGAACCATACCGTAACCTTTGCATCTTCATGGATGTTCAAAGCTTTTAACTTTTCTTTAGCACCATTCAAGGTTTTTAAAGGTGCTTCAAGAGTTCCGGCGGCGTTATCATCGCCATCAACAGAAACGATTAAATCAAATTCACCCATTTTAAATTCACCCTCATCAAAGGTTTGTTTGGTTGTTTTTTTATTGACATCATTAAATACGGGTGTTCGGTTATCGGGATAGTTAGCAATGAAAACTACAGCACCGGCAATTATTGCAAGGGTAAGAATGATTGAAACAATAATTATAACTATTTTTTTTGCTTTCTTTTTGTTAACGGCTTTTTTCATATTATACACTCCTGATTAAAAATGCACTCTTTCACCGGTGTGTGCGTTAACAACAGCCTTGTAAACACCGATATAAGCGTTTGAAATGTATTTGTCCAGATGCAAGCTGCCGAAAAACCAGCGTTCAAAATCACTGCATTTTGATAATTCATCAAAGTAAGCATTAAGAGTTGTAACTCTTACGGAGTCGCTTTCACCCAGCTTTAAAAAGCCTTTGATTGTTGTTGAGGGTTCGTGTGTGATTATAACGTCAATTTTACAATCGTGTTTTTCAAGGTTGGAGGCACCTTCAAGTAGATCCTCTTTAGAAGGAATTTCATATTTCAACCAAGGATTGTCTTCAAGTCTTGAGTCAAGGTCGGGACTTTCACCGCCGCCCATAGTGAATATTTTCAAGCCGTCAATTTCAAAAACCTGACCGCGCATTAGGTGGAAAATATTGTCAGAAATCTGATGTACCTTGCCACCGTTCCAGTTAGTAGAAGGGTAGGCGTTTAAAAGGTCAAAGTTTTCGTGAGTGCCGTCAATGAAACAAATATTGTATTTTCGTTTGCTTAACTCTTTTAAGATTTTTTGTTCTGCTTTTGAACGGTCCCAGATAAAACCGAAATCACCGCAGACAATGAGTGTGTCGCCCTCGTTCAGACTTTTTAAATTGTTCTTTGAAAGTCTGTTGGGGTCCCCGTGGGTATCACCGGTAACAAAAACCATATTTTTTATTCTCCTTTTTTGTAAAATGGTATTTTAAAATGTCGAAATAAATGCTATAATGTTTGAAAGATGGTTATACATCATAATTATACTTATTATTTTATAACATTTAACGGTGATTGTCTATGAAAAAATTACTGATTTTTATATTTTGTTTTATATTTGCGTTTCCTTTTTCAGTTTTAGCTTCCGCAGAAGAGGAGGAAGCTGTAAAAACAGCAAACGGATACTATGATATTGAAGCACCCGGATACACTACCGAAATTGCTTTACTTGTAAATGCAGATACCGATACTGTTGTTTACAGTAAAAATGCAGATAAGGTTACTGCACCTGCCTCTCTTGCAAAAATAGTTACTGCTATGGTTGCCCTTCAGAAATGTGATAATCTTCAGACTGTTATCACCTGTTCACAAAAAGCAATAACAAGTCTTAACGGTACGGGCAGTTCGACCGTGGGTCTTAAAGCAGGGGAGAAGATTACACTTGAAATGCTGCTTTATTGTATGTTCTTGTCAAGTGCAAACGATGCCGCTGCTGTGATTGCTGATTATTTTGGCAAGGGTAATTCAGCTGCTTTTGTTGCCGATATGAATAAGTATGTTGCCGATTTAGGCTGCAAGGATACTTATTTCGCAAATCCTCACGGGCTTGATGATGAAAAAGTTAAGGGTTATGAAGCAAAAACCCAGAATAAAACAACGGCTAACGATATGTACCTTATTGCAAAGGCTGCAATAGCCGATGACAATATTGTGAAAATATCTTCAAAATACGGCAAAACTATTCCGAAAACCAATTTGCACGATGAACGCAACATTTATAACTCCAACCCGCTTTTGAATAATTATTCTTATTATTACTATGAGGGCGCAATAGGTCTTAAAAACGGTTATACCTCAAAAGCAGGCTGTTGCCTTGTCTCTGCCGCCACAAAGGACGGTTATACCTATATTTCAATTGCAATGAAGGGTAACGATAATTATGTTGACGGCGGTGAAAAACGCAATACCGCATACCTTATGTGCAGATATATGCTGAAATGGGCATTTTCCAACATAAAAATGAAGGTGCTTGCTGATACATCCTACAACGTAGGTGAAATTGCCGTAAAATACGGCAGGGGGGCAGATTACGTTGCTCTTGTACCCAAGGATGACATTACTGCTATTGTTCACGAGGACCTTGATGTTGAATCAGTTACCATTGAATATGCCGCAGACTTTCCCGAGAAAATAAAAGCTCCTGTAAAGCAAGGGGAGGAGATAGGCAAAGCTACGGTAGTATATAAGGGTGTGAAAATTGCTGACGTTACTCTTGTCGCGCAGCAGGATGTTAAAAAGAATTATCTGTGGGCAATGTTCAGCTGGCTTGAAACGTTGATGAGTTCAAAGCTTTTTATTGTTATCGTAATACTTGTTGTTGTAGCAATAATCGTTTTATTGCTTTCAACAAGTAAGCAAAGAAAACGTAAAAAAAGATTGAAAAACAGAATAGATATAGTCAAGGATTATAGCAAACTCTCCAAATAAATTTGGTGTTTCTTGTGTAGTTTTTTGAATTTGCCACGTGAGAAAAACGAGTGAAAAATAAAGAAAAAACGAGAAAACGTGAGATAGTGTTTGCTATATAAAAATTCCTCAAAAAAAGTGTTGACATTCCCGTGTTGCTGTGATAATATATCAAGGCAATGCGGGATTTTATGTCCCGAAACTATATCGGAGGTAACTGTTATGTCTACTTATATGCCTAAAGGCAAAACTGAGCGCCAGTGGTATGTTCTTGACGCTGCAGGCAGAACTCTCGGCGAAGTTGCTGTTGAGGCTGCTGTTCTTCTTCGCGGTAAGCACAAACCCACATTCGCTCCCCACGCAGATTGCGGTGACAGCGTTATCATCATCAACGCTGCAAAGGTAGTTCTCACAGGTAAAAAGCTTGAGGACAAGTATTATCATCATCACACAGGCTACATCGGCAATATGAAATCTGTTAAATACGGTATTCTTATGAAAGAAAAACCCGAATTTGCAGTTAAAAAAGCCGTTAAGGGTATGCTTCCCGATAACACTATCGGCAGAGCTGCTATTGCACGTCTTCGCGTTTATGCAGGTGCAGAGCACGAGCAGACCGCTCAGCAGCCCATCGTTAGAGAGTTTTAAGGGAGGAGGCAATTAATTATGTACGAAAGCAAAGCATATTTCTACGGCACAGGTAGAAGAAAAAAATCAGTTGCTCGTGTTCGTGTATATCCCGGCACAGGCAAGGTTACAATCAACGACAGAGATATTGACGATTATTTCGGTCTTGAAACACTCAAACTTATCGTTCGTCAGCCTCTCGCTCTTACAGAGACTCTTGACAAATACGATATCGTTTGCCGCGTAAACGGCGGTGGTGTTACAGGTCAGGCAGGTGCAATCCGTCACGGTATTGCAAGAGCTCTTCTTCAGTCAGAAGATGATGTTCGTCCCGTTCTTAAAAAAGCAGGTCTCCTTACTCGTGACCCCAGAATGAAAGAAAGAAAGAAATACGGTCTCAAAGGCGCTCGTCGTGCACCTCAGTTCTCAAAGAGATAATCAGTATTATTTCAAAAACATTCAAAAACCCCGAAACTACAATGGTTTTCGGGGTTTTCTTTATGTCTTATTTTAAAGTTGTCGTATTTGGATTTAAACGGCATAAACAGTATTGAAAGAATGAGCTCTAAAATATCTTCCATATGCCCCTCCTATCACTTCCATCGGTTGATGGCGATGTCGTTTTCTTTAACTTCTTTTATGGTGAAGGTCTTATCACATTTGTTGCAACGAAAAACAGTTCTGATAAATTTTGTATTTCCGACTAAAAAGCCATCACCATTTGAAAAATCATAGTTTTTTGCTTCTTCCGATTTTGAATTAACAACCGTTTCCGTTTTCGTTTTTTCTAACCTCTCATTACAATAGGGGCAATAATGATTTTTCATACAAAAAATCGGGTGGGACCATTCGCGCTTGATACCCTGTATTTTCATTTCGTTACCTCATAGTAGTTACTATACAATATTGGTTTATAATTCGAAAAACTCGCTGTGATTTTTAATGTACGCTATATTGAGCTCCTCTAAACTGTCTTGGTATTCATAAAACTCATCATCGCATTCATCTAAAATTTCGTCGCAGTCCAAGCTTTCAAGTAAATCTCCGCGCTCATCTCTGTCAGTCGGAACATAGCCATCAAAAACAGCCACTGCTTTTTCACATATTTTTGCAGTTTTTAAAGCACCGATTTTGTGAAGCTGTTAACAATTTCGTTTGCAAAATTACCACCTGAATTGTCAAAGAATTGTAAAAAACCGCCATTATTAACTTCTGTTTCCAATATTTGAGTCACAAAGAAGACTCTTTCGCATTCGTTTAAATTTTCAATTGTATCTCCGTATTCACATTTATCGCATATATGTTCATAAACATCAAAAATATTTATATCTTTTTCCATAACAATTACCTCGTTTTATAAATAAAGCTCGAAAATAACTTCCGAGCCTTGAAAATATGTTTATAAATTATTCTTCAACAGCATCTTCTTCAGAATCAGTGAAGAAGTGAACCTTTTTGTCTTCATCAGGATCTGCAAGGCCGTTATATTCGTTGAAAGCCTCGCCCATTGCATTGTAGTTTTTTATTAATACATAATGACCGATTGAGGGACCTGCAAGGAAGAGGAGACCTGCTGTAGATAACACGGCAAGAATGCCTTTGCCTTCGCTGAATTTGAGATCGTAACGAGAAGCATTTGTTTTAAGTCTTTCAGCAAGCCGGGCTTTCCAAATAACACCGAAAATACCGAGTGTGGGGATACTTAAAAGCCAAGCGAATACGTATTTCATTGTTTTTTTGCCGTCGCCTTCGCAAAGAAGATTAACTTCTTTAGAAATTTTGTTCCAGAAAACAATATGGTAAATACCAAAAGTTATAATGCTGAGAAGAAGGTAAGTTACATAATTTCTCTTTTTAATATTTGATGTCATTACAAAAAACTCCTTTTTGCAGTTATTTACCAATTAAGTATAGTATACTTTTTCTTAAAAATCAAGTGTTTTCGGATTTTATCAAGCATCTTTTATTAAATGGTTAAATATTATACTTTAAATTGATAAAATAAAGCGCTGTATCATTGACATTCAAGAGATTTTGTGTGATAATAATCTGTAATTATTTTCTATTAAATACTAAATTCATTTTAAGGGGGACTTCTTTTGAAGAAAGAGCTCGCAAAGCAGTACGATCCCAAAAACGTTGAGGACCGTATATATAAAACCTGGCTTGACGGCAAATACTTCCACGCAAAGTGTGAAGAGGGCAAGCCTACCTACACAATAGTTATTCCGCCACCCAATATTACGGGTCAGCTCCATATGGGACACGCGCTTGATAATACGTTGCAGGATATTCTCATCCGCTGGAAAAGAATGTCAGGCTATGATACTCTCTGGCTTCCCGGTACTGATCACGCTTCAATTGCTACCGAGGCAAAAATTGTTGAAAAAATGCGTGAAGAGGGTATTACTAAAGAGGATTTAGGTCGTGACGGTTTCCTTGAACGTGCATGGGAGTGGAAGAGACAGTACGGCGGCAGAATCGTTGAACAGCTTAAAAAGCTCGGTTCTTCCTGCGACTGGGACAGAGAACGTTTCACTCTTGATGAGGGCTGTAATAAAGCTGTTAACACAGTTTTCAAAAGACTTTATGATAAGGATTTGATTTACAGAGGAAACCGTATGGTTAACTGGTGTCCTTGCTGTAATACGTCAATTTCTGATGCTGAGGTTGAATACGAAGAAAAAGACGGTAATTTCTGGCACTTGCTTTATACTGTTAAGGAAACAGGTGAAAAGCTTGAGCTTGCTACAACACGTCCCGAAACAATGCTCGGTGATACTGCTGTTGCAATTAACGCTGAAGATGAACGCTACAAGCATCTTCACGGCTGCCACGTAATTTTACCTCTTCTTAATAAAGAAATTCCCATTGTCTGCGATGAGCACGCTGATATGACAAAGGGAACGGGTGTTGTTAAAATCACACCTGCTCACGACCCCAATGACTTTGAGGTTGGTCAGAGAAATAATCTTCCTATTGTACGTACCTTTACTTATGACGGTCACCTTACAGGTGCAGAGGATAAGAGAATTGCCGATGAGCTTATTGCAAGCGGCAGAGCTTCTGAAAACGAGCCCGAAGTTCTTGATTGCGGCAAGTACGCAGGTATGACAACCATGGAAGTAAGAAAAGCAATTCTTGCCGATCTTGAAGCAGGCGGTTATATTAAAGAAATTGAACCTCTCAAGCATGAGGTCGGTACTTGCTACCGTTGTCATAACACAATTGAACCCATGGTTTCAAAACAATGGTTCGTTCGTATGGTGCCCCTTGCAAAGCCCGCTATTGAGGCAGTTGAAAAGGGTGAAACAAAGTTTATCCCCGAAAGATTTACAAAGAATTATCTTAACTGGATGAACAATACCCGTGACTGGTGTGTATCTCGTCAGCTCTGGTGGGGTCACAGAATCCCTGCATGGTATTGCGAGGATTGCGGCGGTGTTACCGTTGACGTTAATGCACCCGAAAAATGCTGTAAGTGCGGCTCTGCAAACCTTACTCAGGATGAAGATACTCTTGATACATGGTTCAGCTCAGCTCTCTGGCCCTTCTCAACACTCGGTTGGCCCGAAAAAACAAAGGACTTGGAGCATTACTACCCCACAAATACACTTGTTACCGGTTACGATATTATCGGCTTCTGGGTATCACGTATGATTTTCTCTGCACTTGAATACACGGGTCAGGTACCCTTTGATTCAGTTCTTATTCACGGTCTTGTTCGTGATGCTCAGGGTAGAAAAATGTCAAAATCTCTCGGTAACGGTATTGATCCTCTCGAAATTATTGATCAGTACGGTGCTGATGCATTAAGATTCTCTCTTGCAACAGGTAACAGCCCCGGTAACGATATGCGCTTCCTTCCCGAAAAGATTGAGGCAAGCCGTAACTTTGCAAACAAGCTCTGGAATGCAAACAGATTTATTCTTATGAATCTTGATGAGGACGAGCCTGCTCCCCATATTCCCGAAAACCTTGCAACAGAGGATAAGTGGATTCTCAGCCGATTCAATTCTCTTGTAAAGGCTGTTCAGAACTCACTTGAAAACTATGAATTAGGTATCGCTGTTCAGAATCTTTATGATTTCATCTGGGACGTATTCTGCGATTGGTACATTGAAATTGCAAAAATCCGTCTTAACGGTGATGATGAAGAGGGCAAGAAGACCGCAAGAGCAGTACTTGTTTACGTAATGTCAAATACACTCAAGCTTCTTCATCCCTTTATGCCCTTCATCACAGAAGAAATCTGGCTTGCACTTCCTCACGACGGCGAATCAATTATGATTTCCGAGTGGTGCAAATACGATGAAGCACTTAATTTCCCTGCAGAAGAAGCTGCTATGGAAAGAATTATGTCTGCAATCAAGGCTGTTCGTAACCGCCGTGCAGAAATGAACGTTCCTCCTTCAAAGAAGGCAAAGCTTTACATTGCAACAAAATACATTGATGAATTTACAAACGGCAGTGTGTTTATGAACAGACTTGCTTCCGCTTCAGATGTTGAGGTTGGCGCAGAGTTTGAAATTGAAGGCAGTGTTTCGGTAATTACGGAGTCTGCAAAGATTTTCATTCCTCTTAATGAGCTTGTTGACTTTGAAGCAGAACGCGCAAGACTTCAGAAGGAGCTTGATGCTGCAAAGAAAGACCTTCAGTTTGTTGAAAATAAACTGAACAACCCCGGTTTCGTTGCAAAAGCTCCCGAAAAGGTTATTGCTCAGGAACGTGAAAAACAGGCAAAATATCTTGCTAAAATTACAATGCTTGAAGAAAGTCTTGAAAAACTCAAATGATTTATACAGAAGCAGTAAATTATATTCATTCATTGTTAAAATTCGGTATCCGTCCCGGTCTTTCCGGGATGGATGCCTTATTGCATTTGTTAGGAAATCCGCAGAAAAAAATGCGTTTTATACACGTTGCCGGAACAAACGGAAAAGGCTCTGTTTCAACGGCTCTTTCAAATGTTTTGACAGATGCAGGTTATAAAACGGGGCTTTACACTTCACCCTATGTGAGCGATTTTCTTGAAAGAATACAGTTTTGCGGTGAGCTTTCCGATGAAAATGTTTTTTCTCAAAATGTTGAAAAGGTTAAGGCTGCCGTTGAAATGCTGAATGAGAATAATATTGTTATTACAGAGTTTGAGGCGTTGACCGCTACCGCGTTTTTGTGCTTTAAAGACCTTAAATGTGATATTGTAATTCTTGAAGTGGGTCTTGGCGGCAGACTTGATGCAACTAATGTTATTGATACACCTCTCTGTAATGTCATTACTTCACTTTCTCTTGACCATACGGGTGTTCTGGGTGAAACAATTGAAGAAATTGCCTTTGAAAAATGCGGAACAATAAAACAAAACGGACGTGTTGTATGTTCCTTCGGTCAACCCGACGAAGCCTTAAAGGTCATAGAAGAAACTGTAAATAAACAAAGCTGTTCTCTTGTAATTCCTGATGAAAATGCAGTCGGAATAATTAAAAGTGACTTGTTCGGAACAGATTTTATCTATAAAAACGAACGTTTTTCGGTTAAGCTTCCCGGTTTACATCAGGTTAAAAATATGACTTGTGTTATTGAGTGCTGTGAGTTATTGAAAAGGGATTTTAATATATCAACCCAAAATATAAAAAACGGGATTTTTGCAACATTCCTTCCTGCAAGGGTGGAAGTTATGTCAAAAAAACCGCTTGTTATTCTTGATGGCGGACATAATGAAGACGGTGCCCGTGTTTTTTACAATGCCGTTAAAGATTATCTTACCCCCGCGGGAAAGGTCTATGTTCTTGCAGGGATGATGGCGGACAAGGCTGTTGAAACATCGTTGAAAAATATTATGTGCTCGGCAGATTGCTTTGTCTGCGTTACCCCCGACAATCCCCGTGCGATGAAGGCCGAGGAGCTTGCTGTAATCGGTAAAAGATACTGTGAAAACACCATTAGTATTGATTCACCCCTTGAAGCGGTAGATTATATTTTCAGCAATGTTAAAGATGATGATGTTGTTTGCGCAGTAGGCTCCTTGTACCTTGCAGGTGAAATCAGAACAAAATTGAAAGAAAAATTAACCTTTTATCATTGATTTAGTGATAAAAAATGATATAATATATACAGGTGATATAAATGGTTAAATTTGATGCATTTGCAGGCGGTATTGAAATCGGCGGTCTGCGTAATATGTTAGAAATAAAAATACTTATTTGTTATGTTCTCAATTCCGTAAAAACTCCTATGAAGCGCAACCAGATTTGTGACGCCCTTCAGAAAACGGGTCTTGTGAATTACTTTGATGCAAACTCTGCAATTGATGAGCTTCTTGAAAACGGTTCTGTTCTTGAGCAGGAGTACGTGAACGAACCGCATCTCGTTGTTTCCCCCAAGGGCGGCAGAAGTGCTCTTGAATTAGCCAACATTCTTCTTCCGGGTGTTCGTGACAACGCTGTAAAAGCGGCTCTTAATATTGTTGCAAGAGCCCGTTCCGAAAGAGAAAATAACGTTAAAATCGAAAAAGTTGAGGACGGTTGCAACGTAACCTTTGAAATACAGAGCCTTGGCCAGACAATGCTTTCTCTCACTCTTAATGTTGCAGATGAATACCAGGCGGAACAGCTTAAAGACGGTTTTCTTGATGATCCCGGTGCTCTTTATTCTGACATCATTGACCGCCTTATCGGTTCGAAGTGAATTGTTGTTTGAAAAAAATCCGTAACGCAGTAAAAACTGCGTTGCGGTTTTTTATTTTTTGTGAAATTATGTTTAATCGGAAAAATTTTGATAATAATATTTCAAGATGATAAGTTGGCGACAGATGAAGCCGTGCAGTGTTCACCGGTCACCAATTTAAGGAAGTGACAAAATGAAAAAGGTTATTCTTAAAATGACTGATATAAACAAGTCCTTTTCGGGGGTAAAAGCCCTGAAAGGTGCGGCTCTTGAATTGCGTGCAGGTGAAGTTCATGCCCTGATGGGCGAAAACGGTGCAGGAAAGTCAACACTTATGAAAATTCTTACGGGAATTTATGAAAAGGATAGCGGACAAGTTGAAGTCTTCGGTGAACAGGTTGAGTTTGCAGACGTTAAAGAATCACAGAACGCAGGTATAGCAATTATTCATCAAGAATTGAATATGATGAAGGATTTGACCGTTGCTCAAAATATTTTTATCGGCAGAGAGTATATAAAATACGGTATATTTATTGATGACAGAAGGATGGAAAAAGAGGCACAGAAGCTGCTTGATTATGTAGGAGTAAAAATTCCGCCTTCCGCGCGACTCGGGAATCTTACCGTCGGTAAACAGCAGATGGTTGAAATAGCAAAAGCAATTTCGTTTAACTCGCGTCTTCTTATTCTCGACGAACCAACTGCGGCACTGACCTCAGTTGAGGTTGACGAGCTTTTTCGCATTATGAATGAACTGAAAGCAAAAGGAATCGGGATGATTTATATTTCACACAGAATGGATGAAATAAAAAGAATCTCAGACAGAGTAACCGTTATGCGTGACGGTGAATATATAGGCACTGTAAACACATCTGAAACAGATGATGCCGAAATTGTGAAAATGATGGTCGGACGTGTCATTTACGGTGAAAAAAAAGAAAAAAGCAACTGTCCCGAAAACGCACCTGTGGTGCTTGAAGTGCAGAATTTAAATGCCGGTGATTCGGTTAAAAACGTCAGCTTTTCTTTGAAAAAAGGTGAGATTCTCGGTTTTTCGGGCCTTATGGGAGCAGGGCGTACAGAGGTTGCAAGGCTCATTTTCGGTGCAGACAAAAAAGAAAGCGGTGTTATTAAAATCAACGGCAAAGAGGTTTCGATTGATACTCCCGAAAAAGCGGTTTCGTATGGTATATCATATATTTCAGAGGACAGAAAAAGGTATGGTCTTCTTCTTGATAAGACCGTTACCGATAACTCTGTGTTGGCGAGTATTCCCGAATTTGTGAAATCCGGATTTATTAACGATAGACTTGCAGAAAAAAAGGCTTGTGAGGTGAACAGCAAGCTCAGGACAAAAACCCCGTCAATGTCACAGATTTTAAGGAATCTGTCGGGCGGTAATCAGCAGAAGGTTGTTGTTGCCCGTTGGTTAATTGAGAATTCGGATATTTTTATTTTCGATGAGCCCACAAGAGGTATTGATATAGGTGCAAAAAGTGAGATGTATGAATTAATGGATGAGCTTGTAAAAAAAGGCAAATCCATAATAATGATTTCATCAGAGCTTGCAGAAATTCAGCGATGCTCAGACAGGGTGGTTGTTATGTGTGAGGGACGCATTACTGCTCAGCTTCCCGTTGAAAAAGCAACTCAGGAAAATATAATGAAATATGCAATGATGCGCGGAGGGGAGGGTGTCGCTTGAAAACCAAAGCTTTATATGATAATTCAAGACTTAAAAATATTCTTGAAAAAAGCAAACAGAATCTTATTATTGTCGGTGCGTTGGCTGCACTTGTGTTGATTTTTTATTTTCTTAATCCTAACTTTTTGAACGAATATAACATCATAAGTATGGCGCAGTCCTTGGCACCGTACGCAATTCTGGGACTTGGCGTAACCTTTGCAATTGCTACGGGCGGTATTGATTTATCAATCGGTACGGTGTGTATTGCTTCATCAGTTGTAGCAGGTAAGCTTTACACCGACGGACTGATTCCTTTGTGGGCGGCGATTCCCGTTATGATAGCAATCGGCGGTGTTTTCGGTCTTATTAACGGCTTGCTCATTGCAAAGCTGAAGCTGCCTGCGTTTATTGCAACCTTAGGTACAATGATGGTGTCCAGGGGTCTTTCAGCAATAATTGTCAATGCACCTAACGTGTTTTATCCCACGGGAACGTGGTTTAATCGATTGTTTTCAAATAACAACGGCTTCCCCTCGGGGCTTTTATGGGTGCTTGGTTTCACTCTTTTATGTATGTACCTTATGTATAAAAACAAAACGGGAAGGTATATTCTTTCAATCGGCTCAAATGAGGAGGCAACTCGTCTTTCGGGTATAAATACGGAAAAATACAAAATAGCGGCATACGTTATAACAGGTGTAGCAGCAGGCATAGCGGCAGTTTTCTGGTCATCATCATTTGTTACCGTTGCTTCTGCAACGGGCAACGGAATGGAGCTTGATGCAATTGCGGGCGTTTATATCGGCGGTACTTCTGCTGCAGGCGGTGTGGCATCTGTCGGCGGTTCGGTTATAGGTGCTGCAATGCTTGTGGTAATCCGTTCGGGGCTTAATTTCGTTCTTGCAAAATATAACGTAAGCGTTAACTCGACTTATGTTACTTATGTTTTAACGGGTGTTATTGTTGTATTTTCCGTGTTGATAGATATTCTGAAAAATAAAAAGAAAAAGTAATTTGGTGACAGTGCTCATCTCTTAATCAGGAGGAAAAAATGAAGATTAAAAAGTTAATTTCTTTGGTATGTGTTTTGGTAATGCTTTTGTCAGTGTTCAGCGGATGCGGTGAGGATAACGGTGATGCAACAAACACAACGGGCGGTAACACAGGTGAAACAAATAACGTTACTGCAAATAAAACCATCGCTGTTGTAGCAAAAGGTGAGTCCCACGCTTTCTGGCAGGCTGTTAAAAAGGGTGCTGAAGATGCAGGCAAAAAATACGGATATAATATTACGTTCCGTGGACCTGCATCGGAAAGCTCGTCTGATTTGCCGTCACAGAAGGAAATGGTACAGACCGCGCTTTCGAACGATGTATCGGGTCTTGTTATAGCAACAATCGGTGAAGGCTTTGCTGATATGCTCACTCAGGCTTATGACAAAAAAATTCCCGTAGTGCAGTTTGACAGCGGTATATGGGAAGCTGATTTGAAAACGCTTGACAGTCAGAATAAAAATCCCATTGTTTCATCTGTTTCAACCTCAAATAAAAAAGCGGCAGCACTTAATGCAGAAAATTTCTTTAAGGCAATTAAAGAGGATATTTCTAAATCAAAAGATTCTTATGTAATCGGTGTTATTCAGCATGATGAAACACAGACGGGCATTGACCGCGCCACGGGATTTATTGAAAAATTCACGGAGCTTGCGGATGCCGATGAAGCAACAAAGGGTAAATATAAAATTGAAAAAGAGGTAAAACCCGGTGATGCAAACAACGCTTATATTGATGCATTAAATGCTTTGGTTGAGAAAAAAGCAAAGGCAGTATTTATGTCAAACGAAGGTGTTGTAAAGCAGGTGAGTGATGCAATTGCTTCAAATGCAGGTAAGTATGACGGAGTTCTGTTTTGCGGGTTCGATGCAGGCACAAAACAGATTCAATGGATGAAAAATGCTGACGCAAAATCAAAATTAATCGGTTCTGTGGCACAGGACTCTTACAGTATCGGTTATAATGCGGTTGAGCAATGTGTTTTTGCAATTGAGGGTAAAGATGTTAAAACAACCGTTGATATTGAAGGTCAGTGGTATGACGGCTCAAATATCGATAAAATGATTCAGGAAAATATAGTTTACGAAGGATAAAAATTAACGAGGATGATTTTGCAATCATCCTCGTTTGTCGGTTATAAGCTGATTATTTAGAACATCCGCAACTGCCCGTGGGGTTAAAATATGCGGTATTGTCGTTGTCTTTACAGCTGGGCGGGAAAAATTCATCAATAGGGAAGCCTATGCGTTTGAAGGTGTCGCAGGGATCTTCTGTGTCACAACAGCATTCTTTGGTGGGTACGCAGAAATCATAAGCCGGAATGAGCATCTGGACATCTCTTTCAAGCTGTACAATTGTAAATATACCAAGAGTAACCTTTATTGCTTTTTCTCCGTAGTTGCCGAAATTTCCCTCAAAGCAGCGGCAGATTTTTCTCGGAATATTATCACAGCAATCGCCTAAGGTGTTGCAGCAATCACAAATTCTGCAAATCTGCGCATCAAGAATAATGGGGTCAACACACTGTACCTTGGCTTTGGGGTTGGTGTTGGTAACGGGGTTTTGCTCGTCGTTTCCGTCGCAAACATAATTAGATGTAAAGATTTTAACGTTGCCGTCACTTCCGTAAAGTATGCATTTTTTACCGAAGGTTACAAGTCCGTCAATTGTTGTTGACGGTGCAGATGGGCAAGAGAGCGCTTCCAATGTAACCTTTACGAAAAAAGTAATGTCTACCGAGTAACAGCCTTTGTTAAAGGGTACTTTTTCTACCTCAATAACACAGTTAAGTATTTCTGCACATTTGGGGCGCACAACAGAAGCGTTTTCAAGGGTATGTTGATTGCAATCGGTAAGATACACGCGCAGATCGGTTATGCAGTCTTTGTCGGCGCAAGAGTCATAGACTCTGTTGGTATCAACACATATAGCTTCTTTAATGTGGTGCAGGTCGGGTCCGGAAAAAGCTTTTTTGTCGGACATATTTTTTCCTCCTGATTATGAATTTGAAGCAATGTATAACTTCAATACATAATATGAGGCTGCTTTGGGTTGGTGATAAAAATTATTCGATATATGTGCCGATTTCAAAGGGGGGTACGTATTCTTCCGAAGCAGAAGACAGCTCCTGCATAAAACCGTCTTCAATTCCCGATTTTAACAAGTAATCTTCAACTTCATCGTATTCTTCTTGTGTAAGTCTGCGTGAAAGACTGTCGCAATTACAGTCAGGTGTAGGGGTAAACTGACTCATAAGACTGAAAAGAATTTCACCTTCGTTGAAAGAGTCTTTTACCCAATCAATAACTCTTTTGGTGTTTTCAAGCTGACCCGGAAGAATAAGGTGACGGATTATAACACCTTTTTTCATAATGCCGTTTTCGTCAATTTGGTATTTACCCACCTGACGGTACATTTCCTTGATTGCAGACGTTGCAACGGAGAAATAATCGGGTGCGTTAGAATATTTAATTGCGAGTGTGTTATCAAAATATTTTAAATCGGGTAAATATATATCAATTTTACCTTCGAGCTTTCGTAAGGCCTCAATTGTTTCGTAACCGCCGCAGTTGTAAACAACGGGGACAGGGAGGGGTTCTTCAAACGATTCTGCAATTGCTTTAATAAAATGTGTTCCCGTAACAAGATTAATATTGTGAGCACCTTTTTTTATGAGCTCCTTGTAAATTTCTTTTAATTCTTCTACGGTGATTTCTTTTC
The DNA here is from genome assembly GCA_017621885.1 of Clostridia bacterium. GTDB lineage: Bacteria > Bacillota > Clostridia > Oscillospirales > Acutalibacteraceae > DTU089. Next base: position 96,518 of record JAGASD010000006.1, on the reverse strand, counting down.
CGAATTTACCGCGGCTTATTTTTCTGTTCTGACAATAAATACATTGAAGGTTGCATCCGCTGAAAAAAACGGTTCCGCTTCCGTTTGTTCCGCTTATAGGCGGTTCTTCCCAGAAGTGAAGGTCTGCTCTTGCAATAACGGGGTTTTCACCCATACGGCAAAAGCCCTTACCGCTGTCGGTAAGAGCTTTTCTTTCTTTGTTGCATTTTCTTGGGCAATCGTTACATATATACATAGTTTAAGCTGCCTTTTTAAGACTGTCGAATGGGAGCCATCCCATATCGTCTTGGTATTTCATATAGCCCCAGTCACCGCATACAGCAAGAATTTCAACCTCTGCTCCGGAGGGGACACTGCCGTCTGTGGGAGCTCCGTTTTCGGCTTTGATTCTGATGCTTACGGAACCGCTGTCTGAAACCGTGTATTTACCCGTTGTGTTCTTCTGGGCTTCGGTCGATGCGGATACGAATTTAACGAATTTCATAGAAACCCATCCGCCTGTGCCGTTGTGGTTAACGTAACCCCAGTCGCCGTAAACCGCAAGTATTTCGATTTCTGTACCCTTGGGGATAGAGCCGATAGTGCTTGTGTCATCGGTTGCGTTAAGTCTTATGCTCAAAGGGTCATTCTGAGTGTTGACGGTGTATTTGCCGGTTTTACCCGTTGAAGAGGCGGAAGCAGTTGTTTCGGGCTTGGTTGTTTCGGGTTTGGTCGTTTCAGGCTTCTTTCCGTCGTCGGCTTTTTTTGTTTCATCTGTTGTTGATTCGATTGATGAAACAACGTCTGCTGTTTCTGAGCTTGAAGGTGATTTGGAAGCATTTTTTTCATAAACTGTTGCAACAATTGTTATAATAACTGCAATAACAATGAGTATCGCAGAAATTGTGAGAAGTAGGTTGTTTTTGTTAGTTGCTTTTGCCATAATTAACCCTGCCTTTCAAGTTTTTAGTAAAAGCATATCAATTAACACAATTATACCAATTTGCATCGGTAAAATCAATATATTTTTTAATACATTGATAGGTAAAAAATACGCATAAACAGTTGATATTTTATACTATTATATGGTATAATAATTTGAAAATTTTAAGTGGTGTTTCAGGCGGTGATTAAGTGGTAATTTTCGGCATAGATCCGGGATATGCAATTGTAGGCTGCGGAGTGGTACGTTATGAGCGTAACGACTTTACTCTTTTGGGCTACGGTGCCGTAACCACCGATAAAGATATGCCCTTTAATGAACGCCTTATAAAAATTTACAATGATTTAACCGAGCTCCTTGTTAAATTCAAGCCTGACGCGGTGAGTATCGAAAGATTGTATTTTAACACTAACCAGAAAACTGCTATTGACGTTGCACAGGCGAGAGGTGTTATAGTTCTTGCAGTGCAAAAACTCGGTATTCCTGTTTATGAATACACGCCTTTACAGGTTAAACAAAGTATTGTGGGTTACGGCAGAGCTGAAAAGACTCAGGTGCAGGAAATGACAAGGATGTTTTTGCATCTGGATACAATCCCTAAGCCCGATGATGCGGCTGATGCTTTGGCTCTTGCTATTTGCCACGGCCATTCAAGCGGCTCAGTAATGCTCAATTTAGGAGGTAAATGAAATGTTTTACAGCCTTACAGGTAAACTTGTTTTTAAAGATGAACAGAGTATAGCGATTTCTTGCGGAGGTGTTGCTTTTAAGTGTCAGACAACACGTAATACGCTTTCTGCACTTGCTTTAAAAAAAGGTGAAGATATAACTGTTTTTACTCATCTTAACGTCCGCGAGGATGCCCTCGATTTATTCGGATTTTTAACCGAAAACGAGCTTGATGCGTTTAAAATGCTGATTACCGTTTCGGGTGTGGGACCTAAGGCGGCGCTCGCAATTCTTTCGGAGCTTTCTCCCGACAGTCTCGCTGTTGCAATTGCATCGGGTGACGCAAAAGCTATCACAAGAGCAAACGGTGTAGGACCTAAGCTTGCTCAGCGTGTTGTTATGGAGCTAAAAGATAAAATATCGAGTGCTTCGTTTATTTCTGAAGAAAGCAGCAACGTCTCGAACGCTATGAATACAGTTAACGGCATGTCCAATACTTCCGAAGCTGTTGCGGCGCTTACAGCGCTCGGATATTCTCAAAGCGAGGCTTCTGTAGCTGTCAGTAAGCTTTCACCGGACCTTTCTGTTGAAGAGCTTATTAAGGGTGCGCTTAAAAATATGACCTTGCGTTTCTGAATGGGAGTGTGTAAATATGGATGATTTTTTCATTGCGGATGAAGAACGAGTTATAGCACCTGAATATATTTCAGACGACACGGATATTGAAACGTCACTTCGTCCCCATTCTCTTGATGAATATATCGGTCAGGAGAAGGCAAAAGAAAATTTAAAAATATATATTGAAGCGGCTAAAAAGAGGCACGAGCCCCTTGACCACGTGTTGCTTTACGGACCTCCCGGTCTTGGTAAAACAACCCTTGCAGGAATTGTTGCTAATGAGATGGGGGTTCAGTTCAGAGTGACGTCGGGTCCTGCCATTGAGAAGCCCGGTGACCTTGCGGCACTTCTTACAAGCCTTAATGACGGTGACGTTCTTTTTATAGATGAAATACACCGCCTATCAAGAAGCATTGAAGAGGTTTTGTACCCGGCAATGGAGGATTTTGCCCTTGACATTATTATCGGTAAAGGTCCTTCGGCCCGTTCGATCCGTCTTGATTTAAAGAAATTTACGCTTATCGGTGCAACTACGAGAGCAGGTCAGCTTTCTGCACCCTTGCGTGACAGATTCGGCGTTATTTTAAGGCTTGAGCTTTATTCGCCCGAAGAATTGGCAAGAATAGTACAGAGAAGTGCGAACATTCTGAATATTGAGTCTGATAAAGACGGTGCTCTGGAGATTGCGTCACGTTCAAGAGGCACACCTCGTATTGCTAACAGACTCCTCAAAAGAACACGCGACTATGCAGAGGTTATGGGTAGCGGTATTATTGACGTAGAAAGTGCTCAGCAGGCATTAGGCCGTATGGAGATTGATGAGCTGGGGCTTGACCTTGTTGACAGAAATCTTTTACGCGCAATGATTGAAAACTATAACGGCGGTCCCGTTGGTCTCGAAACAATTGCCGCACTGATAGGTGAAGAGTCTGTTACTATTGAGGATGTTTATGAGCCGTATCTGATGCAGCTTGGCTTTATTGCAAGAACCCCGAGGGGCAGAAAAGTTACCACTGCAGGGTATCGTCACTTAGGTATTAATCCGCCGTTTGACGAAAATGCACAAGGTAGTTTTGAATCCTATTGATTTTTTAAATAAGAATTTGGAGTGATTATTTATGGGTAGACTTTTTGGTACTGACGGCGCAAGAGGCGTTGCAAACTCTGAGCTTACTTGTGAGCTTGCTATGCAGATAGGCAGAGCCGCCGCAATGGTTCTTACACAGCATACAAAGAGAAAAAGACCTAAAGTGCTTATCGGTATGGATACACGTGCATCCTCGCAGATGCTTGAATCTGCAATTTCAGCAGGTCTTTGCTCTGTTGGTGCAGACGTTATGCTTTTAGGTGAAATTCCCACACCGGCAGTTGCATATCTTGTAAAAAAATACGAGTACGATGCGGCTGTTATGATTTCTGCATCACATAACCCTTGCGAATACAACGGTATTAAAATTTTCCAGGGCAACGGCTACAAGCTTCCCGATGCTCTTGAAGAAGAGATAGAAAGCATTATTCTTGATAAAACTCAGGTTCCTCCCGTGAAAGTAGGCGGTGAGGTTGGCAGAGTTATCCGTTCAAGAACTTCTATTATTGATTACACAAGCTACCTCAGACACGTGGCTGAGGATGAATTGAAGGAATACGGTTTTGAAAATTTCAACGGACTTAAAATAGCTGTTGACTGTTCAAACGGCGCGGCTTCAGTAACTGCCCCCAGAATATTTATGAGACTTTGTGATGATTGTTTCTTTATGGCATGTCATCCCAACGGCACAAATATTAACGCAAACTGCGGCTCAACACACCTTGAGGTTCTTCAGGATTTCGTTGTAAGAAACGGTTGTGATGCAGGTCTTGCCTTTGACGGTGATGCCGACAGATTCCTTGCAGTTGACGAAAAAGGTAACGTTGTTGACGGTGATAAGCTTATTGCTATTTTTGCAAAGCATATGAAGAGCAAGGGCAAGCTCAAAAACAACGCAGCTGTTGTAACAGTTATGAGTAATATGGGCTTCTTCCGTTTCTGCGATAAATATGATATTCATTGCGAGAAAACAAAAGTCGGTGACAGATACGTTCTTGAAAATATGCTTGAGAACGATTATGTTATCGGTGGTGAACAGTCCGGTCATATTATTTTCCGCGATTTTGCAACAACGGGTGACGGTGAGCTTTCTGCACTCAAGCTTCTTTGCGTAATGAAAGAAACGGGTAAATCACTTTCAGAGCTTGCTTCTGATATGGAGGTTTATCCTCAGGTTCTTCTTAACGTTCGTGTTTCTGATTTCGGTAAGGCAAGATTCCCCCGAGATAAAGAAATCAAAAATGCGATTGCTGCTGCAGAGAAAGAGCTTGGCAGCGAGGGCAGAGTTCTTGTTCGTGTTTCGGGAACAGAGCCCCTTGTTCGTGTTATGCTTGAAGGTAAAGATGAAGATAAAATCAACGTGCTTGCTCAGGAAATTGCACAGGTTGTCAGGGAGAGGTTACTCTAATGCGTGTTTCCGACGGTTGGAAAGATTATGAACTTATAGATTGCTCTGACGGGGAAAGGTTAGAACGTTGGGGAGATATTTTCCTTATAAGACCCGACCCTCAGGCTCTCTGGAATACAAAGCGCGAAAATCATTTGTGGAGAAATGCTCACGCAAGATACGTTCGCTCAAATCAGGGCGGCGGTGCATGGCAGTTTTATAAAAAAATTCCCGAGGTATGGCAAATAGGCTATAAAGATTTGCAATTTAACCTTAAACCTATGGGCTTCAAGCACACGGGTGTTTTTACAGAGCAGGCTTGTAACTGGGATTTAGTAGGGGATATTATTGAAAAAAGCGGCAGATATGACATTAAAGTCCTTAACCTTTTTGCCTATACGGGTGCCGCAACAATAAGTGCCTTGAAAAAAGGCGCAAGTGTTGTTCACGTTGACGCTTCAAAGGGTATGGTTCAGTGGGCAAAGGAAAACGCTTCTTCAACAGGTGTTGCTGACAGAAGCGTCAGATGGATTGTTGATGACTGTATGAAATTTGTTGCCCGTGAAATCCGTCGCGGTAATAAATACGATATTATCATTATGGATCCGCCCTCTTACGGAAGAGGTCCCGGGGGCGAGGTCTGGAAGCTTGAAAATGAAATTTACGGATTTGTTGATTCCTGTAAGGAGCTTTTAACAGACAATTCGTTAGCGGTTTTGATTAATTCATACACAGCGGGTGTTTCTCCTGCGGTTATGAGCTATATTCTTAATTCTACCGTTGCAAAACGCTTCGGAGGAAAAGCTTTTGCTGATGAAATCGGTCTTCCCGTTACTCAAAGCGGTCTTGTACTTCCTTGCGGTTCAACAGCAGTTTGGACAAAGTAAAATATGAATAAAATTATAGAGTTTAAAAACGTAAGCTTCAGCTACTCTGAAGAAGAGGAGGCTGTGCTTCAAAATCTTGATCTTGATTTTTATGAGGGTCAATTTACTTGCGTTTTAGGGCATAACGGCTCAGGTAAATCAACTATGGCAAAGCTTATTAATGCTTTGTATATTCCTACAAGCGGTACTGTGATTTCTTACGGGCTGGATACTGCCGATGAGAAAAACGAGATTCCTATAAGACGCAATATAGGTATGGTTTTTCAGAATCCCGATAATCAGATTGTTGCAACAATTGTTGAAGACGACGTGGCTTTCGGTCCTGAAAATCTCGGTCTTCCGAGAGATGAAATCCGCAAAAGGGTGGATGAAGCTCTTAAAGCGGTTAATATGTATGAATACCGTTATCATGAGCCGCACAGGCTTTCGGGCGGTCAGAAGCAGAGGATTGCCATTGCAGGCGTTATTGCAATGAAAACAAACTGTATTGTTCTTGATGAGCCTACTGCAATGCTTGACCCTAAAGGTCGCAGAGAGGTTATTGAAACCTTGTTAAAATTAAAAAATGAATACGGCATATCGGTTATCCTTGTAACTCATTTTATGGATGAGGCTGTTAAAGCGGACCGCGTTGTTGTTATGAATGACGGTAAGGTTTGTCTTGACGGAACACCTGCACAGGTGTTTTCAAATGCATCACACCTTGAGTCTATGGGGTTAACAGTACCAAAGCCGTTGGAGCTTGCTTATCAATTACAGAAAAACGGTGTCCGAATAAACGGTGAGCCGTTAACAGCCGCTGAGTTTGTTGACGGTTTCAAAAATTATGTTGAGAACAGAGGTTAAAAAATGTCCGTTTTGTCAGTAAAAAACTTAATATACGGATATTCCAAGGGCACTCCTTTTGAAAAGGGTGCTCTCAAAGGCGTTTCTGTTGATTTTGAAAAGGGTGAAATTGTTGCACTTATCGGTCATACAGGCTCAGGTAAAAGTACTCTTCTTCAGCATCTTAACGGTCTTTTGAAGCCGGATTCGGGAGATGTTCTTTTTGAAGGTGAAAGTATTCACAAATCAAAACAGACCTTGAGGAACTGCCGTTTCAACGTGGGGCTTTGCTTCCAGTATCCCGAGCAGCAGCTCTTTGACTCAACGGTTTATAAGGATGTTGCTTTCGGTCCTGCTAATATGGGGCTTCCTGCTGAAGAGATTGACAAACGCGTAAAAGATTCCGTTGCTTACGTAGGGTTAAGTGAAGATTATCTTGAAAAATCACCCTTTGACCTTTCGGGCGGCGAAAAACGCCGTGTGGCTATTGCAGGCGTTTTGTCAATGGAGCCTAAGGTGCTTATACTTGATGAACCTACGGCAGGTCTTGACCCGGTGGGTAAAAACAATCTTCTCAAGCTCATAAAAGATTATAATAATAAAACGGGTAATACAGTTATTTTCGTTTCTCATAATATGGACGATGTTGCACTTGTTGCAGATAAGGTTATTGTTATGAATGATGGCGAAATTGCAATGGAGGGCACAGTTGAAGAGGTGTATTCTCAGGGTGAAAAGCTGGCAGGGTTAGGTCTTGACGTGCCTGAAATTACATCTGTGTTTATTGAACTGAAAAATGCAGGCTTCGATTTGGGTAAAACCGAATATACGGTTGACGGAGCTAAAGAATCAATCATAAAATTCCTTTCGGAAGGGGGATTGTTATGATTAAAGATATTACAATAGGTCAGTATTTCCCGGGAAAATCCTTTATTCATAAGCTTGATGCAAGAACGAAGATATTATTGACACTTGTTTTTCTTGTTTTTATATTTATTTGTAAGAATTTTTATTCCTTGCTTCTTGTGTGCGGTTTCGGTGTTGTTGTGTATCTTTTGTCACGCATATCTCCGAAGGTCATTCTCAAAAGCTTTAAGCCGCTTCTTCCCATTGTAATTCTGACAACCGTTTTACAGTTGTATTATATTAAAGACGGTAATCTGATTTTTGAGTGGAAATTTATTTCAATTACAGATAAAGGCGTGTTTACGGCTGTATTCATTGCCGCACGTATATTAACACTTCTTCTTGTAAGCTCGTTGTTGACTTATACAACGTCACCCACAGATTTGACCGATGCGATAGAGAAGCTTTTGTCGCCTCTTAAACTGTTGAAAATTGAGGTTCATACCTTTGCTATGATGATGACTATTGCCTTGCGTTTCATCCCCACGCTTGTTGATGAAATTGACCGTATAATGTCAGCGCAGAAGGCGAGAGGTGCCGATTTTGAAAACGGAAATATAATCAAAAGAATAAAAGCATTGTTCCCGATTTTTATACCTTTGTTTATTTCTGCATTCAAAAGAGCCATTGAGCTTGCAGATGCAATGTCCTGCCGTTGCTACACGGGCGGAGATGGCAGAACACGGCTTCGTCAGATGAAGTTCAGCTGGCGCGATATTGTGGGCAGTGTTGTTACTGTTGCAGTTTGTGTAGGTGTTATAGTATTAAATTACTTTTTTGTGCATTTAATTTAATTATGAGAAATTTACTTTTTAAAATTGCTTTTGTCGGTTCTTCATTTCACGGTTGGCAACAGCAGGATAATGCCGTAACCGTTCAGGGCGAATTGAGAAAAGCGTGGACTATTTTAACGGGTGAAAATCCGAATATAATCGGGTGCAGCAGAACGGATGCAGGTGTTCACGCAAATGAATATTTTTTCAGTGTGAGAACCGAAAGTACAATTCCGGTTAAAAATTTTCCTGCAGCCCTTTCTTCGGCAAAATTACCCGGTGAAATAAGCGTAATATCTTGTGAAGAGGTTGATATTGACTTCAACGCAAGATTTGATTGCTTAAAAAAAGAATATGTTTACATATTCGAAAACACTGAAATTCCTTCACCCTTCAATTATAAGCGTGCTTTGAATTATAAATATAAAATGGACGTTGCCCTTATGAATGAAGGGGCAAAGCATTTTATCGGTGAGCACGATTTTTCTGCGTTCTGTGCTTCGGGGGCTGAGGTGTTGTCAAAGGTTCGCACAATTTATGATGCAGCTGTTGAGCGCAAGGGTGATAGCATCATTTTTCGTGTGTGCGGCAACGGGTTTCTGTATAATATGGTGCGTATTATGGCAGGGACATTATTGTACGTAAATAACGGGAAAATAAATGTTGATGATATTCCCGATATAATATTAAGTAAGAACAGAAGTTGGGCAGGGATTACGGCTCCGCCTGACGGACTGTACCTTAACAGAGTATATTTTTCAGGAGAAGATAATGAAGATTAAATTTACCGAGATTAACAGCGGTTACGAGGGTGAAAGAAAGGTTTCGAGATTTTCGCCCCAAACCCGCAGTAAAGCAATAATTGTCGGTGTACTTGCAGCAGTATTTGTTTTTGTATATATTCTTTCTTCTGTGGGTGTGATACCCTTGGGAGCATTGCTTCTGAAAGCAAGGGTTGCCGTTTCGGGTGATGATGAGAGGTTTCCCATTGCAGTAAGTACGGAGTCTGTGCTTAATTCGGATATAATGGGCGAAAATATTGTTCTGCTTACAACCGAAAATGTTGTTGTTTATTCACCAAACGGCAAGGAGGCATTTTCGCAGCCTCACGTTTTTGCAAAACCCGGTATTTCCGTAAACGGTGATAAAGCCATTGTTTTTGACAGAGCAGGTAAAGGCTTTATGCTTCTGAATCAAAAAAAGGTTGTTTATGAGGGGCAGGCTGATAACACGATTATTTCTGCAGAATACGGTAAGAACGGCAGTTATGCTTTGGGAACCCGCTCCAAATCTGCAACAAGCTCACTTGCTGTGTATAATAAAAATCATAAGCAGATTTTTCAATGGAATTGTGCATACGAAAGCATTGTTTCCATAACGCTTTCAGATAACGGAAAATTTGCAGGTGTTGCCGTGTTGGGTGCTGAAAACGGTGAGCTGTTTACAACCGTACAGTATTTTGGCTTCGATTATAAAGAACCCCTAAACACTCAGAAGATTGTAGGCTGTGCGCCATTTGAGCTTGAGTTTACAAAATACAATTTGCTCACTCTTGTTACAGACCGCGGTGTTTATTTGATTGATAAAAAGGAAAAGGAATATAAAGAGATTGCAAGCTACTATTCGTCTGAATTTAATTCTTCAGATGTTTCCGTGAAGAAAAACTTTTTGGTTGCGGTTGCAAAATACGGAAGTCAGAATGTTTTTGAAATACTTATTTATAAGCCTGACGGTACACTGAAAACCACTATTTCCGCAGATTACCAGATAAGAAATGTTGTTATGAGCGAAAAATATGTTTTCACTCTGACTGAAGATAAGGTTACGGTTTATAATCTCAACGGCAAAGAGGTTTCTCAAATAAGCTTTAAAGGCGAAGCATCAGGTATACTTCCTACGGATGATTTTGTGTTTGTGGAGTCTCTTGATAAAATATCAAGAGCTTTCTCGTATGGTGATTCCACTATTGAATTAAGCTGATTATGGAAAAATATGTTTTTGACGGATTTCTGTTATTTATTTCGTTGATAATAATAATTTATTCAGCTAAAAAAGGCTTTGTTTCATCTGTTTTAGGTACCGCTTCTGTTGTTGGTGCAACTGTTTTATCGCGGAATTTATCAATTGTTGCATCTGAATTCATATACTGTTCATTTTTGCGTGATATAGTAAAGGAGCAGATTACTGAAGTATTTAAAAGCATTCCCGATTCTCTAACGCTTTCTGCAAAGCTTGATGTAATTACTGCTTCGTTTCCGGTTTGGATGTTAAGAATAGCTGAAGCAGCGGGGATTGATTCAAAAGCGGTATTTGATGAGCTTATTAAAAACGAGAATACTTCGGGTGAAAAGCTCATAGAGAGCTTTACGGATAGCGTAGTTTCTCCTGCTGTTACAGAGGTTTTAAACATTGCTCTGTTTGTTATAGCTTTTGTATTACTTATCGTGTTGTTTTTTAATATATCAAAGTTATTATCAAAAGTAATCGGTAAGCTTCCCGTTATCGGTAAGGCAAATACTTTTTTTGGCTTTGTTCTCGGCATTTTAAAGGCCTGTGCAGTTGTGTTTATAGCTTGTACGTTGCTGAACGTAATTGCATTTTTGCTTGATGTTGAGGAGCTCAAGCTATTGTTAGCGGATTCAATTATTATTCAATATATAATTACATAAGAAAAGGTGAAAGGTATTATGAAAGATTTATTTAAAGGCTGTTGGACTGTACCCAATCTTCTTAGTTTGTTAAGAATACTGGTGATTCCCGTGTTTGCATATTTCTTTATTGAAGGGAATGCTGTGTTAGCTATTCTTATGCTTGCGCTTTCGGGAATTTCTGATTTTCTTGACGGTAAAATTGCCCGTAAGTTTAATCAGGTAAGTGCTTTGGGTAAGGTTCTTGACCCCGTTGCAGATAAGCTTACTCAGATTACCCTTGCGGTTTTATTGTTTACGTCGTTCAATAATGCACAGGATGAAACCCTTAAAGCATTCAGTTGGGTTTTCCTTGTGTTTATTATCAAAGAGCTTATAATGGTGGTTTTCGGCGGTATAATGCTTTTATTGAATCTTCGTCCCGGTGCCGCAGAAATATACGGAAAGGTTGCAACGTTTGCGTTCTATTTCATAATGATTCTTATTGTTGCATTCGGACCTGAGGTTGGTATGTTAAGAGAAGCCTTGTTTACTCTTCCGCAGACCTTGATGATAATACTTGTAGTGGTTTCGGCAATACTTACCATAGTTGCTTTTATAAGCTATTTGCCCGGTACGTTCAAACAGTTCAAAACTAAATTTTCAAAAAAATAAAGCTTATAGTTATTTACAGGAGTACTAAATGAATAACAAAATGATATGCAGCAGGTGTAAGAAAAGACCTGCAGTGATATTTGTTTCACGTGTTGACGGTGAAAAAACAACTCAGGAGGGATTTTGTCTCAAATGCGCTTCTGAGATGAATATAGGTCCGATTAAACAAATGATGCAGAATATGGGTATCACAGAGGAAGATATTGATGCTGTGAGCGAACAATTCGGCGATATTATGGATAATATGGATGATTTTCAGTTAGGCGGAGCGGGAACAATGCCCTTTATGCAAAATTTGTTCGGCGCTGCAAAACCTGAGGAAACAGCAGAGGGTGAAGAGTTATCCGATGAAAAGGATGAGTCACCCGAAGACGAAAAGGATAATAAAAAATCTTCAAAAAAGAAGAAAAACAAGCATAAAACCAAGCGTAAATTCCTTGGCTCTTATTGTACTGATTTAACTGCCAAAGCCCGTGAGGGTAAAATTGACAGAATTATCGGCAGAGATACGGAGATTTACAGAGTAACACAGATTCTTTGCAGAAGAACAAAAAACAATCCTTGTCTTATCGGTGAGCCCGGTGTCGGTAAAACCGCAATTGCAGAAGGGCTTGCATTAAAAATTGCCGCCGGCGAGGTTCCTGCAAGAATAGCAAATAAAGAAATACATCTTCTTGATTTGACGTCTCTTGTTGCAGGCACTCAGTTCCGCGGTCAGTTTGAAAGCAGAATCAAAGGTCTCGTTGATGAGGTTAAGGAAGAGGGCAACATCATTCTTTTTATTGATGAGGTTCATAACCTTGTTGGAACGGGTGATGCTGAAGGCTCAATGAATGCTGCAAATATTCTTAAACCTGCTCTTTCAAGAGGTCAGATTCAGGTTATCGGTGCAACAACGTTTAATGAGTACAGAAAGCATATTGAAAAGGATGCAGCCTTAGAAAGACGTTTTCAGCCTGTTAAGGTTGAGGAGCCCTCAGTTTCCGAATGTTATAATATGCTTTTGGGTATTAAGGAATATTACGAGGATTTCCATAAGGTGAAAATTGCTGATTCATTGGTTTATAAAGCAGTAACTCTTTCTGAAAGATATATAAACGACAGATTTTTGCCCGATAAAGCAATAGACCTTCTTGATGAGGCGTGTACTTGCGCTAATTTAAGAAATGTTGCCATAAGTGATTATCAGAAGCTTACCGCAAAAATAGAAGAGCTTTCTGAAAGGGAAGAAGAGTTATTTAATGAGTTAGAGGGTGAAGGCCCTGATTACGAGGCAATTTCAAGACTCAAGGCAGAAAAAATGGCTCTTGAAAAAGAAGCGGCAGACCTAAAGATTAAAGCCGATGATAACGATGTTACCGAGGAGGATATTGCGAAAGTAATTAACCTCTGGACTGGTATTCCCACCTCAAAAATTATTGAAAACGATATGCGTAAGCTTTCAAATCTTGAAAGTAAATTGAAAAGCAGAATTATCGGTCAGGACGAAGCTGTTGAGGTTTTAGCTGCTGCTATAAGAAGAAGCAGAGTGCAGATTTCTGCTGTAAGAAAGCCCGCATCGTTTATTTTCGTAGGTCCTACCGGTGTTGGTAAAACCGAGCTTGTAAAACAGCTTGCAAACGAGTTGTTTGAAACCCCGGAAACCCTTATAAGACTTGATATGTCAGAGTTTATGGAGAAACACAGCGTTTCAAGGCTTATTGGTTCTCCTCCCGGTTATGTTGGCTATGATGAAGCGGGACAGCTTACAGAAAAGGTGAGAAGAAAGCCATATTCCGTTGTTCTTTTTGATGAAATTGAAAAAGCACATCCCGATGTTCTTAATATCCTTCTTCAGGTTCTTGATGAAGGTAAAACAAACGATGCTCAGGGCAGAACGGTCAGCTTTGAAAATACCGTTATTATTATGACCTCCAATGCAGGCAGTCATATTTCTGAAAATGCTCTCGGATTTAATCGAGATAAAAATCAGGCTTCAAAGGACAAAGCTCTTAAAGCACTAAAGGAATTTCTTCGTCCTGAGTTCCTCGGCAGAGTTGACGAGATTGTTGTTTTCAATACTCTCGGTAAGGAAGAGCTTGTGAAGATTTCTGCTATTCTTATCGAAGAATTCCGTCAGCCTCTTAATGATAAAGGAATCAAGCTTATTGTTGGTGACGGCGTTTGTGAGGTTGTTGCAGATAAATCTGAAGATGGCGGCAGAGGTGCTCGTGACATTCGCCGCACAATCAGAAAGAATATTGAAGATAAGGTTGCAGATATTCTTGTTGAAAATGCAGGTGTTTCAATTAATGAAATTGAAATTATTGCAGTAAATGGCGAAATAGAGGTTTCGTTCAAATGATTTTAGCCGACAGAACTTGAGTTCTGTCGGTTTTTAGGATGAATTGGTATGAAGAAAAGTGTTGTTGGTATAATTGCACACGTTGACGCAGGTAAAACAACATTAGCCGAAGCGTTGCTTTATAAAGCAGGTGTTATAAGAGAATTAGGACGTGTTGATAAAGGAAACACGACCTTAGATACTCATACCCTTGAAAAAGAACGCGGAATTACCATTTTTGCAGGACAATCTGTTTTTTCGGCGGGGGATGTTGAAATCGCGCTTCTTGATACTCCCGGGCACGTTGATTTCTCCGCTGAAACAGAACGGATTTTAAAAATACTTGATTATGCAATTCTCGTTATAAGCGGTACAGAGGGTGTCCAGGCTCACACAAGAACTCTCTGGAAATTACTTGATATATATAAAATTCCAACCTTTATATTCGTTACAAAAATGGATTTTGCCCGTCTTGAAAAAAGCGCTGTTTTAAACGATTTAAAAGAGTTGTGCGGTGCGGGTATTGTTGACTTTTCGGATGATATTGAAAACCGAGACGAAAACCTTGCCTTTTGTGATGAATGCTTGCTTGAAAAATATCTTGAAAACGGCACTGTTACAGATGATGAAATAAAAAGACTGATAAAAAACCGCCTTGCGATTCCTTGTTATTTCGGTTCGGGTCTTAAAAATACGGGCGTTGAAGAGTTTCTGACGGGACTTTCACTTTACATAGATGAAAACAACTATTCAGAAGATTTTTCTGCAAAAGTATTCAAAATAACCCATGATTTAAAAGGAGAAAGGCTTACTCATGTAAAAGTAACCGGCGGCAAATTAAGGGTTAAGGATATAGTTTCTTATAAAGGTAAAAATGAAAAAATTAACGGCATAAGAATTTACTCGGGTAAAAAATTCACTAATGTCGATGAGGTTTCAGCAGGCGGTATATGTGCAGTTGCGGGGCTTACAGACCTTAATTGCGGTGAAGGAATAGGTGACGAGGAAAACTTTGCGGAATCATACCTTGAACCTGTAATGAATTACAGACTCGTTCTTCCCAAAGACTGTGACCCACAGACGTTCCTGCCAAAAATGCGTTTGCTTGAGGCCGAAGACCCTCAGTTACACGTTTCGTGGAACTCGTTTCTGCAAGAGATTAATGTTTCTTTGATGGGAGAGGTTCAGACGGAGATTTTAAAGGGTATCATAAGAGAACGCTTTGATGTTGACGTCCAAATTGATTCGGGCAGAGTTTTATATAAAGAAACAATTGCAAGCACAGTTGAGGGTGTTGGTCATTATGAACCCTTGCGCCACTATGCGGAGGTTCATTTGATTCTTGAGCCGTTGCCGCGCGGCAGCGGACTTGTGTTTAAATCTGCCTGCAGTGAAGATTCACTCGATAAAAACTGGCAGAATCTTGTTCTTATGCATCTTGCAGAAAAAGAGCATTTGGGTGTACTCACGGGTTCGCCCATAACTGATATGAAAATAACTCTTGCTGCCGGCAGGGCTCATTTGAAGCATACTGAGGGCGGCGATTTCAGGCAGTCTACCTACCGTGCCGTAAGACAAGGTCTTATGCAGGCTGAATCAGTTCTTTTAGAGCCGTATTATAATTTCAGGCTTGAGGTTCCCACTGAGCAAATAGGCAGAGCTATAAGCGATATAAGGCTTAAATACGGTGAATTCAACAACCCGGAAGAGCATAACGGCTTTTCCGTTATAACGGGCAAGGCGCCTGTTACAACCCTTAATTCCTACGCAAGTGAGGTTGCCGCTTACACGGGCGGAAAGGGACGTTTTTCGTGCGTTGTTTGCGGCTACGATGTTTGTCATAACGCTGAAGAAATTGTTGCAGAGTCTAAATACTCTCCGGAAAGCGACCTTGAAAACACACCTGATTCAGTGTTCTGCGCTCATGGTGCAGGCTTTAACGTTAAATGGGATAAGGTGTCGGAATATATGCATATTGAATCCTGTCTTCAAAAAGAAAGAACTCCTTATGAGGTAACTCTGAATCAACGCAATTTTCATATTGATGATAAAGAGCTTGAAGCAATTATGGAGAGAGAATTCGGTCCTGATAAACACCCGTATTACAGATACAGTCATAACAAAACACCCCAAAAGCCCGTTACAACCGAATATAATCCTGTTCAACGAAAGAAATATATAATTGTTGACGGCTATAACGTCATATTTGCGTGGGAAAATCTGAAAAAAATTGCTGATTATAATCTCAGTGATGCTCGTGATAAGTTAATGGACATACTCTGTAATTACAGCGCTTTTACAAAGTGCGAAACTGTCCTTGTTTTTGATGCTTACAAGGTGCCCGGTAATACGGGTAAAAAATACAATTATAATAATATACGCGTTGTGTATACAAAAGAGCGTGAGCTCGGCGACAATTATATTGAAAAGCTTATAAGTGATATAGGTAAAAATGAAAATGTAAGAGTTGTCACATCAGATAATCTCATTCAGCTTTCAGCCGTGCGCTACGGTGTTTTGCGCGTTTCTGCAAAGGAATTTGAAAGAGAAGTAACAAAGGTTGACCAACTGATTGATGAAATGCTTGAAAAAATTAACAAACCCCGACCTCAAAAGGTAGGGGAGCTGATAGAGCTGTTGAAATAAGAAAATGTTCATTGACATTATTCTTTGCTTTTAATATAATTTAAATGTGCTTCGGAGGTGTGTTATATGACTGATTTATCCAGAAGAGTTTTACAACAATTTCAGGTTCGTAAGAAGCGGAATCAAAAAACTGATTTTATAGATTTAATTAAATCATATTACAGCGATACTGTGATTGAAGAAGGTGGTTTCGGAAAAAACAGAAACATTGTTATCGGCAATGTTGATACTGCGAAGATTATTTTTACAGCTCATTATGACACTTGTGCGCAGTTACCCTTTCCTAATCTTATTTTTCCCAAAAATATTTTATTCACTTTGCTTTACAGCCTTTTGATAGCGGCACCTTTTTTTATTTTGCTTATTCCTGTGTATTTTATTGTCGATTATTTTTCTCAAAGCTTTATTATATCTTATTATACATATATTCTATTTGTTCTTGTTCTTATGATTTCGGTTTTCTATGCAGGAAAACCTAACGAACACACAGCTAACGATAACACCTCGGGTGTTGTTACCGTTTTAGAAACAATTTCAAAGCTGCCACCCGAACAAAGGTCAAAATGCGCTTTTGTTTTATTTGACAATGAAGAAAATGGTATGTTGGGTTCGGCTTTTTTCAGAAAGAAGCATAAATCTGTTTTGGAAAACAAGCTTATTGTGAATATTGATTGTGTTGGTGACGGAGATCATATATTATTTGTATCCAATAAAAAAGCAAGAAAAAATTTCGGCGATGCATTTAATTCATCTTTTAAATGTGCAGAGGGGAAAAGTATTCGTTTTGAAAAATCTTCAAACACTTTTTATCCGTCTGACCAGATGGGATTTCCTACAAATATAGCTGTAGCGACTCTTAAAAAGAAGCCTGTTATAGGTTATTATCTTGATAAAATACATACAAAAAAAGATATGAATTGCGACGAAAATAATATTGATATTATTTCGTCAGGCTTTGTTGAATTTGTATCAAAAGTTTAATTGAGGGGTATAAAAATGTCTATTGAAACTTTTATTGATAAATATAAGAAACAGTTTAAAGCAATGTCACCCGATTATGACCAGGTGTTTGCGCTTTCTAAAGATGAGCCTATCAGGTTTGCAGACAAAGACAATCTCAAGCTTGCTTTCGCTTGTATTGCAGACACACACCTGATTGATAAAGATAGCGCAACTGTCAACCTTGATAACTTTTTTAAGGATATTGCCTCAGCCGAGAAGAAGTTTGAAGCTGTGCTTATTGCAGGTGATTTGGCTGAATACGGCAAAAGGAAAGAGTACAACCGCTTCTTTAATGTTTTTGATAAATATAAAAATGATTACAAGCTTTTTGTTACAATGGGTAATCACGATGTCCGTTTTCAGTATGGCAGAAATCAGAAGATAATAATGGATAAGGCAAATGAATACCTTAACCTTAACAATAACGGCAAAAGCTATTATTCTTATGATATTAACGGCTACACCTTTATTGTTATAGGCACAGAAAAGCGCGTGCTCGAAAAAGCACATATTACTCAGGAGCAGATAGATTTCCTCGACAACGAGCTTAAAAGAGCGACTAAAGACAATAAACCTGCTTTTGTTATGTGTCATCAGGCTTTTGCCAATACTCACGGTCTTCCCGAGGTTTGGAAAACAGGGGATATGGGTGAGCAGTCACATCTTGTAAGAGCTGTTATGGAAAAATATAAAAACGTAATTTTCATAAACGGTCATTTGCACGGCGGCCTTTTTGAAAAAACATTCGAGGTTTTAAATGAAAGCAACGGTGTTTATTCAATAAGCATTCCTTGTTACCGAAAGGAGAATAACTTCGGCTTTACTGATTGTGGTGTCGGTTATTATTGCGAGGTTTATGAAGACAAGGTTCTCTTTATACCAAGAAAATTCGTTGAAGGTAAAAGTGTCGACGTTGAATACGGTAAGTACGAAATTAAATTGAAATAAATAAATCCGCTCACAAGTTTGAAGCTTGTGAGCGGATTTTTTATCTTTGTAACCAATTAAGCTCGGTGGCGGGGATTACAATATAATTATCGGGACCTTCCCCGACTCTTAAATAAACGTTTCTGATGCCTGCTTGTATGATGTTTCTGGCGCAAACGGGGCAGGGCTTTGATTTATAAACAGAGTTATCTGAAGGGTTTATTCCCGTAAGATACAAATCAGCACCTAAAGTTTGTTGGCGTGAACAGTTGAGCAAAGCGTTCATTTCTGCGTGAACGGCTCTGCATATTCCGTAACCTTCACCTTGATGCATATTTTGCTCCATTCGCGGACAGTAACCTATTTCACAACAGTTTTCAAAGCCTCTGGGTGAACCGTTGTAACCGGTTGAAACAACAACGTCATCCTTTACAATAACTGCTCCGTATTTTCTTTTTAAACAAGTGCTTCTGTAAGCGAATACCTCAGCACAGTTAAGATAGGTATCTGTTTTTGAAACAAGCTTGTTGGGTTCGGGATAGACCATAATATACTCCTTAAAAATTTATATTAATAAAATTCTAACATAAAAGAAAATATATATCAATACAAAAAAATATCAACCCACCCTAAAGGGTCGATTGATATTTTGGCAGGGATGGCGAGGTTCGCCCGAAATGCTTCTGCGCATTTCGGCACGCACACGGGCATCAAAACAGTCCCCCGGACTGTTTTTAACGCAAGCGTTTGCCCTTTTCGAACCTCGCAACAGTAAAAAATATCAACCAACCCTAAAGGATTGATTGATATTTTGGCAGGGATGGCGAGGTTCGAACTCACGAATGACGGAGTCAAAGTCCGTTGCCTTACCGCTTGGCTACATCCCTATATTAAAATAGTCAAACTGCAAACTGAACAGTCTGGAGTTTGACTTAAAAAATGGGGTGGATGATCGGGGTCGAACCGACGACCTCCAGGGCCACAACCTGGCACTCTGACCAACTGAGCTACATCCACCATATATGGCACGGATGGAGGGGCTCGAACCCCCGACCTACTGCTTAGAAGGCAGTTGCTCTATCCAACTGAGCTACATCCGCGCGTTGTGGAGCGGGTGATGGGAATCGAACCCACACGACCAGCTTGGAAGGCTGGGATTCTACCATTGAACTACACCCGCGTGTGTCACAACAACAGACATTTTATCACAACAATATAACGTTGTCAAGGTTAATTTTTAATTTAAAGAAAAAATATTTCATTAATTCAATTTACCAATGCAGTAATCATCTTTTGACTGTGTAATTGTAACATTCAGCACTTTTCCGTGCAAGTTTTCATCTGTATAAACCCTAACAGGAGTATAATTTTTGGTGTAGCCTTCATAGAAACCGTCTCTTTCGGTTTCAAATAAAGCTTCAACAGTTTTTCCTGTCTGCGCTTTCAGGTATTCTGCACGGATTTTATTTGTGATTTCAATAAGGTCAGCAGCTCTCTTTTCTTTTAAAGAATTGGTGTGCTGCTCCATTTTAGCGGCAACGGTGCCTTTGCGCACAGAATAGGGGAATACGTGCACCTTTTCAAATTTAATATCTTTTACAAAATTAACAGTTGTTTCAAAATCTTCTTCTGTTTCGCACGGAAAGCCCACAAGCACATCTGTTGTAATTGTGGCATCGGGAAAGGTTTCTCTCAATTTAACAGTGAGGGCTTTGTATTCTTCTGCAGTATAATGTCTGTTCATTTTTTTCAGAACGTTATTACATCCGCTTTGAACGGAAATATGAAATTGTGGGCAGAGCTTAGTTACAGCTTTTAGCTCTTTAATCATTTTATCGGTTATGTGGTCGGGTTCGAGTGAGCCTAAGCGCACTCTTTCTATTGTGTCATATTTTTCTGCAAGCTTTAGCGCATCCGGGAGTGAGTAGGGAGTATTTTTGCCGTAATCAGATAAATTGATACCTACAAAAACAATCTCCTTGTAGCCGTTTTTTGCCAATGCACAAAGCTCTATATCAATCAATTCGAGTGACTTTGAACGGGAGCGACCCCTTGCCATGGGTATAAGACAATATGAACAGAATCTGTCACATCCGTCCTGGATTTTCAAAAAGGCTCTTGTGTGACCGTCAAAGCGTGTTATGCCTGTTCCTATAAACGGATCACCCGTTTCGTGTTCGAGGTGCATATTGATTTGTGTTTGCTCATTAATGTGCTTTTCAACGGCGGCAACAATTTGAATATTGCTTCTGTTTCCGAGAAAAACATCAACCTCAGGCAAGCTCTCAATAATCTGCTTTTCAGCCTGAGAAGCACAGCCGGTTAAAACAATTATGCAACGGGGATTTTTCTTTTTAAAACGTCTTATGGTCTGCCTTGTTTTTCTCACGCTTTCGGCGGTAACTGTGCAAGAATTAACAACAGCAATATCGGCCGACTCTATATTATATATAATAGTATGACCGCTCTTTTCAAAAAGCTCGCTCATTTCCTGGGATTCATACTGATTAACCTTACAACCCAGTGTGTAAAAATAAACCTTCATACATAACCTCTGAATAAAAAATCACTCCCGAATTTCTTCGGGAGTGAAATTATATCATATAAACTCAATAAGTTCAAGTGAATTGAAACGGATTATTTTACGGGGAAAACACCGTTCTGGAAAATGTCTGAGAAGCCGTTGCCGGGGCCTGAAACTGCTGTAACAACAGTGTCGAGGAATTCGCACAATGCTTCAAGAAGAGCATCCATTGAGTTGTCTTCTACGGGTAATTCACCGTTGTGACCAACTCTGTAAATTGCGTCTTCAATTCTTTCTGTTGCTGCATCCGCTGCTGTGGGTTCACAAATTGTATCCTGAAGGAGAGCAAGACACTCTTTGTAAGCTGCAATAAGCTCATCCATATCAGCCTGTGAGCAGGTAAGCTCATTACCTTCAATGTCATATGTAATGCCATCGTTATAGTTTGTAATTAAAGCTGATGCATCATCAAGTCTCCAACGGGTAATGTTTCTTGTGTTACGGTTACCGTTGAATCTGGGGAATGCATAGTCATCATCAACACTCTTGATTTCACCTGTTACAAGACGGCCTACAAGAGCAAGAACAACGTCGTTTCTGCCAACCTCGTGATGCTGATTCTGGAAGAACCATGTTGTGTCAACGAATGCGCAAGTTGATACGTCAATGCTGCCGTCGGGAGATACGATTGCATCCTCTGCAAAAAGAACATCATCGGGGAGGTATTGGCCTGCAGGAGCATAAGTTGCACCAAGAGATGTGGAGTCGATGTCAATGATAGCGTCGCTGTTTGTAACGTCTGAAGATCTCATAGCACCAAAGAAATTGTAATCCTTAGTTGCATAGTCAAGACCAAAACCGCAAACGTTGTGAACAAGTCTGTTATCTTTTTCAGCAAAAGCATTAAGGTTGTCAACAAGGTTCAATCTTGCTTCCTGGAATTTGTCAATCTTGGGGGCAAGCTCTGAGTAATCATCTTCAGTCCAAATCTGGTTGTACTTTGCTTTTACGTCTTCATAACGGTCAGTGGGAATCATAGCCCAGAACTGAGGACAGTTAATCATAAGTGTATCGATAATACCTTCAACAGCACCTGAAAGGATAGCGTAAATAACTGATTTAGGCATAATTTTAAGTGCGATGTTGATTAAGTAGCCGAGTGTGCCGTAGCCGTTTGATTCCTTCATAATCATAGGAAGGAATTCGTTGAAGAAGAACTGCTCGTATTCGGGATGCTCGGGATCGTTGATCTTGAACTCACGCATATAGAAATCGCCCATAACGTCAGTACCCTGAAGGCAAGAAACAACGTTGATAATTCTGTTGATGTCTGAATATTCGGGGTCAATGTCTTTCATCATCTCTAAGTAAGCTGTAAGGATTGTGCCGCCAAGAGAGATTGTAACAACGTTAACCTTGTCAACGCCTTTTTCCTCTTTTATGAATTGAATGTATTCATCAAGACCCTTAGCTGATTCGAAGGGGTCGCCGATAAGAGGGAATGCGTAAAGATAAAGATCGTTTTCATCAAGAATAGCTTCCTGAACAACTTCACCTGTTGTAACGTCAATTGTGTCGTGAGTAAGGGCTTTCATAGGAATCATTCTGTAGAAGTAATCCTGATCGTCCTGATTCATACCGCCAACTGATGTGTCGTAGCGAACAGTTTTAAGATTGTTAACAGGGTTACCTGTTTTATCAGAAGCCTGAATTGAGAAAAGCTCGGAAACCGTATTGTAAACAGCATCCTGCAGCTTGCCGTCATTATCATTCTGTCTGATAAGAGCTCTGCCGAGGGGAGCGATAAGGTTGTTTGTAACTGTAGGAAGAATTGTTGATGAGTCAAGAATAAGAAGACCGCCGGAAAGCTCTTCACCGTTTGAGTTAACAGCGGGATTGCCGTTTTCGTCAGCAAGGTAAGAGATAGACTGGCTGATACCGGGGATGATAACTGTGGGGTAAACAACAGCATCGGCACCGTTTGTGTCTTCACCTGCGCCTGCAACGTTTTCCGAAGAAGCGTCAGCAAAGAAGTCGGGAGTTGACTGCATAAGCTCAATAGCCTCTTCAACGCTGTTAGCGTTGATTACGTTTGAACCGCCGGCAACCTGAGTTACAGTGTTTGATTTTGTAAATAAGCTTGTAAGAGCAATAGCGCCAACGCTGAAAACTGACAAAGTCATTACAACAACAAGAGCCACAGCAATTACACGTTTTCCTGTCTTTTTCATAGAAAAAGTTCCTCCTTGGTTTTTATACATATAAAAATATACCATATTTTTATGAAAAAAACAATACTATTATATATATTTGATGTGTAATTTTTGAACAAAAACAACCTTGATATTTTGTTGACTTTAACATTAAATTTATTGTATAATTAAAAAAATTACAACCATCATTAAATGCATTTCCCGTTCATATATTTTTTATGAAAAGTATTTTAGGGAGTGTTTAATTTGTTTGTTATATCACTGAAGTCCGCTTTGTTTAAAAGAATAGCTGTATGCTGTGCGGTTTTATCTTTTGCCGTTGTTTCGGTTATATTGTTCCGATGCTTTTTCGATAACAACTCTGCATCATCTCAACAGGTTAATTCCGCAATTGTTGATTCTGAATCCGTGGCATTATTTGTTTCGGAATTAGGGTGGGAGACAGGCGGTAATCCCGATGAAATCCGCGAGGTTATAATTCCCGTTGAGTTTGATGACGTTTATACAAATTACAATAAAATTCAGCAGAAGCAAGGCTATGATCTGCGTGAATATGCAGGTGAACGCGTAAAAAAATGGACTTATACGGTAAAAAATTACCCCGGTTGCGAGGGGGAGGATTTCATCAAGATTAACGTTCTTGTTTATGACGGGGAGGTCATAGGCGGAGACGTATGCTCTGTTAAGCTTGACGGGTTTATGCACGGCTTTACATACGAAAACTCATAGTTGAAGGAAGATGGATTTTGTCAAAAGCTAATAAAAAAGAAAGAATTGATAAAATAATCTCATCCAGAGGTATTGCTTCCCGCAGCGAAGCAAAGCTTCTTGTTAAAAAAGGACAGGTTGCTTTAAACGGTGCTATTGTTACCGACAGCTCGGTTAAGGCAGATGAGAATGATTTAATAACAATTGACGGAAAAGCAGTTTCGCAGGAAAGATATGTTTATATAATGTTAAACAAGCCCGTAGGTGTTGTGAGTGCAACTGATGATAAGCGCTATAAAACAGTTGTGGATATAATTCCCGATGAATTTAAAAGACGCAATCTTTTCCCTGCAGGAAGGCTTGATAAAGATACTACCGGCTTTTGTCTTATAACAGATGACGGCGATTTTGCGCACAATATTCTTTCACCTTCAAAGCATATAACGAAAACTTATATTGCTACACTCGATTCTCTTATTGATTACGAGGAGGGCAGGAGGTGCTTCGAAGAGGGTGTTGTGCTTAAAGACGGCACAGTGTTGCTTTCGGCAAAGCTCAGTCTTCTTGACACTTCGGACAAGCCCGTATACAAAGTTATAATCAAAGAGGGTAAATATCACCAGATAAAAAGAATGTTTGCATCACTGGGGGCTAAGGTTGTTGCGCTTGAGCGTGTTGCAATGGGCGGACTTGCCCTTGATGAAGCATTAAACCCGGGTGAATCACGTTTGATTACGGCAGATGAGCTAAAGTCTATTGTTGAAAATGACGAAAGATTTTAGATGGTTTTTATTGTGATTTTTTGCATTTGAAACAATATTTTTTGTCGTAAAACTTGCATATTGCATAAAAAAATTTGAAAATTATAAAAAAAACACTTGCAAAACGGGTTAAAGTTGTGTATTATGTATAACTGTTGAATGGTAAATTTGTTAAAATTTTCGGAGGTCATTCTTATGTCCAATAGATTATTTCAAGGAATTATTCATCAGATGCGTGATGTTGTTGACAGAACCATTGGTGTTATTGATGAAACAGGCTCTGTTATCGCATGCAGCGACCTTGGCAGAATAGGAGAGGTCAGAACGAATAATCTTGTGTCGGTCTTTTCTTCAAATACTGCTGTTGGTGTTGATGGTTGCCTTTATCAGTCTTTCGGAACTCATATGCATCCTGAATATGCCGTTTTTGTTGAGGGCGATGACGCGGCTGCGCATAATTACATAGGTGTTCTCGGCGTTTCGCTTCTTAACATCAAACAGTATTATGATGAAAAATATGACAGAAGCAATTTCATTAAAAATATTATTCTTGACAATATCCTTCCCGGTGATATTTATCTTAAAGCACGTGAGTTGCATTTCAGCAGCGAAGCATCAAGAGTTGTTCTGCTTATCAGACTCCTTGATAAAAACGACGTTTCTGTTTTTGATGTCGTGCAGAATCTTTTCCCTGACAAAACAAAGGATTTTGTTATAAATATCAGCGAAAGCGATATCGCACTCGTTAAAGAGGTTAAATCAGACATCGAAAGCAAAGACCTTGAAAAGCTTGCTCGTTCGATTTGCGATGCTCTTTCTTCAGAGTTTTATACACATTCACTTGTTGGTATCGGTACACCTGTTGTTGGTGTTAAGGATATTGCACGCTCCTTCAAAGAGGCTCAGGTAGCCCTCGAGGTCGGCAAGGTGTTTGATACGGAAAGAAATATTGTCAGCTACGACCATCTCGGTATTGCAAGACTTATTTATCAGCTTCCTACAACTCTTTGTGAAATGTTCCTTAAAGAGATTTTCAAGGTTGGTTCAATTGAAACGCTTGATCAGGAAACGCTTTTTACAATTCAGCGCTTCTTTGAAAACAATCTCAACGTTTCCGAAACATCAAGAAAGCTCTTTGTTCACAGAAACACTCTTGTTTACCGTCTTGAAAAAATTAAGAAGTTAACAGGTCTTGATTTAAGAGAATTTGACGATGCTATTGTATTTAAGGTTGCTCTTATGGTTAAAAAATATCTTGACGCTAATCCCGTTAAATATTAAAAAATGAAACAAAATTATTAACAAATTGTAAATAATTTCAAAAATAGCACATTTTGTTACAAAAGGGTTACATTTTGTAATTAAATGTGCTATAATTTTGCGGTAAAATATAAAAATGAGGATAGGTGTTACTTTTGATTAAATTTGAAGGTGTGTCTAAAGTATACGAAGACACCAATACAAAAGCCCTCAGTGATTTCAATATAGAGATTGAAACAGGGGAGTTTGTTTTTATCGTTGGTTCATCAGGTGCAGGTAAGAGCACCTTGCTTAAGCTTATGATGCGTGAAGAGGTTCCGTCTTCGGGTACAATTTCAATTAACGGCTTTGACCTCAATAACATTAAAAAGAAAAAAATACCCCATTTCAGAAGAACTCTCGGAATCGTTTTCCAGGATTTCCGTCTTATACCTAATATGAATGTATACGATAACGTTGCTTATGCGATGCGTGTTATCGGCGCAAGAGAGAACGCAATCAGGAAAAGAGTTCCTTATTTGCTCGGTCTTGTAGGTCTTAACTCAAAAGCCCGTTCAAAGCCCAATCAGCTTTCGGGCGGTGAGCAGCAGCGTGTAGCACTTGCGAGAGCTCTTGCAAACAATGCAAATACAATTATCGCAGATGAGCCCACGGGTAACGTTGACCCTCAGATGTCATTTGAAATTGTTGATCTTCTCAACCATATCAATGCAGACGGCACAACGGTTATTATGGTTACTCATGACCTTCATCTTGTAAAAACCTTTAATCACAGAGTTATTACAATTAAAAACGGTGTAATTGAGTCTGACTGTCCCGATGCATCGCATATTGATGTTGAGCCTTATAAATTTGAAAATCCCGAGGAGGCTGTAGGCTCTTACTTCCTTGAAGAAGGCGGCGAGGACCTTGATTATCTTGTGCAGAATTATGCAGGTGATGTTGAGGCTGCTGCGGCGGAAGCGGATGCAATTGCAGATGTTGTTGATGTAGAGGGGGCTGATGAAGAATGAAGGGTGCAAGTTTGAGTTACCTCACACGTGAGGGTTTCAGAAATATATGGGTCAACAGATTGCTTTCATTGGCTACAATCGTTGTTCTCGTATCATGTCTTGTAATTGTGGGAAGCGGTTCGCTTATTTTCCTTAATATTACATCCGTCCTTGACCTTATTGAAGATCAGAACGTTGTTATGGTTTACATAAAGGATGAGGCTGATAAAGCACAGATGGATATTCTCAATGGCCAGCTTTCGGGAATGGAGAATGTCGAAAAGGTTGAGTTCGTTTCACGTGAAGAGGCATTTGAACGTCAGAAAGCCGCTTACGGTGATAAGGCGAATCTTCTTGAAGGCCTTGATGCCAATATTCTTCCCAATGCATACAAAGTAACGGTTAAGGATTTATCTCAGTTTGATGCAACCGTTGCAGGTATAAAAACGTTAGATAACGTATTGCATATACACGAAAACAGCGAGCTTGCAGGTAAGCTTGCGAGCATCAGAAATGCTGTTTCTTACGTTTGTATTGGCGTTGTTGCAGTATTGTTCTTTGTTTCAATGTTCATTGTTGCAAACACAATACGTATCACAATATTCAACAGACGCCTTGAAATCAGCATTATGAAGGCTGTTGGTGCAACAAATATGTTTATCCGTTGGCCCTTTATTGTTGAAGGTGTTCTTTTGGGTGTGTTCTCGGCGGTTATCGCGCTGGGTATTCAATACGGTGTGTATGAGGTTGCATCCATCTGGCTTTCCGATATTATGAGTATGCTCGGCGGAACGGTTGTACCTTTCGTTGATTACATCTGGATTATTTTCGGAATGTTCGTATTCATTGGTGTATTTATCGGTTCATTCGGTAGTATAGTTTCTCTTAATAAATATTTGAAGGAGCACAGTAATGTTGTTGAAAACAGTTGATAAAACTAAAAAAATTCTTTCTGTTATTCTTGCAATAATTTTTGTTGCGAGTGCAATGAGTCTTACAACCTATGCGCTTACAGATGCTGAGAAGCAGGAATATCAGAACAAAATAGATGAAATTAAAGCTCAGATTGAAGAAAATCAGAAAAAAATTGATGCACTGGACGCTGAAGCTGCTAAATATGATGGTAAGGTTGCAAGCCTGCAGGAGAAGATTGACGTCCTTCAGCAGCAAATTGACCTTCATAATCAGGAAATTGCCATTATTGATGAGGATATTGAAAAAATAGATGCTCAGATTAACGGCATTCAGAAGGAAATTGATACTCTTAATGCTCAGGTTAAGCAGCTTGATGCTCAGGTTGGCACGCTTGAAAAGGAAAAAGAGGCGACTTACAAGCTTCTCGGTGAAAGAATCCGTGCTTCATATATGGCAGGCGCAGGTTCAACCCTCGAGTATCTTATCACCTCTGACGAATTTGAATTTCAGTCATATCTCGAAAGAGTTGAGCTTCTTCAGCGTATAGCTGAGCACGACGACGCAATTGTAGCAAAGCTTGAAAAGAATATTGAGAATATCTCAATAAAGCTTGCAGAAATTGAGGATGTTAAAACAAGACTCGGAACAAAAGTCAGCGAGCTTGATTCTGCAAAAAAAGAATATGAAGTGAAAAAGCAGGAACAGGTGGATGCCCGTTCTGTTGTTGAAGCTTCAGAGGCGACTATTCAGGGCGAGCTTGATAAGGTTCAGGCAATTGTTAACGGTCTTGATACCCGGAGTGCGGAATATCAGGCAGCAATCGACAAGCGTGAAGAAGCCATTCTTGAACTCGAGAATAAGCTTTCTGACAGAAACGTTTATTATGGCTCGGGTAATGCGGGCGATATGTGCTGGCCCTTGCCTTATGATGATGTATACGTTTCATCCCGTTTCAAAATCCGTTGGGGCAGACAGCATAACGGTATTGATACCTGCCGTTGGTCCGGTACTCACGGTGCAGACGTTGTTTCTGTAAAAGACGGTACAATTGAAGTCGCTTGCTGGGGCTGGGGCGGCGGTTACGGTAACTATGTTGTTGTTAACCACGGCGACGGTGTTCTTACCTATTACGCTCACCTTTCAAATATTACAGTAAGCGTTGGTCAGTCGGTAAAACAGGGTCAGGTTATCGGTCAGGCCGGTAACACCGGTTATTCCTTCGGTGCTCACCTCCATTTCGGACTTATGATTAACGGTAGCTGGGTTAACCCCTTGAACTATCTTGACGGTGGCTCAACAATTCAGTGTACAGACTCACTTTAATTAAACAGTGCTATAAAGCGTCCTTCTTTCATAAACTGAAAGAGGGGCGTTTTTTTGTTGATTTTAGATATAAAAAATCCGATTAAAAAAGAGAAAAAAAGCTTTTTCAGAAGAAAAATAATTATTCAACAGGGGATAGAAAGAAGAAATTTCAAGTATAACAAAAAAATACACACAATTGTTTCCGTTCCCGAAAACGAGCTTGAAAGCGATGAACTGCTGAAGCTTATGAAAATGTTTAAAGGGCAGGTTCTTGCGTGTGATGATGAAAAAATTAACACAATTGTTGAACCGTACCGCTTTAATCCGTTGCAGTATTTTAAAGAGGCTGTTTATTCCTCTTTGTGTAATGTAATTAAAGATGAAAGCAATATAAAAACCGTATGTATAAAGGATGATGATTTCAGGTCTTCGGTGGCACTTTCCGATATTGTAAAAATTAGCAAAAATACAATAATTGAAACTGAACCAAGTATTGAAACACAACGCTTTTGCGACGAATGTTATTATAATTTCGGGGCATTTGTAAGAATAACACGTTTTCATACGGACAGGGAAAAAGGTGTGTTTTTTAATACTGCAGATATAGATTTTGACGGGAAATCAACGGTCTTGATTGATGGGAAAGAAGCGATAATTTACCCCGACCCAAAGTACTTTGTTTGCGATAATCAGCTAAAAGAACTGCTAAAATACAAAATCCCTATCAAAACATTGTGCGCGGGGTTTAGTGAAACGTAAGATTGATTATAAAGAAGGTACTCAGTTAAAAAGTTTACCGATGAATCAGCCTATTGTAAACAAAGCCGTTTCGTAAAACTCAGAATACCAATCTATAAGTCAACACCTCATTCCAAAAGGAATGGGGTGTTGTTTTGCGTTATGTTTTCTTGATTCGTATGCGCTGTAAAACACTTCGGGGCAGTATCGGAAAACACTCCCGTGCCGTTTTAGGCATCTTCTTGTGGAAACGGCAGAAATGTCGTATAATAAAATTAAAATGACCAATACTGTTATGAAAAAATAAAAATTATAATATTTTAAAAATTATTTCACAAAATGGGTATTCGGTTTGTTTTATTTGTAGTGGGGGTGATTTTGTGCCTGAGTTAAATGAGAAAAACAACAATGAAAATATAAAACTCCTCATTGAAAGTTACAGCAATATGTTGTTCAGAATTTGTTATTGTATCCTTTGCAATCCTGATGATGCAGAGGATGCTTTGCAGGATACTTTTCTTAAATATCTTACAAAAGCGCCGGAGTTTGAAAGCTCAGAGCACGAAAAAGCCTGGCTTATAAAGGTTGCAACAAATATAAGCAAAAATATGGTCTTGCTCAGAAAACGCCGTAAGACCGTAGATTTAGATGAGCTTAACAGCATCGGCATTGAAGATGAAGATTCTGAAGTTTTTGAAGCAATTATGTCTTTGCCTGTGAAATACAAAATTGTTATGACTCTTTTTTACATTGTTGGATATGATTCCAACGAGGTTGCAAAAATTATCGGTATTTCTCCCGAAGCAGTCAGAAAAAGGATGCAAAAGGGCAGAGAGCTTTTGAAAAATGAAATTGAAAAGTGGGGTGACGGTTATGACAAATAATTACTATGTTGATGAATATTCGCGCCTTGTAAATCGTATAACCCTTGACGAGGAAAGATTGAACAGACTTGTTGAACAGGTTTCTGATAAGGCATCAAAAAATAACAGCGATAATTTAAAACAGATTGTTATTGTTGCGGCAGTTGCAGTTGCAGTAACAGTCGGATTTAAATTTGTTAAGGGTAATATTAAAATGAAATAGGGGTATATTATTATATGAGCCATGAGATTAAAAACAAGCAGATAAATTCACCGTTCTTATACAGATTTGTCCGCCCGTTGGGTGTGCTTTTGTGCAGGGGGATTTTCAGACCCCGTGTTATCGGTAAGGAAAATATTCCCAAGACCGGCGGCGTGGTTATTGCAGGTAATCATCAATTTGTTCTTGACCCGCTTCTTATAGGTATTGCAACAAAAAGATGTGTGCATTTTCTTGCTAAATATGAGATATTTAAATACAGATTTACAAATTGGTTTATGAGAAATTGCGGTATCATTCCTGTTCACCGTCAAAGGAAGGATCACGATGCTCTTGCAGCCGCAAAGCAGTATCTTAACGATGGTGAGGTTATAGGTATTTTCCCTGAAGCTACAATTATAAAGCCTGAGGGTGTCAGATTGCTGCCGTTTAAATTCGGTGCGGTAAAAATGGCAAAGGACACAGGCTGTCCTATTGTTCCGTTTACAATTAACGGCAGCTATATACCGTTTCAGGGCAGACTTGAAATCGTTTTTCAGGAGCCGATTTATATAACGGGGGATAATCTCGAGGAGGAGAACGAAAATCTTAGAGAAAGGGTAGCCGGCAACTTGAAGCCGCGCAAAACAAAATGCAAGTTTTAAATAAATATCCGATTGAAAAAAATCCGCTTTACGCTTATATAAATAAAAATAGTGCATTGGGCTTTGATATACCTGATGTATCTATGTACGGAATGATAAAAATTTCCGCCGAAAGCCATCCTGATGCGTTGGCTTACGAGTATTTTGGTGCAAAGTGCAATTACGGTGAGCTTATTGACCGTATCAAAAAGATTTCTGCCGCTTATTACTATCTGGGTGTAAGAAAAGGCGATATTGTAACCATACTTATGCCTAACACACCTGAATCTGTAATGAGTATTTATGCATTAAACAGACTCGGTGCGGTTTGTAACATTGTTCACCCGCTTTCCGCTCAGGAAGAAATAAAGAATTATATTCTTTCCTCAGAGTCGAAATTTTTGCTCGCAATTGATTTGTGCTGCAAAAAGGTTAATGCAATAATTGATGAAACAGAGCTTCAGAAGGTTATTGTTGCATCTGCAGGTGAAACGATGCCTCCTGTTATGAAGCTTGCATATAAGCTTACAAACAAAAATAAAAACAGCTATCCTAAAACAGATAGCCGATATTTAACCTGGTCAGCATTTATGAAGGCTTCAAAAGCCGATGTTCCTTCATACAAGCCTGTAGGTGCTCAGAATGAGGAAGTAGCAATTCTTCTTCACAGCGGCGGTACAACCGGCACACCTAAGGATATTATGCTTTCCAACAAGAATTTCAACGCTTTCGGAATGCAGGCCATCATCACTCTTTACGACGTTAGTGTAGGTGACAAAATTTTAGCAATCCTTCCCATTTTTCACGGCTTCGGTCTTGGTGTTTGTGTTCACGTATCA
The DNA here is from genome assembly GCA_017621885.1 of Clostridia bacterium. GTDB lineage: Bacteria > Bacillota > Clostridia > Oscillospirales > Acutalibacteraceae > DTU089. The sequence goes on along the minus strand of JAGASD010000006.1, from coordinate 64,283 downwards.
TTCTGCTACGGCGCTTGTTCTGTTTTGATTCCCAGCTTTGATTCAAGAAAATTCGGCAGTATAATCAAAAAATATAAGCCCACAATGCTGTTCGGTGTTCCCACTCTTTATGAGGCTATGGTGAAATCCAAGGGGCTTGACGGCTTTGATTTTTCGTTCCTTAAATATGCGGTCAGCGGTGGCGACAGCTTACCTAAGCCATTGGAGGATAGAGTCAATAAATTCCTTGAAGAGCATAATTCAGACGTGCGCATTTGCGAGGGCTACGGTATGACCGAGGGCCTTGCCGCTTTGAGTCTTTCTGTTTATGACGGTTACAAATCCGGCACAATAGGTAAGCCTCTTATCGGTAACGATATGTGTGTTGTTAAACCCGACACAACTGAGGTGCTTCCGCCTAATACGGAAGGTGAGCTTTGTGTCAGCGGACCTACCGTTATGATTGGTTACAGGAATAATGAGCTTGAAACACAAAAAACACTTCGCAGACACAGCGACGGCAAGCTTTGGCTCCATACGGGCGATATGGCAACAATTGACAGTGACGGCTTTGTTAAATATGAGCTTCGCATTAAAAGACTTATTATTTCATCAGGCTATAACGTTTATCCCACTCAGATTGAAAAGGTTATTGAAGATTTACCGCAAGTTTTAAAATGTGCAGTTGTTTCAATGCCTCATCCATATAAAAAAGAAGTTGCAAAGGCTTACATTATTCTTGATGAAAATTGCTCTGAGGATGGTATGGCTGATAAAATAAAAGAGCATTGCAAAAAGCATCTTGCTCATCACAGTGTGCCTTACGCTTATGAATTTGTAACAGAGCTGCCCAAAACACCTTACGGCAAGGTGGATTTCTTAAAGCTTCAGAAAGAAACTGTAATGGCAGTAAATCAATAAATGAAAAAAGTCTTTGGATAGAGCGATATCCGAAGGCTTTTTTGTTTCGGTATTGGAATTAATTTTAATAGCATCTATTATTATAACTGTTTGGTTAGAGTCTAAAGTAATTAAAGGTCTTGTAAGGAAAATTAAGAAGCGAGTGCATAGATGATTTATGAACAATAGCAAAAGCGTAGCTACCGTTAATTCGGTAACTACGCTTTTTATGTGTGTTATTATTCAAAAATATAAACTCTTGTTTCGTAGGGCTTTGTTGTGAAGCCGTTGTTTGAAACTGCAGGGTCTTTGTAGTTTGAAAGGGCGCATCTGCCTTTTGAAAGGTCAAAGCCTGCGGGTGCTGTGAAGCTAACGGGTTTTTCGCTGAATGAGTTTACAACAAGCAAGCGTTTGCCTTCATAGTTTCTTTCGTAAACATAAAGGTCCTTGCTGTTTTTGTAATGCTCCTTATAGTCACCGTAAATTACAAGCTCATTTTCTTTTCTGAACTTAATAAGTGCGCGGTAGAAATTAAGAATACTGTCAGGGTCTTTTTCTGCAGCTTCAACGTTAATTTCCTTATAATTGGGGTTAACAACAAACCAGGGCTTATCTGCAGTTGTGAAGCCTGCGTTTTTCTCTGCACTCCATTGAACAACGCTTCTTGCGTTATCGCGTGATGCATAGTTTGCAAGAGAAAGAGCTTTTTCTTCGCCCATAATTTTCTTTGCAACATTGTAGTTGTTGATTGTTGAAACGTCTGTGTACTGGTTAATGTCAGTGAAGGGGTAGTTTACCATACCAATTTCCTGACCCTGATAAATAAAGGGTGTGCCGCACTGACACATATATGTAACAGCAAGCATTTTTGCACTTTCTACACGGTATTTGGGGTTGCCGTAACGGTTGATAACACGAGGCTGGTCATGGTTTTCAAGGTAAAGAGCGTTCCATGCGTGACCGTAAAGGTCCTTCTGCCATCTTGAGAAAACCTTTTTAAGTCTTTTGAGGCTGAATTTTGTTTTGAACCAGCTGTAGAAAAGGCAGTCAGCAGCCATGTGCTCAAAATGGAACATCATATTAAGATGCTGGTTGGGACCTTCCTTGATGTGTTTAAGTGCATTCTTGGTTGTCATCATGGGTGCTTCGCCGACTGTCATACAGTCATATTTTGAAAGAACGTCGTTTTTGAATTCAAGAAGATATTCGTCAAGGTGAGGTCCGTGCATATATTTTTCAATACCTGTTGCAACGGGGAACCAGTAAGGACTGGAGGGGAGACCTTCTTTTTTTGAAATGAATGTAATAACGTCCTCACGGAAGCCGTCAACACCCATATCAAGCCAGAATCTCATAATATCCTTAACCTCTTCACGAACCTCGGGGTTATCCATATTAAGGTCGGGCTGTTCAACAGCAAAAAGGTGAAGGTAGTATTCATCAAGCTTTTCATTGTATTCCCATGCAGGACCTGCAAAGGTTGACATCCAGTTATTGGGACGGCGTTTGCCTTTACCCTTGTACCAATGGTAATAGTTGTGATATTTGCTTGTGGGGTCTTCAATACTTTTTTTGAACCATTCGTGCTGGTCGGACGTGTGGTTAACAACAAGGTCCATAATAACTCTTAAACCGCGTTTGTGAGCTTCATCAAGAACAAGCTTGAAATCCTCCATTGTGCCGTATTCGGGCTGAATGCTGCGGTAATCAGCAATGTCGTAGCCGTAGTCCTTCTGAGGGGATTTGTAAAGGGGAGAAAACCATATTGCGTCAACACCGAGGCTTTTGATGTAATCAAGCTTTGATAAAACACCTTTAAGATCGCCTATACCGTCGCCGTCACCGTCACAGAATGAACGGGGCCACACCTGATACACAGCCATTTCTTTATACCATGATTTCTGCATAACAAAACCTCACTTCTTTAAATTTAAAATTAGTTTAACATATTATATTTAAAATTACAACTGATAATTATACAACTGTTTTATTAAACAGATGCCGTAAAAAGACAAAAATTAACGAATTAGTCAAAATTTGGTATGTACTTTTTAATAATTCTGTTGTATAATGTAACGGAAAGTTGATTATTTATGTTTTTGAGGTACATATTAATGAAGAAGAATACAAAAGTTATTATAGCCTTGGCGGTTGCGATTGCAATTACTGCATCGGTGCTTGTTATGGCACTTTTAAAGAAGCCCGATGATACGCAGAGTCAGACCACGTTGCCGGTTTACACTCTTCAGCCTACAACCCTGCCCGGTACACCTACTCCTACAGAATCGTGGGTAGACCTTAACCAGATCGCAAGTAACCTTGCATCTACTACAGGCGTAAGCGGTACCGGTGTGAGCATTTCAAATCCCGTTATAACCAATTCCAATTTTCTCAACCCTATGCCGAACACGTCTGTTGTTTATGTTGACCAGAACGGTAACATCGTTGATATTAATCAGCTTCTTCAAAACGGCGGCCAGCCGGTTTCTTCAACCGTTATTGAAACCAATGTTATTGATACGCCTGAGGAAACTAAGGATAACAGCGTTAATCAGTTCAGCGAGTTTGCAATCACCTCAGCAGGTGTTCTCACCAGCTATTTCGGCACGTCAACAAGTGTAATTATCCCTGCAAAGGTCGGCGGTAAAGAGGTTACGGCTATCGGTGCAAACTGCTTTAAAAATTCTGCCATTGAAAGAATTACCATTCCCGGCCATATCAAATCTATCGGTGAATCCGCTTTTGAAGGCTGTACAAAGCTTACAAGTGTGTCGTTCCTTAATCGCGAGGTCAATGTTCCTATCGGCAACAAAGCCTTCAAAGGTTGTGTTAAGCTGTCTAAAATAACACTTCCCATAGCTGATTCAATCGGTACTTCTGCTTTTGAAGGCTGTTCAGCCCTTACAACTGTTGATATTAATAACGGCACAAAAAGTCTCGGTCAGGCATGCTTTGCTCTCTGCACATCACTTACAAAGGTTATAATAAGAGATACTGATACCGTAATCCCCGGTGTTTCTGTTTTCAGCGGTTGCAACCCCAATCTGAGAATACAATGCTATCAAGGCTCAGATGTTGAAACCTCGCTTAAAAACCTCGGTCTCAGTACCGCACCCATTACTGAATAAATTTGAAATGCAGTCGGTTTTTACCCGACTGCTTTTTATTTTTTAACCGTCGGACAAATTCTGTATATACTGTATTGACGGTTATTTTTCCGTCGATGTGATTATTTTTAACTTATTTGACAAAAATAAGGTTGTAAAATTCATATCGGAGAGTGATAACTTGAATATTAAAAGAGGCGATATTTTTTATGCCGATTTGAGTCCCGTTGTAGGTTCGGAGCAGGGTGGAGTTCGTCCGGTACTTATTGTGCAGAATGATGTGGGCAATAAATACAGTCCTACGGTTATTGCGGCAGCTATTACAAGCCAGCAATTCAAGACAAGAATGCCTACTCATATATGCGTTAACGCATCGGTTTGCGGGCTCTCAAAGGATTCTGTTGTTTTGCTCGAGCAAATAAGAACACTTGATAAAAAAAGATTAAGAGAAAAAATGGGTAATTTGCCTGAAACTGATATGAGCAGGATTGACGATGCTCTTTCGGTCAGTATAGGCTTAAAATGAGGGTGGAAGCACCCTCATTTTTTGTTGCATTTATGACCGACTTTTTAAAGAAAATTTAACATTTAGAGCGTAATATATAATACGGCACAACTTGACAATAATTTATCTTTAGTGTAAAATATTTCTGTTAATTTGGTGTACATTGTTTTTTTGGAGGATTAAAAATGTCTAAAAGATTTTTTACATCTGAATCTGTTACAGAAGGTCATCCCGATAAGGTTTGTGACCAGGTTTCTGATGCCATACTTGATGCTATGCTTGAGCAGGACAGTATGTCCAGAGTAGCTTGCGAAACTACCTGTACAACCGGTATGGTTATGGTTATGGGTGAAATTACAACTAAAGCTCAGGTTGATATTCCTGCAATAATCCGTGAGGTCGTTTGCGATATTGGGTTTAACAATCCCGAATACGGTTTTGACGGTAATACCTGTGCTGTGTTCACAACTCTTGACAAGCAGTCACCCGATATTGCTATGGGTGTTGACAAATCCCTTGAGCTTAAAGGCGGTGAAGAGGATGCATACAATCTTCACGGTGCCGGCGATCAGGGTATGATGTTCGGTTTTGCTTGCAATGACACAGAGGAATTGATGCCCTTGCCGATTTCGCTTGCTCATAAGCTCGCTCTTCGACTTACGGAAGTGAGAAAGAACGGTGCTTTGCCTTACCTTCGTCCTGACGGAAAAAGCCAGGTTACTATTGAATACGATGAAAATGATAATCCCGTAAGAGTTGAGGCTGTTGTTGTTTCATCACAGCACGATCCCATTGAAATGGAAACTCTTCGAAAAGATATTATTGAGAACGTTATTAAACCCATCATTCCCGAAAAGTATCTTGACGCTGATACAAAATTCTATGTTAACCCCACGGGTAATTTCGTAATTGGCGGCCCTGTAGGTGACAGCGGTCTTACAGGCAGAAAGATTATTGTTGATACATACGGCGGATACTCCCGTCACGGCGGTGGTGCATTCTCAGGTAAAGACCCTACAAAGGTTGACAGAAGCGCTGCCTATGCCGCAAGATACGTTGCTAAAAATATCGTTGCTGCGGGTCTTGCCGAAAAATGTGAGGTGCAGCTTGCCTATGCAATCGGTGTTGCGCGTCCGCTTTCTGTTCGTGTTGATACCTTCGGTACGGGTAAGATTTCTGATGCTCGTCTCGATGCTCTTGTTGATGAATGCTTTGACCTTCGTCCCGCGGCAATCATTGATAAGCTTCAGTTGAGAAAACCCCAGTACAGACAGCTTGCTGCGTACGGCCATATGGGCAGAACCGATTTGGACGTTGCGTGGGAAAAGCTTGATATGGCAGAAACACTTAAAAAGGCGGCAAAGCTGTAATTTATGGATAAGAATAATAAATCATCCAATGTACATTCCGGTCACCGTAAAAGGGTGAAAAAGGCTGTTGAGGATAATGGCTTCGGATATCTTTCTGAACACAGATTGCTTGAACTGCTGTTGTTCTATTCCGTCCCGAGGTCTGATACGAACGGTATTGCTCACGAACTTTTGAGCGAAACAGGTTCACTTCAAGAGGTTTTTTGCACTGAAATACCAAGACTTTTAAAGGTTGACGGTGTGGGTGAAAACACTGCTGTTTTAATTGCAACCGTTGGTGAAATTATCAAGCGTGCATCGTCACAAAGGGTTGACAGGAGGGTTAGCCTTAAAAGTGTTGATGATTTTAAGAAACTTGCCAAAAGTCAGCTTCTGGGTTTAAGTAATGAGAGAGTTGTTCTCGTATGTCTTGATGCGGCAAAGCGTGTTAAAAGAATTGTTCTCATTTCCGAGGGTGATAAAACGGAAGCGGTTTTAGATATCCGCAAGGCCGTTCAAGCTGTAATAGACTGTGAAGCTACATCGGCATTTGTTGCTCATAACCATCCTGAAAGCACGTGTCAACCATCAGCGGGGGATATTGATTCCACACGCTCCTTGTGTGTTATGTTCAGAAAACTGGGTGTTCACCTTATTGACCATATTATTGTTGATTCTGACGGCGGAGCATATTCTATGCGCAGTGACCCTATGTTTACACAGATGTTTTATTGATTCCTATTTGAAAAATAACTTTACAATTTTTGGCGAAAGTATAAAGCTTATAAAATCGGCACACAAAGCACTCGGCAATGTGTGCCGTGTTTTTTTTATGTTTACCGAGCTGTAATACAAGGTCATTGTGTAAAAGGTTGTTTCTGTTGAACCCATCATAACTGAAGCGCATCTGCCTATAAATCCGTCAGGCCCGTTGTCCTTTAAAATTCGTTCAAACATTCCTACGGAGCCGCTTCCCGATATGGGGGACAGAATTGTCAGTGGTGTCAATTCCTGAGGTATACCTAAGAGCTTTGTGATTGGTGATAAAAACGAGCATAAAATATCGAGTCCGCCCGATGCCTTCATAAGTTCAATTGCAAAAATTAAAGCAATAAGTGAAGGTGTAATTGTATAAACTATTTTAAATCCGTTTTTTGCACCTTTTATAAATTCATCAAAAACATTGGTGCCTTTAAAAATTCCGTAAATTATAATTAAAATAATTACGGTTGGAATAATATAATCGCTCAGTTTTATCATCGGAACACCTTTTTCAAAATGAAAGTCATAAAAACTCCGCTGCTTAAAGCAATGATTGAAGTTAATATTGCAGGAAATATGATTTCTGTCGGGGCATTACTGCCGTATTCCTGTCTCAAAAGAGCAACCGTGGTTGAAACAATATGCAATGCCGCAGTGTTGATTACAACAAAACGCACCATATTATCATCCGCAATATTATTTTGGGGCGACAAATCCTTCAATCTTTTCATAGCCTTTAAACCGAGAGGGGTTGCGGCATTGTCAAGACCGAGAAGATTGGCGGTCATATTCATTGCAATTGCTTCCAGCGCCTCTTCATCCTTTAACGTCGGAAAAAGAAGCTTTAAAACAGGGTAGAGCAATTTGCAAAGCTTTTTTGTCAAACCGCTTTTTTCTGCAATCTGTATAAGCCCGTTCCAGAAACAGATAATACCCAATAGCTTCAGTGCAAGGGTCACGGCAGATGAACCGCTTGATAAAACTGCAGAAGAAAGATTGTTCATGTTTTTTGTGGCAATTGCAGACAGAAAAGAAAAAACAATCATTATTACCCAGATATAGTTCATCATAGTCCCAAAAATCACCCTTTGAATAAGTGTCGGTAAGAAATTACTTGACTAAATCACAATATATTGTATAATAAATAGGATAAAATACCCAAACTTTGTATTCCGAAAGGATAGGTAAATAAATGGCGAAAGCAAAAACAGATACACCGAAAGAATACGGTAACGAAAGTATTAAAAAGTTAAAAGGTGCCGACAGAGTCCGTAAGCGTCCTGCAGTTATTTTCGGGTCGGACGGTCTTGAGGGTTGTGAGCATTCGGTTTTTGAAATTATTTCAAACTCCATTGACGAAGCCCGTGAGGGCCACGGTAAAAAAATTATCGTTACTCGCTTTCTTGACCAATCTGTAGAAGTTCAGGATTTTGGTCGAGGTATTCCCGTTGACTACAATAACCGCGAAAAATGCTATAACTGGGAGCTTGTTTTCTGCGACCTTTACGCAGGCGGTAAGTATGATACAAACGATGGCGGCAGCTACGAATATTCTCTGGGTCTTAACGGTCTCGGCCTTTGTGCAACTCAGTACGCATCCGAGTATATGGAGGCGGAAATTCATACCGGCGGATTTTGTTACGAGTTGAAATTCAAGGCGGGTAAAATAAACGGTGATATGAAAAAAACACCGTATGAAAAAAAAGATACGGGTTCACGCATAAAATGGCGTCCCGATATGAAGGTTTTTACCGACATTAATATTCCGCTTGAGTTTTATCAGGATATTCTTAAAAGGCAATCTGTTGTTAATGCAGGTATAAAATTCATTCTTAAAAACCAGCTTACGGAAACAAAGTTTGAAACCTTTGAATATATGTACGAAAACGGAATTGTTGACTACGTTAAGGAATTTGTCGGTAATGACGGTTTAACAAGCGTTCAGTTCTGGCAGGCAGACCGTAAGGGTCGCGACAGAGAGGATAAGCCTGAGTATAAGCTCAAAATGAATATGGCTCTTTGCTTTTCAAATAAAAAGCAGTTGAAGGAGTATTACCATAATTCGAGCTTTCTTGAGCACGGCGGTTCACCCGAGAAGGCTGCAAAAAGTGCATTTGTAGCGCAGATTGACGCTTACCTTAAACAGAACAGTAAATATCTTAAAACTGACTCTAAAATCAGTTTTCAGGATGTTGAAGATTGTCTGGTTTTTGTTGTTTCCTCCTTCTCAACACAAACCTCCTACGAAAATCAGACGAAGAAAGCCATCACTAATAAATTTATTCAGGAAGCAATGACCGAGTTTATAAAGCATCAGCTTGAGATTTATTTTATTGAAAACAAGCTTGATGCAGATAAGCTTTGTGAGCAGGTGCTTATAAATATGCGTTCCCGCGTTAAAGCGGAAACTACAAGGCTCAATCTCAAGAAAACTCTTGCTACATCTAATGATATGACAAGCAGAGTTGAAAAATTCGTTGATTGTCGCAGTAAAGATAAAAATGAGCGTGAAATATTCATTGTTGAGGGTGACTCTGCATTGGGTGCTTGTAAGCAGGCGAGGGATTCTGCTTTCCAGGCTGTTATTCCCGTAAGAGGTAAAATCCTTAACTGCCTTAAATGTGATTATAACCGTATTTTTAAAAGTGAAATTATAGTTGATTTAATCAAGGTTCTTGGCTGCGGTGTTGAGGTTTCTTCAAAATCAAACAAAGAGTTATCATTGTTTAATCTTGACAACCTCCGTTGGAATAAGGTTATTATTTGTACCGACGCGGATGTTGACGGTTTTCATATCAGAACGCTTATTCTCACTATGATCTACCGTCTTATGCCTACGCTTATTAATGAGGGCAAGGTGTTTATTGCAGAATCACCCCTTTATGAAATTACTTCAAAGGGCGAAACCTGGTTTGCTTATACCGAAAAAGAAAAAATTGATGCTCTTAATGAAATCGGTAATGCTAAATATACAATTCAGCGCTCAAAGGGTCTTGGTGAAAATGACGCGGATATGATGTGGCTCACAACTATGAATCCCAAAACACGCAGACTTATTAAAGTTGAGCCTGATGACGTGCAGGATATTATTTCCGAGAAATTTGAATTGTTCCTTGGTGATAACCTTCAGGACAGAAAAGATTATATTGCAGAAAACGGTCATCTCTACCTTGACCTTGCTGATATTTCATAATAGGAGATTATTATGGCAAGAAAGAAAAAAGAAACTCCCGAAACTAAAAATGAAAATACTGCAAAAGCCAATATTATAGGTGCAGGTGAGGTTGTAAATCAAAAAATTACGGGTACTCTTGAAACTAACTTTATGCCTTACGCAATGAGTGTTATTGTTTCACGTGCTATTCCTGAAATTGACGGCTTTAAGCCCTCGCACCGTAAGCTCCTTTATACAATGTATAAAATGGGACTTATTAACGGCGGCAGAATCAAATCTGCAAATATCGTAGGCAGAACAATGCAGCTTAACCCTCACGGTGATGCGGCTATTTATGAGACAATGGTGCGTCTTTCAAAGGGTAACGAAACACTATTACATCCGTATATCGACAGTAAAGGTAACTTTGGTAAGGCGTATTCAAAAAATATGGTTTATGCTGCTGCTCGTTACACGGAAGCTAAGCTTGAAAGCATTTGTACAGAGCTTTTTGCAGATATCGATAAAGATACGGTTGATTTTGTAGATAACTATGACAGCACAATGAAGGAGCCCACACTTCTTCCCGTATCTTTCCCCAGCGTTCTTGTTAATATGAACAGCGGTATTGCTGTCGGTATGGCAAGTAATATTTGTTCTTTTAACCTTCGTGAGCTTTGCGAAACAACAATCGGTCTTATTAAAAATCCGGATTTTGATGTTTTTGAAACTCTCAAAGCACCCGATTTCATCGGTGGCGGTCAGATTGTTTATGACAGAAAAGCTCTTGAAGAGGTTTACAACACCGGCAGAGGTTCAATTAAAATCAGAGCAAGATATTCTTACGATAAATCAAATAATTGTATTGATATTACTGAAATTCCCGCAACTACAACCTGCGAGGCTATTATTGAAAAAATAATAGAAAAGGTCAAAGCCGGCTCCCTTAAAGAGATTAGCGATATAAGAGATGAGACAGATAAGTCCGGTCTTAAAATCACAATTGACCTTAAACGCGGAACAGATGCCGATAAGCTTATGAAGCGTCTTTACAAAATGACTCCGCTTGAGGATTCGTTCAGCGCAAATTTCAATATTCTTATTGCAGGCGTGCCCAGGGTTATGGGTGTTGCCGAAATTCTTAATGAATGGATTGCATACCGTACTGAATGTGTGAAGAGAAGAGTTTATTTCGATTTAACTAAGGCTAAAGAAAAGCTCCATCTTCTTGAGGGTCTGAAGAAAATTCTTCTTGATATTGATAAAGCAATTAAAATTGTTCGCGAAACCGAGGAGGAGGCAGAGGTTGTCCCCAACCTTATGATTGGCTTCGGTATTGATGAAGTTCAGGCTGAATACGTTGCTGAAATCAAACTTCGTCACCTCAACAGAGAATATATTCTTAAGAGAATTGCTGATGTTGATGACCTTAAAAAGAGTATTGAGGATATGGAAGATATTCTCAGCAGCAAATCAAGAATCAAGAGAATGATTGTTGATGAACTGTCAAAAATTGCTCAGAAATACGGTAAAGACAGAAAAAGTGAAATCATCTATGATACGGATGAAGATGATGTGGTTATTGATGAAATACCCGATTATGAAGCAAATCTCTTCTTTACCCGTGATGGTTATTTTAAGAAAATTACCCCTCTTTCATTGCGTATGGGCGGTGAACAAAAGCTTAAAGAAGGGGACGAGATGATTGCTGCGGTAAACAACAAAAACTCCGCAGAGCTTCTGTTCTTTACCGATAAATGTCAGGTTTATAAGAGTAAGGCAAGTGACTTTGAAGATACAAAAGCAAGTGCCCTCGGCGATTTTATTCCCTCAAGGCTTGAGTTTGATAAGGAAGAAAAACCCCTGTATATGGCCGTAACAAATGATTATTCGGGTTATATGCTCTTTTTCTTCGAAAACGGTAAGGTTGCCAAGGTGAGTATGAGCTCATATCAGACAATAACAAAGCGTAAAAAGCTTATTAAAGCATACAGCGATAAATCACCCATTGTTACCGCGCTGTATATTAAAGAAGATTGCGAAATAGTAATTACCTCTACTGCAGGCAGACATCTTCTTGTTAATACCGGTGCTATTTCGGCAAAAACAACCAAGGATACCGCAGGTGTGAATGTTATGACACTTAAAAAGTATCATACCGTTCAAGGTGTCAGACTGTATAAAGAAGGGGAATTCGTAAAGCCTCATAGGTACAAAACCAAAACACTTCCTGCTGCAGGAGCACTTTTGAGTGCGGATGATACAGCAGAGCAGTTGTCTCTTGAATAAAAGAAAGCACCTGTTCACTCGTATGAGTGAACAGGTGCAGCGAATAAATTTTCGTCACTGAATAAGTCAATTTTGACCGTATAACACAAAAAATCAATGCCGAAAGCAAACGCGTAATATCTTATTCGCTGATAATATCTTTTCCTTAAATCTAAAAAATATACATTTTAAAAATTTTTCAAAAAAAATGAAAAAAGGTCTTGCTTTTTTTATAAAGATATGGTAATATATCCGAGCGTTGTGAATGGAACGCAATGCCGATTTGAAAGGAAAGTAATATAATGGAATTTCTTTGGTATCACTATCTTATCGGTGCAGTCCTTATTTTATCATCAATTGTAATTGTTGTTACTGTTATGCTTCAGCAGAGTCAGCAACAGGGTCTTTCCGGTGCAATTGCCGGCGGCTCAGATACATTCTTTGATAAAAACAAAGGCCGCACAATGGAATCAAAAATTGCCAGAATCACAAAGATTTTTGCAGCAATATTCTTCGTTATTGCTCTTGCATCAGTTATTCTTTTTGCATTTGTTAAATAACCCTGTTCACAGGGTTTTATATGAGTTATTAGCTCAGTAGGCAGAGCACCTGCCTTTTAAGCAGGGTGTCCGGGGTTCGAATCCCCGATAACTCACCAAAATGACAACCACATTGAGTTGTGGTTGTTTTTTTATTGATGAAAGGGATTCGAACCCCACTCGCCGAAGGCGAACATAATCGGGAGTTGCAAAGCAACGATGGGCAGAGCCCATCGAATCCCCGATAACTCACCAAAATGACAACCGCACTGAGTTGTGGTTGTTTTTTTATTGATGAAAGGGATTCGAACCCCACTCGCCGAAGGCGAACATAATCGGGAGTTGCAAAGCAACGATGGGCAGAGCCCATCGAATCCCCGATAACCCAGCGGAACACCGCAACCTTTAAGTTGCGGTGTTTTCTTATTTATCCTTATGGATATATTCAAAAAATAATGTGCCGAGAAAACCAATAAGCATAACGCTTTTTGCTGATTCTAATATATCGTCGCATATTTTTACCAATTCATATTGGTTTGATGTGTACGCTGCAATTGAAATTAAAATAAGGGATATGGTACTAATCAGAGTTATTCGTATTATAAGCTTTGTGTTTTGGTTAAGCGTTTGATAAAAGCTTCTTATTTTGTCTATTTTAATCACCACCGGTTTAATAATAATATTTTTATTCGGTGTAATCAATGGTAATTGATGGCTGAGCAACACAAAATGCTGTAAAAGGTCTTGAATTAGAATACTCTATTTGGTATAATTCACTTGATATTCAATAAAAAGGGGTGTACCTTTATGAAATGTCCGTTTTGTGCTTTTGATGAAAGTAAGGTTATCGATTCAAGACCTACTGATGAGGGTGAGCGTATACGCCGACGCAGGGAATGTATTAGCTGCGGTAAGCGCTTCACAACCTACGAGATTATTGAAAGTGTACCTATTATCGTTGTAAAAAAAGATAAATCCCGTGAGGTGTTTGACCGCGATAAGCTCTTTAACGGTATGATGCGCGCCTGTGAGAAGCGCCCTGTTTCTGTTGAGGTTATTGAAAAAGCTATTGATGAAATTGAGGCAGACCTTCAGAATTCTCTTGACAGAGAGGTTACATCCGTAAAAATCGGTGAACACGTTATGGATAAGCTTAAAGATATTGATGAGGTTGCTTACGTGCGTTTTGCATCGGTTTACCGTCAGTTTAAAGATATAAACACCTTTATGAGTGAGCTTAAAAAGCTCCTTATAGAGGAATAACCTTTTATATTTATGTCGTATTTTATATGTCCCGTTTGCAGCGGGAAATTAGATGTTCGGGATAATACGTATTCTTGCCTTAACCGCCATTGTTTTGATGTTTCTAAGGAGGGGTACGTTAACCTTCTTATGTCACAGCAATCCTCTTCAAAGCGCCACGGGGACGATAAATTGATGGTACGTGCCCGTCGCGATTTTCTCGAAAAAGGCTTTTACTCACCTTTGCAGAAATTACTTTGCAAGGCGGTTTCAAAAAATGTTGCTTGCGGTGGTGTGATTGCAGATATCGGCTGTGGTGAGGGCTATTATACAAAAGCTGTTTCATTAACAAACAATTATAATGTTTTCGGTGTCGATATTTCAAAAGAAGCATTGAAATATGCCGCAAAGCTCGTTAAAAATGCGTCTTTTGCTGTTGCGAGTGCGTTTTCTCTTCCTTTTGAAGATGAATCCTGCGATTGTGTTTTAAGCGTTTTTGCACCATCTGCTTATGAAGAGTTTTACCGTATTCTCAAGAGTGACGGTGTTTTGATTAAGGTGGTTCCTCTTGAAGACCATTTATGGGATTTAAAAAGTACCGTTTATGATGAGCCGTATAAGAACAAGCCTGAAATAAGAAATGATGATTTGTTCAGACTTGTTTCTGTTGAGGAACTGAAATATAACATAACTCTTGATTGTAATAACGATATTATGAATTTATTTAAAATGACACCGTATTACTATAAAACGGGCAGGGAAGAAATACAAAAACTTTCCTTTATGACAGACCTTGAAACTATAGTTCATTTTGCGGTTGAAGTATATGAAAAGAGGTAAATGCTATGTTTGAAAATAACTGGGAATCGTTAAACTCCAGAAAGGTTCCCGAATGGTTCGGAAAAGCCAAGTTCGGCATTTTTATTCATTGGGGATTGTATAGTGTTCCTGCTTATGCGCCGGTTAAGGACTACGCTGAGTGGTACGGCTACGCTTGTAATATGGAAAATTGTGAAACTGAAGCACAAAAAAAATATAAAGAGTTTCACAAAGAACACTATAATTCGAGACCTTATTTTGATTTTTTGAATGATTTTACCGGTCATCGTTTTGATGCGAATAAATGGGCAACTCTTTTTAAACGTTCAGGTGCTAAGTATATAAACTTTGTTTCTAAGCATCACGACGGTTATTGCCTTTATGAAACAAAGTATGCTCCGGGGCTCAATTCTGTTGAGTGTGCACCCAAAAGGGATTTTCTGATGGAACTTAAAAATGCAATGGAAGGCACAGGGGTGCGCTTCGGTGTTTATCATTCCGTTTATGAGTGGTGGCATCCTTATTATCTTGAAGACCCTGAGAAATATGCACTTGAGCATCTTCATCCTATGCTTAAAGAGCTTGTTGAAAAATATCAGCCCAATACTCTTTTTACAGACGGCGAATGGGAGCAGACAAGCGATGTTTGGCATTCTACGGAGTTTTTGCAGTGGCTTTATAACGAATCGTCTGTTAAGGATTTTATTGTTCCAAATGACCGTTGGGGCAAAGAAACCCGCGGAAGAAAAGGCGGCAACTTCACTACTGAATACGGTATAATTGACGTTTATCTCGGCACTGAGCGTCGTATTGACGACGTTGAACTTGACAGACCCTTTGAAGAATGTCGCGGCATAGGCTGTTCTTTCGGTATAAATAAAGAAGAGGGCTGTGAGAATTATCTTTCGGTTAAAGAGCTTTTGAAAACTCTTTGCAGTCTTGTTTCTAAAGGCGGCAACTTCCTTCTTAATATAGGGCCTGATGCTGACGGCACAATTCCGCCCCTTATGGAAGAAAGATTGTTGGGTATGGGTAAATGGCTTGAAACCAACGGTGAGGCTATTTATGAAAGTGAAGTTTATAATAAAAAATCCGCGTCCGAGGGTGTTTATTATACGACTCGCGACGGCCATATTTATGCCATTACCGAGAAATTCCCCTCTAAAGAAACATTGTTCCCTGAAATTGAATATAAAGATGATCTAAAGGTGTCTCTTCTTGGCAGCAATGCTGATGTTGAAATCTTCAACCGTGACGGTAGAGTTGGTTTAAGAGCAGATATTTGCGCCCCTGAAGATGTGGACAGCGAGCATCTTTATGTTTTTAAGATAAACTGATATGATACATCCCGTTAAACATTTTATAACCATAACAAAGCACCGTCACGTTGTTATTAAGCATTGCCGTAAAGCGGGGATATTGTGGCAGGGTCTAAGACACGATTTGTCAAAATATACTCCGACGGAATTTATACCCGGCGCAAAGTATTATACGGGCACTCGTAGTCCGAATGAGGGTGAACGAGAGCTTTACGGTTATTCTCTTGCGTGGATTCACCACAAGGGTCGCAATAAGCATCATTTTGAATATTGGACCGATTACAGCCCTGTTTCAAGGGTTGTCGAGCCTGTGAAAATGCCAATGAAATATGTGGCTGAGATGTTTTGCGACCGCGTTGCGGCAGGTAAGATTTACAATGGTGATAAATATACTGATAAATCACCAATTGAGTATTTTGTGAGGGCAAAGGGGAGAAGGGTAATCCATCCCGAAACCTCGGATTTGTTGGAAGAGCTTTTAACAATGCTTGCCGAAAAAGGCGAGGACTATACTTTCAAGCATATCAGGGAGCTTGTGAAAAACAATAAATAGCGGTGTTCGTCTTGAATGCCGCTTTTTAATTTTTTGTAAACATTGAGATGCAATTCTTAGTTCGTGTTGTTTTTTTGTTTGGTTTGTGTTAGAATGAATAAAAACCTATTTGGAGGATATTATGAAAAAAATATATACAGCAATTGTTGCCATAATCGTTGCTTCGCTTACTTTTGTTTTGAGCGGTTGTGAAATGGCTTTTGATTTAAGTGATAAAACCCCCGAGGACACGCAGTCACACACAGCAATTGTTAAGGTTACAGACGAACATGGTGAGGTTGTTGCCACAGAAATGGTAACTATTTCAAAGGATGAAATCAAAGAAGGCAAAAACTTCTTTGAAAAGGATGAAAAATCTCAAAAAGGAGAAACCGGTGTTTCTCCCGAGCGTATTCAAGAAGCTCTTGAAAATAATAAAAATACTGTTTCTGCAACCGGTGCGGCAACCTCAAATTCAAATAACACGGCAAAACCCTCTCAGGGCCAGGCGCAGAACAATGGCTCAAATTCTACCGCATCAACTACCGTAAAGCAAATAAGCGGTGAAACAAATACTCCCGGTACGCCCGAAACTCCTTATGTTCAGGATGATGCGGCAGTGCTTGCTTCAACCCAGTATATGTATACGGGCAGAATTGTTAAAGACGGTGTTGTAAAACCGATTAAGGTAGCACGAAGCGGTTCTAAAATGGCTGTTTTTACCGATTTTGAGGGTAAGCAGTTAGGTGTTATTGTTAACGAAAATGCTGTTTTGATGCTTTCTGTTGATGAGAAAACTTATGTTGAGTTTACTAAAGAAATGATGAAAGAAAATATGTCTGAAGATGAGCTCGCAATATTTGACGGTAATGCCCTTGATAATGTAAAGGTTTTAAAAGAAACAACAACCGAAAAAGCTGATGGTGTTGAATATACGGTTCGAGTATATGAAGACGGTCAGAAGGATTATTATATCGGTAAAACTATAATCAAGACTGCTGCAACTGACGGTAGCACCCTTTATTTTGACAGCGTTTCTGCAGTTGTTCCTTCTTCTGTATTTGCTCCGCCTTCAGGCTATAAAAAGACAACTCTTGACGAGGAGGGTGTTTCGGAATTTGCAGACATTATGGATGTAACCGAAACACACAGCCACGATGAATAAAACAGCGTTGGTAACAGGTGGCGCAAAAGGGATCGGCGCTGCAATATGCAGGGCTCTTGCGGCAGACGGCTATCGTATAGCTTTGAATTATAATAATTCATTTGAATTTGCAAGTAATTTGAAGAAAGAGCTTTCGTCTGTTACACATATTGAAATTTTTAAGGCGGATGTTTCTGATTCTTCAGACGTTGAAAAAATGTTTTCTGAAATAGAAAATATTTTTGGCGGTGTTGACGTTCTTGTTAATAATGCCGGCATTGCACAGCAAATTCTTTTTACCGATATAACTGATGAAATGTGGCAGAGGATGATTGGTGTTAACCTTACGGGAGCTTTTAATTGCTGTCGTCGTGCTTTGCCGTTTATGATTAAAAACAAGTTCGGTAAAATCATAAATGTTACGTCGATGTGGGGCGAGGTAGGTGCTTCTATGGAGGTTCACTATTCTGCTTCAAAGGCAGGTTTAATCGGGCTTACAAAGGCTCTTGCGAAAGAGGTTGGTCCTTCCGGGGTTACTGTTAATGCCGTTTCTCCCGGTGTTATCGAAACCGAGATGATGTCCGGCTTTTCTGATGACGTTAAATCATGCTTAGCTGATGAAACACCTTTGGGTATTTTGGGAACACCGCAAAACGTTGCGTCAGCGGTTAGTTTTTTGGCAAGTGATAAAGCTAATTTTATTACCGGTCAGGTTGTATCTGTCAATGGCGGATTTGTTGTTTGATAAATTCAGGTGTGTCTTGTTAATTAAGGCACACTTTTTTATTATTCATAAGCATTCTTTTGAATATATATGGTTGACAATATATTTTTAGTGTGTTATATTATTTGCAACCGATAGAGGTGCATTTTGTTATCAGTACCCGTAGTTATACGTTTACCGGACGTCTGCGGCGAAAGGAGCAGGTGCCGAAGTCGACTCGTGGTGAAGGGTCGGTCTGGCAGCATGGAATAATATCTGTGTTGTTGTCGCCTTATGGCGGAGAGCTATCTTACATTACATAATACCGATGGTGTATTTATATGTGTAGGTAGTTGCTTTTCGGCAACTATTATTTTTTTGCAATATGCAAAGAGGGAGATTAATTATGAAAAAGACAGTATTTCGTGGCGTTGGCACAGCTATTGTAACACCTCTTAATGCCAATGGTGTTGATTATGATGCTTTTGAAAGACTTATTGAGTGGCAGATTGCAGAGGGTGTCAACGCTCTTGTTGTTGCAGGTACAACAGGCGAGGGCTCAACCCTTACAGATGATGAACACAAGGAGGTTCTTCGATTTGCTGTTGAAAAGGTAAACGGCAGAGTTCCTATTGTGGCAGGTACGGGTTCAAACGATACCGCCTATGCAATTGCGCTTACAGAATATGCTTGTGAAATCGGTTGTGATGCAATGCTCCTTGTTACACCGTATTATAACAAAGCGACCCAGCGTGGCCTTATTGAATCATTCACAGCTATTGCAGATGCTTCAACAAAGCCCTGCATTCTTTATAACGTTCCTTCAAGAACAGGTTGTAATTTAACGCCTGCTTCTTGTGCAATTCTTGCAAAACATCCCAATATCGTCGGCATTAAAGAAGCAGGCGGTAACATTTCTCAGGTTGCTGAAATTGCGGCCTTGACAAATGGTGAATTTGATATTTATTCAGGTAACGATGACCAGATTGTTCCCCTTATGTCATTAGGCAGTAAAGGTGTTATTTCCGTTCTTTCCAATATCCTTCCTAAAAAGACTGTTGAAATCTGTGATAAATTCTTTGCAGGTGACGTTGAGGGAAGCCGTGATTTACAGCTTGAGCTTCTTCCCCTTATCAACTCTCTTTTCTGTGAGGTTAACCCCATTCCCGTTAAGGCTGCTACTGCTGCTATGGGCTTCGGAGAGAATTATGTTCGTCTTCCTCTTACAACAATGGAGCCTGAAAATGAGGCAAAAATGCTTCAGCTTATGAGAGAGCAGGGCATTAACGTATGATTTGCAACAACCTCCAGATAAAAGATAATATTTTGTATTTCGGCGGCAGAAACACGGTTGAGCTTGCGGAAAAATACGGCACACCCGTTTACGTAATGGATGAGCAGACAATACGCAAAAACTGCCGTAAGTATACCGTTGCAATGAAAAAGCATTTCGGTGAAAATGCCCGTGCTTTTTATGCAAGTAAGGCTTGTTGCTTTAAAAAGATTTATAATATAATGCAATCCGAGGGTATGTGCGTTGATGTTGTTTCACCCGGTGAAATATACACAGCCAAAAGCGCAGGCTTTGATATGTCAAAGGTTTGTTTTCATTCAAACAGTAAAAACGATTTTGATATTAATTTTGCTATGGATAACGGTGTTGGTTGCTTTGCTGTTGACAATTTCGAAGAGCTTGAGGCAATCAATAGCTTTGCAGGTGAACGCGGATTTAAGCAAAAAATCATATTCCGTGTAACACCGGGTATTGACACTCACACATACGAAGCTGTTAATACAGGTAAGGTTGATTCAAAGTTCGGTTTCCCTATTGAAACGGGCGCTGCAATGGAGATAACAAAAAAAGCACTCCGTATGGGTAATATTGACCTTGCAGGTTTCCATTGTCACGTGGGTTCACAGCTTTTTGATTCCGATGTATTTGTTCGTTCGGCTAAAATTATGCTTGAGTTTATTGCTCAGGTTAAAGAAGAGACAGGCTACGAAGCCCGTGAGCTTGATTTGGGTGGCGGCTACGGTGTAAGATACACAGAAAACGACCCCGAAATCGATATTGAAGATAATATTAAACAAGTTTCAGAGTATGTAAAAGCACTCTGCGCAGAGCTCAATATTAATGAGCCGGATATCAGTATGGAGCCGGGCAGAAGTATTGTTGCAGATGCAGGTATCACTCTTTATAAAGTCGGTAATGTTAAGCGCATTGAGGGCTACAAGAATTATGTTGCAATTGACGGCGGTATGGGTGACAATCCCCGTTATGCTCTTTATGAGTCTGAATACACCGTTATTGCAGCAGATAAGGCGAATGAGTCTTGTGGCTTCCTCTGTGACCTTGTGGGACGCTTTTGTGAGAGCGGAGATATAATTCAACCGCAGATCAAACTCCCTGAATCTGTGGCAAGAGGGGACATTATTGCGGTGCTTACAACAGGTGCTTACAATTACTCAATGGCTTCAAACTACAATCGTATTCCTAAATTGCCTGTTATAATGATAAACGGTAATGACGACTACGTTGTAGTCAAAGGCGAAACCTTTGAAGATTTAATCAAAAATGATATGTAAAAAATCATCCCGAGAAATTATTCTTGGGATGATTTTTTATGGAGATAATACTATAAAACTTGTCAGGGGGGCGGCTGTGGTTTGCGGAGCGGTGGTAATAGACTTTGATACTTCTTTTTCTGTAGGTTGTTTTTGTTCACATTCAGATATAAAGAAATCAAAAAGCTCATCGATGTCAGAAAATTCATTGTCTAAATCAACTTTTAACGATAATTTCATAGGATAAAGCTTTCCGTTGCACCCTTTTATGATACCCGTTTTATCGTCTATCGGTGTAAATAATTTGTTCTTTTCATCAATGCATTTTAAGAATAGAAAACAATAATCGTCTTCTTTAAAATAATATCCGTTTGTTACAACGGTAATTTTGTCACCAAGAATTTTATTACACTGGCAACATAAGTACATTTCAGTATATACTTTGCCATCTTTTTTATAGGGCTCTTTGCCGTTATATCCGCACATTACATAACCATAACTTTTGGTTTCGCATCTTAAAATATTGCGCTGAGCTATAACAGCATAATCGGAGTTTTTAATTAACGAATCAATGGTAGTTTTTTCTTTAGTCAGATTTGAAACAAATGAAAAACATATAACTGAAAATAAAATTATTAAAAACGATAATAAAATAGTCTTTCTTTTCATAAAACCACCTTTAATTTGACCTCACTCTATCTTCTTAAGTTTTTACCAATAAAGTAAACACCCGTAAGCATTGTTACGATTGATAAACCTAAAAATAAACCCGAGAAAAAATCCATTGCGTTTGAGCCATCAAATAATCTTGAAAGAGATAAAAGAGCAATTCCCATTACTACTATAAGAAAACCGTAAGTGAGCTTGTTTTGTTTTTCAAGCTCCTGCATTTTTCTTATTAAAAACATCAATTGAACGTTATTAATCTTATCATTGACTTCTGTTTTTGCATCTTCGCCGTCCATTAACTCGGATATTGTAATATCAAGCTCACGGCATAAAATTTCAATTACGCTGTAATCGGGCATACAGTTTCCGTTTTCCCATTTTGAAATAGTTTTATTTGAAACATTAAGTCTTTCTGCAAGCTGTGCTTGTGTGAGATTTTTTTCTTTTCGTTTTCTTGCAATATATTTGCCGATAAGAATCTGGTTCATAGCATCACCCCTTTGACAAGTATAATTTTAACTCTTGGTTTCGGAAAATTATATCCCTTGGTAAGAGAATTTAGGTGGTTTTTATAAAAAGTTTCTATTAAAAGTATAACATAGGATTTAAACAAAAAGCAAGCAACAGGCAAATGTCTGTTGCTTGAAGTTACTTCTTCTCATTTATAAACACCCTGAACAAAGGTAAGCAAGCCTTGAAAAATGCTTTGTAGCTTTCGCAGTAATCTCTGTCTTCACGTGAGCGTTTACATCCGCCTCCGCGACAAAGGGGATAAAGCCTGCATTTTTTGCATTTTTCATCAATTTTTAAGCTCTCTCTTAAAAATTCAATTGCTTTATCACAATGAGCAAGTGTATCAAAATTCTCATTATCTTCGTTAATGTTACCCAAAAGCCATTCATCTGTGCAATAAAAGTCACAAGGATAAATATTTCCGTTACCCTCTGCAACAAATTGGTGCATACAATGACCGCACATACCGCATTGCTCTGTAGGGTTGCCAAGGTATAAATGCACAAGGTTATCAAAATAACGGATGCTTGTGTAGTTATCACGAACATATTCTTTCACATAAAAATTAAATCCGTGTATAAGAAAATTTGTGTATTGCTCGGGCGTCATATACAATTCACTTTCGCTGTTGTCGCCAAAGGGGCGAAGACAGGGTATAAACTGCAGATATTTAAAGCCCTTTTTCTTGAAAAATGCAAGTATTTCATCAATATTATCCGCACATTTTCCTGTTAAAACAGTAAGAATATTGAAATCTACGTTGTTCTTTGCAAGGGTTTCTGCTGCTTTTGTAATTTTGTAATAAGAATTGTTGCCTTTTTCATCAATTCTGAATGAATTGTTATTAAAGTCACCGTCAAGACTTAAACCGATAAGAAAATTGTTTGCTTTAAAAAACCTTGCCCATTCGTTGTCAATCAGTGTTCCGTTAGTCTGCAAGCCATAATAAATAGTTGAGTTCTTGTGATTAAGTTCTTTTACTGTGGCACAAAATGTTTTAAAAAAATCAACACCGCATAACGTGGGCTCGCCGCCCTGAAAAGCAAAAGAAATGCTTTCTCCGTTGGCGAAGGCAAGAGCTTTTTTAATTATATTACGCGCTGTGTCATTGCTCATAAAACCAAAGCTTTTAATATCTCGGTAATCTGTTACATCGTGATAAAAGCAATATTTACACCGCATATTACACAGGCTTGAAGCAGGCTTTATCATAATGGAAAGAGGGGGCATAAAATCACCTTTCGGAGTGGTAAAATAAACCTCGGAAAATCCGAGGTTTATTGTTTTAGTTATAATATTCTTCGTTGATACCTCTGCGGTTATCTTTGAAATTCTTCATTATTTCATCCATCTTTGCACTCATTTCTTCGGAAACGGTGGGGTATACGGAAGAACGGTTGAGATTTTCACCTGCATCATCGCTGAGAATGTGCAGCCAATTCTTTCTGTATTTGTCAAAGAAAGCTGAGTTATCATTCTGAATTCTCTGAAAATACTTGAAGGTTATGTATTTATTTTCGGTAAGAACAGGGTATTTATAATCCTTGTATTCATCACGGGAAAGAACGTCGGAAGTGGGAACTGTGTATTGAATTGCTTTAAGGCTTTCGCGCTTCATATGAAGGATAGGATGCTCAGGTGTGTGAATAACAGTATCGTTTTTAAGTAAGGGTACCATTGAAACACCGTCTATTTCGCGGTCAAAAGGCAGATAATTCTTGTTGCCGTCTTTATCTGTAATATTACAAAGCTCAACAAGTGTGGGCATAACGTCAACAAGTGTAGCACTTTGTGTTCTGGTTGTTCCTGCTTTCCAGAGTCCGTTGTTGTTACCCCAACGAATCATACAAGGCACCTTCTGTCCGCCATCGTAAGCAAGGTATTTACCACCGCGAAGCTCACCGACAGAGCCTTCAAGGGCGGGTCCGTTATCACTTGTGAAAATGATGATTGTGTCATCCATTACTCCGAGGGTTTCAAGCGTGTTAAAAAGCTCGCCTAAATAATAGTCAAATTCGGTAATACAGTCAGCGTAAGTACCCATACCTGTTTCGCCTTTGAATTCATCACCTACAAATACGGGTGCGTGGGGCCAGGGTGTAGCGTAATAAGCAAAGAAGGGCTCGTCGCTGTTTTTTACGCTGTCTGTAATCCAGCTTGTGATTTCTTCGTGAATCCACTTTGTTGCATCCTTCTGGTCTTTGAGTTCGTTAGTTCCGTGAACTATTTCATATTCACCATTTTCTTCTGAAACGTGGTAAAAAGGCTTCATATCGTTTACGTGGTGACTGCCGTAGAAATAATCAAAGCCCTGATTTGTGGGAAGGTATTCACCGTAATCACCTAAATGCCATTTGCCGAAAGCGCCTGTATTGTAGCCTGCGTTATCAAAAATTTCTGCAATTGTGATTTCATCACCTAACATACCGTCGCAGTTATTACCCATTTCGATTGAGTTGAAAATTCTTGTCTGTGCAAACGGTGAAAGTGTATCAACTGTGGGATAAATAACGTTATCTGCATAGCCTCTGAATGGATATCTGCCTGTCATTAAGCCGAAACGGGCAGGGGAGCAAACGGAATAGCTTGAATAGAAATTGTCAAAGTTTATTCCTTCTTCGCCGATTCTGTCCATATTGGGAGTATCGTAAATTGCACCGTTAAGCGAGGTATCACCGTAGCCCATATCATCCATAAGTATAAAAAGAACGTTGGGGCTACCTTGCTTTACATTTCCTACTTTGTCGAGATAATCGTCGTGACCTTTCTGTAAGCTTGTTACGTTTGGCTTGGAACGAAGATTCATTGTGAGAACGTAAAAAACAGTTGTTCCGGCAAGGAATATACTGAGAACAGAAGATAAAATTCTTTTCAGAGTTTCTGTTTTAAATGATTTTTTTACAAAGATTATAAGTAGTGTTAAAACAATAATGATGGGAAGAAGTAAAAGAATGCCACCTGCAAGCCTTGTAAAAAAGTTACCGCCTCCGGTAAAAAGAAGGTGGTCAGCGCTTGTCCAACCGGCTTTGCCGCTTGAAAAAGCACCGAAGCCTGCATCTGCACCCCATAAAAGGTAATAAACAAAAATACCGATAGCTGATGCACTATAGCCGATAAGGAACCAGCTGTAAAGCTTTTTGAGGAAGATTACGCCAATAAAAATCAAAGCGCTTACGATACACATAAATGCAACGTTAACCACTGCAAGAAGGTTGAGGCGCATTATATTGAGTGTGAGACCTAAAGCAACACCGATAACAGCAATAATCAAGGTAAAGGGTTTTGGTGCTTTTTCTAAAATAACGGGCTTTTTCAAATTTGCTTCCTCCCTTAAATTGACAATGAGATAACATACTCATTATCGGCAAATAAATTTGTAATGTCTTCAGGATTTATATGACTTTTGGCTCTTATTGTAAAAAGACAAACATATTTTTCATTTTTCTTTTCAACAGAGTTTGAAAGAATTGTATATTCGTTTTCTTTAAAAAGATTTGTGATTGTTTCAACGGCTTCTGCATCGTCAATAAGTTTCATTGTAACGGCAGCGGTGCTTGTGTTTTCAACAGGCAAAAGTTTGTGAATTACAATCTGAACAATAAGCAGAATAAGGGTGGAGTATATTGCAATACCATACATACCTGCACCTGCCGCAAGACCTATGCCTGCAGTTGTCCACACACCGGCGGCGGTTGTAAGACCTTTGACAGTACCTTTATACACTATGATACCGGCACCCAGGAAGCTGATGCCCGTAACAACCTGCGCCGCAAGTCTTGCACCGTCAAGGTTGACGTGGTCTGCAAAGCCAACAATATCAAAGAAACCGTATTTGCTGACAACCATTATAAGCGCTGAGCCTAAAGCAACAATAATATGCGTTCTTATACCGGCTTCTTTTTGACGCAGCGTTCTTTCAATACCGATTGCCGCACCGCATATAACGGCTGTAATAAGTGCAAGAAGATAGGGCGAAACAGTTTCTAATTTAAAGCTGTTGAAAAAGGTTCGAAGAACTTCTTCAAACGTGTAACTGGGAATATTTAACATATTGATTTCCACTCCTGATGGTTTTTTATATATTTATACATTATAATACATAAAATTATTCGTGTCAAATAAATAGATTTTTCCGTCATAAAACTCGTCTTTCTATCATAACTATTGTTGAGAGTTTACCAATATGGAGGTAGTTTTATGACAGAAACAAGCATTTATAAGGATATTGAAACCAGGACCGGAGGAGATATTTATGTTGGTGTGGTGGGTCCCGTAAGAACGGGTAAATCCACTTTTATAAAAAGGTTTATGGATACACTTGTTATCCCGAATATCAATAGCGAATATAAACGAGAAAGAGCGCAGGATGAGCTTCCGCAGTCGGCTGCAGGCAGAACAATTATGACAACAGAGCCTAAATTTATCCCTGAAGAAGCCGTTAAAATAGAATTGCCTGATAACGCTTCACTTAACGTCAGGCTGATCGATTGCGTGGGTTATATTGTGCCAAGCTCATTGGGTTACGTAGAGGATGAAAAACCAAGGATGGTTAAAACACCGTGGTATGAGCATGAAATTCCTTTTAATATGGCTGCTGAAATAGGTACACAAAAGGTTATTACAGAGCATTCAACAATAGGCCTGCTCGTTACAACAGATGGCAGTATTAGTGAAATATCCCGCGAGGAATACGAGGAGGCAGAAGAACGTGTTGTAAGCGAATTGAAAGCAATAAATAAGCCTTTTGTTGTTCTTCTTAATTCCACAACACCCGAAAGTCAGCAGACTCTTGCGCTTGCTTCATCTTTGACAGAAAAATACTCTGTGCCCGTAATCCCTGTCAACTGTCTTCAGATGGATGAAAATCTTATTAAGTCAGTTCTCGGTGCGGTTTTATACCGATTTCCGTTAAAAGAAATAGGCATTAGTCTTCCAAATTGGGTTATGGGACTTTCACAGAATCATTGGTTAAGAGCTTCTGTCTGCGATTCGGTTAAGGAAGCCGCTGAATCAATTACCTGTGTAGGGGATACAGGTAAAATGACCGAGCATCTTAATAAAAATGAATATGTTACAGCTTCAGTTATTTCTAATCTTAATCTCGGTAACGGATGTGTTCAGCTTCAGGTGACATTATCAGGCGAATTGCTCTACAAGATAATTACCGAAAAAACAGGAATACAAATGAGCTGCGAGGAGGATTTAATGGAAAGTCTTTGCGAGCTTTCCGATATAAAGAAAAAATATGACCGCATCAGGAATGCCCTTGATGAGGTCGAAGCAACGGGTTATGGAATTGTGATGCCTGATATTGATGAGCTTACTCTTAAAGAGCCTGAAATCGTAAAGCAAGGAGGACGATACGGTGTAAGACTTTCTGCCTCGGCTCCTTCAATTCATATGATGAAAACTTGTATAGAAACCGAGGTTGCACCCGTTGTGGGTACTGAAAGTCAGTCTGAAGAGCTCCTCAAATATCTTTTGGACGGATTTGAAGAAAATCCGCATAAAATTTGGGAATCCGATATTTTCGGTAAATCACTGAGCGAGCTTGTGAATGAAGGTCTTCGTAACAAGCTTTGTCATATGCCGGTTGATGCAAGAGGTAAAATTCAGGAAACTCTTGAAAGAATTATAAATGACGGATGCAGCGGGCTGATATGTATTATTCTTTAATCGTTTTCGCTTTTTAATTCGCCATAGCTTCTGTCAACAACCACAACTGCGTAGAGGTTGCCGTTACCGGCTTCGTTTACGCGGTTTTTTATTATTTCTGTAAGCTCTTGCTCAGTATACTTGTAAGACGGGGGGATAACAACGTCAAATAAAACGTTGTTTGCTTTGTCTCCGACTACAACTCTGAAATCGTGGAATGTTATTATTGGGTCAATATCGTAGAGTACACCTCTTACAAGCTCTTTGAATTCATTTGTTTTTTCGCAATCAAGAATTGTCGGATCAAGATGAACAACAAGGTGAATATTTAATTCTGATTTGAAATCACGCTCGATTTTATCCATTAAGTCGTGGCAAACAAGAACGTTGATGTTTGCATCCATTTCAATATGAGCAGAAGCAAAGAAGCTGCTGGGTCCGTAGCTGTGCACCATCAAATCGTGAACACCTAAGACCTCGTTGTATGAAAGAATTTTGCTTTCAATTGTTTCATACATTTCTTTAGATGGTGCTTCGCCGAGAAGGGGACCGAGCGTTTCTTTAACAAGTCCTGCTCCCGAAATCAGGATAAGTATTGCAACACAAACTCCCATATATCCGTCAAGGTTAAAACCAATGAATTTTGATATAAGCATTGCAATAAGAACTGCACCTGTAGAAATTGAGTCGTTTCTGCTGTCTGCGGCTGTTGCGTCAAGTGCTGTGGAATTTATGGTTTTGCCTAATTTTTTATTAAAACCGCTTAACCACAGCTTTACACAGATTGAAACAATAAGAATAGCAACAGTTACCCAACTGAAAACAGTTTCTTCGGGATGAAGAATTTTGTCAAATGAATTGCGTAAGGTTTCAAAGCCTATGTATAATATTAAAAATGAAATTACAAGCGCAGTAATATATTCATACCTGGCGTGGCCGTACGGGTGATCCTCGTCGGCAGGCTTTTCGGAAAGTCTGAAGCCTATAAGAGTAATTATGGATGAACCTGCGTCAGTAAGGTTGTTTGTGGCATCTGCGGTTATGGCAACGCTGTTTGACAATGTACCGACAATGAATTTTAAAATACATAGAAATACATTACAGATAATGCCTACAATACCTGCGACTCTGCCGAAGCTTTCTCTGCCGCCGAGGCTCTTGGGGTCTTTATTTTTCAAAAATAATTTTACGATAATATTTGTCATAAATTCACCTTATCAAAGCTTTTTCTACACTCATTATAGGACTTAAAAATTAAAAGTCAATATGATAAAAATTAAAAGTCAGCAACTTAATGTAGACAAACAATTTTTTATGTGTTATTATGATATTTAACAGAGCGTTGTATAATTTTTTCAGCTTTGTGTAAATTTGAAAGGTTGGTTTATATAATGGATAAAACATTAGTAATCCTTGCTGCCGGTATGGGTAGCCGTTACGGCGGTCTTAAACAGATTGACCCCGTTGGTCCTGATAATTCAATAATTATTGACTATTCTATTTATGATGCATTGAAAAGCGGTTTTAACAAAGTTGTTTTTATTATCAAAAAGGAAAATGAGCAGCTTTTCAGAGAGGTAATAGGCGATAAGGTTTCAAAGCATATTAAGGTTGAATATGTTTTCCAGAGTCTTGATAAGCTCCCTGAAGGCTTCAGCGTGCCTGAAGAAAGAGTTAAACCCTGGGGTACGGCTCACGCTATTTATTGCTGTAAAGGTGTTGTTAACGAGCCTTTTGCTGTTATCAACTCTGATGATTTTTACGGCAGAGGCGGTTATGCTTCTGTTTCTGATTGGATTGAAAAGACCGATTTCTCAGGTGATAAATTCAAAATTGCTATGGCAGGCTATCTTCTTAAAAATACCCTTACAGATAACGGTACTGTTTCTCGCGGTGTTTGCGAGGTTGATGAAAACAATCAGCTTCTTGACGTTATTGAAAGAACAAAAATCCAGCGTGTGAACGGTGTTATTTCTTACACTGAAGACGGCGAAACCTGGAACGAGCTTAATGAGGATGCCTATGCATCAATGAACTTCTGGTGTTATCCGCCTGAAATTATTGATGAAATTGAAAGCTACCTTATTAAATTCCTTGAAACAGAGGTTCCTCAGAATCCGCTTAAATCAGAATTTTTCCTTCCTTTCCTTGTTCGTGATTTGCTTAACGAAAAGAAATGCACTGTTGATGTTCTTGAAACAAAGGATCGCTGGTTCGGCGTTACATATAAAGAGGATAAGCCCGATGTTGTAAGATCTGTTCAGGAGCTTGTTGATGCAGGCGTTTACCCTGAAAAGCTTTGGGAATGATTATGAAAAAAGTATCTTTAGTATTAGCGTTAGTTCTGCTGTTGACAACTTTTGTCGGTTGCGGAGATAAAACTGAAGTTGAATCCACAACACAAACGGTCAGCGAAACCGCTGAGGATGTTGTAACGATTTCTGTTAACAAGTCCCTTGTTGCGGATGAGACTGAATTTTTAACGGATATAAGTGAATTTGAAGGTGTTTCTGTTTCAAATGATGATAATTTCTATGTTCTTACAATGTCGCAGGACACTTATGTTGCCTTTTTGAAAATCAAGGCACAGCTTGTGTATGACAGCTTCAACGATATAGTTGAAAAGGGCAGCTTTGTTGAAAAAATAGAGCACGGTGAAGATTTCAGAACAATCAAGGTTTTTGTTAACCGAACCGGTTTTGATGCAATAGGTAAAGAGACTCAGCGCCTTCAGCTTATTACAATCGGTGCGTATGCCATGAGTTATCAGATGTTTTTAACAGAAGGTCAGAAGACAACTGTTACCGCTGTTTATTCTGATACCAACGAAGAAGCGATGTTAATTACGTTACCTATAACAGTATAATATTAAGACTGCAAACTCCGATGTGAGCTTGCAGTCTTTTTGTTATTATTCAAAAGGAATGTAATAATTATTGTTATCAAGCGGCCCGCCCGTCATAAGCTCGTGAGCCGCATTTTTTAAATGTGTTAACGTTCTTATGAGTCCGCCGTTTTTTATACGAAGCTTCTTAACAAGCTTCAAGGGGAAAGCCAAAGCTTGTGTAAAAACTATGTAATATGCAGAGCCTTCCTCATGCTTTTCTAAAGAGCCGTCAAGAATTGAGCGGAAGGTTGAAAAGATAATATCTTTTACCTTTATGTCAGCAATTTCTTTAGCGGCTTTTTTGTCAATTGCTTTACCGAACGAAATAAAGTTCATTATTCTTGCGGCTTTTTTGACAGTAAGTTTATCAAGCCATTTAAGAAGCGGCTTCACAAACTTCCACATCTTATTTGCTTTTTCTTCTGAAATACCGAGACAGGCGACTAAAGCAGAGAATTTTTCTTTTTCGTTACTTGTCGCGGCAGCAATAACCTTTGTGAACATAGCGGTTGCGTGCTCTTTAAGATAGTCATTTGAATACTCAATACCGTTGTATGTAAAGCTCTCAAGATGCTCTGTCTTTATATCAAGACCATCTTTTGAAATTTCGCAGTAGGCAATAGGGGCAGGGTAGCCGCTTATTGAACCGACATTGATTTCATAAAACGGATTTCCGCTTTCAGAGTCAATTCTTCTGATGTGTTGCATGTGTGAGTGACCCGTAAACATAACAGGGAAGCCGATATCTGCAAATTTTTTACAAAGCTTTTCTCTGTATTCAACAGATCCTCTTCCGTTAATTACACGATCAAATTCTGTAAGGTGTAAGTGGTGGTGTTGCATACCGAATACAATATCACCGCGTTTTTTAGCCTCGGTGGTTTGTTCCGCAATCCATTTGAAGTGCTCGTCAGAATATCCTGAGCCGCCTTCACCGTTCTGGTCGTCATCAAGACAGAAAACGGTTACGCCTTCACAAGGTCTTACAACGTAAGAAACCTTGTCCTGATGTGTATGGAATTCTGAAAGTGCTTCGTTCAATCCGAAATCTCTGTAAAATTCGTGTAGCTCTTCGGGAGGGATAGTATCAACGTCATTGTAAACGTTGTCGCCGTCGAATCTGCGAGGGTTACCGTCACAGCACCAGTCGTGGGTGGCAGTAATAACATAAACGGGGATGTGCTTCTTGAATTCATAAAGAATTTCTCGCATCTCTTCGTGAGAGCAACGCTCACCGTCATTTGAGAGGTCGCCTGCAATCATCAAAAATTCAGCGTCGGATTTTTTGATTTCTTCAAGAGCCGCAAGAACTGTACCTCTGCTTTTAACAAGCATTTTCTGGTCAGAGTCCTCGCGTCGTTCGTAAGCCTTACCCGTACAACCAAGTTTTTCTGAATAATAGTGAGGATCAGCAATAACTGCAAATTTAATCATTTTTGTTCACTCGCCTTACCAATGAATGGTTACCGTTGAGCCTTTGATGCTATATGTCATAGGATCAATAAATGAAGTAGCGGCAACTTTCTTTAAGCTGTCATAAAAAGCTCTTGCCATAACAATGTTGGTGAATTTCAACGTCATATCAAGGTCAATGAGCATAGGTACGCCGGCATTGAAAATCTTAAAGCCTGTGAGCCACCAATGCTTTTCGGGTCCCCTTGAAAATACAAATTGATTTTGATTATAAAAATCAAACTGCATTTCAATTAAATCCTCATCATCTGCACAGTCATACTGCATAACTCTGTCCACAGGACGGTTGTAAAGACCTATTTCTGCACCCGAAGTAATTCCGTATTGACCCTTCCATATCTGAACCATCCATTCGCGGTTGTCATAAACAAACTCAATACGCTTTGTATCATAAAACATACCTGCCATGGGGGCTGCCATATCGTAAACGAGGTTGAAACCGAATTTTCTCTGAAGGGGATTGAGGTGAGAGTAATAAATACCTTGTTTATTATCATATTCAAAACCGCAAGCTATAAGGATTTTATTTGCGGTGCTCTCGTCATTTGTAGCAAAAAGTAAATCCTGCACGTCCTTAATCGGCATTTCCTTAATATCTTCAACCGTAAGGTCTTCTTCGTTTTCAATTACAGGCTTACCTGTTGTTGATGTTGTGCCGCTCGGCTTTTGAGTCGTGCCGCTTGAGGGCTTTGATTGAGTTCCTGCATTGCTTGAAGAACCGGTGCTTGAGCCTGAAGAGCCCGATGAGGTCTGGGAGCTTGATGTGCCTGATGTTCCCGAGACAGTGTTTGTTGCGCCTTCGGTAGTTCCGTCAGCAGGGAGTATGTCTGTGTTTTCAAAAGACGTATTATCCTGATTGTTTTGCGTGTTTACGTCAGTGATATTTTCGAGGTTTGCCGTAACCTCTGTATTTTCTTTTGTGAAAATTGATTTTGTGAAATCTACAATTCCGCAACCGGAAAAACAGATAACAATAGCGAGTATAAGTGTAATGGCCGACGCGGGTCTTGCAAATTTTCTCATTTTTATCACTCCTTTACCAATATTAATATAACATATAATTTTTTAAAAGTCACCATTTTTCGGTAAATTAATTTGATTGACAAAATAAATTGTATAGTTATATAATTGTAGATGACAAAGAGGTGGTTTTTATGTACAAAAAACTTAAAGAAAAGGTATGTAATGCAAATACGCATTTACACGCTCTGGGGCTTGCACCTTTCACCTGGGGGAATGTTTCGGAGGTTGACAGAAGTCTGAATGTTTTTGCAATTAAGCCGTCGGGGGTTCCTTATGACTCACTTACACCTGAAAAAATAGTAATTGTTTCTCTCGGTGACGGGTCTGTT
This sequence comes from Clostridia bacterium, assembly GCA_017621885.1. GTDB lineage: Bacteria > Bacillota > Clostridia > Oscillospirales > Acutalibacteraceae > DTU089. Next base: position 30,847 of record JAGASD010000006.1, on the reverse strand, counting down.
GTTGAAGGTGATTATAACCCGTCGTCAGACACACCTACACATTACTATTTGTACAAAAAATTTGATAATCTCAATGCGGTCGTTCACACGCATTCGGTTAATGCTTCGTCATTTGCGCAAGCGGGGCGCGATATTCCTGCATACGGAACAACACATGCAGATTTTTCATATACTGCAGTACCTTGCACAAGAGCTCTTACTGCAGATGAAGTAAATACAGAATATGAGCTTAATACGGGTAAGGTTATCGTTGAACATTTTGAAGATAATAATCTTGATGTTGAGTCAACACCTGCTGTGCTCGTGCACTCTCACGCACCGTTTGCCTTTGGTAAGAATGCTGAGGATGCTGTTCACAATGCAGCTGTTCTTGAAATTGTTGCTGAAATGGCAATGAAAACAGAAATTATAGAAAAATCAACAACTCAGATTGATAAATATCTTTCGGATAAGCACTATTTCAGAAAACACGGTAAGGATGCCTATTACGGGCAAAAATAAAATTTATGACTGAATTCACACATTTACATCTGCATACAGAATACAGCCTTCTCGATGGCGCTTGCCGTATCGGGGAGGTAGTTTCCCGTGCAAAAAGTATGGGACAAAAAAACCTTGCAATCACTGACCACGGTGTTTTGTACGGTGCAGTTGCATTTTATAAAGCCTGCAAAGCAGAAGGGGTAAAACCTATTATCGGTTGTGAGGTTTACGTTGCACCCCGTTCAAGATTTGATAAGGTTAACGGTATTGACAGTGACCGCTATCACCTTATTCTTCTTTGTAAAAATGAAACCGGTTATAAGAATCTTTTACAGCTTGTTTCTTCTGCATGGGTTGACGGATTTTACACCAAACCCCGAATAGACAGAGAGATTCTTGAAAAGCATCACGAGGGTCTTATTGCACTTTCCGGTTGTCTTTTTGGTGAGATTTCACAGCGTATTCTTCAACGTAACATTGATGAGGCAAAAGAAACCGCCCGTTGGTATCGCGATTTGTTTGGTGACGGTAACTATTATCTTGAAATTCAGAATCACGGTATGGTTGAAGAGCAAGAGGTTATTGACGGTGTTGTTTCAATAAGCAGAGAATTGAATATACCTATGGTAGCCACCAATGACACTCATTATTGTCTTAAAAGTGATGCAGATATCCAACGCGTGCTTATTGCAATTCAGACAAACAAAGTTGTTGGCGAAGAAAATGCACTCGAATTTACAAACGATGAGTTTTATCTTAAAAACGGTGACGAAATGGCAGATGCCTTTTCTGCTTATCCTGAAGCCGTATCAAATACAATGGTTATTGCAGAAAAATGCAATTTCGATTTTGAATTTGGGGTTACAAAGCTCCCCTTGTTTGATGCACCCGTTGACGACCATAAGGCATTTCTTAGAAGTGAATGTGTAAAAGGTCTCGAAAATATATTCGGTACAGTTGCTGAGAAATATATGAAGCGCCTTGAATATGAGTTAAGTGTAATTGACAGTATGGGCTTTAACGATTATTTCCTGATTGTTGCCGATTTCATAAGATTTGCTAAAAGCAGGAATATCCCCGTAGGACCGGGCAGAGGCTCTGCGGCAGGCTCTCTTGCGGCATATGCTCTGGGTATTACCGGTATTGACCCTATTGAAAACAAGCTTCTTTTCGAAAGATTTTTAAATCCCGAAAGAGTAAGTATGCCCGATATTGATATCGACTTCTGTTATGAGCGCAGGGGCGAGGTTATTGATTACGTAAACCGCAAATACGGTACAGACCGTGTGGCACAGATTGTTACCTTCGGTACGTTACAGGCGAAAGCTGCGGTGCGTGACGTTGCAAGAGCCTTGGGGCTTCCGTACAGCGTAGGTGATACAGTTGCAAAACAGCTTTCGCGGGAGTTTTCAGATATAAATGACGCTTTAGATAAAAATGCTGATTTAAAAGCACTTTACGAATCGGACGATAACATAAAAAAAGTTCTTGATACAGCCTCAAGAATTGAGGGAATGCCGCGTCACGCTTCAACACATGCGGCAGGTGTTGTTATAACCCGTGATGAGGTTTGCTCTTACGTTCCTCTTGCAAAAAACGGCGACCAGACAGTTACTCAGTTTACAATGACTGAAATTGAACAACTCGGTCTCCTTAAAATGGATGTGCGATTTGTTCGCTAATGAAACCCTTCCGAAAGGAAAACAAATTAGCGGAGCAAATGAATGAAATATACAAGTACAGTTGGTACAAAAGTGGTCAGAACCCGCCTGCTGGAAAGTATATAGTAAAGAGTTTGCTTAACTGTTAAATCGATTTGAGTGGTGAAATCCCACTTACGAGGTAAATGTCGATACCTCACTCCCTAATACTCCGTTATGCGATATTAACTTAAACTAACATCGTATAAAGCACGGTGAAGTCGGTTGAAAAACACCTAAATAGAAGAAATAATAGGAGTAAAGTTGGTTCAAAAGTGGTTAGAACCCGCCCGCTTGAAAATATTAAAGTAGACTATATGGTAGTGAAGTAAATCGGGGGTCCTGTAAAATGTAATATGCCTACTCACCAGAAATTGCCGTATGAAAGGCTCGTGATTTAGAGACCCTGACGAAAGTTGGGTTGCCCCCATAGGGGTTTAAATCGCAGTAACGGTATTGTCCATTGCGGTTACTGTTCCTATCCATTAAAATGGTTAGGAGTTCTTATTCCTTCGACAGTGGAAAAAAGAATGGTTTACGGGTTAAAGGCAAAGGCTAAGTTACTATAATTAAAGGATAGATTTAACGGAACAAATGAACCTCAAAAGAAAATGACAAGGTTTTTAAGAACCGATGTTTCTAATAGGTAGGAAATGACCTATGTATTTGAGGGACAGCAGCCCGTAGTAGTGATGAAGCAGAGTAATGTCTGTGGAGCGAAGGGGCATAGTCGTGAATAGAATGATGTAAGATAGCTTCAATTGTTAAGGTAGCCGTTGAGCGATACGAACTAACCATAGGGGGTGATTACCTATGGGGACAAAACTTAACAAGGTTCCTGTAAACGAAAAGGAACTCAACGAACTCTTACAAGACCTATATTTAACGGCAAAACAGAATTATGATAATAGACAGAAAAGTAATTTTACTGGAATTCTGGAAATCATAGCATCTGAACCCAACATACTTTCAGCTATTCATAAAATCAAAAGTAACAAAGGAAGCCATACCGCAGGTATTGACGGAAAAGTTATAGATGATTGCCTGAATATGAAATATGATGAAGTTATAGAGATGGTGCGTAAGAAATTATACGACTATCATCCAGATGCCGTAAAAAGAGTTTACATACCCAAACCGGGTAAATCTGAACTCAGACCACTCGGAATTCCAACAATCTCAGACCGAATAATACAACAATGTGTCAAGAACATTCTTGAACCCATAGCAGAGGGACAGTTCTTCGAACATTCCTATGGCTTTAGACCTATGAGGTCAGCCGATATGGTAATCGATAGAATTAAAAGACTTTGCCACATTGCTAAATGTCACTGGGTAGTCGAAGGAGATATCAAAGGTTTCTTTGATAACATAAACCACAATGTAATGATTAAAAGTCTATGGGAAATCGGCATCAGAGACAAGAGGGTATTAGCAATCATCAAACAAATGCTTAAAGCAGGAGTTATGAATGAATGTAGAACGAGTGAAATGGGAACACCGCAAGGTGGTGTCATTTCACCCCTACTTGCAAATATATACTTAAATCGGTTTGACCACTTTATTGCGGGCGACTTCGAAAGAAAAAAGCTCAAAAGACCCCACACCAGAAGAGATGGCGAACTTACCGCTATGAGAAATCATAGCTGTCTTAAAACCGCCTACTTTATCAGATATGCAGATGATTGGGTTATCCTTACAGATAGCAAAGAAGATGCAACGAAACTGAAATATAAAGCCAAAAGATATCTACAAGATACTCTCAAGCTTGAACTTTCGGAAGAAAAAACTCTGATAACTAATGTCAAAAGTAAGCCTGTAAAGTTTTTAGGGGCTGAAATTAAATTAGTAAATAAGAATGGAAAATGGGTCTCAAAGGTTTACCCTGAAAAACAAAGGTTTGACAGGAAAATGAAAAGTCTAAGTCAGGAACTGTTTATGATTAGGAAAACACCAACATCAGACAGAGAGAGGCTTATACAGAATGTAACCAGAGTTAATTCAATAATAGTGGGACTAATAAATTACTACAGTATGTGTGACCAAATTAGCGTTGTGGTTCGCAAGTATGCGTGGAAATTAAAATACACAGCATATAAATCACTTAAACGCTATGGAGGTAAATGGGTCAAAGCTAACAAAGTTTCTAACCTAATCGGATTGCACAGTGGGCACAATGCTCACATACCAGCAATTGAATACAATGGAATGTATATAGGAATAACTGATATAAACTTTGCCAAATGGGAGAACCCAAATGCAAAGAACCAAAAGGAAACTCCTTACACTCCCGAAGGTAGAGAACTTTACAACAAAAGAATGCGAAAAAAAGGTCTCAAGGTTCGAGTAGATGAAGTAAATTCCTCGGAACACGCTCTCTACATTAGAACTAACAAAAGCCCTTTATACAATTTCGAATACTTTATGAACCGACCCTATGTGTACAATCGTGATAAAGGAAAATGCAAGATATGTACTGGCTATGTAGAACCGAATGAGGTTCGCATACACCACATTTCACCCAAACTTCCCATAAACGAAGTCAATAAGACCAAATATCTTATTACAGTGCACGAATACTGTCACAAACTAATTCATAATGATGAATTGCCTGAAAAACTGTCAGAAGACACAAAGAAAAGACTTGCTAAATACCGCAAGAAATTGAATTAGATATTATTAAACGATAATATGTTTCTGACATCATTCGAAAGTAGATTACCGAAGTCTATTATTCACGATGGAACGCCGTATGCGATGAAAGTCGCACGTACGGTGTGAAGTGGGGGAAAATGACCCGTAACAGATAATGCTGACGGTGTTCATTACCTATCACTATTTCCTCGGATTGCGCACCCTTACTGTTATAAACGATGCTGTTGAAGAAGTAAAAAAGACTGAGCAGAATTTTGATATTTCAAAAATACCCCTTGATTACAACGGTGTCTTTGAAGAAATGTCGGCAGGCAATACAATTGGTATTTTTCAATGTGAATCTGCAGGTATGACTAACCTGATTGTGAATATGAAGCCTGAAAGATTTTCTGATATTGCTGCGGCAATTGCACTTTACAGACCGGGCCCTATGTTCTTTATCGATACGTACCTTGACAATAGAAAAAATCCCGAGCACATCAGCTACAGAACACCCGAGCTTAAAGATATTCTTGATGAAACAAACGGTTGCATGGTTTACCAGGAACAGGTAATGCAGGTTTTCAGAACTCTTGCCGGATATTCTTACGGTCGCGCCGATGTTGTTCGCAGAGCTATGAGTAAAAAGAAACGCGACGTTATGGAAAATGAGCGTGAGATTTTTATAAACGGTCTTCAGAACCAAAACGGTGAAGTTGTTATTGAGGGCGCGGTGAGAAGGGGGATTGATAAAAAAACAGCAGGGGATGTTTTTTCGGATATGATTTCATTTGCTTCTTACGGCTTCAACAAGAGCCATACGGCGGCTTACGGACTTATTGCCTATCAGACTGCATACCTCAAGGTAAAATATCCGAAAGCGTTTATGGCTGCACTGCTCACAAGTGTAATTGGTGACGTTTCAAAAACCGCACTGTATATAAATGAATGCGAAAGGCTTAAAACAAAGGTTTTACCGCCGCATATCAATCATAGTAATGAGCGGTTTTCTGTAAAAAATGATGTCATTGTTTTCCCGCTTTTGGGTATAAAAAACATCGGCAGGGCTTTAATCCAAAAAATTGTTAAAGAGAGAAAGGCACAGGGGCAGTTTAAAAGCTTCTGGGATTTTTGTAAAAGGGTCAGCGGCACCGAGCTTAACAGACGTGCTCTTGAATGTCTTATAAAAGCAGGTGCTCTTGACGGGCTTGATTTGAACCGTTGCGAAATGCTCAGAAATATTGACCTTGCAGTTGAAAGTGCCGCAAAAGAAAACAGTATGTATGCAGGCGGACAGCTGGATATGTTTTCTGTTTTCGGCGGTGAGGATTTTTCAAGCGAGCCGCAGTTTTCAAAATGTGACGAATTGCCTAAAAATGAAATTCTGAATTTTGAAAAAGAAGTGGCCGGTCTTTATTTTTCGGGTCATCCTTTGGAAGAATACAAAGATATAACTCAAAGGCTGCGATGCCCGAAAACCGTTGAATTGCTTGAATACATTGAAACAAAAAAAGAAAAATTAATTGACAATCAGAAGGTTAATTTTATCGGAATAGTAACATCGTCAAAAAAGAAATTTACAAAACGTGATGAGATTATGGCGTTTTGCGATGTGGAGGATTTATACGGCAATATCGAGATGATTGTTTTTCCTAAGATTTTTGCAGCACATTCCGGCTTGCTTTTTGCGGGCAGCATTATTCTTGTTGAAGGTCGTATTTCCGTAAAGGATGAAGAAATTAAGCTTCTTGCCGAAAAAATCAGCGTCGCACCTAAGGCTGCTGAGTCAACACCTAAAACGGATACGTCAAAGCAGAAAAAAGGCTTATTTATAAGAATCGGTAAAAATGATGAGAAAAAAATTCCCGACTTGAGAAATCTTTTATCAATTTTTGAAGGTAATGTTCCTGTTTATCTGTATTTCAGCAGTACTCAAAAATATGAATTTATGGGAAAAGATTATCTTATTGACGTAAATAAGCCGTTGATTAAAGAATTAAACTTGATTTTCGGCGACGAAAATGTGGTTTTAAGAGGATGAATTTACAAAATTTGTCTTTTAGTCTTGTTTAATTTGAATAACTGTGATATAATTCACAAGATTTAATAATACATTATGTGTTTGGAGGTTCTGAAGTTGAAAACTATTGGTGTTCTTACAAGTGGTGGCGACGCTCCCGGTATGAATGCTGCTATCAGAGCAGTTGTCAGAAGCGGTTGCGAAAGCGGTATGCGCGTTATGGGTATTCGTCGCGGATACAAAGGTCTTATTGAAGGTGATATGTTCGAAATGAATCTTCGTTCTGTTTCGGATATTATTCATCGCGGTGGCACAATGCTTTATTCAGCGCGTTGTGCTGAATTTGCAGACCCTGCTGTTCAGGATAAGGCAGTTGAGGTATGTAAGGAATTCGGTCTTGACGGTATTGTTACCATTGGTGGTGACGGTACTTTTAAGGGTGCTCGTGCACTTACATTAAAGGGTATTCCCTGTATCGGTATTCCCGGCACTATCGATAATGATATTGCTTCCTGCGATTACACAATCGGCTACGATACAGCATTAAATACCGTTATGGATATGGTTGACAGAATCCGTGATACAACAGAATCGCACGACAGATGCTCAATCGTTGAGGTTATGGGCAGAAACGCAGGTTATCTCGCTCTTAATGCAGGTATTGCTGTTGGTGCAACCTGTATTCTTATTCCTGAGATTGATTACGATATTGATTCTTACATCATTGAGAGAATGAAACGTACTCAGAAAACAGGCAAAGAGCATTTCGTTATCGTTGTTGCAGAGGGTGTTAAGGGTATTGATGTTAACTCCCTTGCAAAGTACATTGAGCAGAAAACAGGCGTTGAAAGCCGTGCAACAGTTCTCGGTCACGTTCAGCGTGGCGGTTCACCCTCAGTTCGCGACAGAGTTCTTGCAAGCCAGATGGGCTTCTATGCAGTTAAGCTTCTTAAAGAAGATATCGGTAACAGAGTCGTTGTTGTTAAAAACGATAAAATTGTTGATTATGATATTATTGAAGCACTCAATATGAAGAAATCAATTGATCCGGAGCTTTACCGTATTGCAAACGAAATTTCTATCTGATTTGTTGAATAATAGTTAATTATAAATCCCGGGCTCATTTTCTGAGTCCGGGATTTTTGCAAAAAGTCTATTATAAGGTAACACTCATTCAATATAACTGCTTTTTTCATCGTTTTATTGCGCGGTCGTTTGATTTTACAGATTATTTGTGTTATTATTTTCTTATCAATAAATAAGAAAGGGGACTTCTTTATGAAAAAAGCTTTTAGTTTTGTTTTAGCAATAATAATGCTTTTCAGCGTTGTAAGTGTTGGTGCCGTTGCAGCAAGCATTGCAACACCCAAAACAACTGCATCAAATGATGTAGGAGGAGTTAAGGTATATTGGAACAAAGTAGACGGTGCGGTTAAATACAACGTTTACCGCAGAGTTGGCGGCTCAAGCAGTTGGGTTCTTGCAGGAACAACCACCGGTACACTAATCATAGATAAAGGCGTTTCAAACGGCAAATATTATGCTTATTCTGTTCGCGCTTATGATGTGAATAATAACTACAGCGCTTATAATGCTGCTATGACATATTCTGTTAAATGCGTTGCTACTCCCAAGCTTACAAGCCTTACAAACGACACAAACGGCCTTAAATTTACGTGGGGTGCGGTTTCAGGTGCAAGCTACAGAGTATATCGTCGCGGAGCAGGCTCAACAATCTGGACATATCTCGGTTCTACAAACAGCACAACCTTCACTGACACTAAGGCTGCAAGCGGTAAATATTGGCGCTACACCGTAAGAGCTGTAAGCAGCGGATATTATAGTGGATTTGATACAAACGGCCTTTTCACAATGCGCCTTGCTAATCCGTATTCTATTAAAACGTCCTTTGGTGCAAACTACGTTAACGTAAGCTGGGCAAAGATAAACGGAGCTACGGGCTACAGGTTATACCGTCGCGGTGCAGGGGAAAATAGCTGGACATATCTTGGTGCTTCAACAACTAACTATTTTAAAGACACAACAATAACACCAAATGCATATTACAGATACACTGTGAGAGCTACAAACGGTAATTATATAAGCTGGTTCTATAGTGAGGGATCTGTGATTTGCGCTAATAGTAAAAATGAATTAGTTGCTAACTTGTGGCAGTATCCCTTTGACTATGATTATACCTTCGCATTTTATCCCGATGGTTCAGTTGTTTGTACAGGCGGATATTGCACAATGTCCTTAAAGTACAGTGTGTACGGCAACAGAGTGACACTTATATTCCCAAACGGGGAAACAGAAGATTTGTATTTAGTAAACAAAAACGATACTGACATATGGGAAGATAATGAATATTTTGTTGACTCCTATGCTCCTTATATTTCATATGACGAAAATTTCCTTATGGCGCTTGATAATTCTGACTTTATGGTTAAGCGTGACAACAAAAATATTAACGAAAAAAAGGCTTACTATAAGGTTTTGTTAAGATGTGTGGAAAAATGGATGACTGCAGAATATAATGGTTACGATTATATGTATAAAGAGTACGCGATTCATGATATAAATGACGACGGTGTGGCTGAGCTTATAGTTCAGGACGGTACTTGTGAAGCTGACAGAACTTATTATTTCTACACCTTTAAAAACGGAAAAGCAGTATATATGGGCTCTTATTCTGCATCACATTCAGCTTTAGCAGATTACAACGGTTGTATATATTTCTTCTCAGCTCATATGGGTTATGCAACAACTGCTCAGATATATATGGTGAACGACAAAATTGTTGTTAAAAATCAGCATTCCTATACTACAGATACATATCCTGAATTTGATAATTATATTGAATTTACCGAAGAAATGTCTGATTATTAATATTATTAATTAATCGGGAATTGTAAACAACGGTGTTCTTAAAACTTAATAGTTAATAAAGTAAGAAGAGCGGTGCTTTTGCACGGCTCTTCTGTGTTACCATATTTATTTTGTTTGAGTATTCTCGCTTTCGTTTGTGTTTGCGTTCGGATCGCTGAGAAACGGTGAATACATCATAATTGCATAGTTTTTTACAACAAGATTTTTTTCGAGGAAATTGCCATCAAGGTCATATGCTGTCTGATAAATTTCATTCTGGCGTGTATAACCGCCCCAATATTCGCATACCATTTTATGGTTTTCTTCATTAATTTCAAATTTATATTTCGGCTCTGATGAAACACGGATTTCACCTTCAAGATTCTTTTTGCCGACGTTAATAAGAATCTGGTAAGTATCTTCTGTGTTGTTTTGAATCATCAGGTCACCGTGAGGATAGTAGCAGGTTGCACCGCTTCCGAAGGGCTGTGTGCGGTTGGAGTCGGGAAATACGTCGTATCCGTGGCGATGACGCTCTACAATGGTTAAGGGTGTATGTATAGCCATCCAGAAAATCATATTTGACATCTGGCAAAGACCACCGCCGACACCGGGCTCAAAGCCGCCGTTTTTTAAAATCATACCGTCAACATAGCCTTTTCTGCGTGAAGGTTTGCCGATAAGATACCAATAGCTGAATACCTCACCGGGTCTTATTGTGATACCGTTAAGCTTTTTTGCCGCAAGCTTTAAGTTGATTATTTTGTTTTCCTGCAACCACATATCAACGTCTTTAAGCTTTCTCAGAAGAATGGTCTGATGCTCTGTGTATTTGTATGGCAAGGGCTTTTCTGAAAAGGTTTTTGCAAAGATTTTGCGCTTTTTTATCCATAGTAATTTGCGTAAAGTACCGTAGTATGCCATACCGGCCTTGTGTCTCAGTCTGCTTCGGTCCTTAGGTTTTTCTGTGTAAGGATTTTTTTCGTTTTCGTTCATTGTTTTTCCCTCTTTTTTCCTCAAGTTAAGTAATATAACCATAGTAATATAAATTTTGATTTTTTTCAATATCCCCCCACAGTATAGAAGCTAAAAACTGTTATTATTTATATGAAATAAACCGATGGTGCTTTTTATTTAAAAAAATTTTTATGCCTATAATTTTCCTTGACATTTCATAACAATTTTTGTATAATATTTTGGAATGTTTGCAATACACTTTTATTATTTTGAGAGGATGTATTTTTAATGGCACACGATATTGTTTTAACCCAGGAAGGTTATGATGAACTTAAAGAGAAACTTCGTGTTCTCAAATCTGAGGGTCGTTCTGATATTGCTGAAAAACTCAAGGTAGCACGTTCTTTCGGCGACCTTTCCGAAAACAGCGAATATGATGAGGCTAAATCAGAGCAGGCAAAGCTTGAAGCAGAAATCAACGATATTGAAGCAATGCTTTCAAGAGCTACAATTATTGATGAAGAAACAGTCAATTCAGAAGTTGTTCACCTTGGTTCTATTGTTACAATTAAAAACACTGCAAGGGGTTCGGCAGAGCAGGTATTCACAATTACGGGCTTTGCTCAGGCAAACCCCAGAGAAGGTAAAATTTCTGACGAGTCACCCGTTGGCAAGGCTCTTATCGGCCATAAGGTTGGCGATAAGGTTGAGGTTGAAACACCCCGCGGAGTAGTAACATACAAGGTTGTTGCTCTTGAAAACGCAAAGGTTTAATTAACAATGTGCAAAAAACAAGCACCTGTAAGCCATTCTTCGGCAAACAGGTGCTTGTTCTTTTATTCAATTCTGTCATCGGCAGCTGCAACAGTACCGACCATTTCGTTTTCTCTGAAAAGAAGTGAAATGCACCATATACCTGCAAGAGCAATAACAACGTAAACAATACGTGATATAATTGCTGCCTGACCGCCGAATAACCAGGCAACAAGGTCAAATTTAAAAAGACCGATGCTTCCCCAGTTAAGCGCACCTATTGTTACAAGTATCAAAGCGATTCTGTCTAACATAAACATTCTCCTTTCACTAAATTTCTGTTAATAGTATTAACGCAACAGAAATTTCTTATTCAAAAGAATTTTTACCTTTTATTGTACGTTTTCAGGTTCACCAAAAATCTTTTTTTGTATTTAATTTTCAATAATAATGTGATATTATATGTTTATAAATCTAAGGAGGTACAATATGCTTTATTTAGTTAAGGGACGTGCAGGCAGCGGTAAAACAAGGCTGCTTCGCCAAAAAATTCAAGAAACTTTAAATAATGAAAGCAGCAGACCTCTTTTGATTGTTCCTGAGCAGTTTTCTTTTGACACTGAAAGAGCGATGCTTTCATTTCTCGGTCCTGCAAGCCTCAGAAATATTGATGTTTTCAGTTTTACACGTCTTGCGTTGGATACTGTCAAAAACACTCCGTATTTCACGAAAAAAATGCCTGATGCAGGTGCAAGAAATCTTTTGATGAGCGAAGCTCTTCTTCAGCTCGACGGAAGATTAAGTGTTTTTTCAAATGTAAAACCAACCGTAACGGCTTTAACTCCTTTGGTGGATTTTTGCAAAGAGCTTAAATATTGTTGTATTGACAGTGAAGCTATTGAAGAAAAATTGAAGCTCGTTAAAGATGGTTATCTTAAAACTAAATTTTCCGAAATAGGCTTAATCAATGATGCTTACAATGCTCTTGTAGAAAAAAGCTACTTTGATGATACCGACAGCGTTCATTTACTCAGCGTAATAGCCGGTGAAAAGGGCTTGTTCAGGAATAAAACCGTGTTTATTGACGGCTTCAGAGATTTTTCAAAGCAGGAATACGAGTGCTTGAACGTTATTCTTTCTCAGGCTGATAATGTATATATTACCCTTTGTGCGGACGTTAATTTGAAGAAAAATTCACCATTTAAATTTATTAAAGAATTTGAGCACAGGATAAGGTCGGTTGCTTCGGAGCACAACGTTACAGTTATCGAAATTCCTTGTGAACAAAGCGAAAACACCTTTTCGGGTAATATTCTGAAAATTGAAAAATGTCTCTTTTCCGATGTTGAGGAAGCTGTTGCGTCTGACGGAAGCGTTGTTGTTGCCGAGTGTAATGACGTTGACAGCGAGTGTAAGTATGTTGCCGTTCAGATTAAAAAGCTTATTCGTTCAGGCGAATACAGATGCCGTGATATTGCAGTAATTGAGCGTACAAACGGAACGTATAAAAACAAATTGATTGAGGAATTGAAGCGTCTTGATGTTCCGGTGTTTGATGATAACAGAAGACCCTTGTCTTTTGAACCGCTTTTTATTTATCTAAAATCCGTACTTTCTTGTATCAGCGCAGGCTTTACTTCAGAGAATGTATTTAATTATCTTAAAACCGGCTTTTCCGATATTTCTGTAACTGATGTTTCAATGCTTGAAAAGTATGCACTTATCTGGGGAATAAGCGGAAAAAGATGGACAGAAGATTTTACAATGCATCCTGACGGATTCGGTTATGATATTGATGAAAAAGCTTTGAAGAGACTTGAAATTCTTAATAATATCCGTAAAAAAGCAATTTTGCCGTTACTACAGCTGAAGAAGGATTGCTCCGAAAAGGATGCTAAATCCGTTACAGAGAATATATACAATTTCCTTGTTGCACAAAAAATTCCCGAAAAGCTTTTTGATTTATATACCGAATTGTATGACGAGGGCTTTCCGGTTGAAGCCCAAAGGCAAGGTGTGTGTTGGGATATTCTTATGAATATGCTTGACACAATGGCGCTTTTCGGTGAAGAAAAGTTTATTCCTCTTTCCCGTTACAGTCAGCTTGCGCAGGTTTTAATCGAGAGTGGCGATGTGGGGGAGATTCCCCAAGGTCTTGATGAGGTTAAAGTGGGCAGTGCTGACAGAATAAGAACTGAGCAATTGAAGGTTGTTTTCCTTGTCGGTGTCAATAAAGATGAATTTCCTCTTGTTTCCGTTAAAAGCGGTATTCTTACAGATTCTGACAGAGTTTTGCTGACCTCGTTAGGTCTTGAAATTCGTCCGCCGTTTGAAGATACGGTTGAAGAAGAACGTTTTATTGCTTACTGTGCGGTTACAGCAGCATCGGAAAAGCTTTATCTTACGTATAAAACCACCAATGCAGAGGGTGCAAAAGCAGTTAAATCCGAGATTGCGGAAACCGCCTTGAAATCAATAAAGGATATTGATTTTATACGTTTTAATGAATGCAACCCTATTGATTTTATTGAGAGTGAAAACACAGCCTTTACGTTGCTTGCCAAAGCCTTTAATGAAAACTCTTCCGTGAAATCAACACTTTTACAATATTTTTCAAACGTTGAAAACTATCGCGGTAAGCTCAGTGCAATGTACAGAGTATCGGGTAATGAAAAAATCGGGTTTGAGGATGCTGATGTTTCGAAATCACTTTTTGGTGAAAATATTTATCTTTCTGCAAGTAAGGTCGAAAGCTTTTATAATTGCCCCTTTGCATATTTTATGAGATATGGTCTGAAGGCTGAACCCTTGCGCGTTGCAGAGCTTGACCCTGCGCAGAGCGGTACAATTGTTCATCTCGTAATGGAAACAATCCTGAAAAAGTATCCTAAAGCAACTTTTGTTAATGCTCCCGATGAAGAAATTAAAGAAACGATTACTGACATTCTGTCACGGTATCTTAAAGAAAAAATGGGGGGCGAGGTACAAAAAACAAAAAGATTTATGTTCCTGTTTAACAGACTTCTTGATATTTCAATGGCGATTATCGAGCGCTTGAAGGCTGAATTTAATGTGGGTGAATTTGAACCGACGGATTTTGAATTACGTATCGGCGGTGATGATGTGCCTGCCTATGAGCTGCCTCTGGATGACGGCTCTGTTAAGGTTACAGGGTCCGTTGACAGAGTCGATTTACTGGAAAAGGACGGCATTAAATATGTCAGAATTGTTGACTACAAGACCGGTAAAAAAGAGTTTAAGCTTTCTGAACTTTTTGACGGACTGAATATACAGATGGTTTTGTATCTTATGGCTCTTGAAAAGAACGGAAAGAATTATTACGGTGATATTATACCTGCAGGTGTTCTTTATCTTCCTTCAAGAATCGGTGTTTCAAATTATCTTGATAAGCGCTCGCCGTCACCTGAAAACGTTGCGGCTCAAAAACGAGTAAGCGGTAAGCTTTCCGGAATGGTACTTGACAGCCCTGTTGTTTTCAACGGAATGGGTGTTGAAGAAATACCCGATTATTTCCCTGTCGGCTATAAAAAAGACGGTTCGTCCCGCGGCTCTTTTTACAGCTTGCAGAATTTTCGTAATCTTTCCGGAGTTATTGATGAGAAAATTATTAATATGGGTGAATGTCTGCACAAGGGCAGAATTGCTCCCGTTCCTTGCGGTATCAACGGTGAGGGTAAAATGTGTAAATACTGTTCGTATCTGTCTGTATGCGGATATGAGCAAGGCGATGAAGTTAATGAAATAACAAACCTATCTCACGGTGATGCAATCAGAATGCTGGAGGTGAGTAACAATGAGTAAAAAGTGGACAGAAAACCAGCTTAAAGCCGTGGAAGCCAGAGGTATGCAGGTTCTTGTTTCTGCTGCCGCGGGATCGGGAAAAACGACCGTTTTGACAGAAAGAGTTAAAAACATACTGTCTGATACCGATAACCCCTGCAGTGTTTCGGAAATTCTTGTTGTTACCTTCACCCGTGCCGCCGCAACTGAAATGCGTGACAGAATTTTTGACGCTCTTAAAGCCGAGGTGAACGAAAGCGGTGAGCGTTCCGAATACCTGAGACGGCAAATGGTTCTATTGCCTGCAGCAGATATTTGCACAATTGACTCGTTCTGCTCTAAAATTGTTCGCGAAAACTTTTCTGCAGCAGGTGTAGGTGTCGATTTCAGGCTCCTTGATGAAAAAGATGCAGAGCAGATGGTGAATGATGCGTTAACTCAGGTTATAGAAGATTTGTATGAAGAAAATGATGATGCTTTCAGAAGTCTTACAACGATGTTTCTTAATGAGCGTGATGATAAGCTTTTAGGAAATGTAATAAAAAGTCTTTATAAATACTCGCGTTCGTATCCTTGTCCCGAATTTTGGCTGAAAAATGTTTGTGATTCTTTTGATGAGAATAGAATCCCCAATGAAACGGCGTGGGCAGACATTATTTATAAATATTTAATTTTGTTTTGTGATTTTTATGTTAAGAGACTTAACAAATGTGTGCGTTTAATGGAGGAAGCAGGGAATTTCAAGGAAGATTATTTCAAAAGATTCACGGGTTCGGCAGAAAATCTTGTTGCTTTGAAAACCTCTGCTGAAAACAAAAACTGGGATGCTTGCGTGAGTCTTATCAGAGAGGGTCTTGTTGTTAAATTTCCTGCAAGAAATACAAAGGTAGACGAGAATGTAAAAGAAATCGCAAAAGAAGTTTTTTCGGAGCTTGAAAAAGATGTTGAAGGTCTTTTGAAAAGAACGTTACCCACAACTGAGGAGCACAAAGAAGATTGCAAAAAGCTTTATCCGGTTGTGAAAAAGCTTTGCGAAGCAGTCAAAAGACTCGGTGATTGTCTTGATGCAATTAAGAAGGAAAACAACACTTACGCTTTTGATGATGTTCTGCATAAGTGTATAGATTTGCTTGTAAGGTTTGATGATGATAAATGGTCATTAACGCCTCTTGCAGAGGAGTTGCGTTCTAAGTATAAAGAGATACTCATTGATGAATATCAGGATACTAACGAGGCACAGAATATGATATTCACTGCATTATCCGATGAATGCCGTAATTTGTACTGTGTGGGTGACGTTAAACAGAGTATTTATCGTTTCCGTCTTGCAAGTCCTGAGCTTTTCATGGAATTAAGACGCAGTCTCAGTGATTACGACGGCTCGAAAAAGCCTTCTCAGATTACACTTGATAAGAATTTCAGAAGCAGGGAAGGTATTGATGAAGCGGTTAACTTCGTGTTTTCAAGGCTTATGAGTGAAACCGTGGGTGAAATAGATTATAACGAGCGGGAAAAGCTTTCTTTCGGTGCAGATTATTATCCCGAAAAAAATACCCCCGATGCAGAAATTATTTGTATTGATGCACAGTCCCAATCAGCAGCAGAGGCTGTGAAGCTTGAAGCACAGACGATTGCCGATTACATTGAACGTGTTTTGAATTCAAAAGTAACCATTACAACACGTGATGGAGAAAGAGCGGTGCGTCCCTCTGATTTTTGTGTTCTTTTGAGAAGCACAAAAAATAAAATTGATGTTTACACAGATGCAATAAAAGAAAAGGGGATACCTACATCGGCTGTTCTTGATTGTGATATTAGTAAATCAAAAGAGATTCAGTTGCTCATTTCTTTAATTAAAGTAATCAACAACCCGTTGGAGGATATTCCGCTGATTGCAGTTTTACAATCGCCGCTTTTCGGATTTACAGCCGATGAATTGGCAGAAATACGAATGATTGACAGATATGCCGATTTTTACGTCTGCCTTGAAAGATTTGCCGAAAGCTCAATAAAAGCAAAGGGCTTTCTTGAAAAGCTCAGAGTTTACAGAAATATATCCGCATCACTGCCTATTGATGAATTTGTAAGATTTATTGTTGATGATACGGCAATTTCCGATATTTATCTTGCAGTAAGTGACGGTGCTCAAAGAGCTTCGAACATTCGCACCTTCGTAAACATTTCAGAAAAATTCACCGATAACGGAAAACAAGGACTTGGTGCGTTCGTTCGCTATATCGACAATATGGCTGATAACGAGGCTTTACGCAGCAGCGGTGTCGACGGTATGTCTGATGGTGTTCAGTTTATGTCAATACATAAAAGCAAGGGACTTGAATTTCCTTACGTTATAATTGCCGATCTTTCAAAAGGCTTCAATAAGCAGGATAGTTATAATTCGCTTACTCTGTCAAGAGAAACTGCTATCGGCTTGAAAATCCGTGATGATGAGAGGTTCACAAGATATCATACTCTTTCATCTGTTGCAACCGAAAAATCAATTTTGTTTTCAAGTGCTTCGGAGGAGTTGAGGGTGCTTTACGTTGCAATGACAAGGGCAAAAGAGCATCTGACGTTTATTTGTACGATTAACGGGAAGGCCTGCGGTAAACGTATCGGTTTGAATAATCTGCTTTCTTTGAACGGTGAAGGCAGAATTCATCCATACGCAGTTTACAGGTCGGGCAGTATGTGTGAATGGGTTCTTTCTTGTTTCGCATCGCACGAGGATTGCGGCATTGTAAGGGATATTTCACCGTATAAAGGCATTGATTTTAAAGAATGTGGCTTTAATGTTGATACTGCCTTTATTGAATATGATGAAACCGATGATGAAGCTGTTGATGATGTTGCTGAGATTTCTGCGCCGGTTGATGAGGCATTGCTAAATACAATTAATGAGCGTATAAATTATAAATACAGTTACGATTGTTCAGGCATTCTTGCAAAAATAACTGCATCATCAACCGAGAAAACAAGGGCAACTAAGGAATATTTTGCTAAAAGTAAACCCCATTTTATTTCTGAAGGCTTCAGTGCCGCTGACAGGGGCACGGCAATTCATAAATTCCTTGAGTTGTGCGATTTTAAAAATGCCTGTAGAGATATTGAATCAGAAAAACAAAGGCTTTTGAAGGATTGCGGAATGACGGAGGATGAAATCAGCGTTCTTGATGCTGATGCAATTAAATGCTTTTTTAATTCCTCTGTAGGTCAGCGATTGCTTCGTGCAGAGAAGGTTTATAAAGAGTACGAGTTTTCATATTTCAAAAAATCAGGGGATATTTACAGAGAAATTAACGAGAATATAAGCAACGAAAGCATTGTTGTTCAAGGTAAATTTGACTGTGCTTTTATTGAAAACGGAAAAGGTATTATTATCGATTACAAAAGTGATAATATTACTGATGAAAATGTTTTCAAGGAGATTTACGGTCCGCAGATAGCAATTTATACAGAGGCATTAAAACTTTGTGAGGGCATAGATGTCAGTGAAAAATATATATACTCATTCAAATTGAAAAAGTTTATAAGCCTTTAAAAAATAATTCCCGCAGTCAATTGACCGCGGGAGTTATCCTTTTTTATTCTATTGTTGTTACGAAAAGAGTATCAACGGGGTATTTACCGCCGCCGTTTCTGTATTTTGCCGCACCTGATTCAAATAATAAATAAATTCCGTCCGGTGTTTCGGTAAGACCCTCCGACATAGGCGGCGCTTCAATTGTTGATACAAGCATATTGTTGCTGCAAGCGTATAAATCCACCTGCTTTCCGTCAATGTCTTTTGTGCCGATTTTTTCTGTGGTAAGCACATCCTCAAAAACCAAAAGAGATGAATTATTCTTTCTTCCGTAGCTTGTGCTGAAAATTAACTTGTCTGTTTTGGTAAAAGCAAGTCCTTGTACCTGCTCAGGTATTGCAATTAAATAATCGGGAATATAGCCGGTTGATTCTTTGTTGATATTGTCAACAGAAGGTAAACCATCCAGCAAAACATAGCCCTCGCAATAAGCGTAGAAGGTTTCGCCGGTGGGCAGGGTTGTGATGTTGGTTATTTTTTCTCTTTCTTCTTCATCGCTTTGGAGGAAGTCACCAACCCACAAAATGTTGTTGTGAATGCAGGCAAAAGACCCTTGTGTATTTAATTTGAACTTGCCTTTAAACTGCAGAGGGGCGTTACCTCCGATTGTTGTGTCGGTTAACGGCATTGTGTAGCATTCGCCTGAATTTACAACATAAACAGTGTTCTGAGAAACGGCAATGCCGCCAACGTGACCGTAAAAATCTTTACCTTCGGTGTTTTTTAAGGTATGGTAGCTTTTAAGCTTTCCGCTTGTAGCGTCAACACTCATAATCATAGATGGTAGCGCTTCATCTTCAAAGTAACCTGTAATAAGAAAAACGTTGTTGGTTTCATCGTAGCCTATACCCTGGGGTATAACACCCTCAAAAAGTCCGGGTACGGTAAAGGAGCTTTTGAAATTGTTGAAAAAAATCCCGTAATCCTTCTGCTGAAGAATATTTGACTCCGTAACAACGGTTGTTTGCGTTAATTTGCTTGAAAGCTCTTTTGTTCTTAAAACCTTTGATGTATCGCAGGATGTTAAGAGACAAAGTGTAAGCACACATATAATTATTTTAAATAATGATTTTTTCATATAATCACTCCATTAATATGAGTATAGCATAATTAAAATTGAATTAAAAGATTTATTTAAATAATTGTTTAATTTGACCGATGTTTGTGTTAAAATATAAAAAATTCAAGGGGGGAGAGCATGAAGATTGTAATAGCTTGTCTTAATTCAAAATATATTCACGCATCCTTGTCGCCCTGGTGCCTTGCGGCAGGTGTTGATGCATATTCCGTTAATGAGTTTGAAACTTGTGTTATGGAAAGCACCATAAATAAGGATGTTAATGAATTTGCAGAAAAAATTATTGAACAAAAGCCATTTGCAGTCGGTATTTCTTGTTATATATGGAATATAACGAAAACTCTTGAGCTTTGTAAAATAATAAAAAGCAGATTGAATGTACCTGTAATCCTTGGCGGTCCCGAGGTTTCTTACAGAGCAGAAAATGTTCTTGAGAATTATACTTTTGTGGATTTTGTTTTAAGCGGCGAGGGGGAAGAAAGCTTTCCTTTGTTGCTTGACACAATTTTTGAAAACGGAGATTTTTCAAATGTTGACGGTCTTAGCTACCGCAGTAATAATGAGATTGCTTCAATTCCGGAAAAGGAATGCAACGGTACACCGCCGTGCCCTTATTCAAGCAAATACTTTGAAAATCTTAACGGCAGAATTACATATCTTGAAACAAGCAGAGGATGTCCTTACAGATGTGCTTTTTGTCTTTCGGGCAGATGCTCACCACTAAGATTTTTTGATATTGATTACGTTAAAGATTCTATAATAAAGCTTGCAAATTCAGGCACAAAGACAGTTAAATTTGTTGACCGTACCTTTAATGCAAATGCGACCAGAGCAAATGAAATAATATCGTTTATTATTGATAATCATAAAATAAATATTCCTGACGGTGTTTGCTTCCATTTTGAAATAGCCGGTGATATTTTAATTGAAGATACTTTCAGCTTGCTTGAAAAAGCACCCAAAGGACTTTTTCAGCTTGAAATCGGTATGCAGTCTTTTAATGAAGAAACGCTGAAAACTATAAACAGAAAAACGAATACCGAAAAGCTTATCAAAAATATCAAAAGACTTGTTTCGTTTAACAATATGCATATACATATTGATCTTATAGCAGGGCTTACCGGTGAGGATTTAAAAAGCTTTGAAAGAAGCTTTAATATCGGTTACTTTCTTAAAGCTCATATGCTTCAGATGGGCTTTTTAAAGCTCTTGTACGGTGCGGATATGCGTGAGGAAAGCGAAAAATACCCTTGTGAATATACTGATGAACCACCCTATGAGGTAACAAAAACACCTTGGCTGAGCGAAAATGAAATAAAATCCCTCAAAAAGTGCGAGGACGCTCTTGAAAGGCTATATAACAGCGGAAGGTTCTTGTTGACTCTTGAATATCTGATTGATGAAGTCGGTTTTGAACCTTTTAAGCTTTTTTATGATTTCGGTAACTTCGTCGACGGCAACAAAATGAATTTGTCCGCTTACGCATTAAAGGTCTATGAGTTTTTCTTTGATAAATGTGATAAAGATATTTTAATTGAAAAGCTCCATTGTGATTTGCTTTCTTGCTCATCGGCATTGCAGATTCCCGAGGCTTTTAAAGCTAAGCATCCGCTTTACAGGAGAGCAAAAAGTCAATTTACAAGCAACACAATTGATAAAATTAAGGTTGCGGTTTTAAGTAAAAGTGAAAGAATTTTTGTTGTTAATCAAAGTGGTACAAAAGACCTGTTCGGAAGATATCCAAGTGATTTTTATGAGATTGATGTATTAGGGTGATATAAAAACCGGAGTAGTGAGTGCTGCTCCGGTTTTTGTGTTGTGTTTTAATGAAATATTGCTAGGCAAGAGAGAATACATCTTCGCTATTCACTCTTACTTCTTACCAGAAAATTCCGTACATAAAAGTTGTTTAGTGAAGAGTGAATAAGTAAAAATTCCGCACACTTTCGCGTACGGAATTTTTTGGTGGACCATCAGGGACTCAAAGGGCTACGCCCTTTGCACTCGCTTCGCTCGTTGACCCGATTATGTTCGGCTTCGCCGAGAGGGGTTCGAGTCCCCGTAAAAGAACAAAAAAATAAAAAGAGTAGTACAAACTACTCTTTTTTGGTGGACCATCAGGGACTCGAACCCCGGACCAACCGGTTATGAGCCGGTTGCTCTAACCAACTGAGCTAATGGTCCTCAATTGACAACATTAGAATTATATTAAATAGACTATGATTTGTCAAGAGCTTTTATAATAAAAAAGTGAAAAATCTTTAATTTTATATTCGGTTGCTATTGACAAATAGTGTTAAGTAGTGTATATTATTTGAGCATTCAATTGATGTATGCCTCTGTAGCTCAGTTGGTAGAGCAGAGGACTGAAAATCCTCGTGTCGTTGGTTCGATTCCGACCGGAGGCACCACGGGTAACACTGTTACCCGTAATATGCGGATGTAGCTCATCCGGTAGAGCGCCACCTTGCCAAGGTGGAGGTAGCGAGTTCGAGCCTCGTCATCCGCTCCAAGTTTAAAACCACACTTTTCTGTAAAGTGTGGTTTTTGTTTTTATTTCTTCACACAGTCAACACAGGTATTCTCAGTTAACATTATTTCAAGCTGAAGTGTACCGCCTTCGTCCAGGTAATGCATGTTCGCCTCGGTTGCCCTTGCAACGTAGCCTTCACCGGCTATTACGAAATAACCTTCCATAGTGGATTTAGCTCCGTCTGCTGTCGAGGTGATTGTTATTCCTGTGGCAGTTTCTGTCCAAGTGGCATTTTTATCTTCTTTAAAAACGGCTGTTCCGTTATCATTAAGTGTGCAAACAAAGGTTTCGTTTGCATCTGCGTTGTACCAGGAGCCGAGATACTTACTGCCGGCATATTTGCCCGGGATTTTCTGAGTTGTCGGAGCAGCAGTTGTTGTTTCTGTTTCGTTGTTGCTGTTACAGCCTGAAAATAAAAGCAGTGAAACTGTTATTACAATTACTAAAAGCGGAACAATGATTTTTTTCATAATAAACCCTCCGAAAAAAGATGATTTATATTACCATTTATTGTAATCGTTGTTAAACGGGAGATTCGGTTGCTTTTTTAGCGTTTTTATTTTTCATTTTTGGTGTAAAAATTTATAGCCTGCGGTAAAACATATATTGAAGGGGATGTCATAAAGTGAATCTTTATAAGTAAGTGTATTCCAATGGCTGATTATGCTTTTTGCACCATAAATACTGATATTCCCATTGAGGATGTTTTAGCTTTTTACGGTAGTTATCCCGCTTTTTTTAAAATTTCTTTTGACAGGAAATTCTATTTCTTTAATAAGCATGTTTAACGCAAACAGATTCGGTATAGCCATAAGACCGTTGCAAATATCCGCAAAGGACCATATAAGCTCCGGGGATTTTGTGCAGCCCGTGAATGAAAGTATTACATACAAGCATTTATAAATCGGTAAGCTTTTTTTGTTGAACGCATATTCAAAGCTTTTTTCACCGTAAAAGCAACAGCTTGAAAGGGAGCTGAAAGCAAAAATTGCAGTTAATAAACCGATACCTTTTTTACCGAATTCCCCGATTAATGAATATGAAAATGCTGACAATTCAGCACCGTATAAATTATTCTCGTTATAATTTGTGCTCACAAGTAAAACGATTGCTGTTACAGAGCACATCACAACCGTGTCTGTAAAAACCTCAACCATAGCCCAAAGTCCTTGGTTCATTCCGTCTGAATCGTTTGATTGTGAGTGTATGATTGTTGAAGAGCCGAGCCCTGCCTCGTTAGAAAAAACTCCTCGTGATATTCCGAATTTAGCTGCTTTATATATGCCGAAGCCTCGGATGGATTTAAGAGAAAAGGCCTCTTTACAAATGGTAATAATGCAAGGTAGTATGTTTTGTTTGAATTTTATAATAACCATTACGGAAAGCGCGAAAAACATAACAGTCATAATGGGTACAATAATTGTCTGGAGCTTTGCAATGACTTTGAATCCGCCGTTTACAACAACGAGGCATAAAACGGCAACGATTATTCCGGTAATTAACGTCGGGACATCGAAACTGCTTTTCAGAGAGTCGGAAATAGAGTTGCTCTGCGCCATATTTCCCATACCCATTACAGACATAAGGCTTAAAAAAGCATATATTTTTGCTAATGCTTTCATATTCAAGCCGTTTGCTATGTAAGAAAAAGCACCGCCGGAAATATTTCCGTAGCGGTCTTTTCTTTTATAAAGTATACCAAGATAGTTTTCACCGTAAGCTGTCATCATAGAAAAAGCTGCTGACAGAATCATCCAGAATACAGTGCCCGGACCGCCTGAATAAATTGCTGTTGCCACACCCACAATATTTCCGGTGCCTATGCAGGCGCCAAGCACAGAGCAATAAACAGAGAAATCGGAGATACTGTCTTTCTTACTTTTTATAAAAATTTTACCTAACGTTTCATTAAAAATAAATCTTAGATTTTTAAATTGAAAAAATTTTCCTTTTACGGTAAGCCTGATTGCCGTGAAAATAAAGAAAATAAGCATCGGCAATCCCCATATAACACCGCTGACAGAGTTTAAAAAGTTTTGCAAATTCTTACCTCCGATCTTTACTTTTTTAAAAAAACAACTATAATAATATATTGAAATTTTAGGAGATATAGAATTAAAATGGTCTATGATTTAACTAAAGGAAAAACAAGTAAGGTTCTTTTGAATTTTACAATCCCGTTGTTTATAAGCGTTCTTTTCCAGCAGATGTACAGCATTGCCGACAGTCTGATTGCGGGCAGATTTGCGGGAGAGGATGCTTTGGCGGCGGTTGGTGCATCGTATCCTATTACTAATGTTTTTAATGCAGTTGCCATTGGTTGTAATATCGGGTGCAGTGTTGTTATATCCCGTTATTTTGGTGCAGGGGAATACAAAAAAGTACGTACTGCGGCATCAACCTCTGTCATTGCAAGTCTGGTTACAGGCGGACTGCTTACCTTGATAGGTATCGTTCTTTCTCCTGTATTGATGCAAATGGTTGATACACCGCTAAATATATTTACGGAATCTGCCTTGTATCTTGAAATATATGTGGGCGGCTTCATTTTCCTTTTTATTTATAATATTGCAAACGGTGTTTTCAATTCTTTGGGCGATTCAAAAACATCACTGTATTTTCTTATTTTTTCTTCTGTTTTTAATGTTGTTCTTGATTATATTCTTGTGGCTCATTTTAATATGGGGGTTGCAGGTGTGGCGTGGGCAACTTTTATAGCTCAGGGAATAGCGGGCTTGCTTTCTGTTGTGACGTTATTCAGACATTTGAAAAAGCTTGAATGTGACAGAAAACCCGAGTTGTTTTCATTTAATATATTAAAACGTATTGCGGCAATTTCAATTCCAAGTATTCTTCAGCAAAGCTTTGTTTCTGTAGGTAACGTGTTTATTCAAAAGCTGATTAACGGCTTCGGTTCATCTGTTGTTGCAGGATATTCGGCAGCTATTAAGCTCAACACCTTCACCTTGAATTGCCTTTGTACCTTCGGTAACGGTGTTTCAAGCTTTACCGCACAGAATCTCGGCGCAGGTAAAACAAAAAGGATAAAGCAGGGCTTTAAATATGGCTCGTTGATGGTGGTTGTTACCGGCTGTGTTTTTGCAGTTGCATATATGTTTTTTAATCGTCAGCTTATTAACGTGTTTATGGAAGGTGAGGCGAGTGAGCTTGCACTTTCTTCGGGCACTTCATTTTTGAAAACGGTTGCACCGTTTTACTGCTTCATTGGTATTAAATTAGTGGGGGACGGCGTTTTGCGCGGAACAGGTTCAATGAAGCTCTTTATGGTTGCAACCTTTAGTGATTTGATTTTGCGCGTGCTGCTTGCGTTTGCATTTGCCCCCAATTACGGATATCAGGGTATATGGTATTCGTGGCCCATTGGCTGGACCACCGCAACAGTAATGTCACTCGTTTTTTGCCTGCTTATCTTTAAAAAGCAAAATAAAAAACAATAATTGTAATTATAAATGGGATTTGTAAAGAGTTGCCAATTTGCGGCAACTCTTTTTGTTTATTGTTACAAAGTATAAAATTTCCCGAAAAAATATATGAAATGTTTTCAATATTTCGACATATATAAATGGAAGTAAAAATTCAAAATGTTATTTAATTTCCGTAAAGGGTTGTGATTCCGATGTACTGTAATCTTTAAAGAAATATAAAATCCCGACAACAGATAGCAAAAATCAAGGAGGTACAGTATGAAAAAAGCAATAAAAATACTTTCGGTATTTCTTGCAACAGTTATGTTTTTCAGCGTGTTTTCTGCAGCGAATCCCGTTTTTGCAATGGAGTTGCAGAATGCAGAAGCAGTTGAAGAAACGCATGAGCAGACTGTAGAAAACACAGATATTGTTACTGATACCGAAACTGAGGAGGAATCCTCTGAGGTTGAAGTTCTTAATGAAATAACCGAGCTTCGTGATGAATACACGAAATATTTCCGTCAGTCAGACGGTTCATATATCGCATCAAGATACTCAACGCCCGTGCATTACCGTAATGGTGAGGAATGGGTTGAATATGATTTTAATTTTGAAGAAAAACAATCCGCACAGCGTTCGCTCACATCAGCTTCTGTGTATGAACCGGTTTCATCGGATATTCCCGTAAAACTCCCCGCGGAGCTTTCTAAAAACGCGAATAATGAAATCAGCATTGCTGTTGGCGATACAACAATAGCCTTTGCACCTAAGGCTGAACAGAGCGGTCTGAAAAATTCTGCGGGCAGCATTTCAACAGATGCTGAGCTTGTAAGCGCAAATATTACTTCTTCTGCAGAAATCAGCACTTTTTCACAAACATCGGAACCCGAAAACAGGGAAGAAATTAAAACAAACGCCCTCAAGGTAGAAGACCAAAAGGGCGCGGTTAAATATGAAAATGTTTTTGATAAAGTAAGCCTTGAATATGAGCTTTCAAGCAATGTTCTTAAAGAAAGCATTGTTTTGAACGAAAAGCAGAATAAAAATATTTTCGAGTTCACAATGGATTTGGGTAACCTTTACCCACGAAAAGAATCAGACGGCTCCGTAGTATTGTATAAAGACAGTACGTTTACGCAAGCGCAGTCGGTTATTACCGCACCGTATATGCTAGACTCTGCGGGTGCTTACTCAGATGCAGTTTCAATGGAGCTGACTCCCGACGGTGATAAATACACTCTGACCGTAACGGCAGATAAAAATTGGCTTAACAATAAAGCGCGAGTTTACCCCGTTATCATTGACCCCACAATTGTGTTGGATATCAGCAGAGCAGATACCTTGGATTGCTATGTTGATGCAAGTAAGCCGAACACAAGATTCCCCCTTGACTATTACCTCTATGCAGGGCACAGCACCTTAGGAAAAACACGTGCCTTTATTAAATTTGATTTACCGGACTTACCTGATGAATGCTGTGTAATTCAGAATGTAGCGCTTAATATTTATCAGATGAGTATTGATGCCGGTAGCGAAAAAAGATATATTTCCGCCCATCAGGTAACTGAAAACTGGAACCATACAACAACAGGCGCTCCCACATGGAATAATCAGCCTGCCTTTAACAGCGTAGCCCTTGATTACGCTGAATTAACTCACGGTATCGGTGCTTTCTACAGCTTTGATATAACCCGTGCGGCAAAAGGTTGGTTTGAAGGTGCGAATAATTACGGTATTATGCTTAAAGGCCTTGATGAAACAAAGGTCGGCAGAGCCCAGATAATTTCCGCAGAGTTCAATATCAGCGAGGTTGTTTATCCCACAGTCAGCGTCACCTACCGCAACAACAAGGGTCTTGAGGGCTATTGGAGTTATTCGAGCTTTTCTAAAGATTCCTGCGGCGTGGGTAACGTTAATGATTATAGCGGTAACCTTGTTTATCAGATTCCCGTTGCTTCAACAGTAAGTGAAATAATGCCCGTAAGCCTCAGCCTTGTATATAACTCATACGCGGCAAGGGATGTTTACGTAAGCGGTAAAAACGGGTCATATTTAACAACCCCCGGCAGAGGCTGGAAGCTTAACATTCAGGAAACACTGTTACCTTCAACTGAATACGGCTTGACGGGTGATTCTGCTGAGCAATACCCATACGTTTACACCGACGGTGACGGCACGGAGCATTACATTCAGAAGGTCACCAAAAAGGATGATAATGATAACGAGATTATCACCTACGAGGATGAAGACGGCTTAGGTCTTACCCTTGACCCCGAAGCAACAAGCACTTACACATACAAATTAACCGATAAGCAGGATAATGAGTGGTACTTTAATGCCAAAGGTAACCTTGGATATATGAAGGATGCCAACGGAAACATCATTAATATATATTTTAAGGATACCAACGGTGACGGTACCCGTGAGAAAGATAAAATTGACTATATAAAAGACGGCACCGGTCACACCCTCACCTTTGATTATTACCCGAACTCAAATTACGTTAAAACAATTACCGATAACGCGGGCAGAGTTATTACGTTTAACACAACAGGCGGTTATCTGAATTCTGTTGAATACTATGACGGAACGCTTACGTACATAAAATATGAAGATATAAAGAAATCAACGGGTGAAACAGATACCGAAATTTCTTTGATAAACTACGTATGGTCAAGTGACAGAGTCGGTGTTAATTTTGACTACACATCAAGTCAAACGGGTTACAGAGTAAAAAAGGTAAAGGAATTTGCCGCAACTGCGGTTTATCCGAATTACACCAATTACGTTCCGGGTCAGGTTGTAACCTTTGACCGAACAAAATACAACACCACCGTTATACGCTCGGGCGGTGTTGACGGCATAATTTATGATGAAACCGATGACACTACAAACAACAAATATGACGACATTGTAACCACCCTGCAGTTTGACAACTTAGGAAGAACGGTATCACAGCAGGTGTCCTACGGTAACGGCGCTGAGGTTGGCGCAGGTGCATATAATTACCAAAACAAAGAGGGTAGCGAGAATAAAATAACCGATGCTGCAAGCCTTGGTAAAAATACCCGTAATATGATTAAAACGGGTAACACCGAAAGTGATACATATTGGGCAAAGAACAGCACAACCGGTATGTCCACCGCCCACTATACCTCTACGGGCACGCCTTATGTAGGTCATTACACCCTTGCAATAGCTAACTCACATCTTGATGAAACCGCAGCTAACAGCAACTACGGACAAGCCGTTACAGGCTTTACAGAAGGTAAATATTACACCTTCTCCGCATTCGTTAAAACAACAAACGTTTCTCCCATCGGTGTCGGTGGCCTTGAGGGTGCATATTTGCAGATAAGTGCAACGGGCGGTACAGAAAACGAAACAGGATATTCGCAGGTTCTTACGGGAACAACAGAAACAAGTATAAATAACGGATGGCGCAGGCTTACTGCAACGGTTCAGGTGCCAGAGGATACAACCAACCTTACGGTGTATATGTGCCTTCGTAACGCCAACGGCTACGTGTATTTTGACGGCACGCAGGTAGAAGAAGGTACAACACCAAACGCGGTAAACCTTCTTCTGAATTCAAGCTTTGAAGCTGAAAGTGATGGTCTTCCAGTAGGCTGGGCAAAAAGAGGCACGGCTGATTATGCAACCAATTCATCTGGCACGGTTCTTACGGGTGTTACGTCGGCTGCACACAAGGACGGAGCAAAAAGCCTTATCATTTCAGGTTACCCGGAGGCATACAAGGGCTTTTCACAGTCAATCCCCGTTCAGGGCAACCCGAACGATACGTATATTCTCAGCGGTTGGGCGGCAGCGTATGCGGTTAATTCCACGTACCACAGCCATTATGAAATAGACGGTGAAGAACCGACGGATGATGAACTTAGAGAAATTTTAGAAAGCGCTGATAAAGAAGACGACAAGACCCTTGAGCTTGTTGAGGATTCCAAGTTTGAAATTGCCGTAACGGTGTATTACACAAAAACCGATGAAAACGGCAATATAGAAACAAACGTACCACAGGATAAAACCCCTGTAAAATTCAATACAACCATTGCCAGCTGGCAGTATGCCTCAACCCCCATTGTGCTGAAATATGAGAAAGAAGCCGGTGACGAATGCACCTACACCCCCACAAGTATTGAAATAATGCCAAGGTACAACCTGCAGGCAAACTATGCATATTTTGACCACATTCAGCTCATAAAGGACGTTGCACAATCGTATGTTTATGACAAGGAAGGCAACCTTGTTTCCGTCAGCGCAAACGCTGAGCAGAAGAATAATATGACCTACGACGGAGAGGATAATCTTACCGAGTATTACGATGCAGGTTATAACAAAACGACCTTTGAGTATCAGGAAGACACACATAACCTTACAAAGGTTACTTCACCTAAGGGAGTTAAAACAGAGTATACGTATAATACGATGGGTCAGGTCCTTGCTACGGAAACTACCAATCCGGCAGGGAATTACAGCATAAAAACGTCTGTGAATTTAAGTGATGCTGCGGATGGTATATCCGCAAGGGCATATATAGAGAGTGATTTTGACCAGAACGGTTACCGTACTCAGTATACTTATGATAATAAAACAGGTACTCTTTTAACAACCACCAGCCCTAATAATCTTGTTACTACTAACACATATACGGATAATAAGTTCAGCAAGCTAAGCCGTGTTTCAGCGCAAGACACAAGTGTTGCGTACAGTTACGTT
Organism: Clostridia bacterium; assembly: GCA_017621885.1. GTDB lineage: Bacteria > Bacillota > Clostridia > Oscillospirales > Acutalibacteraceae > DTU089. Next base: position 272 of record JAGASD010000006.1, on the reverse strand, counting down.
GATAACAGATTAAAGGATATTACATTCGGTTATAAGGAAAATGTTTTATACAACGAAAAGTACAGCTTTGAATATGATGAATTCGGTAACGTTCTTAACACCAAAGTCGGTAGCGTTGCGTTGAGTACTAATACGTACATTGCCAACAACGGCGGCTTGTCTGAATCTGTTTACGGTAACAACGACGGTGTAAAATATACGTACGATTATTCAGGTAACGTAATTGCAATTAAACATAAGGATAACGCAAACGGGTACAATACTGCAACCTA